>JAQTUL010000002.1:0-2585 GCA_028710275.1 Candidatus Colwelliibacteriota bacterium | reverse complement strand
ACTCTTTCTCGACTTACGACTCTTTCTCGACTTACGACTCTTTCTCGACTTACGACTCTTTCTCGACTTACGACTCTTTCTCGACTTACGACTCTTTCTCGACTTACGACTCTTTCTCGACTTACGACTCTTTCTCGACTTACGATATGACCCGGTAACTTTCATACCATTGGATGTTAGAAATTTTTTGCACGATGCAATACGTTTAGGTGGCATTTTAAATTAGTTAAATATAAAATTTAATAGTCTGGTTTTAGACATCGACAAGATTAACGACAACTTTACTCAATCATTTATAAATGAACATTCTTCTTTATCTTATCGATTGTATGTGTAGTGTTCTTCTTTATGGATACGTCTCCTGGGCTTCCATTTCTTGATACGACTTTAATAATCTCCACATGATTTATTTTTAATATGCTTCAATTTCATCCCGGGATTGCATATAAGAACTTCGTGATTATAGTTAGTATTCGTTGATTTGTCGATTACCGCCTTTGGAGGGATAATCCAACCATCGTATCCCATCTTACATACAATCTTCGCGAGACGAAGATTGATATAGATATTCTTTTTCTTATCCTTAGAAGAGAAGAATCCCACTGGACAGAAAACTATCTTAGATTTATCCTTTTTATTATATTCGGAACAGAAGATCTCAGGATACTCTCCGTAATCTAATTGTTTCAACGACGTCGAATTGTATCCTGTTACAAGAGAGATGATCTCTTTGTCTGCTCCGGAAATCTTATCTGATTCATATATAGTTTTAATATTTTTAGAGATAGTCACATCGATAAGTTGAAGATCCTTCTTGATCTCGAACACATGACAATTCGGACCGAGACCTCCGTATATCGCTGCAATTTTAGGATCAGAAAACCATGCAGGTGTTTTCTTTTTCAGATTCGATCTCATATTTCTAAAGATCCTAGATCCCTCTGGAAGAGTAACGATGTCAAAATATCCATCATTAGACTTTTTACCACACACCTGATTATAACAAGCGATATATTTGTCATCGTGATCATCGTCACTGTATTCCGATTCGTCCTCTGATTCTAACTCGTCTCGTCTTTCATCCCGGTCGTCCTCTGATTCTAACTCGTCCCGTCTTTCATCCCGTTCGTCCTCTGATTCGATAATCTTCTTTCCTATTTTTCCTGTCTTAGATACACATCTTCCTGATGATGGATTTTTCACCTTATCAGACTTACAATTCTTGGATTTCTTTCGACTTCTCGATTTCGACTTTTTCGATTTCGACTTTTTCGAACTTTTCTTTGGGCTTCCCAAGAGAGATTTTCCAATCTTACCTGTTTTAGACACACATCTACCGGATGCTGGATTGACTATTTTTCCTGATGGACAACTCATGATTACTCTTAAAAAAGAAAAAAAGAATAAACGGAACATAAAGAGATATCCTAATCAGTAAGACATGAGTGATCGTATCAATTTCACAGATGAAGTTCAAGAAAATAAGCTATCGACTATGGAGCCTCAGTGTATGAGAGATCGTCCGGATCCTCTTCCAGGAACTCGTCCTCTTACCGAGGATGAGGTCGTTCAGGCGAAGACCGACCTTGTCAACACCAGCTTTCTCACTATGAATTTCCCCAAGGTTGTTCGTACTCGCAGAGACCCTCCTCTCTCACAACAGAATTATTATGTTATGACATTCGTTCCGTCGAAGGGAGCGCGTCCGGACGCTGATGGTTGTTTCGGAGTTATGAAGCAGAGAGGAACTTTCCCTACTCCTAAGGAGGCTGAAGAGTGGAGTGAGAATCTGATTAGAGGAACTGATTCATACAACGAGAATATCATCGGTTACGTGGGTAATGATTTTCCTTTGACTCTCGACTCTAAGTACTGTCTCTCCACCAAGGAGGTCGATGTTCGTACTAAGATGGATACCATTGCTCGTGATAGCATCCGATCTCAACGAGAAAATGATAAGAAGGAGATGGAGGAGATTCAAGAAAGACGTCGTGAACTTCTCTCTGATACCTCTGAAGATAAGGAGACCGCAATCGATGATCTCGACTACTATGTGACTCTTCGTGTGAAGCGAGCAAACATTCGTATTTTACAGGAGGAATGCTCAAGGAAAATGAAGGAATGTTCAAAAATTCTCTCCAAGACCACCTCTGAGATTAATAACCTAGATGATAAACATCCGTCGTACGTGAAGGAGTACCAGACCAAGTATCGTTCTGCTCTCGATGCGATCGGGGGAGATACTGGTAACAACAAGATGATAGAATATATGAAGTAAATACGAGATAAGTAGTTACTAGTTCATTTGAATATCCTATTTTGGGTATTCAAATTGTGTTTTATGGGTGAATGTCTCTACCAGATTGGTGTTTTATAGTATCAAGTGACGAATGAGTGAGAATACAATCAGAAACATAATCACCAGAAACACATCGACGAGTAATGTTTTTTTTCTCAGAGGTTCACCTCCATCATCAGGTTCACCTCCATCATCAGGTTCACCTCCATCATCAGGTTCACCTCCATCATCAGGTTCACCTCCATCATCAGGTTCACCTCCATCATCAGGTTCACCTCCATCATCA
>JAQTUL010000033.1 GCA_028710275.1 Candidatus Colwelliibacteriota bacterium | reverse complement strand
CGAGAATATCTTAAAAGATAAAAGACTAAGGCTGGGCCGGGAAAGAGAGTATATGGAAACGAATATCGGGATGACATAAGAGAATATCCCAAAAAGGACCGCCGTGTTCAATATATTCGCTCTCTCTTTTCTTATATTTCCCCCCTTCCTTAATTGGAAGATGAAATAGCTTATTAGGTAGACTCCTAACATCATAGACCAAGCAATAGCATTCTGTGTCGGATCAGTTATGCTCGACTGTGGAGTGTTTGATATCCAGAGGATGAATCCTGGAAAGAATATCGACATGGTTATGACGAGATTCAGCTTATTTTCTATCTCTCCGACCAATCTATCTTTTTCTATGGCCATATAGAATATTATATATCGAATAATCCCCCGTAACAATATAAAAAACCGAAGAATATATCTTCGGTGTTCAGTTTGACTAGCTTCCCATCCCGCTTCCGTTTCCGTAGGGATTCTCTTCTTCCCTTATTTTTGCATCTATTAAAAACTTATCATATGTGACTATATCTCCCTTCTGCGTGTCCTTTCTCATTGGAACACGACTGATAAATTTTCCGTCTCTGTCGTAATGATGCACAGTTTCAAGGATGCCTCCCATAGCTACTATCTTGTTATCCCTGATAATACCGTACCGAGCCGAACAAAGATCACCTAGATACCACACCGTCGTCCCCTCATTATGGGGATTTGATCCCGAAGATAAATGAAGGATAACTGTCAGTGCCTTATCCCACTTGGATAACAGAAACTGGACCCACCATTTAAATTTCATACGAATTCCTCCTTATTGATCTATAAAAGAAATGCCTGTCTGACCGTTTTATAGATTATCCCCACAGTCATGTCAATCAATATGTCCTAGTTAGATATACCTTCCCCTTATTGTTCATTTACATTTAGAATTAGCGTATGAGCGTTCTGGAATCAAAGAAACTACCTTATCCCCGACCACCACATATGAAAAAGACGGAGCTCCGTCCCGTATTAGCTACAACTCTAAAAGACGATGACCTTTTCGAGGACTTTTTAATGAAAGAAATTGATCTCTCGGAAAATGAAGGGCTGGATATTAGATTTTTAACCGGAATAATCAATCACTCCAGATTTGATGGAACAAAGCTCTCCCGAACGAAAATGGCCAACATTGTCATTGAAAATTCCTATTTATCCAATGCGGATTGGAATAAATCATTATTCTCGAGTGTCGCTATCAACGGCTCAAAACTTACCGGTTTTCAGGCTATATCTGGAAAATGGAACGACGTCGTAATAAAAAGGTCTAAAGCGGACCTTTCTCTTTTAGCTCTAACAAAAATGAAGAATATAGTCTTTGAGGATTGCATCCTTACCGACGCTGATTTCCAAGAATGCGATATGGATAATGTTCGATTTAATGGATGCAATCTCACAAACACTAGTTTTTTAGGAGCAAGATTCAAGAACGTCGATCTCCGGGGGTCTAATATAGAAAAGATAAAGATATCCCCTGATCAGTTTAATGGCATAATTATAGAACCTATTCAGGCAGCTTATCTTATCGGAGCTACTGGAGCAAAAGTAGCATGGCTGAACGATAAAGAAGCCTGATCAGTTATCGAGCACAGATAGATATTACCCATAATACGGAAGCCCGTCGTTTATATTTTAAAAAAACCTGCGCAGTGGCGCAGATTTTCATAAGCTTTCTATATTAAATTACTCTTTGACTATCGTTATATAGTCTATGTCAGCAATACCGTTTCCAGAACTATAATTAAGCCAGAAAGTCGGCCTCACAAAAGAAACATTATTATGTACGATGCATGGAGAAGTTATGAGAGGGCAAGGTCCAGCAGTGCCGGTTGATCCTTTTCCTTTCGTGTATCCCGTATAATCGACTAATCCTCCGCCGGCGACCTGGGATGTTGCATTCGCAGCGTGGAAATATTGACTAGTACTTGAAGTGCTTCCTGATCTGCTTACAAAGGTCGTTCCGTTCGCGGCTATTCCGACAAAACCGCAATATATCGATTTTCCTCCAGTAGTCGGTTCGGTTATCTGATTAACGCCGCAACTCACCTTATAAGTAGCCAGAGGATCGAATGCTATGTTCTGCTGCCAGTCATATCGCACATACCCAGTCGCCCTCATTAAATCGCCAATAGCCGCAATCGTCCCAGAACCTGATATTTTTTTCCAGCCAAATTGGGGATTAGCTCCGGTTATAGGAAAATAACCATTATCAAAAGTAAATGCCTGAACCCATGGAAAGATAGTAAGAAAGCTTCCCATCTCCACCCTGGCAAGCTGATCACCGCCATCCTTCTGAGCATTTAATATATACTTTTGCGATTCCATAGCCGCTCCTATCTCAAACTGTTTATCGACGTTCGTTGCATAGGCATAATATTGCCTTCCTGGCGTAGGTATATTAACCGGATCAATAGGTAATGTAGCGAGACCACCTCCGGCAGAATTTCTAAAATCAATCGGTAGCCAACCCGTGCCATCGACTTTTCTATAATCAGTAGTCGTCGAACAATGATAAGCCCAGCCAGTAGGTAAGGAAGGAAGATTAGCGATATTTGTAGCACAAGTACTGCTCGTATCAGGAATGGATATGTAGACAGTATTAGCCGACCCCATAGCTGCAGAGGGGTTCTCCGCTTGGACGGAGGTTATAGCCTTGCTTATATTCTTTAGGTCTACCACTCTTTCGGCATCCTTGGATTGAGATAACATCTCTCCGGGATTGATAACGACAACAACAGCCGCTGCAAGGACGGCTAATATTGCTATCACAATAAGGAGCTCAACAAGAGTAAAGGACCTTATTCCCTTACCATCCCGAGAGAAACGAGGAATTCCGATATTTAATATTCTGGCAATTATGCCATAAAATGTCTTACTAGCACTTAATATATGGTCGGTCAGAATAGATAGGATTAACTTACGCATATAAAATTATTATAACTCCATCCGTATCCATAATGCATGTCTTTTTTAAACACCCCCTGATATAGGGGGTGTTTTTTTATTTTTCTTTCTCAACCGCGGAGTTTCCCGCGACATATCCCGTCGTCCAACAAAGCTGGAGGCTATATCCTCCCGAAGGTCGATCTATATCCAATATATCCCCCACAAGATAAAGGTTAGGGAAGATACGTGATCGCATCGTCTTAAAATCAACCTCGAGCGGAGATAGTCCGCCACTCGTCACAATCGCCTTTTCGGGACCAAGTAGTCCCTCTACGCTCATCGGAACATTTTTGAAAGCATTGATAAGAGCCATTCTCTCTTCTCTCTTGATGTTATTACAAAACTTTTCCGGATCGACTCCAGAAAGATGAAAAACAATCGGTTCAAGCGCCGCAACAGGTAATATAGCGCGGAGGACATTCTTAATCTTCCTGTTGCTTTGTTTCTTCAATAATGTCTGAAGTTGCGCGTTTAGCTCTCCATGGCCTAATGAAGGAAAGATGTCCATTGAGATCACGACCTCTCCGTTTTTCAGTAGACCACCCACCACCTTGCTCATATTAATAATGGTTGGCCCGCTTATCCCGAAATGGGTAAATAATATTGTCCCTTTTCTATTCAGATGTTTAACGCCATTTTGGATAATGGTCATCTTAACGCCGGGGAGAGATACTCCCTGCATCTCCTTTACCCATTCGTCTTTTATCGCAATTGGAACAAGAGACGGGTCAGATGGAGTTATGGTATGACTGAGCTTCTCAAGCCAAGTAAAGCCATCCCCCGTCGAACCAGTTTCAGGCAAAGCTCTTCCTCCGGTTGCTAATATAAAGGATCGTCCATATATTTTCCGACCGTTTTCCAAGTGAACCGCTTCTATCTTATTTCTACTAACAGATATCTCTTTAACAGGAATACCGGAAAGTATAGTAACATTGCCCTCCTTAAGATAATCCGTAAGGACCTCTAAAACAGAATCTGCCCTATTACTTATTGGAAAGACGCGGCCTTCCTCCTCTACCTTTGTTTCAAGGTCTCTTCTATGGAAGAAGCCGAGCGTTTCTCTGACGCCCCATTGAGAGAAAGCCGAAAAAAGGAATTTTCCGGTCTCCCCGAACTTCTCCGTAAACTTCCGTACATCCGGCTCATAGTTAGTCAGATTACATCTCCCCCCACCAGTCACAAGGAGCTTTTTACCGAAGGTATCGTTCTTTTCTATCAATATAACCTTCGCTCCGCGCTCGCCGGCACGTCCAGCCGCCATCATACCAGCAGGGCCACCACCAATGACCACGACGTCCCAAATTGTATTATTATCGGTCACAATGCCGTCATCCTACCACATCCATCGGTTATTACCACCGAGGTCCATATCTTCTTTTTCGACTAGAAAGAACCATTTCGGATTTAATTTAGGAAAGAACAATATCATATAAAAAACCGCCGATGCGATATCGGCGGGCGCTATTCTTCTGGGAATGAATCTACCTCCATTATCTCCATTTTCGCCAGAAGGGTCTTCTGAAAAGGGCCAAGATACGCTTTAGCCATTATCTTCTTTCCCGAGAGGACTATCGGCAGCCATTCTTTGTCTGCCGGCATCATCTCCTCGAATGGAAGATTATCTCTATAAAACCAGGTCGGGTCGACCATCTCTTCCGTTGAACAGACATCTCCGGTCCACTGACGCAAAAAATAGATATGGACTCGGCAGATGAATTTTTCACCATCGGTCTTTTCGTTATGAAAATCGATGATAGCAACCTTCATCATATCCTCGGATCTGGCTATAAGCTTGGATTCTTCAAAAAGTTCTCTCGGTGCCGTCTGTATAGGTATCTCCCCTTTTTCTATTCCTCCTCCATAACCATTCCAACAGTCCTTGCCTATTTTTCCTTTTTTTCGGGCCATAAGCACTTTATCACCCGCTACAGGAAAACATAGAGTTGCGTTCAGTAATACTTTTTCTTCGTTAGGCATATTATCCCTCCTTTTTTAAACGAGCTTATATCGAAAAAACTACCACCACTTCCCACTCAAGTCAAAAACGCCCCGCATCAGCGGAGTGTTTTCATTCCTTAGTTCCCTAATTAGAGTTTACTATTTTCCATATACTTAGAAGCCTCCCTGGGAAGGATTCGACTCGCATATATGAATATCACCCCGAATAATATCAATTCAAGATGATGTAGTGGGTCGATAACACTCTCTGACATTCCCAACCATTCTCCAGTGATATCAGTCGTAAAACCAAGAAACATAAATATCGCCCCCACTATTATCCAACGATAGTATCCCTTAAAGAAAGAGCCCGTTAAAGAACGACTCTCCTTTAAATTTACAAGGATAAATACTACTGCCGTCAGCATACCTACTATTTCAAAAACAGTGTTTATGGACATATCTTATTGTTTTTCGTTATTGTTTTGATTATATCATAGGTAACACCATCACTTCTCTCCGTTATACAAAGCCAAAGCTTCACCTGCCGATATAGACCGCGAAAAGAATCTCACCTCGTCTATCCTGCCGTTCCAGGCTTGCCCGGAATCAAAATTTCCTCCAACTGAATCCTGCTCTTGACCGAGCACTAAGCCTCCTGAATCAACTATCATAGGAAGAGCGGATATTGCCCCCGAAAAATCTTGCCTGCCATCAAGATATATCTTTGCCTGACCTCCGGAGCGGGTAAAAATGAAATGATACCATCTTCCCGAGCTTACGGTCGTCGCTCCAAGATAGTCTCCTGCTCCCTTCATGTAGGCAGATAATTTACTTCCTGTCGCCCTCATCATAAATTCGTTATCTTGAGATACATTAGCGCCCCCGATGAGACTTCTTGTGCCAGAGACTCCATTCAGATATATCCAAGCTGATATCGTAAAATCCCCCATCCCATTTAATAGTGTATTAGGTAGGGACACAGAATCTATAGCATTCGCAGCAAAGTTTAAAGCATTCCCGTTCTTGCCAGCTACCCATGTCGTTCCAGTAACAGCGCCAGTCATTCCTCCAAAAGAAGAATTAACGATACTTCCAGTCCCTTCATCCATCGGCCAATACCCCACAAG
>JAQTUL010000016.1:17252-27524 GCA_028710275.1 Candidatus Colwelliibacteriota bacterium | reverse complement strand
GTTGTATTGCCGGAGCCCTTGGTCCAGGAAGCAGTGATCGAAACTCCTGTTATTCCCGAGAGGGAAAGAGCGGTCGGCGCGGTTGGCGGAAGGGTTGTTCCGCATTGGCTTACATATGTAGTTGAATATGCTGTTCCATCATAGCTCCAGGCGGAATAGCAGTAATTTGTATTGGAAGTTAAAGCCGAATCGACAAAGGTAGATGCTGTTCCCGAATATGCCTGAGTTCCGGATGATGTGGTCGTGGGTGCGGTTCCGATGGCACGGCGGATAAGAGTGCTTGTCGATCCGGGACCCATCGTCCACGTCGCCGTAATCGAACTAGGCGTTATTCCAGAAAGCGTGAAGTTCGTCGGAGCATTAGGCGTCAGTGTCATTCCGCAGACACTTGCATATGAAGCTGAATATCCGATGCCGTCATAACTCCATACGGAATAGCAATAATTAGTGGATGAAGCGAGACCAGAGTCGACAAAACTTGAACCTGTTCCCGAATAGACCTGAGTGCCGGTCGTCGGCGTCGTCGGTGCCGAACCGGTTGCTCTTCTAACCATACTCATCGAACCTGATCCCTTAGTCCAAGAAATAGCCGCCGAACTGACAGTCGGACCGGAAAAAACGGCATTTGTCGGAGCGGATGGCGGCAACGTCTGCCCGCAGGCGCTCGTGTGTGCTACAGAATAAGCGATGCCGTCATAACTCCAGGCTGAGTAGCAATAGTTTGAAGATGAATTAAGGGCTGAATCAGTAAAGGTCGCCGCAGTTCCGGAATACACCTGAATACCATCAGTAAGGGATGCCGGAGCGATAAGGCCTTCCGCTCTCCGGACGACAGTCACCCCTGATGATCCCTTAGTCCAGGAAGCGGCGATAGAAGTATATGTCGCGCCGGATAGAGAAAGGCCCGTCGGCGCGGTCGGCGGAAGCGTTTTCTGACAGCCGGTCGCGTATGCCTCTGAGTAGTTGGTCCCATCATAACTCCAAGCCGAGTAGCAATATGTAGTCGAAGATGACAAAGATGAATCGACAAAGGTAGTACCGGTGCCGGAATATACTTGCGTACCCTCAGTCATAATCGAAGGAGGGGTATCAATCGCCCTTCGGACTATGGTCGTATTGCCGGAGCCCTTGGTCCAGGAGGCGGTAAGCGATGTCGCTGAAGGACTAGTCAAGGCAAGGTTCGTCGGCGATGTCGGAGGAACGGTTGTCGTGGTAGAACACTGGCTCGCATATGTTGAGGAATAATTCGTGCCGTCATAACTCCAGGCGGAGTAGCAATATGTGGTCGAAGGGACAAGTGAAGTCTGAGATACTGTCGTTCCGATACCATTGTATACAGCCGCGCCATCGGTCGGTCTTGTCGGCGCCGTTCCAGTCGCCATCCTAACAACGGTGAAATCAGCCGAGCCCTTAGACCACGAAACCGTAAGGGTAGTTGACTTGATGTTTGAGACCGCAAGATCAGTTGGAGCAGCAGAGACGCCGACAGAAGGCTGGATGCTAAGATTTGATCCAACCTCGTACACAGACGATGAGACCCCTCCATCCTTCACGGCGTTGTCGCTGTATTTGGAGGTCTCAAACATAGCGGTTAGTTTCCACTTCTCTCCAGAAGGGATATATGAATAATAGAAAGCGGTGGAGTTAGTCGGGTCCGCCGGAACGCTCTTGATAGTCGAGCCTCCTGGAAGAGCCTCGAGATTTACGGGCAGCCAGCCAGTACCGTCAAGATTGTGGAGGTTTGCGATAGTAGCACACTTGTATCCCCAGCCAGAAGGAAGAACAGGCAATGTATATGAGGAACAATCGGAATTTACATCGGGTAGCGAAACGTAAACCTTATTGGCTTCGCCCTTATATTTCCTCACCGTCGATGAATAGAGTCCAACAGCAGTGTTAATAGTTTTAAGATCCGATATTCTTGTGCTGTCACGTCCCTGCCTGAGATACTCCTGAGGATTTAGAAATATAACAAGGGCCGCCGATACGACGGCAATGATACCGATGACTACCAAAAGCTCGACAAGGGTAAAACCCTCTTTTCTGCGCCCTGAAAGAAAAAAGTCCTTTATGTTGCGGAGCATTGCTCTCATTGTTCTGGTTGGGCTGAAGTTAGGATGAAAGAGGGTAAACGTCGTTACTGAATGCAAAAAAAGTTAACAACCTTTTTTGCATTTTATTGATATTATTATACAATTTAATAAAGAAAAAATGAACAAAAAAATAATTTACGCGGCCATAATATTCGCCGTGGTTGTCGTCGCAGGTTTAATATTCATGTTCGTCAAAAAGTCTCCCCTCTCCCCTTCCGGTCAGCCGGTTGTAGGCGGTAATCAGAACGCCGAGGCTCAGGGAGGATCGGGTGAATACACCGATTACTTTTCTTCCTCTTTCTTGGGCAAGTTGCCTGCCGATATTCCTTTCAGTATGGATAAGATCACGAAGACTAAAACCTTCGTTAAAGACGACCAGTTTTGCGTCAGCTTAACCATCAAACAGGAAGTTCCTGCTGGAAAGTTTGCAACCGAAGTCTATGATGCGACAAAAGGCATCAGCGTCCAGCCTAAGACGGCTTTTCCTCAGGCGCAGGCCGTCGGTGATAATACCGGCTGCGAGAACCTTCGCTATGGCGTCGGCAAGTATGAGTACAGGGTCTATGTGAACGACGCCTTGTCCATCACTCTTCCTTTCGAAGTTAAATAATAATTAACTAAAAAACCCGCCCATCAGGGCGGGTTTTTAAATACCTGTTCTTATAATAAAAAGACCGCGCCATGCGCGGTCACCTGTTCTCCATCGCTTCTCTAAGATAACTAATCAGATAATTATCGGTCAGCCGATTAAGTTCAGCTATCGAATACTTGTAAACTTCGTAATCACCATCGAGAATCAAGGATAGCGACTCATTCACTGGACCGAAAAGATCGATGATCAAGGATAATATTGGGCTGCCAATCATTTCCTGCTGATAGAAAAAAATAGTCAGCTCAAGCGAACCTTTCGGCAAGTTAGACCTCTGGAAAAAAAGCACCTTTCCATCTGGATCAAACTTATCACGCAGCGCATCTGTCACTCCGTCCATTATTCTATCCTGAGCCTCTGATATCCTTTTTCTTCTTTCTTCGAGTACCACCCTCCTCTTATTACCGTCGGAAAACCGAATAATAAAGGATAGTATACCGAAATAAAGACAGGTAAATACTATGGCTAAAGTTACGGAATCTTTGGAAGCTCCGAAAAAAACGAACGTCGCCGCGAATATTGCGCCAATGATAATTAGGTTTAAACAGAAAAACAGTTTGTTCTTCAACGCTTATTCCTCCTTTTTTAAGCTTTTAAGATACTAGAATAGGAGAATGCCATCTGAAGATATTTATGTCAATTAAACGCTTCCGCGCTCCGCAGACGTTTATGATAGCCAATCGCAAAACGATGAGCCTCGTCACGGACCCTCTCAAGCACTTTCTTATCGATTCCCGGAACAAAGTCCCCCACAAGATCAGTCCTTTTTCTGTCCGGCCCTTTCACCATGCCAATCACCGGCACCCTTATCCCGTTCACTGATAAGACCTCCTTTACGACATTAACCTGGGCCTTTCCTCCGTCCACTAGGATAACATCGGGAATAGGCCAAGGATTAGCTATCCTTCTCTCCATTATCTCCTTCATCATGGCCGTATCGTTCGGCGTGTCGAGGCTATGTATCTTAAACTTCTTATATTCCTTTTTATCCGGCTCTCCTCCAATAAATACAACCATCGACCCGACTGCTGAACGTCCGGATATATTAGATATGTCATACCCTTCTATCCGTCCGCCTGTCTTTCCTTCCGCTGCCGGTCTTTCTTCAGATATCAGAGCAACGTCCTGGATATGATTAAGAGCAAATATTCTGCGCTTCAAAACGTTGGCATATTCGAAATCAAGCGCGTCGGAATATTTTTTCATTTCACGCCCTAACTTTTTTATAAGTGCTTTTTTCTGACCCTTAAGGAACATTTTAAGCGACCGAATGTTCTTCATGTAATCAGCCTTTGTTATGGCTCCGATACATACCCCGGGACAGGATCCCACTTCATAATCGAAACAGGGCTTTTCATATTTCCCCGCTTTCTCGGGCGGATGGACGCTCCATGGAAATATCTTTCTCAAAATTCGCAGAGCTTCCCGGGCGCTTGAAGCCGAAGTGAAAGGACCAAATCTTTCTCCCTGCTCAGCGCTTTTGCCTCTCACGAGAAGCACCCTTGGAAACTTATCTTTAGTTATCTCTATGTATAAAAAACTCCTATCATCCTTCTCTTTGATGTTGTATATGGGCTGATATTTTTTAATAAGATCAGCCTCCAATATTAAAGCTTCGATAGCCGTCTCTCTTTCTATATGGTCTATCTTTACTATCTCTGAAACAAGCTTCGCTATGCGCGAGTCGTGAGGTCTCGTAAAATAACTGGAAACACGGCGCTTTAGATTCGCCGCTTTGCCGACATATATTATCCGACCGCCGCTATCCTTCATCAGATAGACGCCGGGAGTGTCGGGAAGGTCTTTATAGAGTTCCTGTCCCATAGTATTGAAAGGTATACACGCCATCAGACCGTCAGCGCAAGCCAAAAGAGTATGCTAGTTGAGATCTAATAGAAAATCCCAGAATCTCTCCATGTTTGATCGCTTAGGCTCGTTACAGCCGGAAAGCGAACATATTTGATCCATCGCAATTCGTGTCTCCTTATAGCCGGTGCGTATTATCGATGGAGAGCTTTTAAAATCGAAAAGGTCGAAACCGAGGACTGGAGGTTTTATGACGACATCCGCCTTCTTGAGAATCTCTTTAGATATTTGATAACCCATCACTGCCAGAAGTGCGTTAAACACCGAATATATATTCCGCCAATTGAGCGATCCAGCCGGAAAAGCCGACATATCAAACCAATGAGTCGACACATCAACGGCTATCACTATGTCGGCCCCCATATTGCGGACAACATCTGCCGGAACCGGATTGATAAGTCCCCCATCGACAAGAAGTCTCCCGTCAATATCAACAGGATCGAACACCACCGGAATGGCGGCTGAAGCTTTTATTGCTTTAGCTATAGACCCATCTTTGATTATAACCTCCGCTCCGGTCTTAACGTCGGTCGCCACGGCCGCAAAAGGTATCTTGCAATCCTCTATCTTGAAATCACCGAACTGGCGGTCGATGATGTTTAATATCGATCTGTCCTTTAGTAAGGGTTTACCGTTTTTTCTAACTATTTCCGTAAGAAGGATATTATCCTTCTTTTTGAGATCGGTTATCACCTTCTCCACCGATTCGATATTTCCGTTCATCGCATACCAGCCTCCGACAAGAGCGCCCATCGACGTACCCGAGACGAAATCAATCGGTATTCCATATTCTTCAAGCGCCCGTATCACTCCGATGTGAGCCAATCCCTTGGAAGCGCCCCCGCCCAAAGCGAGACCTATTTTTTTCCTCTTCTTTTCTTTCATGACACGCTTTATTCCGAACGCCATATCATTAAGAATAGTCTCAGAAAGACTAAATGACAAAGCGAACCTCGAATATCAAAAGTCCGCTTCATCGTCCCTAGAGAACTTTTTTGAGATATTTTGCTGTATAGCTTCCTGCTTTCTTTACTACCTCCTCTGGAGTGCCAGTGGCGACGACCGTCCCGCCTTTTACTCCTCCTTCTGGACCAAGGTCTATCACCCAATCAGCCGTCTTTATGACATCGAGATTATGTTCGATGATAACGATAGTGTTGCCTCGCTTAGCCAGCTTTTCAATCACTTCCAATAATCTTTTTATATCTTCAAAGTGCAGTCCCGTTGTCGGCTCATCTAAGAGATATATGGTCTTATGAGTATCTCTCTTACAGAGTTCGGCCCCAAGTTTAACACGCTGAGCTTCTCCTCCTGAAAGTGTCGTCGCCGATTGCCCAAGCTCAAGATAGCCTAACCCTACCTCATCCAGTATCTTAAGCTTATCGTAAAGCCAGGGAATATCGTCAAAAAATTTCACTCCTTCTTCAACTGTCATTTCGAGAATGTCGTGGATATTCTTACCCTTGTATTCCACCTCCAGAGTCTCTCTGTCAAAACGTTTTCCGTGACATACATCGCACTCGACGAATACGGTCGGAAGAAAATGCATCTCTATCGCTATGTATCCGTGGCCTTCGCAATGCTCACATCGTCCGCCGGGAGTGTTAAAACTGAAACGTCCGGCTTTCCATCCGCGAACTCTGGCATCCGGGGTCGATGCGAAAAGGTCCCTGATATGGGTCCAGGCTCCGATATATGTCGCTGGATTTGAACGAGGAGTCCTTCCTATCGGAGACTGGTCGACATTTATCACTCGGTTTATATATTCTAATCCCGCAATCGATTTTATCGCCGGAGCCTTGAGTCCAGAATGATTCAGTCTATTTGCAAGAGACCTGTATAAAACATCATATACGAGCGTGCTTTTGCCTGATCCGGAAACGCCCGTAATGCAGGTAACCCGACCTATTGGAACATCGACATCCACGTTCTGAAGATTATTCTCGGTAATACCCCTCATCTTTATAAAAGGAGTCGTCTTAGTTATAGGGCGCCTCTCGGTTGGAACGGCTATTTTTTCTTCACCACGAAGATATCGCAATGTCAGGGAGTCCTTCTTTTTATCGGTGAGTATTTCCGGTATCGGACCTTCCGCCACCACCTTTCCTCCATGAATACCGGCCGCCGGGCCAAAATCCACAAGATGATCTGAGGACCTGATAGTATCTTCGTCGTGCTCGACAATGATTACCGTATTCCCCATATCGCGAAGCTCATGCAGAGTGTTAATTAGCTTGTCGTTGTCCCGCTGATGAAGCCCGATTGTAGGCTCATCTAATATGTACAGCGTTCCCACAAGTCTGGAGCCTATCTGGGATGCCAGCCTTATTCTCTGGGCCTCACCTCCGGAAAGAGTTCCCGCTCTTCTATCAAGGGTTAAATAATCAAGACCAACATCCATCATAAACTTCAATCGGCTCTTTATCTCCCTAAAAGGAACCTCGGCTATCTCTTTTTCCTTCTTATCCAGCACTTTGCCTATCTTATCGAAGAACACTCCGGCATCAGCTATAGAGAGGGCCGAAACATCGGCTATATTCTTACCGTCGATAAGAACACTCAAGGCTTCCGGCTTGAGTCTTTTTCCCAGACAAGCATCACAGATATTTTCTGACCAAAGATCTTCCGTTCCTAGCCCGTGACATTTTTCACAGGCGCCGTGGGGACTATTAAACGAAAAGAGGCGCGGCTCTATCTCAGGAAAGGAAAAGCTGTCTCTCGCGCAAGAAAGTTTTGAGGAGAATATCATCTCCTTATCTCCCGAAAGAACCATGACAGTATCGTTCCCGTATTTAAGAGCGGATTCTACTGCCTCCGATAGACGTAAACGGTTATCCTTGTCTGTAAGATCGATATTGGAAGGTATTTTGTCTATTAATATCTCTATGGAATGTTCCTTATATCTTTCCATCCTGACCTTATCTCTAAGAGAGCGAAATTCGCCATCCACTCTCGCCTCATGAAAACCGTTAGAGAGAAAATCGTAGAGAAGCTGATAATACTCCCCTTTTCTTCCGCGAACGACAGGAGCGAGCACAACCAGACTCTTCGATATCTTTTCTCCCGAGACCGATATTATCGCATCGACTATCTCAGACAGGCTTAGCTTGCGTATTTCTTGTCCGCATACAGGACAATGGGGATGTCCGGCGCGCGCGAAAAGAACGCGGAGATAATCGTATATCTCGGTTATCGTTGCGACGGTTGAACGGGGGTTAGATGAGTGAGCTTTTTGGTCTATGGATATCGCCGGAGATAATCCCTCTATTTCATCGACATCAGGCTTATCAAGCTTGCCTAAGAACTGGCGGGCATATGCTGAGAGAGACTCTATGTACCTCCTCTGCCCTTCGGCGAATATCGTATCGAACGCAAGCGAAGATTTTCCAGAACCAGAGAGACCAGTAAAAACAACCATCTTATTACGGGGTATCTCAAGGTTCACATTCTTAAGATTGTGTTCTCTTGCTCCTTTTATGATTATTTTATCGTTCATGTTCTTTATTTAATCGCTGACCTTTATCCGCTTCTTCATCGCCTTTCCTTTTATCGTCTTATCTATATTCTTTCCCAACTTCTCCTCAAGTGTCCTTATTTCGTCCCTTAGTACGGCCGCCAGTTCAAAATCAAGGTCGTCGGCCGCTTTCTTCATATCGTGTTCCTTCGCCTTGAGAAGCCTTTCCAGGTCTGACTTGGAACGGGCCACGGGCGCCATCTCAAGCTCTAACGTTCCGGATTCGGGCAATATGTCTCTTATCTCCCTAACTACCGTCGCAGGAGTTATTCCATGTTTCTTGTTGTATGCAATCTGTATTATCCTGCGCCTCTCGGTCTCACTGACGGCCCGGCTTACGGAACCAGTCATCTCGTCTGCGTAGAGGATAACCTCCCCGTTAACATTCCTTGCTGCGCGGCCAATCGTCTGTATGAGCGATGTCTCGCTTCTTAAAAATCCTTCTTTATCAGCATCAAGCACGGCAACGAGCGACACCTCTGGAAGGTCTAATCCCTCCCTTAGTAGGTTTACCCCTATTAAGACATCGAACTCTCCTTTTCTGAGACCAGTCAATATCTTTATTCGGTCCATCGTTTTCACATCGCTGTGGATATAATTAACCTTCATGCCAAGGCCCTTCATATGTTCAGATAGGTCCTCCGCCATTTTTTTAGTCAAAGTCGTCACGAGCGCGCGCTCACCCTTTTTCGTTGTCTCTGCGACACGCAGGATAAGATCCGCAACCTGTCCCTTAGCAGGCAATATTGTTACCTTAGGATCTATTAGGCCCGTCGGGCGGATTATTTGCTCTATGATAGCGTCGCTCTCCTTTTTCTCATATTCTCCCGGAGTTGCGGAGGTATAGATAACAGCTCCAACTCTCTCCTCAAATTCATCGTATTTCAGCGGGCGATTATCAGCGGCGGAAGGAAGACGAAACCCGTATTCGATGAGATTTCTCTTTCTCGAAGCATCTCCCTCAAACATTCCTCGTATCTGTGAAACAGTGACGTGGGATTCGTCTATGACAGTCAAAAAATCCTTCGGAAAATAGTCGATAAGGGTTGCCGGAGCTTCACCGGAACTTCTCCCAGAAAGATGTCTCGAATAGTTCTCTATACCATTGCAATAGCCAACCTCTCTCATCATCGCCATATCAGCCTTCGTCCTTCTCTCTAATCTCTCTGCCTCGAGCAGCTTTCCCTCTTTCTCAAAGACGGCAAGCCTATCCTGAAGTTCAGCTTTTATATTTCCGAGGGCAATCGCTCTTTCCTTGTCGAGCGTTATGAAATGTTTGGCCGGAGATATTATTATTTCGGAGACAATCGGAGTAACCCCATCCTCAAATCCCTTTACCGGGTCAATAACAGAGATATTTCCTATTACTCCTCCTTCTGCTCTAAAGTTATATATAATCTCCTCGTTCGGAGGCATTATGTCCCAGTTATCCCCGCGGACCCGGAAAGTTCCCCGACGAAGATCGGCGTTCGTCCTGGAGTACTGGATTTTGATGAGCTTTCTCATAAACTCCTCCCTATTGAAAGGGTTACCTTTCTGAAGGTGGATAATATGGGAAGCATAGGCTTCCGGAGCACCAAGGCCATATATACAGGAAACGGAAGCAACGATAATGACGTCCTTCCTCGTAAGAAGGCTAGTAGTCGCCGCATGACGAAGCTTATCTATCTCTTCGTTTATCATCGCCTCCTTTCCTATGTATGTATCGCTCGAGGGAAGATAGGCTTCCGGCTGATAATAGTCATAGTAAGAGACGAAGTAATGCACGGCATTCTCCGGAAACAACTCCCTAAATTCGTTGCAAAGCTGGGCCGCCAAGGTCTTGTTATGAGCTATGACAAGTGTTGGCTTATCTATCTTTTCTATTACGTTCGCGATCGTAAATGTCTTTCCGGAGCCAGTCACACCTAATAAGGTCTGCTTATGGAGACCCTTATTAAGCCCTTCGACAAGGGACTTTATAGCCTTAGGCTGATCGCCTGCCGGCTTAAATGGAGATTCTATCTTGAACGGCATGGTATTTACGCAAAAAGTCCCCCCAATCCGCGTTTCTATAGGGGGTACTGGCGAAGTTAACCATCTGAAGGCCATGTGGTCAAGTCGGTCGGTAAGAGTAGGCTTAAACCAAAATACGGCTACCCGCCTCCATG
>JAQTUL010000016.1:0-17152 GCA_028710275.1 Candidatus Colwelliibacteriota bacterium | reverse complement strand
ATTCATTAAATTAGTCGATCTGTCCGTTGGTCTCGATAAATTTCTTAGCCGCAGCGTTCCACGCCTCAGACCTCTCCCTGTAATCCTTAAACTCATCAAAACTCTGACATGCAGGAGAAAATACTATCGCCCCGCCGGATGCCATCTCGAACGCCCCGATAAAAGCTTCATCGTGATGTTCAGATTGGACTACATTTACTCCCGTATCCTGAAGCACCTTCATGAGATCAGCAAGGACTATATCGCGCGATTTTCCGTAAACTATGACATTGCGCACGCCGCGATCGGCAATCTCCGCTGCAAGGGCAGTGAACTCACCCTCCTTTGCTCCCTCACGAACACCACCCATTACTAATACATCTATGTCAGGGACCGAGCGGACCGCCTCTATCGTCGCTAGTGGATCGCTCGATTTTCCATCGTTTATTATGCTAAATCCGTCAGATGAATATATCTCCTCCATGCGATATCTGAGCGGTTTCCATGCCATCAGTCCGGCCCGGATGATATCTGGAGAAAACCCAGCGATAAGTCCTGCCATAACCGCTCCGAGAGCGTTCATCATGTTATGTTCTCCAGAAAAAGGAAGATCGATGACCTCCGTGATATCTACCTCTCCGCCTCCTGCCTCAGCCTTAATCATATCCTGATCAATATATGCGTCTGATGCACCGACGGGACCGCCAAACGAATATAATCTAGCTGGAGTATCATCATCGGATATTAATCCGGTGGAAAGCAGTCCCCAATTTACTATTGCAGACCCAGAAGCAGGTTGATATCTTATCAGATTTTTCTTTATTTCTATGTAGTTATCAAAAGAACCTGCATCATCAAGATGATGAGGATATATGTTCGTTATAACGGCTATATCCGGACCAGAGGATAGGTTCATGAGATGCCTGTGAGATATCTCAAAAAGAGCAAACTCGTTTTCTTCCATCGACTCGAGCGCGAATAAGTCCCATGCATTATCCCTGTCGTTACCAGAAAAATAGAATCTCCCTCCGGATGCTGCGAGTATATTCTTTATGTGCGTAACCGTCGTTGATTTACCAGCTGTTCCGGTAACGCCAATTGATCGGCATTTCATGATATCAAAAGCCACCTCTATTGCCTGAAATATCGATATATCCCCCATCTCCTCTTTCTCTATGACAGAAGCGTTAGCCGGATGTCTCCTATATGCCTGAGGCGCTATGACAACATCTCCGTCATTCACTCCGGAAAGATACTCATCATCAAAGTGAAGATCTATTCCCGAGGTGATGAATCTATCCGCCATTGCCTCGGCCTCTTCTCTGGTATAAGCATCCGAAAAACTAAGAAATCTAGACATGAAACCATCCCTTGATGTGTTTTCATGAGCTGAGAGATGTTCCACTTTATCTATAAGATAATCAAGAACGGCGCGGCCTTCCTGACCGGCGAATCCGAGAACGTGAACTCGGGGGGCAGCCTTTATGGCGGCCATTATATCTCCTTTCATTGGAAAAATTATAACAGAAAAGACATATTTTTCACCCAAACTATGCCCTGCTCAATAACAACACCTAAACTTAAACTATTCCCTTTTTCGACGGCCGTCGAAAAAGGGAATAGTTTTATCCACAGACAGGCTTTCGCTTTTCTTATATTTTTATCAGTCTTCTCGCCTCTTCATCACTTCCGTTCACTAGCTCCATTCGTATTATTCACGCCTTCTATTTATCTATTCTCGGGAACAACGGCTCTATCTTTTTAGGCCTCATCTTTCCGTTACGGATTTTCATCGCCGCCAATACCTTATTTGTCGCACCAGGCATAACCGGAATCATAAGCTCATTCGCAGATCGAAGCATATATACTAGGTCCGCCATGACTTTTTGGTCTTTATCCTGCCATGGCTTCTTGTCATTTATATAAGCATCGCCGAACTTTATAAGATCAAATATCGCCGCGACGGCATCATGAAGCCTAAATTCATCGAAATGCTTTTTAACCCTCACTTCGGCACGCTTAACCTCATCTCTTATAGGCTTCGTTGGAGATATCTTTTCCGGAAATATCATACCGTCTACCATATTCAATATCCTCGAGGCAAAATTACCAAATCCTTTAGCAAGATCATCATTGTATCTGACGTTTAACTTATCCTGACTAAAATCACCGTCTCCATCAGAAGGAATTTCCCGGATGAAATAATATCTTAAGGCGTCAGAGCCGTACTTTTCAACCGCTTCCATCGGATCAACTACATTGCCAATCGATTTGGACATCTTTGCTCCATCAATGGTTAAAAATCCATGTACATACAGTTTCTTAGGCAGGGCTAATCCGGCCGACATAAGCATCGCTGGCCAATATATGGCATGGAATCTGAAGATATCCTTACCTATAAGTTGCACATCCGCCGGCCACCACTTTTTTAAATTCTTCTCGTCCCGGCCGTATCCTATGGCTGAAATATAATTAGAAAGAGCGTCACACCAAACATACATCACCTGATCGGTATCTTTAACCGGAATACCCCAGGAAACAGCCTTCTTTGATCTCGTGAAACTGACATCTTCTAACCCCTCGTTTATAAAAGATATCACCTCGTTTTTTCTGGTCTCCGGCATAACTTTCAATCTCCCGGACTCGATGGCCTGAAGCACCTTTTTGGCATACCGGGAAAGACGGAAAAAATAATTCTCTTCTATCACCTTTTCGGGCGCCTTTTTATGCAGGGGACATTCTCCGTCCACTAAATCTTTTTCCGTTATAAACTTCTCGCAGCCGACGCAATATAAACCTTCATATTCTCTCTTATATATATCCCCTTTTTTCTGCAGCTCGGAAAAAAGCTTAATAGCCCCCGGCCAATGCTTCTTCTTGTCGGTAGTTCTTATAAAATCATCATAGGACAAATCAAGCGCTTTTTTCAGAGCTTTAAACTTAGCCGATGTTTTATCAACAAAGGCCTTAGCCGCTGTCCCAGATTGCATAGCAACACGGTTTATCTTATCTCCATGTTCATCCGTTCCAGTGAGAAAGAAGACCTCTTGACCCTCCTGTCTCGCCCTCCTCGCTAGAACGTCAGCCTGCACAAACTCAAGCGCATGACCTATATGTGGTCCGGCATTTGCATACGGTATCGATGTGGTTATGTAAAACTTCTTTGTTTTTTTAATAGACTTTGGAACCGTCTTTCTAGGCGCTGATGATTTCTTCATTGGTTTCTGTCTGTGCTTTGCGGATTTTTCTCTTTTCTAGTCTGGCTTCTATTACATCTTGGACCACTACGGCTACCGGTACGGATATAACCATTCCAGCTATACCGAGAAGCTGAGACCCCGCCATGATGCTAAAAAGGGCTACGACCGGATGAATATCTACAACCTTCTTCATGAATACCGGCACGAGAAGGTGATTCTCCAGCTGTTGAATAACAACGAAAAGCAACATCGTGTATATTCCAAGCGAAAAAGAATCAGAAAGTGCTATCAGAGTTCCGACCGCTCCGGAAAATATAGGACCGACTATCGGCATTATCTCGAACATTCCAGCCAGAAGGCCGATAACTAGGCTGTATTTTACGCCTAACAACCACAGACCGGTCGAAACAAGCACTCCTATAACAACAGAGAGTAATATCTGAGCCTGGAGCCATCTCCCTATCTTTCTCTTAGACGTGTAATAAATAGCTAATACGCCCTCTTCGTATCTCTCAGGAAGGACCGCCCGAAGAAACTTTCCTACTCCATCCCGGGTAAGCGTCAGATAAAAGGATATGATAAGTACAGAGAAAGCGAACACCATCCCTGAAAGTATGTTTCCTATGGTCGCTATAACCGGAGAAGTTCCCTTAAAAAGAGTCTCGACCAGCTGTCCGATATTTACTAAGGAGAACTGGTCAGTACCCATCTTTATTACCGATGAGACATCGCTGAATATCGATCCTATTCCCGTTCCGGAAAGCATGCCAGCAAGAGAAGTTATCTCAAGTATAATAACCGGCAATATGATGTATATGAGAAGAGCGAGAAGAAGAAGGCCCATCGCGAATATCGCCGTGGTCGCGAGAAATCTAGGTATCCTGAAGCGGCTATTAAGATAGGCCACCGGAGCGTCGAGAGCGGAGGATATTATAATGGCAAGAAGAAGGGCGATCATCGCGTCCTTAGCAAAAAAGAGGATAACGCACAAAATGACCACTGCAAGCGTCCTCCAAAGACTGCCCCACGTTATTTCAAGTTCCGTCCTCGACATATTGTCTGAATTCTAGCGCAAATGTTTATAAGTTCAAAACAATCTATCAGACCGACAATCAGCTCTATACGATTACGACCCCGGCGATAGCGGGGTCGTAATCAGCCTACCTTAGAATCAACTTATAGCCCGAGCTTTAGGATATTTTTTATTTCTTCTTCAGCTCCGTCCTTAAAGGGCCCGATGGCGGCAAGGTTAAGTCTGTCATCCCTCATGATATCCTTTGCAACCGCCATTATGTCGGCAGCAGTCACTTTACGGATATTTTCCAATATCTCACCCGGAGTTCTCACTGTTCCAGTCATCGCCTCTTCGCTTCCATAATAGCCAGCCAACTCATCTGAGGTCTCCAGCTGAAGTATCATCCTGCCGGATATATGCTCCTTCGATCTGGAAAGTTCAGCTTCTGGAACTAGCTCTGAGGTGAGTTTTCTCATTTCGGAAAGTATTGCAGAAACTATTTCAGTCATACGTTCCTTATCTATTCCGGTTGAAATGATAAGGGCGCCACAATCAGATCCCAGGTCAGCTGAGCTCCTTATGTAGTAGGCCGCACCCATCTCCTCGCGAACCTTCTTAAAAAGTCTCGATGACATTCCCCCTCCCAGGATATCGCTCATAACAGAAAGTGCATAACGCCTGGGGTCAAAAAGATCAAAGGCCCTGACACCCAATACTAGATGGGCTTGATCAGTCTGTTTCGACTGGAAGCTAAGTGCCGGAGATGATTGTTTCTCCTCGGTCTCCGGCTTCAATATCTTTTCTCCATCCCCTATCACCGAGAATTTTTGCCTTATTAGCTCTTCCGGATCACTTATTCCCCCGGCAACGACGACGGTCGTTTTAGCCGCCACATAATGTTTATTGCGATATGCAAGAACATCGTCTCTGTCGAGCTTCTGTATCACATCCTTTCTTCCCGCTATCGACCAGCCAGCAGGCTGATCCCCGTAAAGAAGCGCTCCGAAATTCTCCCGGACCTTTTCCATAGGGAGATCTTCATACATGTTTATCTCTTCGATGATAACACCCCTCTCTTTATCCATCTCTTTCTGTTCGACGATTGGATTGAGATACAAATCAGATACAACATCCAGTATCTTATCGAAATTCTTATTGGCAGCCTTAGCATAATAGCCAGTCACCTCACTCCCGGTGAACGCATTATATTCCGCACCGAGATTATCAAGTTCCTCGGCTATCATATTGCTTGTCGGACGATTCTTCGTTCCCTTAAAGCAAAGATGTTCCAAAAAATGGGATATGCCGTTTATATCCTTTGTCTCGTATTCTGAACCCGTTGAAACAAGCACTAACACAGTCGTTGCCAGCCCTTCGGGTTGGGGAATGTAGATATAGCGCACCCCGTTCTGAAAGACCGTTTTCTTATATGGGTTCTGTGACATAGGCGGAATATAGACTTACTTTTGTCAAATTGTCAAAAAGAGACAATTTATTTTAATCTTTGTCAAACGACTCTTGGTTAATGATTACTTTTCTCCATCACCCCGGCGGAAGCCGGTATGACAGATAGGAAAATACTACTTCTTTATCAATCTGCAGAAATTAAAACAAAACTCTATTCGGCGAGCTTCTCCGAAAGATATTTCTTAAGATCGCTTATCGCTATCCTCTCCTGTTTCATAGTATCGCGATCCCTGACCGTAACGGCATTGTCATTCAAGCTATCGAAATCGACAGTAACACAGTAGGGCGTACCTATCTCATCCTGTCTCCTGTATCTCTTTCCGATGCTCTGCGTCTCATCGTAATCAGTCGTGAATTCGGTCCGCAGGTCATCGGCCAACTTTCTGGCGACAGAAGAAAGCTCATCCTTCTTTGATAACGGTAACACGGCAACCTTTACCGGAGCGAGCCAACTCGGGAATTTCATTACGATGCGCGTCTCACTCTCTTCTTCATCGGAATTTCCGACAGTCTCTTCAGTATATGCAGAACACATGGCAGCCAGCACGGAACGCTCAACACCAAACGTCGGCTCGATGACATGGGGATAATATTCCTCCCCAGTCTCATTATCCTTGTATTTCAGATTCGCCCCTGATTTTTCTCCGTGATTTCTGAGGTCAAAGTCAGTCCTGTAGGCAAGGCCGTAAAGTTCTTTCCTTCCAAAGGGAAAATCGTATTCGAAATCGATGGTTTTCTTCGAGTAATGAGCAAGGTCCTCCTTCGGAACATCTAACTCATGAACTTCGTCAGGCTTTATGCCGAGATATGACATCCATTCGTGCATTTCCTTTCTCCATTCCTCGAATACCCTCTCCCAATCAGCATCCTTTTTCGGAAGCGAAATGAAATACTCTATTTCCATCTGCTCGAACTCTCTGGTACGGAAAATATAATTACCGGGAGTTATTTCGTTTCTGAAGGCCTTACCAATCTGCGCAATACCGAAAGGAAGTTTTTTCCTCGTCGAATCGATTATGTTCTTGAAATTGACGAACATTCCCTGCGCCGTTTCCGGACGGAAATAAACGTCGCTCGTCTTATCCGCAGTCGCACCCAGACTAGTCTTAAGCATAAGGTTGAACTGCTGCGGGCTCATCAGCTTTCCACCACAATCAGAACAGTTTATGTGGAAAGATTCTATATCCCTAGAAAGTTTTACAAGGTCAGCAGAAACAGCTTCGTGGATAGTATCAGGATTGTCTTTAAGATATTTTTCAACTATATGATCAGCCCTGAAACGGTGATGACACTTTTCACACTCGACGAGTGGATCCGAAAAATTACTGACATGACCGGAAGCCTCCCAGACTTTCGTATTCATGAGCAGAGCTGCCTCAAGTCCCACCATATCTCCACGACGGGAAACAAATCTCTTCCACCAGGCCGCTTTGATGTTGTTTTTAAGCTCCGTTCCTAACGGGCCGAAATCCCAGGCGTTCTGAAGGCCTCCATATATCTCGCTTCCGGGAAAGATAAATCCCCTCTGCTTCGCAAGAGAGATTATCTTTTCCATGGTTACCGTTCTGTTATTTTCCGTCATTTTATATTTGATGTTTATCTCACTATCCCCTCATTCGGCCTTATAGTCTTATCGTCCGTGAATTCGGTCGTAAGCGGTCCGCTTCCGGATTCAACCTTCTTCCCAGTGAATCCATCCGTCGCATATGCCATCGTATCACCCAATATAGCCATATATCCTCCCGTAGCAGAAGACATCGGCGTGAATTTTACTTGAAATATGGCCTCTATCGGCTTGCTTAATATCCCTGTCGTCGCCAGCACCTTTGGAACCCTCCAAATAACCTCTCCCTTATCTTTATCTATAGAGAGTTCACCGACGTCCGATTTTTTATCCCCCGTCAGTTCCACGCCCGGCGGTATCTCAGCCCTGATCTCCACGCTTTCCATATCGGTTGCGGGACTAGCTATCGTCCAGTGCACCGTAGCTTCCGTAGCTTGGCCGACGGTCGGCGGCAGCTCTCCATCATTCAATATGCCAGAAACGGCATCACGAAAATATCCGCGGGCTTCTACTGCGAGTTTTCCAGCTAACTTATTCTTCGCCGAAGCGATATTGACAGTCTTTAGGGATTTAACGAAATAAGGTACGGTTGGCGATTCAGCCCGGACAGCCAGTTCAACCGAAAAATTGCGGTCTGAAAGCCTCTTTATCGGATAGTCTGATATAAGCGCGACGGAAAGATCGAAAGATCTCGATTCTCCGGGCGCGATTTCCTTAAGGGCCTCGTCGGACGACATATCCCAAGTTACAAGTCTCGCTGCTTTATCGACTGTGCCCTTTGCGCTCACAGAGTCGATATCGTACATAACACCCTTTAAAACACCTCTTATAAGAATACTTTGCAGGGGAATATCCGAATTATTTCTGACCGTTACCGCATAATCAAGCCTTTCGCCGGGAGATACGACGTAGTCGCTTCCCTTTCCCTTCAGCTCAGCTTTCAAAGAAAGAGGCGAAAGCGCAATCACGGACGATCCAGTCTTCTCGTCAAAGAGATATCCTTGTCCTTTTATATCGCCAGATATGGAAACTTTTATATTAAAAACCTCCCCTTCGGTAAGTATTGCGCTGCCTTTGAATTGTTTCTTTATTTCCTCTCCTGCTCTAATGGATGCCTCAAAAACTTTAAAATCGGTAGTTAGATCTTTTGAAGGTTCGGCTGATACCTTCACTTTCATATCTTCCTTATAATTATTCTTAAGAGCTATAGACCAATCAAACTCCTCTCCGCTCACCGCCTTATCAGGCATATCTATGCTCACTTCGACAGGTTTCTTTATCCTCACCTTAGCTTCCTTGGTTATAGATATGTGCCGACTGACCCCTCCGGGGATATAATCGGCCTCCGCTTTGAAATCCTTTTCCTCATCAGCCCCCTCGGAAACAACAAGTTTAAATGTTTCCTCCACTATCTCGTCTTTGGCGACCATCCCCACGCTTCTTATCGTCCTAGCCTCTCCGTCACCTTCGGCAAATGAGACCCCTCTAGGAAGGGCCATGGATATCGTCACATCCTTCATCTCCGATTGAGATTCGTTCCTGAACGATATCTTAGCTTCAAATGGATCACCTAACTGGGCCTCACTGGGAATCATAAGGTCTATACTTGCTCCTTTAGGATTTCCCTGCAAAAGGATAAAAGAAAGCCCGGAGAGAACAACGGCCGCTCCGGCTATTATTGCTAGAATGAAACCCCTCTTTGATCGGGGCCTTTTCTCGTCTTTCGGAGGCACTGATGACATAAAAACATTATATCTTGCGGGATGAAATAGGCAATTTTATCCTCACCGCATATGGAACAGATTGCATGTTCCGGGTCAAAACCGAGTATCGAAAGGACTTTCCGATAATGAGAAGCTTCTGATCCTTCCTCCTCTCCTGAAACCAAAGCCTTAAGGAAGGCGAAGAGGTGAATATCTGTCTGAAGGATAGGTGTCATCCTATCAACGAACAGAAGGGCGCTCATAGCTCTCGGATCTTTTGTCCTCTCGTCTATCAATGATTCGGCTATCTTATAATTGCCGTCTATCGCCTTTTGTACCAATCGCAGTCTCGCAAGGGTTCCTGGTTCGAGATGCCCAGCAAGTTTAGATGTTATCTTTCTGACACTGGTCGCCTTCGCCTTCACTTTTCCAAGGTCCCAAGTGAATATCGAATATTCCGTATCTAATCCATTGTCATTTATCCTGTCGAGTATTACTCCCCAGGTCGAATTTTCTATCATTCCGGGTAGAAGTATAACACTGGAGACCGCCTTCGGCTTCCAGTCATATATCCGGATTTAACCCCAAAAAAGACCTATTTGAGGATATAGCTAAATAGCCAAAAAACCCTTTATTTATGCGGTTTTTACCCTGTTTTTGCCCCTTTTAGAGTTGACTTTTAGTAGTTAAAGGCCTATACTGTCCTAGTAATGAATGATTCCCGCGAGGGAGTTTTTTATTACGCCAAATGAGTAAGTCATTCATTTTGGGAACAGTTATGGCGGCCTCTGCTATGTTTTTCTCTGCTCCGCTTACCGACGGACAGGAAATAGCGACCGCGCCGGTAGTCAAAGACTACCCGTATCTCGTTCCTGGGGACGACTCGCTTCTTGCCCGTAATGAGTTCTCTTCCAAAAGGTCTGTGGCAGTGGTTATTACTGGCTATTCCTCCACGGTTGGCCAGACTGACGACACCCCGTTTATAACGGCCTCGGGTAATACCGTTAGGCCTGGGATAGTCGCCGCTAACTGGTTGCCACTGGGAGCTAAGGTCCGCATTCCCGATCTCTTCGGAAATAGGGTTTTCACAGTTGATGACCGTATGCACCCGAAGAACGACGGAAAGTTGGATATTTGGTTCCAAACAAGAGAAGAAGCTCTGAAGTTCGGGTTGAGGAAGGCCAGAGTAGAGGTCCTCTAGTAAATATATCGGATATGTATAAGAAACCCCCGCGAAAGCGGGGGTTTAGTTTTCTTGTTTTGGGTCTTCAATCAAGACAAAGATTGCAGTCTCCTTTTCATCCTTGCCCAATCTGCGACAGGGTCCCCGCTATATACATCATCAGGAGAGGTCAGCTCCATCGCCATCGTGATTATTGCAACCGTATCCTCAGTCCCGTCATCCCATAAACCCTCTCTCATGCCAGCATCGACGACGGTGATTGCAGCATCCCTGCGCGACATAGTCTTGGCTTCATAAGCAAGTATCGCGTCCATACAGCTCTTAAGGAATCTTTTTATCCTTTCTTCCATTTGGATTAATTATACAGGATAAAACTATAAAAATTAACTTCAAAAAAATAAAAGCCCTTTTTATACGGGCTTATTTCCTTTGGTCCCAGGAGACCTTCATGCATTTATATTTATGTGCGCGGGAGAGGACTCGAACCTCCAAGCCATTGCTGGCACTACCACCTCAAGGTAGCGCGTCTGCCAATTTCGCCACCCGCGCATAAAGCCGACAAGGGGGATTATATTAAATCCCATGAAAATCCGCAAATTAAATTTCATGCCAGTCTCCTACATATTGGCCAGTACACCCCGGATAAAAACAGAACCCCTATTCATGTATAAAACAAAACCCCGCTTTAGCGGGGTTTCTCTTATATGCTCTGTCCGATCTTTTCGCGAATCCTCTTTGGGGAAAGATCTCTTACATAGTAAATCTTTGACCTCGAAACCTTCTTAGGAGTTCCGATGATGTCTACCTTAGAAATAAGCGGAGAATGGACAGGGTAGGTCTTTTCGAGCCCATACTCGCCCAATCTGCCGCGAACGGTGAAAGTACCGCCCTTTTCAGAGCCATGCTTCTTAGCGATAACGACACCCTCAAAAGCGCCTATGCGCTCCTTGTCGCCTTCTTTAATGCGCTCATAGACCTTAACCTTAGCGCCGGTCCTTATATTTTTGACTGTTTCCTGGTCTATCACGGGAGGAAGTTTAAATGGAATTGAGCACTTCTGTCAAATTGCGGCACTTACCCGAAACGGAGATTAGCTGCGAATAAGCATCCCGGCAGAAGCCGGAATCTATGCTAATTTAGCTAATATCCCGCTTAAATCTTCAGGTAGTTCCGAAACAAATGTTGCTCTATGGCCAGGAGTAGGATCAAATTCTATGGAATAAGCGTGTAAAAACTGCCTTCCAGCCGCCAAAAGGGACTTTTTCTGCTTCTTTCCACCATATAGGGTATCCCCTACTATCGGATAACCCAAAAAGGCCAAATGAACCCTTATCTGGTGGGTCCGTCCGGTCTGAGGCATCACCTCGACTAAAGTGAAGTCGTCATATCTCTCTAATACCCGATAATCGGTTACCGCTTCCTTTATCATCTTTCCTCCATGGACTGTTCTTTTAGTCGTGCCGCCTTTAAGACCTATCGGCCTGTTTATCGTACCGAAGTCATCCTTAATCACGCCATATACTAGGGCCTTATAGGTCTTATGGACCTTCTTTTCCTGAAAAAGCTTCTTTAAGTATTCGAAATATTCTTGAGTTCTAGGTATAACCATCACGCCGGAAGTATCCTTATCCAGTCTATGCACTATCCCCGGGCGCCATTCAGGATCATCTCCCACCTTTGAAAGTTCTGGGTACTGCAAGATAAGCGCATCTGTCAGATAACGGGCCCCCTCTCTGTCCCCGGTGGCTCCCTTTACCCTGTGAACTATCATGCCTGCAGGCTTATCGACTATAAGAAAGTCCGGAGACTCATATGTAACCTTCATCTCTTCCATGTATTTTATATGATAGCAGAAACCGACTTTTCGTCTTCTCGACTTCCATAAAAACTCAAAAGCTCCCCTGAAGGAGCCTTTGAATATGTGGGCGATACAGGATTCGAACCTGTGACCTTCACAATGTCAATGTGACGCTCTAACCAACTGAGCTAACCGCCCTAAATCGACTCGACCATTATAACGACCCCCTCATAATTTTTCAACGGTGTTTCGCCTACGAAGGAACATTTGTTTTATTTACCAAAACATCGCCTTTACGGCAAATTTTAGAGAAAACAGGCAGTGGGCGCACTAGGGATCGAACCTAGGACCTCTGTCTTATCAGGACAGCGTTCTACCACTGAACTATGCGCCCATATTCACTTATATATCACTTAAACGACTCGAAGTGTCTAACGAGGAATATTCTAATTTATCGGATGGCGAAAATCAAACCCAATCACCGACTAAGATTGAGGGCTTTATACCCTTCCAAGTTGAACTTGATCTGCTGGGAATCGGATCCGGTGGTCGGATTGAGCGCATCAACGACTGTGTTTGCGACTGAACCCATCAAAGATATCGTCCCGACAAGGACAGTGATGAGAAGAATTATGCTCACGATTATGGAAACGTTCTCTTTCTTGATCTTCATATTTATATCTTACTGCTCTTAAAGAAGACCTCACCGACTATCACCGCCTGATAACCAGTAGTGTTTGATCCTTGAGATATCATTTCGAACGACTCAATACTAGTGAAATACCGGCTCGACTCAAGCGCCTTCATGAAATCTATAAGCTGCTCGTAGTCGCCGGCTATATTAGCCGAAAAGCCGATCTTTCCCGGCGCAGTCTCCGTTCCCTGGACCTCCTCTGTGAAATTGACGACTGGAACCAGATTTCTGGCTCTTGCTAACCTATTAATCTCGTCAGTGAAGACAAAGAGAGATTCTCTGTTTGGCAATGTATTTTGAAGGATGCTGCTGCCGACTCTGGCCTCTTCCGCGTCCTTTTGTAAGCCGGCCAAGTTTCCTATTGCTTGAGATTTTATATTGAAGGCCGAACGAATCTCCTTTATTGAGGTTGCGACCGAGGTCATATCCCCCATGACATAGATGATGAATCCGAACACCACAGCCATGATGGCCGCCGTGATGCCAAGCCTTATCAGAAGTTTTCTTTGGAAATCGGTCATTTATCAGATGCTATTACATTATAATAACATAATGACCGATCTTCCTAGTTGCCTTCTCGAGATATCGCCTCCTCCGAAAAAACTATTCACTAAAGGACGTGTTCTTGAAAAAGACTTCATCGGCATAGCGATGGTTGGAACAAGACGTCCGACTCCTCAAGGGATGGCTCTTGCGAAAAGCATTGCAAATCGGATCGGTAAAATAGGAATACCAATCATAAGCGGACTCGCGGATGGAATAGATACGGCAGCCCACGAAGGATGTCTCGAAGCTGGCGGAAGGACAGTCGCTGTTCTCGGCGGAGGTCTCGACAGGATATATCCATCAAGGAATGAAGGCTTATCGAGAAAAATCATCCTCGAAGGAGGATCTGTCATCTCTGAATATCCAGAAGGTGTCCCGCCGCTTAAACATCATTTTTTGGAAAGAAACAGGATAGTCGCTGGTCTTTCATCGGCAGTTATAGTGATTGAGGCTCCTGAGAGGTCTGGGTCCATATCTACCGCCGGCCACGCAGCTGAATTCGGTCGCGAGGTTCTCGTATTTCCCGGTCCGGTCTCCCACTCTAATTATAGAGGTTCCCATGCTCTTATACGCGACGGAGCCCGCTTGGTGTCTTCCATAGAAGATATATTTGAGGATCTCCGAATCAAAGAAGTAAATAGACAACTCTCCGTCCCTGGAATGTCCAACGAAGCATCCATTATCATGAAGACTCTCTCACTATCAGTTGAACCAATGACGGTTGACAAGCTTGTTTTCCTGACTAAACTGGAACCTCGCAGCATATCGGCGGTGATTACCGAGCTTTCACTAGAGGGACTTGTAATCGGATCAAACGAAGGCTATTCGGTTCACCCCGGTCTTTGACTTTATTTCCATGTTCTGCCGTAATAAGAAAATATCCTCACATGAAAACTGGCTCCGCTAAAAAAACAGATCGGACGCTCGTCATAGTCGAATCTCCGACAAAAGCAAAGACCATCTCAGGCTTCCTTGGAAGCCGTTTTAAGGTCGAGTCGTCTTATGGACATATAAGAGATCTTCCCAAGAGCAAGATTGGTATCGATGTCGAGCACGGATATGAACCGCAATATGTCATCCCGACTAAGACGAAAAAAAGGGTTAGTGACCTTAAGAAGGAAGCTGCAAAGGCTGCAGCCGTAATACTCGCAACAGACGAGGACCGCGAAGGAGAGGCTATTGCCTGGCATCTTATGAAAGCACTTGATCTCGAGGGCCCGGATGCCCCGAAGACGGAGCGCATCGCTTTCCATGAAATAACAAAGAACGCCATAGAGGAAGCTCTTAAGCATCCCCGCGAATTGGACGTTTCTCTTGTCGACGCCCAACAGGCGCGCCGCGTACTAGACCGGCTTGTCGGATATAAACTTTCTCCTTTTCTCTGGAAAAAGGTTATGAGCAGGCTTTCGGCCGGACGCGTTCAATCGGCTGCTGTCCGTCTTGTCGCCGAACGCGAAGCTGAAATAAACAAGTTCATCGCAGAAACCTATTTTACTATCGAAGCCGAACTTGCTTCCGGCTCCAATGAGTCGTTCACCGCCTTTCTTACGCATATCAACGGGAAACCCATCGATAAGCCGGGTATCAAAGATGAAAAAATCGCCGAGACAGCCGTCGAAGATATTAAGATATCCTCCATCTCAGTCGTCTCCGTGGAACCGAGGGATATCCGCAAAAATCCTCTTCCTCCGTTCACGACGAGCACTCTTCAGCAGGAAGCCTCTAAAAAGCTCCGCTTCTCCTCTAAGCAGACGATGATGATCGCCCAGTCACTTTACGAAAGAGGTCGCATAACCTATATGCGTACGGACTCATTGAATCTTTCATCCGAATCGACCGCTATAGCCAAGGACTGGCTAACAAAAAACTTTGGAGAAATATACTCCGCCGAAGCACCAAGGTCTTGGAAGACAAAGTCCAAGTCCGCCCAGGAAGCTCACGAGGCCGTCCGGCCGACTAACCCAAACCTTGAGCCCGTATCGCTCGATGGAGACGAAAAGGAAAAGAAACTCTACGACCTCATCTGGAGAAGGTTTATTGCCTCACAGATGCCGGCAGCCGTCGTCGGTTCATCAAGAGCCATTATCTCGGCAAAGACTGAATCTAGCGAATATCGCCTCTCCTCAACCGGAAGCTTCATAAAATTCGATGGCTTTTTGAAAATATGGCCAGCTAAACTGGAAGAGAAAATCCTTCCCCTTCTTCCTGAAGGATCGAAGGTAAACCTTATTCAGGCCTCATATGGACACCATGAGACCGAACCACCCCCAAGATACAATGAAGCAAGCCTTATAAAAGCGCTCGAGGAATTCGGTATAGGCAGACCTTCTACGTATGCCCCGATTATATCCGTCATTCAAAATAGAGGTTACGTTGCAAAAGATGAATCACGAAGGTTTACCCTCACTGATATCGGAAACACGGTCGACAGCATCCTCGTAGAACATTTCCCTGAAATAGTAGATATTCAATTCACGGCAAATATGGAAGATAAGCTTGACGAAGTGGCAGAAGGAAAAGCCGATTGGCATAAGATCGTAGGCGATTTCTATGTCCCGTTCGCCGAGAATCTGGAGAAAAAATACGAATCCGTCGCGGAAAAGAAAAAAGTCGCTGAACCGACCGATGAGATATGTGAGAAGTGTGGAAAACCAATGGTTATAAAGACCGGCAGGTTTGGTCGCTTTATGGCCTGCTCCGGATATCCCGAATGTAAGAATACCAAAAAGATTCTCTCCGAATCGGCCGTCAAGGAAGAATCAGGAGAACAGATGAAATGCCCTGAATGCAAGGAAGGGATTATCGTAAAGAAGAGAACGAAGAAAGGAAGATTCTTCTTCGGCTGCAGTCGTTACCCCGATTGTAAATATGCCAGCTGGTCTAACCCCGCAATCAAAAAGAAAGAGGAAAAATAATAAAAAACGCGGACCATATCGGTCCGCGTTCCGGTTTCTATATCGCTCCCCTCGCCGACTTCGCTTTCACTCCGCAGTGAGTCCCCTATCTTCAATCGGGATATCCTTCTCACAATGACAGCATTTATCCATTATTTTCCCTCCTTTTTAAGAATCTGCCTGAAGGGCAGGTCTTTCCGGCATCTGAAGTCAAAATAAGCCCTTAAGCCATAAAAAGCCCCCACTTGTCTTGCGGGGGCATAAGTCATTTTGATATGACGTCTATCATCGTATAAACCCTTCCTTTTTCGGTACTCTCAAGCGACTTTCTATATATAAAGAGTATCGCTTCTATCATACCTCGGGTATAAGTGGCTCTTCCATTGATATTATGGCCGAAATAGATGTTCATCTGATTGGCTCCCGAGGAAAGATCGTAATCATGCCAGCCATGGGCTCCTAAGAACTCCTCCGGAACTCCCGCGGCAACTTGATCTTCCGGTTCTCGGATGATATCTATATTTTCCGGTCCGGCATCGATTCCTAATTGTCTGAATAACGGCAAGAAAGACCTCATTGTTCCGCTCCTATCCTTCTTTCCCTTCTGGTGACTCTCCCATCCTTCGAACGAAAATTCACACAGAGACCCGGGAAATTTTTTCGCCGCATATTTCCACATCGCCTGAATTATGACGATCGGGATAGACATATTGGGAGCGATGACAGCTATCGAGGATGATCTCCTGATATCCAACTCCATTTCCTCCTGGTCTCCTCCCGTCGTTCCTACGACGAAATTGAATCCATGGGAAGCATATAACTTAACGTTATCGTTCACGGCCGATGGGACTGTGAGATCAACGATGGCAAATGGCTTCCATTCCGCCATTTCTTGAAATGCATCCTCAAAGATAAATCTGTATTTTTCTCTTTCTGACGGCTTGATCAGCGTTATCTCGACACCTTCCACGTATATCTTGTCTTCCATTATTCCTTCACCGGTCAGGCTGTATTTTACAAGCTCCATCCTCTCATCCTTTGCAATCGCCTTGGCAGCTTCCGTGGCTATCTTGCCCGGAAGACCGTTCACCATTACATAGATGAACATA
>JAQTUL010000015.1 GCA_028710275.1 Candidatus Colwelliibacteriota bacterium | reverse complement strand
CTTGATTGTGTTCTTTTTTTTGGAGCGGGATTTTTTAAAATTTGTTCTTAGTTTTATTCTTGGTCTTGGTCTTAGTTTTAACGTTAGTCTTAGCTTTATTCCTAGGCTTAGTCTTAGGCAAAGTATTCCAATTTTAGCCGGAGTATCTATCTAATTCAGAAGAATATGTGTGTGACGAATTGATCAATGATAACGAGCCCTCCTATCACAAAAACATAGATAGCGAAGGGCGTAAGGCTTTTCTTTGTGAATATTTTCAACATGAATCGGATAGCAAAATATCCAGAAATAGCGGCGGCTGTCATGCCTATAATGACGGATGAGACTGATGCACAAGGAGCGCCTTTAAATATCTTTACTCCGTCTAGCAGAGCGGATCCCAATATAGCGGGGATAGATAAAAGAAAGGAATATTTGAGGGCAAATTCCCTGTCTAGTTTTCTTGAGAGAGCGCCGGCAAGGGTGAGGCCAGAGCGGGAAACGGCCGGAAGAATAGCAACGGCTTGAGCCATGCCGATAGTTATGGCGTCCACAGAGGTCATCGTCGAAAGATTTTTTGGAAGGGAAGCTGATTGCTGCGTCCGGCGGGAGAGAGACTCCGCATACAACAGAATGATGCCAGTCAGGAAAAATTCGAAACCGAGGGTCGATCCGGAGGAGAAAAGGCGTTCTATCGTGTCGCTGAAGAAAAAACCGATGATGATGGCCGGTATTGTTCCGATAACGAGCAATATCGGAAGCTTACCAAAAGGCTTTTTAAATATGGTGAAGATATCGTCTTTGAATATCAGAATAACGGCGATAAGAGTTCCTAGATGCACGAAAACATCGAAAGAGAGAGTGTCACCCTGGATGTTGAGAAGTTTTTGGAATATCACCAGATGACCGGAACTGGATATAGGTAGAAACTCGGTGGCGCCTTGGATTAGGCCGAGCAACGCGGCTTGAAATGGGAGCATGGGAATAATCTTACAATATGACAGGTTTTTTTCCTTCTTTCTGAATAATTTTTAGACGAAGCTTTCCATCCTCGATGACGGAATCAAGCAGCTTTATCCTTACTGGTCCTTCCATCGTCCAGCAGCCGGGTTCGGGATAAAAGGCACGTATCTTTCTATCAATCATATTCGCGAGGCTTCCTCCCTCAGTTTCAGCTTTTTTAAGATCGGAATATTCTATGAATCCATCCGAAGTCGCAAACTTTCTCGTATAAGTGGCGGCGGATTCTGTTTGGGGGACAGGGGATAATATATCGATGTTTGGGAATAACCTATCTATCAAGAGGTCGGCTCCCGCGACGGCAAGCTTCTCGAACATGGAAGGGGTATTATCTTCCGGTTTTATCTCCACCTTTTTATCGCAATACAAAGGGCCATGATCCATAGCCTCATCTATCTTAAAAAGGGTGACGCCGGTCTCATTTTCTCCGTCCAAAATAGCGGATTGAACAGGGGAGGCTCCTCTGTATTTAGGGAGAATCGACGGGTGGATGTTTATTACTCCATATCTTGGTATATCGAGTAATTTCTGCGGCAGCATCTTTCCATATGCCGCGACAACGAAGATATCTGCTTCCAATTTATTTAATCTTTCCAAAAATTCCGCATCAATCTTCTTAGGCTGAAGAATGGGAATACCTGATTTGGTTTTGAGTATAAGAGTCTTGGTCTCTGGGGGTGTGATGATTTTTTTGCGGCCTACCGGCATATCCGGGTTAGTGACGAGAGCAATGGGCGCTGACCCTTTCTCTATAAGCCGTCCAAGGACAGCTGCCGCGAAACGAGGGGTTCCGAAGAAGACGAACTTCATATATCAAAAGGATAGCCTATCGGAGCGGTTACAGTAAATGTTTAAAGGGCAGATATCGGGTGCTTTGACACATCTTATAGAGTGTGTCAAAGTGGCACCAAGTTCCCTAAAAATCTAATAGGAAAAGGAGTGATATTAATGGAATATCGACCTATCAAAGAGAGGGTTCCGAGTCTTCAATATAGAGACCTTCTCAAGTGCATAATCGCAAACGGCGAACAAGTGGATACGCAGATGGAAGCAGAGGCTCTAAGAATTACAGGGCATATGATGCGTTTCAGGTTATCTGAGGGATTTCCTCTGATAACCGAAAGAGATATCGCATCAGCTGAACCAGGAAGGAAATCTATTTTTGAACAGGCACTAGGAGAGCTCTGCGCTTTTCTTGCTGGAGAACACACACAAGAAGGACTAAGGAAGTATGGATGTTCCTGGTGGAAAAGGTGGGTTTCGAAGGAGAAGTGTGAGAAAAGAGGATTGATCGAAGGCGATCTTGGTCCCGGTTCCTATGGTCCGGCATGGAGAAATTTTCCAATGTCCGACGGAGGATCGTTTGATCAGATAACCAACGTCATAGAGCAGATAAAGGAGCTGCCTCATCTTCGCACACACTTTGTAAGCCCATGGATACCCCAGTATATCTATCGGGGAAAAGGAAAAATCCAGAAGGTTGTAGTTGTGCCGTGTCATGGATGGTTTCATATCCTTATAAACACGGCGACAGGGGAAATGGATTTGCATCATATCCAAAGAAGCTGTGATGCTCCCGTCGGCCTTGTAGCAAACCTTATCCAATACGGAGCACTTCTAATGATGATTGCCCAGGTAACGGGCTATATACCGAGAGAACTCGTGTATACGACCTCAGATACCCATATCTATGTGAAGCAGATGAAAGACGTCGAAGATCTACTCGTCACCGAACCGCAACCGCTACCGACCATTATAATGGATCCGGATGTGAAGAATATCTTCGACTTCCGACCAGAACACTTCAAAATTGAGGATTATAGTCCTCAATTATCAAGGAGGGTAATATGGACGCCGGTGTAGGAAAAAAAATCATAATTGTCGCAGCAATAGCGGAAAACGGAGTTATAGGGAGAAACGGCGATATGCCGTGGAATCTTCGGACCGATCTTGCGCGATTCTTTAGAATGACAAAGGGCGGTACGGTGATAATGGGAGGAAAGACGTTTAAATCCATCTATATAAGGAATGGGAGAGCCTTACCGAAGAGAAAGAACATTGTCATAACGAGACATCCTGAAGATCAGGAGTTTCAGTTTGGTGTGACTACTGTCGGTTCACCAGAAGAGGCTATTGCCATCTCAGAAAACGACGAGGTTTTCATCGGCGGGGGCGCGGAAATATATGCTTCGTTCATAGGCATTGCTGATGAATTGAGGCTCACTGAGGTAGATATCTCACCGAACGGAGATGCGTTCTTCCCGGATTGGAATAGGGCCGACTGGGACATGGTCTCAGAAGAATTAGTTCCTGCTGGACCAGAAGATTCCGCAACCTCTAATTATCGGATATATCGCCGAAAGAAGTTCGTTTTTATCGGTAATGCCAGAGTGGATGAACAACGAGAGGCGATGCAGAGGATAATCGAAAGGAAGGAATGTCCTTTCTGTATGGAAAATCTCCGAAAGGAACACAGTAAGCCGTTTCTTATGGAAACGGAGCACTGGATCCTTACTGAGAACCAGTGGCCATATAAGACCGCGAAAAAACATTTTCTAGGCATCCTGAAGACGCATATCGAGAATATCTCAGATATGCCAGAGGGAGCCGGGGAGGAGATATTCCAGATAATGAGACGAATCACTTCGGTCTATGGCGTGGAAGGAGGAGCGCTCGCGATGCGCTTCGGAGGTATGTCTATGACCGGAGCGACTGTTTCTCATCTCCATTTCCATGTGATAGAGCCGCACTCTACGGAAGATGATGGGTATGAACCTGTCAGGTTCCGTATAGGCGGAAAGAAAAAAGAAACCCCGCTATAATAGCGGGGTTTTTTCATTTAATCCGATAAACCATAACTCTTTGGCTTTTCAGAATGGAATAAGCATCCAACATGGAATACCCTTCCTTAAAATAAACGGTCCTTATGCCCGAATATGCGATTAGCTTCGCGCACGGCGGACATGGGAATGTGGTCACATAGAGGTCGGCTCCATCGAGTTTGATACCATATTTGGCGGCTCGAGCTATTATAGCTGCTTCCGCGTGTATCGGTGTCGATAGTTCGATATTGATCCCTTTCTTGAAGAACATCCTTGGATCACCGAAAGTATACGGCATATACTCCGAAGGTACATGGGAATTACAGGCGAAAAGCTTCACTTCGTCATTGATGATAAGCGCGGCACCAACTCTTCTCCACCAATCAGAGCTTTGTTTGGATACCTCTTCGGCCTTCATCATGGCAAGTTTGCCTATAAATCCGGATGAAAGAACTTCTCCGTCCGCGATAACCTCTTCTGGTTTCGTGACCTTATCACTATTCCATCTAAGGAAGACTGGGAAGAATTCGACCCGACCATCTGCGCCGATGAGATTTGCTATCCTGCGAGATATCTCGTCGTCCGGCATGATAAATTCTCCGTCGTATCCTTTAAGATCTTCCAGTCCTCCTGTCCTTACGGACGGGAAAATATCGAGAGACCTTATGATGTCTGCTACATCCTTTGCCGGAAGGGCGCGAATCTCCTTTCTGTAAAAATCGAAGATTCCCATAGTCTCGTCATCAAAGATGATGAGCTCTGAGCTTTTTTTTGAGGCTTCCTTCAGAAAATCGACGTACCCTCGATGGATGACCGGAATATAGCTTGCGGTTATCGTCATTTGTGGCCACCTCCACCGAACCTGTCGATGATCTCGCTGAACTGATCGAGATTATTTTTCATATTAGTCGATAGCTCAAGGAATGATTCCTTGAACTCTTGGGTTATCCCGACGACTAAAAGCCTTATCTTAGCACTCGTAGAGGTCTCAGCTTGGCTTTTTAAGACCATTACCTCTCCGCAATATACGGAAAGCTCCGCTTTCTCTTCTTCCGTGTAGTCAGTCCTTTCGGAAGCTATAAGAACATCCGGTCGGACGGTCTTTATTAGTTTCCATTTTTCATCGGTATCCTCCTTCAGTACGACTAAATCCGCATGCCTTGTGTGACATACCATCTCGAGTCTTTCCTTTTGGGGAACAACCGGCCTGTTCTGACCTTTCTTTCTCCTGACTTTTGCGTCGCTATCGACTCCTATCACGAGGACTGTCTTATCCGGATCACCAATCGCCATCTTCGCGTTTTCGAAGTAGCGGCAGTGTCCGACATGGAGCATATCCCATGATCCAGATGTTAATACGATCTTCATACCAAGCTTTCTACAGGCTGAAACCTTTTCCTCCAAGTCTTCATAGCTTTCAACATGTCTTTCCCCGACATTCGAGCCGGGACCAAAAATATCCCTCATATAGAACCCTCCTTTTCCAGATTTTAATTTACTACGGCTAGTTTACACACAGGGGAAGATAAAAAACAAGACGCCAGAATGACGTCTTGGAGCAGATTCTGGGAATCTTTATTTCAGGTGGTCGGTTATCAGCTTTCCGTTTAAGTGCTCGGTCTCGTGCTGAAAGACCCTAGCCAGGGTGCCGGAAGCCTTTATTTTCACCTTTTTTCCGTTCCAATCGTATCCTTCAAGAGAGACCCAGATTGATCTTGAGATAGGAATGAAGAGTCCTGGAACGCTCAGGCATCCTTCATCAAGCTCTTCGGTTTCCTTGGACATCTTTAATATCTTCGGGTTGAAGACGGCGAAAAAATCGCCTCTAACCTCCGCGACAAAAAGACGCCAATCGAGGCCGACCTGGTTGCCGGAAAGACCGACCCCTTCGGCCCGTTTCATATCCTTACGCATCTCGCGAACGACATCCACGATCTCGGATTTTACGTGTTTAGAAAAATCGAAATCAGGAACCGGTTTCCGGAGCTTTTCGCTTTGTTCGTCCTTTGTCGTTATTATCCGCATTTCCTCTGTATTTATGCCAGAGCGCCATGAAATACGCGCCCTTATTTTCGACTTTATCGTTCTCGGCGACTGATTTAGCCATCGAGAGAATTATATCTCCATCCTCTTTGGCCATCTTCATATAGAGGGCCTTATGTTTCGGATCACTCAATATCTCAGATACAGCTAAGCCGATATCCTGATGTTTAGAATAAACACGGCTTTTTTCAGCCCGGGACCTAACCTTCTTCAAATAATCGGCGAATTCCTGTTTCTTATCCTCGGGCATCTTTTATGATTATAACAGTAACCGCAGGATCGTTCCCATCGCTCCATCTAAAGAGGTTCTGGTTATAATTAAGAAAGGCAGAAGCCTTACTTTCTCTCTAAGATAGGCTTAATTTCACCATTATTTCCCTAAATAGTCAAGAAAAGAGATGAATGAGGAATTTGTCTTATTTTTTTAAAGCAACGGATATAGAGCCAAGGTAAGCGTGGACTTAGAATCATTGAAAGGATAAAATCATACAGATCCAATGCAGATAAATCGCAAAAGTATACTTCTTGGAATATTAGCCGTCTTAACCGCTTTCGGAGCTACGTTCGCCGCTTTTTATGGGGGCTATATCGCCGGACTTAAAGAAACTAATAATATATCGATAACCGGCGTAGCTGATATTACGCCTGGAAGCGAAGTAAAAGCCGATTTTGGCGTCTTCTGGCAGGCTTGGTCGATATTGAAGAGCGAATATCTGCATTCTAAGGATGTAACCGAAGTGGACATGCTCCATGCGGCCATAAAAGGTCTTGCGGAAAATCTCGGTGATCCATATACGATGTTCTTCACGGTCGACGATGCTGAAAAATTCAACGAAGACGTGAATGGGGAGTTCGGAGGAATAGGGGCTGAGCTTGAATCCAAGAGCGGACAGATAACGGTTGTAACTCCGATGAAAGGGCTTCCGGCAGACAAGGCCGGGGTAAAGCCTAAGGATATTATCCTTAAGGTAGACGGTATCGATATGATAGATAAAGATCTTTCTGAAGCGGTAAAGGCCGTAAGAGGACCGGTCGGCAGTCACGTAAAGCTCCTAACATATCGTAGCGGCGATATTGGGCCGAAGGAGGTCGATATCGTGAGGGAAAAAGTATCCCTTCCTCCTATCACTTGGAATATGGAGAAGAACAATCTTGCCTATGTGAAGATAAACAACTTCGGCGATAGGGTTCCTTCAGCTTTCTATCAGGCTCTTCTAGAGATGGTTGTCAAAAATCCTCAAGGAATGATAATCGACCTTCGCGGTAATCCGGGAGGATATGTTGAGATGGCAACCGAGCTTGGAGGCTGGTTTATGGATATAGGCGATGTCGTCGTGAGGGAAAAATACGCTTCCGGAGAAGAGAAAGAATATAAAGCATATGGAACCGGGGCTCTAAAGAATATGCCGGTTGTCATATTAGTGGATGGCGGAACGGCTTCGGCTTCCGAGATATTGGCCGGAGCGCTTCGGGACCATAATGGTTCCAAACTCATCGGAGAAAAAACTTTCGGTAAAGGAACCGTTCAGATAATGGAGCAACTGAAAGACGGCTCGATGCTTAAGATAACCGTGGCTAACTGGTTAACTCCGAAGGGGACTCTAATAGATAAGCAGGGGCTTTCGCCGGATATAGAGGTAAAATATACCGAGGAAGATGCGCTCGCAGGGAGGGATCCCCAGCTAGATAAGGCTATCGAAGTTCTCGGTTTGGAAATAAACAAATGATAAAGGAAAAATGAAAGTGATATTTTTACAGGACGTCAAAAACGTCGGAAGAAAAGGAGATATTAAAGAGGTATCGGACGGATACGCGAAGAACTTTCTCATAGCCAAAAGATTTGCAAGACCAGCTACCGCTCAGAGCGTGACCGAATCAAAGCAGAAAGAAGCATCTCTTGAAAAAGAAGCTGTCGATTTCAATAGGAAGATGGAAAATCTCATTGCATCGGGGAGTATTGATTTCAAGCTCAAGACCGGAAAGAAAGGAGAGGTTTATAGTTCTGTCGGGCGCGAAGATATAGAGAATGCCCTCAAGGCGAGAGGTTTTCCTGGAGTAGAGGTGAGGCTTACTAAACCGATAAGGGAACTAGGTGAAAATCAGGTGGAAGTAAGTATAGGAAGAGGTATCACAAAAAAGATAACCGTATCTGTTAAATCAGAATAGAACGAAAAAAGATAAGAGACCGCCTAACTAGCGGTCTCTTTTTTCAAGATTAGTCGATAGTGTGGAACAAGAACTCATTTGACACGGTGATATATTTGTATCATCATCACTGACAGTAGGTTTGTATTAAAAAATAAATAGGGAGGCGTACTATGGTAAGAGAACTAAGCACTTTAGCCGTAAAACCGAGCGATTTCGCCGTCCGGGATAATCTTTGGGAGAGTCCCTTCAAAAACTTCGAAATGGAGACCATCGCCCGAAACATAATTCTAATCTCCAAAAGGGAAGGTGACGCCTGGAAGCCGTTCAGCTGGAACCAGTATAAACAAAAAAGCCAACATGAAGTTTCCAACGCGGAACTGAGTATTCTCTTAAAACTTTCGGATAACGGAGTACTTAACTATGATGGAGATAAATTCTCCGTCAATGACAAGTTCATTACCACTCTTCAAAAGTTCATCAGATAGAAAGAAGGGGATAATTACAATGTCACAGACAGGGGGTGCTGACTGATACCATAGAACGAAAGCTCAAGGATATATTAATACCGAAAAACCGCCATCACGTGGCGGTTTTTATATTTATCACTTTGTTGCTTCCATAACGGCTACCTCTAATGGAACGATGGCAAAGGGAGAATATTTCATCTCGCCGTACGCCTCTATAAGAAGCTTGATAAGTTTTATAGTCTTATCCTTATCGCATTTCATCGCTAGATCTCTCATCTTCGCCAATACTTCTCCGGTGAGTTCATCCTTAAATACATCCTCCATCTTCAGATCATACGCAAGGACGAGAACCCTTCTTATATAAAGGATGATGTCCTTGGTTAGCTGAGTGAGATTATATCCTTCGCCGTTTATCTCAGAAAGAAGAACAAGAGCCTCTTTTTCTCTCATAATCAGCTTTTCTGCCATCTTGGCAATCTTTGAATATCCGACGCGGCCAAGTATTCTTTCAACCTCTCCCAGTGTTATCTCCTTATCTTCCATCGAGATAACCTGTTCAAAGAGAGATTCTGCGTCTCTAAAGCCACCATCGGCCGATACGGCTATTATTTCGAGCGCCTCATCTGATATGTTCACTGATTCTTCCTTCGCTATATAGCGAAGTTTCTCGATTATCTTCACGTTCGGTATTCTCTTGAATCCGAATCTTTGGGTTCTAGATATTATGGTCGCTGGAAGCTTGTCATATTCCGTTGTCGCAAGCACAAAGATAGCGTGAGCTGGCGGTTCTTCAAGGGTTTTAAGAAGGGCGTTGAAAGCCTCTTTGGTTAATTGATGGACCTCGTCGATGATGAAAACTTTTTTAGAAAGAGAGGTAGGGGAGAGCCTTATGCCTTCCTTTAATCCTCTTATCTCGTCTATGCCCCTGTTGGATGCCGCGTCTATTTCTATCACGTCGAGAGCTCGGCCTTCATCTATTTCCTTACAGGCCCGGCATTCATTACAGGGCTCTCCTTGTTTTCTAAACTCCGGATCAGCCGCTCTTTTCTCGCAGTTGGCGAGTTTGGCGACTATTCTCGCGGCGGTCGTCTTTCCGCAGCCGCGCGGTCCATAAAAGAGGTAAGCGTGAGCCATCCTATCGGTCTTTGCGGCGTTCTTAAGCGCCTCCGTAACGGCTTCCTGACCTATTATTTCCGAGACCGTCTTCGGCCTGTATCTTCTGTATATTGCGAGCGCCATATGGCTTCCATTATAGGCGAATTGAATATAGAATGGAAAGCGAAGTACGCTTGGAAAAAAGGCCTAAAGACCATATTTTATCCCTGGCTCGCGCATTTGTATCCATTCATGAAGTTTCGCCTGATTACCCTTATCGTAATAGCCGTCGCCGCGGGGCTATTTTTATTTTTTATCGGCGGACAGAAGAATTCTGTTTCTGTGTCGACTATGGGGAATGCTGAAGATGTTCCGAGCCCTTTTATCGAGAATATGCTGGGCCTAAAAGATAAACCGACAGAAAAGGCTTCCGAGGTGTCCATGCCAGCAGGTAATACAAAGCTTCCAAATCCACCGGAAAAAATAACAGCCGTGTATTCGACTTCTTGGTCGGCATCATCGAAGACTAAAATAGATTATTTCATCGATCTCATAAAGACGACTCAGGCGAACGCCGTCGTGATCGACATCAAGGATTATTCAGGAACATTGGCATATGTCACAGACGATGCTGCCGTGATGAAATATGCGACAATCGAGAAGAAAATATCTGACCCGGCCGGCCTGGTTAGAAAATTCCACGAGAACGGAATATATACTATCGCGAGGGTCACCGTCTTTCAGGATCCGGCGCTCGCAGCCAAAAGACCAGATCTTGCTATAAAGAATAAGACGACCGGAAAAGTGTGGGCGGACCGGAAGAATCTTTCATGGATGGATCCCGCATCAAAAGAGGTCTGGGATTACAATGTATCGATAGCTAAGAATGCTTTCCTATTGGGGTTCGACGAAGTTAATTTCGACTATGTGCGTTTTCCTTCGGATGGGGATCTCACAGTGATGGCTTATTCACAATACCAAGGCGATAAGACTAAGTCTCAGACCATCAAGGAGTTTTTCCTTTATCTCCGAGAAAACCTGAAGGACGAAAGGATATCGGCTGACCTGTTTGGATTAACCGTCACCGCGAAGGATGATCTCGGCATAGGTCAGATATTAGAAGATGCACTTGGATCGTTCGACGCGGTATGTCCGATGATATATCCTTCTCATTTTGCAAACGGTTTTATGGGATATAAGAATCCGGCGGACCACCCCTATGAAGTGATAAAACACTCAATGGAGGAGGCGGGTCTAAAGGTTGCTTCGTGGAAGGAAGCTAATCCAGGAAAAGATCCCGCCAAGATAAGGCCTTGGCTTCAGGACTTTGATCTCGGAGCCGACTATGGCAACTCGGAGATAAAGGATCAGGTTAAAGCCGTCTCAGAGACTGGAAATGACGGCTGGATGATGTGGAGCCCACAGAACGTCTATACGCGAGGAGGCATAGAAAAGCTATAATCCATATACGAAAACAGGATGTTAAAGAAATTCTTCTCCTTAAATGTGCCAATCGGCCTCGTTATGGCGTTCTTCTTTGTTGCGATTGCCGCTTTCGGTTTTGCGGTGCATTTTATCGATAAGGCTGAGGTATACAATCTTTTCGTCGGAAATATAGGGATTGATCCGGCGCCTCTCCAGTTTGGAGCGGTTCCGGCGCTCGGAGATTTTGACTTCTTTTCGAAGACGCGTGATCGTTTTATATCAGATAAGGCTGATTTTATAGAGGCTAACCTTTCGGATATGGTCTTGAGCGTATACAAGAAGGGGGAGCAGGTGAAGGAGGTTACTATCCTTACAAAGGGTAGGGAGGGATCGTGGTGGGAAACGCCCGCTGGCATCTATCGGGTAGAATCAAAAGAAGATAGTCATTTTTCATCGTTTGGACATGTTTATCAGCCTTGGAGCATGGCTTTTCAAGGCAACTTCTTTATTCATGGCTGGCCTTATTATCCTGACGGAAAAGCTGTCGCTCAAGGTTATTCCGGAGGATGCATCCGCCTGTCCGATGAGGATGCTAAGGCTGTTTTTGACCTTGTATCAGTAGGAACTCCGGTAATGGTATTCGAAAAGGACTTTGCATCGGACGGTTTCTCATACAAATCGAAACCACCAGAACTTTCCGCCAGAGAATACCTTGTCGGAGATCTTAAAAATAACTTTGTTTTTCTGGAAAGATCAGGAGGGGATAAAGTGCCGGTGGCTTCGATTACCAAGATAATGACAGCTCTCGTTGCTGGAGAATTCATAAACCTCGAGAAGGAGATAACTGTTCCCTTATCGGCCATCGTTTATACATCGAAGCCGAGATTAAAGGCGGGAACATCGTATTCCGCCTACGACCTTCTTTATCCTCTTCTTCTAGAATCCTCTAATGAGGCTGCAGACGCTTTCGCTGCCTATCTTGGCAATGAGCGTTTTGTGACTTTAATGAACGAGAAAGCAAAGGCAGTAGGCATGTCGGATTCATATTTTACAGACCCGTCAGGCAAGGATGATTCTAATCTATCTACAGCCGAAGACCTTTTTAATCTTGCAAAGTATGTCTATAACAATCGCGGTTTCATATTTGGAATGTCGAGTGGCCGATTGACCAAGTCCGTCTACGGCGAACCTCAATTCAGCGACCTCTCAAATTTTAATCTTTTCGGAGATGATCCGGATTTTATCGGCGGTAAGATAGGTAAGACATCTGCTGCTCATGAGACTATGCTTGCGGTATTTGACCTCGAGCTTTCAGGAGAAAAGAGACCTGTGGCTATAATTATGCTTGGGAGCGATGAGGTCGGAGGGGATGTAAGAAAAGCCGTCGATTGGCTGAAAGCTAATTATTGATATGGGATACGAGATAAGTCTGGAAAATTTTTCAGGGCCGCTACAAAAGCTTCTCGAGCTCATCGAAGAAAAGAAATACGAGATAACGACCGTAAACCTCGCAAAGGTCACTGGTGATTTCCTGGATCACGTACGCGAGGTCGAAAAAATGGAGCCGCGGCTTTTGGCGGAATTCATAGCTGTTGCCGCCAAGCTCATACTTATCAAGTCAAAAAGTCTTATTCCCGACCTGGAACTGACCCCGGAAGAAGAAGGAGATATCAGAGACTTAGAATCTCGCTTGAAGCTGTATAAAGAATTCAAGCAGGCGGAGTCGGGTCTCAATGAGCTTTGGAATAGAGGACTTGTTTCATATCCCAGGGAGCCCGCTTCAGCTCTCGATACCCCAGTCTTCTATCCGCCAAGCTCATTATCCGCAGAACTCCTCGGAACATATGCCGCCGCCTTGCATAAGACGCTTTCAACGTATCAAAATGATATGGAGAGATATGAGGTCGTTAATTTTGAGGAGTATGTAGCTAAACTTTCAGAAGAGGTGATAGGAAGGATATCGAAGTTCAGTTCGCTTGCTGAAAAGAAGGAGAAGACCGAAGTTATACTCCTATTCCTAGCCCTTCTTCATCTTCTTAAAGATGCCAAGATATCCATAGATCAAGAAGGTCAATTCTCCGAAATAACCATAAAACCAAATGTCTGAACAACCCCTGGAATCAAAGATAGAAGCGATAATATTCATGAGTGGATCGCCGATCTCAACAAAGAAGATTATTGACCTTGTTGGCTGCTCAGAAGATGAAGCCTCTTTGGCTATAACTTCCCTGAAAGAAAGGCTGTCTTCCAGCCTATCGGGAATATCTCTTATGGAGGCGGACGGAAGCTTTCAGCTCGTCACAAAACCAGAGCTTGCACCCATCATACAAAAGATGGTGAAGGATGAAATGACGGAAGAACTTACTCCTGCCGCTCTAGAGACGCTTTCCCTTATTACCTACATTGGCCCGACGACTAAATCGGCGATAGAATATATACGTGGGGTTAATTCCAGCTTCACTATAAGAAATCTTCTCATAAGAGGGCTTATAGAGAGGAGTATCCACCCTCAAAAGAACAACACTTATATCTATAGGCCGAGTTTAGATCTTATCCGTCATCTCGGTCTTTCTAGAAAGGAAGACATGCCTGATTTCGATAAATTCCAGGAATTGAAGAAGACTTTAGAGAATGAACAAGCGTAACGTCCGTAAGGGTGCTTTTTTTGCTATTTTTTTAATACTTGCAGGCGCAGGTATACATTTTGCGATAGCTTCACTAGTACCGGAAAAGCCAAGAGAGATATCCTTGGCTGATATTTCGTCATCAATACCCGATACCGGATCATTTATAGCACCGTCAGAGATACCTGAAAAAAGGTCAGAGATGTCAGCTCCGAAAGACCTAGCTGTGGAATCTTCGATGGCTTTCGATCTTTCAACTGGAAGCGAGATATTTTCTGTTGATAAAAATAAGAGATGGCCGATAGCCTCAATCACTAAGATGATGACTTCTGTCATAGCTCTTGAAAATTTGAAAGATGATGCCGAAGCGACTATGAGCGAGAACGCGATTGCGACAGAGGGGTCTTCTGGAGGAATGATAAAGGGTGATAAATATACGGTCCATGACCTTATCACGGCCATGATGGTTGTATCATCAAACGATGCCGCGGTCGCCATATCAGAGATGATGCCGGAAGGGGAGTTTATAAAGAAGATGAACGAAAAGGCGAAAGCCCTAGGAATGGCGAATACTAATTATGTGGAACCGACCGGTCTTTCTTCAATGAATCAATCGACTATGGAAGACATGTCGAAACTGATGATCTATGCCTGGGTTAACCATCAAGAACTTTTTGTAATCTCTTCAAAGACTAAGGGATACATAAAAGAGGTTTCCGCAAAGAAAAAGAGGGAGCTTACGAATATAGACGTCCTTTCATCGAGGTCTAATTTCCTGGGGGGTAAGACCGGTTTCACAGAAGAAGCCCGTCAAAATCTGATAAGCGTCTTTTCATTCGATAAGAGACCTGTTGGGATAATGATATTTGGCGCTGAAGACCGAGTTGTCGAAGCTGACAAGATGATAAAATTTATAAAAGATGGTAATAGAAGCAATTAAAATACTGTTTGTCAGCATTTTTTCCTTCATCGTCGCGATACTACTTACTCCAGTCATGATGAAGGCCCTCTTAAGGTTCGGTATAAAAAAACAGATACGTACTTCCGAATCGGCTCCGATATTCTCCGCCCTACATTCAAAGAAGGCCGGTACTCCGACGATGGGAGGCATAATCATTTGGGGAACGGTTTTGTTCGTCGCGGTTCTCATGGCTGCCTTGAGTAATATATTTTCCGGCATAGGTGTCTTCGATCATCTTAATTTCATAAGCCGTTCCGAAACTTATCTGCCTCTGGCAGCCATGGTCTTTGCTGCTCTTTTCGGCCTTATTGATGATATCCTCGGTGTTTTTCGTATTGGTCCCAAAGGAGGCGGCTTAGCCATAAAGCACAAACTTATTGTATATGCGCTTCTCGGTTCACTTGGAGCCTGGTGGTTTTACTCGCCAACCCACCTTGATTGGCATGTGCTCACCATCCCATTCCTAGGAAATATTGATATAGGAGCGTGGTACATACCCATATTCATGTTTATAATCATCGCGAGCGCTTTTTCCGCTAATGAGACTGATGGTCTTGATGGTCTGCTAGGAGGCGTTTCCATGTTCGCGTTCGGCGCCCTTGGGGTTATTGCTATCGTGCTTGGCCGCTTCGATCTTGCCGCCATGTGCGGAGCGATTGTTGGAGCTCTTCTAGCTTTCCTTTGGAATAATGTATTTCCGGCAAAATTTTTTATGGGCGATACCGGTTCAATGGCCTTAGGCATAACTATGGGCGTAATAGCCATGCTTACGAACACAACCCTTCTTCTGCCTTTCTTTGCAGCAGTGATGGTGATAGAGTCTCTCTCCGTTATAGTTCAGAAGATATACAAGAAGATGACGGGAAAAAAACTTTTTCTATCGACTCCGATACATCATCATTTCGAGGCCAAAGGAATGCCGGAGTCCCAGATAACTATGAGATTATGGATAATATCCTGGATGTTTGCCGGATTAGGCGTAATAGTATTTTTCCTAAGTAGATTAGTATAGCGATATACACAGCTGTTGTCTGTGTCTTTTCGGGTATAATTACCTTTAGATGAGCCTGCTTATCAAAGGAGGGGATATCGTTGATGGTTCAGGAAATACTCCTAAGAAAGGAGATGTCCTTTTGATAGGCGATAGAATAGCCGCCATAGGCAGTCTTGCTTCATATAAAGCTGATAAGGTTATCCAAGCGTCGGGGTATACGGTTACTCCCGGATTCATAGATATAGCTTCCGGAGCGGATAGGAGATTATCCCTCTTTTCAGATCACGGTCAGGAAGAATCCTTATCACAAGGAATAACCACCATCATCGGAGGCTGCGATGGCGTATCTCTTGCTCCGATAATATATGGTTCACTTGAATCTTTTTCTCCTTGGGCGAAGAAGGAAGGAGTAAATATCGATTGGAGAACCACTGATGAGCTTTTTAATACACTTTCAAATTCGAGATTTGGCGTGAACTTTGCCTCATTCGCCGGATATAAGACCATAAAGGCTTCTGTTGCCGGAAGAAAAAGGGGGCTTAGTAAGACCGAATCGTCCATCATGGCAAATCTTGTATCCCAGGCGATTGAAGACGGTATGATAGGTGTTTCCTTTCCGACTGATGAGGTGACTGACGACGGAATGTCTAACGATGAAGAAAGATCTTTTATATCCGCTATATCGACATCTAAAGGAACCGTTTCGATAAGGCTGCCGATTGGGAATAAAAAACCAAGTGAGGATGTAATAAAGGCACTCCGCTTCGCAAAAGCAGGGATTCAAACTCTTTTAAATGGTTTTTCCAGAACGGCTGTTTCTGAAAAAGAAATGAAGGCATCTCTTTCCGCTATTGAAGATATCCGCACTTCAGCTTTTATCGCTATGAGCATCTGCCCTCTTGGTGTGGAGGAGGTATTACTGAAAGATATACTTCCGAAACCGATATGGACCGATGATACCGGGGAACTGATATCCGCCATAATGAAGAAAAGGGGAGAAACTGCTATCTCTAAGGTTTGGCCGATAGAAAAACTCCGCAGACTCTGGATAGCTGATTCTCCCAAAGCTTCTTTCCTTGCCGGGAAAAACTTATCTGATTTCGCGGATAATAGGGGTCTCTCTCCTGCTGCCTGTTTCTCGGAACTTATTAAAATATCCGGCGGAGATATAGTTTTTTATTTGGAAATTACGAGAGAAGATGTATTCGAAAAGGCGGTTATTAATCCGCGTGTTGCTATTGAGAGCGGGGCTTATGGAGGGATGTCTGCAAAATCCGATATCCATACAAAGATGATGGGCGGATTCCCTTCTTACTTTGAGATAGCCGATCGTCGCGGACTAAATATCGAACATGCGATAATGAAGACTACTTCTCTTGCGGCATCCATCTGTGGTCTTAAAAAAAGAGGGACCATCGAAACCGGATCTTACGGAGACGTAATGATAATGAAGGATAGAAAAGCGGAACACGTCATAGTCGGGGGAATGATAGCAATGGAAGATGGACGGATAACTGGAGAGAGGGGAGGAAAAGTTTTAAGACGAAATGCTTAAATTTTTCAGAGAAAGATCGGATATAGTGATAATGGCCATCGTCGGCCTTCTTTTGATACTTGGCCTTGCTATGGTCGCGAGCGCTTCATCATCCTTGTCTCTTAAACATTTCGGCAATCCTTATAACTATCTCAATAAACAGCTGATATCGGTTCTTGTAGGCATAGCAGCTTTCGTTGCCGGACGATTTTTCCCTATAAAATGGCTAAAAAAGGCATCTTTTCCGCTTCTGTTATTAAACCTGGGCCTCCTTATACTGACATTCACTCCGCTCGGTGGTGATTTTGGCACATCTTACAGGTGGCTTGATATTGGAGGATTCTCCTTGCAACCGTCGGAGCTTCTAAAGATAACCTTTATTATCTATATTTCCGCCTGGCTCACGTCTAAATCAAAAAACAGGAAAGAAAACCTATCAGAGGGACTCATCCCTTTTCTTATCATCTGTGCGATTATAGGGGCCATACTCATAGCTCAACCATCAACGAGCATCCTTGTGATACTTTTATTGTCGGCCGGTACTATATATTTTATAGGAGGACTACGTTTTTCATTCCTAGCGGGCCTTGCTGGATTAGCTGCCGTTGCCATTGGTGTCGTCATTCTTTTTTCCCCGTATCGTTTTACGCGCATCACGACATTTCTCCATCCAGAGGCGGATCCCCAGAAAAGCGGCTATCACATTAATCAAGCCCTTATTACGATTGGTTCGGGCGGTCTTTGGGGGGTTGGTTATGGAAGATCCGTCATAAAATCATCATTGCCTGAACCTATGAACGATTCTATCTTCGCTATAATAGCTGAAGAGTTTGGATTTATCGGATCCATACTATTCATATCTCTTTACTTTCTTCTTATTGTCGCGGGGCTTATTGGCGGTTTGCAAACCAGGAACGATTTCGGCAAACTGATGCTTGTCGGCTTCTCGGCCGTGATAGGGTTCCAAACCTTCATACATATAGCTTCCATATCAGGACTTATGCCTATGACAGGGGTTCCATTGCCTTTTGTAAGCTATGGAGGAACGGCAATCATAGTCTTTATGGGAATAGTTGGTTTAATGATAAATGCTCTGAAAAATGCGTAAAACAAGAATAACTCTAATAGGTGGGGGAACCGCAGGACATCTTAATCCGCTCGTAGCCGTCGGCATAGAACTTAAACTTGAAGCCGCTAAGGCCGGGCTTCCTTTGGAGGTCTCCTATATGGGAACACCAGGAGATTTCGCCGAAAGCTTTTCGGCGAACGACATAAAGGTAATTAAGATAATCGGAAGCAAGCTTCGTCGTTATATAGATGTCGAAAATCTATTTGAGGGACCTAAGCTTATAATTGGGCTCATACAATCATTGTGGCATCTCTTCTGGATAATGCCTGATGTTGTTTTCTCAAAAGGAGGATCAGGAGCAATGGCTCCCGTGCTTGCCGCCCGCTTCTACCGCATACCAGTTTTCATACATGAATCAGATGCTGTTCCGAGCGCTACGAGCCGTGTGACTGGCCGATTTGCGAAGACGATATTTATATCCTTCGAAGAGGTTGCGGCAAGATTCGCTCCGGCCGAACAAGCTAAGTGCGAGCTTGTTGGAAGCCCTTTACGGCGGACTCTTTTCACTGACCTATCAACCAAAGAAAAAGCAAAAAAACTCCTCGGATTAGACCCTAAAAAGCCGGTGATGCTTGTCTTAGGAGGTTCTCAGGGATCACATAGGATTAATAATCTTATACTTGCTTCACTGCCTGATATCTTAGGCAGCGGTATCCAGGTTCTTCATCAGACTGGGGCTAAGCTTTTTGAGGATGTCGCCGGAGCGCTCGGAGGACTTTTTTCGAGCATCGAAGAAATGGAGAAGGCGGGATATCAGGCTATAGATTTCTTTAAGGGAGATATGAAAGACGCCCTTGTTGCTGCAGATCTGATAATATCGAGATCAGGAAGCAGCATCTTCGAGTTTGCCGCATTTGGAAAGCCGTCCATATTAATACCTCTTCCGGAAGCAGCCCAAAACCATCAATTGATGAATGCTCGAGCCTATGAGGATGCCGGAGCATGCATCGTTATGGAAGAAGATGATATAACCGTCCCTCTTTTCGTGGAGCAGGTTACAACCATAATGTCTTCTAATGAAAGACTCGAAAAATTATCAGAGAACGCCAGAAGGTTCGCGAAGCCTGATGCTGCTTCAAAAATAGCCGTAAAACTGCTAGAATCAGTGAATGGTCAGAGTTAGACTAGCTCCGTCACCAACAGGAGCCATGCATATAGGCACAGCTCGCGCCGGCCTTTTTGTTTGGCTTTTTGCTAAACAACATGAGGGAAAATTCATTCTTCGTATCGAAGATACTGATAAAGAGCGCTCTAAGAAAGAATATGAAGAAAGCATCATAAGCGGCCTAAGGGACCTTGGCCTAGAGTGGGATGAGTTCTATAGGCAGAGCGAGCGCACCGAGATATATCATGAGCATCTGGTACGCCTCGTCTCAGAGAACAAAGTCTACCCCTGTTTCTGCTCTAAGGAGGATCTTGATATTGAACGCGCCGCAGCGGAAGCAGAAAAGCGTTCAGTTATCTATTCAGGCAGATGTTCTAACATTTCACCCGAAGAGGCGAAGAAACGCATTGAGGACGGTGAGCCTTATACTCTTCGTTTTCGTATGCCGAAAGAGAAAATCGGATTCGACGACATGGTTAGAGGACGCGTCGAATATGACGGCTCTCTGATTGGAGATATTGTGATAGCCAAGAGTTATGACGAGCCTCTATACAACTTCGTAGTGGTTGTTGATGACGCTCTTATGGAGATTACTCACGTCATACGTGGCGAGGATCATCTTTCTAATACCCCTAAACAAATAGCCATATTTAACGCTTTTGGATACGAACCGCCGAACTTCGGACATCTTCCCCTTATCCTGAACGCTGATCGCAGCAAGATGTCTAAAAGGGGAGGAGACACAGCTCTTGTTGAGTTTTTAGAGAAAGGATATATGCCTGAGGCGCTGATAAACTTTTTAGCGCTTCTTTCTTGGCACCCTAAGGATGACCGCGAAATATTCTCTAAAGAAGATCTTATTAAGGAGTTTAGCATCGAAAGAGTTCAAAAAGGGGGGTCTATCTTTGATTACGCGAAACTTAATTGGCTTAATCGTCAATATATAAGCCACATTATTTCGACTCCCGACCTCATGACCCGCATAGAGAGGTTTATTCCTTCAGACTGGAAGCCGACCGCCGCGATGATTGATTCAGTAAAAACCCGCCTTGATACCCTTGCTGAAATAAAGGAGGCTCTGGCGTTATATTTCGAGCCGTTATCATATGAGGGAGACTTACTCCATTTCAAGGATAAGAAAGACGCAACCATACCGAATCTGGAGAAAATACTGTCTGTTATCGATATCGCCGATGACTCCAGCTTCTTAAGCTCGGAATCCGTCGCAGACATGCTTTCCGGCGTCGTCGACCCTGATTCCAAGGGGGAATATCTCTGGCCCTTACGCGTCTCTCTTTCTGGCAGAAAAATCTCGCCTGGACCTTATGAAATAATTTCTGCTATAGGCAAAAAAGAAACTGTTTCCCGGATAAAAGACGCCATCGCAAAACTTAAATAGACATAAGATATGTTATCCCGCCTCGGAAAAATAATCGGAACCGCATTTGTCGCGATAATTCTCCTTGTGCCATCTCCAGTTTTGGCTATAACAGAGGACGAACTTCAAAAACAGATAGAATTAAAGAACAAGGAACTTGAACAGATAAATAGTCAGATAAACCAGACTCAGGGTGTTTTGGATAATCTTGGAAGTCAAAGTCAGTCCTTATCAAAGGAAATAAAAAGTACTGAATACACCATAAAAAACCTCGAGCTTGGCATAAAGTCGAGCGAAGTGAATATAGATAAGCTTGGACTGGAACTTCAGGATTTAAGCGGTAAACTGACTGACGCTGAAGCCAAGATAAAGGCTAAAAGGGAAACGATTGCATCGCTGATTCGCGCGCTCGACGAGAAGGAGAGCGAAGGCGTCCTTCAGATATTTTTAAAAGGAGGGTCGTTGACGGACAGCGTCGCCGAAGTAAGTCGTCTTTCTCAATTACAAGGCAGTCTTTCGGATGAAGTAGCCTCTCTTAGGGCTATATCTGAGGATATAAATACGAATATGGAGATGAGCTCTGAAAAGAAAGACCAGCTTGAAACGGAAAACTCTAATTATAAGAATCGTAAATATATAGTCGAAGATCAGAAAACTTATAAACAGACTCTTCTTAAGCAGACTAAGAATCAGGAGACGGTATTTCAGAAACAATTGTCTGAACTCGAGAAAAAACAGATCTCGATAAGCGACGATATAGATAATCTAGAACAAGCGTTACGCAAGGACTTCAATGCCTCCCTTTCTCCAGGGAGAGGATTTCTTTCTAAACCCTTCAATGGAACGAGGCCTCTTACTCAGGAGTATGGCGCGACAGCATTTGCAAAAAAAGCGTACTCAAGCGGTTTTCATAACGGAAATGATTATGGTATGCCTGTCGGGACTCCCCTTATCGCTGCCGCTGACGGAAAGATATTCGCTGTCGGCAATAACGGTAAGTATCAGTATGGAAAATATATTGTCATAAAACATACTGATAATTTCTTCACTCTTTACGCGCATATGTCGAGGCAATCCGTATCCGTCGGTGAGTCGGTCAAGAAAGGGCAGGTAATAGGATATTCCGGTAATACGGGATATTCGACCGGAGCCCATTTGCATTTCGGAGTATATCAATCAGTAGAGCTAAAAGGTTTTGCTGGAGCTGGACCGGTTCCCGTGGGTATCACCATGAATCCAGCCGACTATTATTAGAACAAATAAATAAAACATCCTCTGATATATCGGAGGATGTTTTATTTTGCGACCGATAACTCCTCTATCCACTTATAAAAGAGGGGAGGGATAATATCTCTCATATGGTATAATCGTCTTAAATAAGGTCGAACCTAATCGACGCGAATAAAATAAATGGACAGCTCTATTTTCCAAAACCTGATAAATTCTCTCCAGACTGCTGGACAAGCGCTCATACCGGCCGTCAAAGCGATTCTTAATGTCATGGTCCTAGCGCTCGAAGCATTAGCGAATCTCATCAAGCAGGGGTTAGGGAGCTTCTAGCTCTACTGGCGCGATGGTTATAACTGTCGCATAATATACCTTTTGCGACATGATAATGTCTGAAAAGGGATCGACCACTTCCCTCTAAGGATTTTAAAGAATCCGCTCTGTATCTACATGGAGCGGATTTTTTTATATAATACGGATTGTCCAACAAAAAATATTTTTTCATGCCCTCTCCCACCAAGCGCTCCATAAATGTAAGGCCGGCAAAAGACGCCCCTAAAAAAGCACTCCCCCGAAGGGTTCATTTTGTGGGCATAGGAGGCATAGGTATGAGCTCCTTGTCCCGTTGGTTTTTGGCTCAAAAATGGCTTGTAACGGGCTCTGATGCGACAAAAAGTAGTATCACCCAAGAACTTGTCCGGGATGGCATAACGGTCAAAATAGGCCATAAGGAAGGCAATTTGCCTAAAAACACCGAACTAGTGGTCGCTTCAGCGGCTGTACCCATGGATAATCCTGAACTTGCCTTGGCGCTCAAGCTCGGTATCAAGGTTCAAAAATATTCAGAAGCTTTGGGAGATGTAACAAGGCAATATAAGACGATTGCTATATGTGGCAGTCATGGTAAGAGTTCTACGACTGCTATGGTTGCTTCCATATTTATAAAAGCGAAGCTAGACCCGACTGTCATAATTGGGACTAAGCTCGACGGCTGGAATTTCCGCGCCGGTCATAGCGAGTGGCTGATAATCGAAGCCGATGAATATACCGGAGCTTTTTGGAATTACAAACCCTGGTCAGCTATCGTCACAAACATCGATCTTGAACATGTCGACTTCTATAAGAACCTTGCCGCGGTCAAAGCATCATTCCTAAAATTTTTATCGAAGGCAGAAGGATATGTCATAGCGAACAAGGATAATAAAAATTCCTTCGATGTGTCGCAAAAGATAAAGAAGGCAGAAGTAGTCTATTTTACCGCCGAAGAAAAAGGATCAGTGGAAATGTTCCGGAATATACTAAAGGTCCCCGGCGTGCATAATATAATGAACGCTATGGCGGCCTGGAAGCTCGCTATCGTCGCAGGTATCGACCAAGCGACAGCACTAAAAGCACTCGCTTCATATAAGGGCGTATGGCGCCGGCTGGAATATAAAGGAAGTATGCCCGAAGGGATAAAGATATTCGATGATTATGCTCATCACCCAACAGAGATAAAAGCGTCGCTACAGGCCATGCGTGAAAAATTTCCGAAGAGCCATCTGGTTTGTGTTTTTCAGCCGCATCAATCAAGAAGATTAGTAGCGCTCTATAAGGATTTCGTCGCAAGCTTCGATGATGCTGATTCGGTTTTAACCATAGATACCTATAACCCGAAGGGTCGGGATGAAGTGTCGCAAAATATCAGCGCCGAAAGTCTGGCTCATGATATTAACAAGCGATCGGAGATATTCGACATGGCTACCTATATAGGAACCCCGAAGAACATCAGAAAAGGATTAAAGGATATTGTGAAAAATAAGGGCCTTGATCCGAAAAAGATGGTTGCTGTTCTAATGGGTGCAGGAGACGTGTCAGATGAAACGGGTAAGCTGGTTCGATAACTCCCCTGCTCTATCCAATGGTATACCTTGATGAATATGAATTAGCCGGAAGTAATTTTTATTGGAATCGCCTCGATACTTACGATCTTACAAGGAATGAGCTTATAGCAATCGGCATAGAAAATGATCGAGTTATGGTTCATGAGGATATTATTACTCCTCTGATCGAAGCTGATAAAAAATTCCGCAATGCGGGATACCGCATATATATAAAAGACGGATTCCGCTCGAAAGAACTATACGAACTTATATACAAGAAACGAGTTAATAAATTCGGTAAAGAAGCGACCGATAAACTTCTTAATATGAGTTTAATGCCTCACTCGACGGGTAGATCTGTCGATGTATCCTTGATAGATATAAGAACAGGGAAAGAACCGTCTCTCCGAAACGGTAAAGATGGAATTGACGCCGTCTTCGTGGACTTCTACAAAAACAAAAAAGATGAAACTAGTATCGACTATCAGAATCTTCAGGAACTTCTCATAAACACCATGGAAAACCACGGATTCAGGCTAGGATCGCTTCGGGAATATTTTCATTTTGACTATCGGCCAGAAACAGACAAAAATTACTAACTGATATGGATTTCAAGAACATAGATGAATTCAAGGAAGGAGCAGGATATCTGATAAACGACCTCTGGTATCCCCGTGTAACAAGTATAGTCGGCATTAAGGCAAAACCAGCCCTTTATCGTTATTATGCCGGACTTAAAAATTTCGAAGAAGGAGAGCGCATAAAACAAAAGTCGGCTGATGAGGGTACTGTCGTGCATGAGGCCATACAGGCTGTAATGCGCAACGAGGAGCCTGAATTGAACGAGGTAACAAAGCCTGTCGTTGAGGCCTATAAGAAATTTCTTGAAAGTACTCCCGTGGAGGTTGATGTAGCTTATATAGAACGCCGGATAACCAACCACGACGAGAGATATTCCGGAACCTGCGACGCAGTCGCCATCATCGGAGGGAAGATGGGCATCTTAGACATCAAGACGTCTCAGGCCATTTACCGTGATTATTGTCTTCAGACATCGGCCTATGTCGAACCACTCCGACACGAATTAAGAGACCTATCAACCCGGTGGATACTCCGAGTTGATCAGGCGCAATCATGCCGGAGATGCGGAGCGACGCGAAGGACGAAGGGCGGCAATGAAAAAATAAGAATCCCCTGGAAAAATCCGTACGCGAAGTTCTGCAAGCACGAATGGTCTGAACCTAAAGGAGAAATAGAACTTAAAGAGTTTACTGATTTTGACGATGATTACAAAGCTTTTCTTGGAGCAAAAACTCTCTGGGAATGGGAGAATATCGATTGGCTGAAGCAGATAGGATACAGATAACGATAAGAGATGCCGCCAGGGCGTCTCCTGCATATCAATATGCCTAAAGGTCACCGATATTAAAAAACCGTCGCTCATATGTGAGTGACGGTCTTATGTTTTGCCTATTACCATTTGGTCTTATCCGCATGGAATATGAGGCTTCTACCTTTGTTCTTCAACCAGTGCATCCGTGTCTATGAGGCTATAAACGATTCCGTACCAAACGCCTTTTTTCTTGACGAGCATATAAAATGGTTTATTAATCGTAATGCCCATCGAGCGCGTTCCAACAGCCGCCGCAGCGTCTATTTTCATTCCTTTTTCATCTACGACCAGCTTAAGCTGTTCTTTGACCTGTTCGAGAACCACGGGCCTCTTATCTAATCCTTCGTTACTTATGCCAAGCATCCACCCGACATCTAATTCCGTATCGATTTTCAAGTAAGGTACCTTCAGAAATTTATTTTCATATGTGGCTTCCTCATCAATCGAGATATTTTTCATGATGCCGTTTATGGTGTCATATAGAGAAAATCCGTCCGAAGGAACCGAACGTCCTTCGCCGCTCAGGGTGATGAAAATCTCATATCCACCCATTGCTTCCATCTTAACGATGGGAAAACGATGCTTGGGAGATGAGTAAACGGTAAAACCATCTTCGAACTTCATCGCCTGATAATTTTTGCCGGAGAATTCCATGGAACACTTGATACCTTTTTTGATCCAATCGAAGACGACCTTCAATATTGAGACGGCTCCTACGCCATCAGGTCCTAGATCAGAGAGGTATATATCGAATTCCTTCTTCTTTAGAATCTCATTAAGCTTCGCAGCTGATTTGTCCGCGTAGGTTTTTAATTCCCAATCCCGAAAAAATCTAAGGTCTCCCCTTTCGGTATAGATATCATAGATGAATTTTTTTTGACCGGCATTCGTCGGCTTCCATTCTTTAGTAGAACCGAGATGTTTCTCAACCCCCACGAGACAAGCCATAAGAGGATGCGGAACAAAGAATTTAGACATAAACATCAATCCTTTCAGTTTTATGCAGCGGTCTCCCGCTTTTTTTAGGTGCTTTCGCAAAATACGATATTTTAACCTTTCTGTCAATAAAAGATCAGGGTTATGTACTACAGAATATGCCCATAAAAAAACGACTTCGAACGATAATAAACTACCTGTATGCAGAGCACTTTTCTATTCTTATCTCCGGAGTCTTTCCTCTCTTACCAGCGATGTAACTAATCCCGAGCCCAAGAACAAAGGCTAATACAAGAGCTATGGCAGCCCACTTTGTCATTTTAGGGGTCTTTTTGCCTTCATTATCCATGTTTTTACAGCCCCATCCCTTTGACAATAGAGCTGCTTTATAATATCATCCATCTGTTAATCCGGTAATATTTTAAGCATAAATGGCACATACAAAGGCCCTAGGCTCTACAAAGAACGGACGCGATTCAGCCGCTCAACGCCTAGGGATAAAAAGAAATCATGGTCAGTTTGTCGAAGCCGGCGAGATAATCGTTCGCCAGCGCGGAACGAAATATCTTCCTGGTCTTAATGTTGGCCGCGGAGGAGATGATACCCTCTTCGCCATGAAGCCGGGAGTGATAAACTTTCGTCTAAAGAAGAAGATTTGCTATAACGCAAAGGTTCGTTACGCGACCTGCGTAAGCATTGCTCCCAAGACCGCCTAGCGGTAAGTAAATAAAAACACCCCTTTTGGGGTGTTTTTATTTACCTGCATTATAGATACTCCGCACTTCAGAGGCGCTTAGTATCTTACTATATATACAGATTTCATCCGTAGAACCGCCTAAAAATTCCTGGAAGACGCTATTATACCTTAATGCTCCGGTTCTAAGTGGAGCGTCATCTATATAATCACTTGTACCGAGAGTGGATGTCATCAGCTCCACTCCATCAATATAACCTCTGACATATGATCCTTTTTTAGCAGTGACAGCAAAGTGATGCCATATATTATCATTGTAATTATAACTACTCGGAGAATTTATATATTCAGGCGCGCCGGTTCCCCTCACATTAACAAACACCTTGTTGGCAGAATAATTTATACCTGCCCATATACCGACTAACCCATCGCTACCTGTTACCGAATCATAATTGCTTAAAAATTCTTGCTTGCCGGCCGAGGAATTTTTTTTGAACCAGATTGAGTAACTCCACTCATTAGGGTTTGACCCCAATACAGATTCTGTATTTGAAAGAAGCTGGATACTATCATCCGCCCCATCGAATTGCACCGCGCTTCCCACCTTTCCAGTGGTGAAAGTCATTCCGCTTCCATTAACATTGGAAGCCGTCCCATTGTTTGAGTTTCCAGAGAAATCTTCCAGTCCATTAGTCTGGCCGTTCGATATTGCTCCCGTTCCCTCGAACGGCCAATACCCCACAAGCCCACTCGCTGTCCTCCAGAGATTCAGATCTGAACCTATCTCCAGTCTTCCTGCATCTGTTCCTCCGTCTTTGG
>JAQTUL010000032.1 GCA_028710275.1 Candidatus Colwelliibacteriota bacterium | reverse complement strand
CTACTTACTTTTCTTTTTAGCTGCCAACATTACCCTCTTGGCTGCTAACCTCTTTTTAGTCTTATGGGAGTGGGTCTTTACGGGCTTACCTACCCCAGTGCTTCTTTTTGCCATGTTTATAGATTGATTAGTTTCTTTTTTGAGTGTAACAGAAAAGATATAAAGAGGAAAAGCCGTCCTCTTGGACGGCTTTATAGACAATAAGATCTATTTTTTACTGATGTACTTCCAAAGAGCCATAATCCCCAATACAAGCAGTATTGTTACTAGAATATAAGTCGTCCAGGCGAAAAATATCATGCCCGAGCCGCCAGATCCTCCCATCATTCCGTAATTCATCATGTGTTTTTAAAACTTTGAATTTTCCGACCTTTATTCCATTGGAAATAAAAACTATTTTCTAGACAATTTTCCTCCCCCTAAGCCCCAGACCGAGTCCCCGAGCATCCGCGCCTCCTCTGGGTCGTGGGTTATAATAATCGCCGGAATACCCGTCTTCTTTATAATACGGCGTAATTCAGTGCCTACTTTTAACCTCGTCTCCATATCGACGGCCGAGAGGGGCTCATCAAGAAGAAAGAGTCTTGGATTGACGGCCAAAGCGCGAGCTAAAGCAACCCTCTGGCGCTCGCCTCCGGAAATCTCAGTCACTCGCCGGAAGGCGTGCTCTCGCGGAAGCTCCACTGAATCAAGAAGCTCGTCGACTTTCTTAGCCCTCTCAACTTCATTCACCCCGCGGACAACGAGGCCGAAGGCGATATTCTCGCCGACTGATAGATGCGGAAAAAGACCATAATCCTGCGGCATATAGGCAAGGCGTCTATCACGGATAGAAAGACCGGAAATATCTTCGTTCCCAATAATTATTCTCCCCGAGTCTATTGGAACAAAACCAAGAAGACAGAGAAGCAGCGTCGTTTTACCAGAACCAGACCTTCCCATAATGGCGGCCATCTCCCCGCTTTCCAGAACTACATCAAGATCATTGAGGACCTTATTTCCTTCGTACGAAGCGGTCAATTTTTCTATGATAACGTGGGGCATATTATCTTTCTTTCTTTAGAGCTAAGCTCTTCACCGTAACAAGGGCAATAAGAGCAAAGGCTGCCATGACCGCGGTCGCGGCGAGAGCTAGGGCCGGATCACCGGACGATACGCGATTCGTATAGGTCGGCAATATCTCCGTCTTATAAGCGATAACCCCGGCAAAGATAAGCGAACCACCGAACTCGCCCATAGCCCTCGACCAACATAGCGTCAATCCAGTCGCAATGTCGCGCTTTGATAGAGGAATAAGCACTCTGAAAAGAACATCATTCGTATCCGCACCGAGGGAGCGAGCAATAAGATCAAGCTTTGAACTCTTTATCTCCTGAAATCTACGGAGGGTGTAAGCGAGAGCAAAGGGGCTAGAAACGACTAATTTTGCGATGATGACGGCCGCGAAGGTGAAGGCTAAATTAATGGGCGAACCCGGCCCAAATATAAAAAGGTAGATAACACCAACAGCAATGGGCGGCAAGGTTTGGGGAATATCAATCATGAGGGTTTCTAAAAGATGAGCGTTCCGGAAACGATACGCCAAGAAATAGGCGGCCGGGACCGCGAAGATCGCGGATATAACAACGACTGCTAATGCCGAGATAAGACTAATCCAAAAAGCAGACCAGAATCTCGGATCTTCAAAAACCGCACGAGCGGCGGGAAACTTAAAAATAAACTCTGAAATAATCAGAAAAAGAGGAAGGATGAGCCATATCATCCAGCCGTATGCGAGCGAACGTATGAGAATCGGCGCCCTCTCTGTCATCTCATTATTATATCAAGTTAGAATATCAGTCGAAAAAAATTAACTGAAGACTGCGTAATATAACGGCGGTACGGAAGCGTAATTAAATGAGAGAGTTTATAAATACTCCTATATAGTACGGCCAAAGAAAGACGGCTAATACTCCTCTCCAAAATTCCAGATGGAGAAATCCAATAGTAAACAACCACCCGGCAAACCAAGAGAAGGCCGTAAAACTGTGATGTTCTATTTTTATCTTTTCCATATTTTCTAAATCATATCATACGACCGCTCCGTCACTCCCCGCCTGATATTCGGTTACGATGTAAGGTCTCCCGCTTTAAGGCCGAGATTCAATCCCCCTTTATTACCGATAATAAGGCATTCATTATCCGAAACGAAGATAGCCTGATCATTAGTTAAGCCGATGACCTCATCGTCACCCCTTCCCTTAAAATCTCTAACCTCGGCTTCGTTACTATCCGAATAATGGGGAAAAACATAAAACGGCAGTATACGAAATCCCGATAAATCAGAAAGGCCGACCTCATTCTCGTCACCATCGGCGCCGACGCCAGCAATCCTTATATTGCGACACGGAACTATACTTCCCGCACTCACGCCGATATAGAATTTCCCTTTTCTTATGGCTCCGGCAAGCGCCTTATAAGCGCCTGTCTTCCTCATTCTATCCAGAATATAGAAGGTGTTTCCGCCACAGACGTAATAGATATCGAAATCATCTTCCGGGAAGCTATCCATCTCAGAGATATTCGCTTCGGTAACCTTGATACCAAGATCAATAAGCTCCTTCTTTGAAGCCTCAATATATCCCTGTTCTTCAGGCGTCCTTCCGGCGGCGACGACCACAGCAGTCTTTTCCTTCAGATTATCGATCCGAGAGATAAAAAAGTCCCTAATCTTGTTATTGCTTAGCCCGGTAGAGGTAAGAAGAATTTTCATTGTCTAATTTATAAGTTTAATTTAGGCGTTATTGATTATCAGATAGATATTCATATCTCTGTACTATCATTCTTCCCGACCATTACTACGATCTTTATCCTTAAGCCCCCACTGCCAACGCGGTTTTTCTCCCTTTAAGCAGGCCACGATTATCAAAGCCGCAGTAGCAATGATGAGTGGCACATGGAATCCCCAGAAAAGACCACTCTCCGAAAAGAGTGATTTTTCCGCCCGGAATCCGATAAAAGAAATAAAGGCTACATATAGACCGATGGAAATCCATCCTTGCCAGCGAACAGGAACCCAGCCCCAGCCATAGACCTTTCTTTTAAACCAGAGATTTTCGGGATTGTTTTTCAGATACTCGATATAGCGTTTCATATGTCGGTCTTTTATGTATTAAGCGTATCACTCTTCGGAAAAACAAAAAGACCCCCGTTAAGAGGTCTTTTTTGGCGTCTATTAGCCTGTATCTTAGATACGGGTCACATCGACAGCTCTGGGTCCCTTATCAGAATCAGCCTTCTCAAAGGTCACTTTGTCTCCAACCCTGAGCTCTTCAAAGCCAACGCCCTTAAGGTCGTTGCCGTGAAAAAACAGGTCCTTCGACTCTCCTTCGACGGCGATGAATCCGAATCCCTTATCAGTAAGGTTCTTTATCGTTCCTTCCATGTTTGTAAGATTATGTTTATGAATGTTTTAAGGTTTTTAGCCTAAAGTTTAGCTCTTTGATGATATCGACGATTTTCATAAAGAAGCTATCTTGCCCGACATCTGCGATTCTAGCATATAGAGGCCAATTTGCCATAGCTGGAGATAAAGTCATAGAACTGGAAAATTCCCTGATTATCCTCCCTTTTATCAGGGAAAAGGCAAAGAATGAAAGAATTAGGACCTACCACTAAGATATTTCCCGGCGACACTCAGCGCAAACGAAGGAAGGATGATAAAGACGGTCATCATAAGGAATTTCTCGAAAAGCCTGTTTAGGCTGGAGCTCATCTCCCCTGCCCCGGGAGACGTTAAAACCATTAGTATCCCGATGACGCCGAAAGCGATTGAAGCGTAAGTGAATAATCTTGTAGCTATTTTCTGCATAGGTAAAGTGTAGCAAGTAAAACGCCGTCCGAAAATGACGCACGCAACTCATCAAAGATATAAAAAAGCCGGGCATAAAGCGCGGCTTTTGGGATAGCCAAGCAGTTTTTATTCTGCTTGCGGATTAGAGCAAGGATTTACGAGATCTCCCAATGGACCAGAACCTCTTAGACCTAAAGGGTTATCAGTCGCCCCACAATTGACGCATATTTCATCAAAGGTAGACGCATCTGAAAAGCGGGTGACATGACTGGGATGTATGCCTTTTACCTCTCCCTCATCTTTTACTTCTTTTTCCATACCTCTCTCCTCCTCTGGCTATAAAAGCCTTTTTTAATTCCGGTTAGTTCGGATGCTGATTACTTAAATAACAGAATAAGAGCAGTTTGTCTACAGGTATAGATTACGATAGGGTCATCCTCGCATTCTTTATTTTCTATTGTCCTCGGCGTGAATTGTTATTTCTAAGTTACAGCTATGATGTTCCCTGCACCACGCCTCGCACTTATTCGCCCATTCTTTCTCTCGGTAATAGAAACCGCATTCGGGGCATTTATGAAGATTTTTCTGTAGTTTTTCTACATCTTTCAAACCCCACTGCCAGTGTGGCTTTTCTCCTTTCCGGTAACCAAAAGTGAATATAAGCGCGATCATCAGCAAAAAACCTAGAAGTGCCGCACCGGGAGCGTCATCCATCTGACCCACATAGACACCAGCGAAAAGAATGGCTATACCGATAGCCACGACAAGCCACCCCTGCCACTTCACCGGCACCCAGCCCCAGCCGTAGAGCCTAGCTTTAAACCAATAACCCTGCGGATTATCTTTTAAATATTTGATATATTCTTTAATCATAATTTCAGAATAATGAGACTATCTATCTCCATATATATTCTTCCGTGTCAGATAACGTATCTTCGTATAATATCCTTGCAAGTCGGATAACGCTATAAGGAATCCGCCCGTTAAAATAGCAAAAGACGGGGGTTAATTTTTCCACGCCGACTTCCATAAAGGCTATGGTAAGCTCCGCGATCTCTTTCTCCTTACCCTTCCTCAGATGCGCGGTATTCCCATGATTTAACTCGCCTTCATTCTTCAGGGTCTCAAGATGTTTAAAAATAGTTCCTTCGACAAAGCCGGTCTCTTTTGCAATCTCCTCGATGGTTTTCCCTGCGCTCAACAGCTCAAGCGTATGCGTCGAGCCCTTATATCCCTTCTTGGGGGCGGAGACTTTTTTGTTTTCCGATTCATCCCCTCGCGGAATTTCTCCTCCGCACAGAGAAACGAATTCAATCTGCCTCTTTAATATCTCCTCCTTATCAGCCTCGATTAATTCACCGCTCACATCATCAGACTGTTCTCGAAAAACGACATCCTGCTCGCTCACCTCGGGGCAAACCTGCAACGCGCGATCATTAAGCCCCACAAGATAAACACCCTCAAGAGAACGCACGCGAGAAAGAGCGACATATCCCTGGCCGTATTCAAAAGCCCTTGAGAGATCAATGACGGCGTTATCCAGGGACATTCCCTGACTCTTATGGATGGTAATCGCCCAGGCAAGCCTTAGAGGAATTTGAGTCACAGAGGCGAGATCATCGCCGTCCGATTCCATCGCCCAAGCCATAGGCGCCGCGACTATGAGCGCGCCCTTATCCGTCTTAACCTTCGGATGACCGGTTTCCTCATCAAAACCAACGACTATCCCAGTCGTTCCATTCACAAAACCAGCCTCAAAATTATTCTTCGTGAACATCACGCGCGCATCTATCTTCAACTCTAGAGCTTCTGGAGAAAGACAGCCTCTTTTTATCTGCTCGACTAATTTCCTTGGTCCCCGACTCTCCATCTGAAATGATTTTTTGATGCCTGATATCTTCGCGAGCTCCATATCGTTTATGCGATCGACATCGACGTTGTGCGAGAAAAGCTTGGTGATACGATCTTTATCAGCGGCCACATGATCGAGTTTTCTACTTTCAAGCAGGGACCTATGCCGATTGGAAACCTCCCCTGATCGGATAGCCGAAAGGACGCCGGCGAACGAAGCACTATCCTGACGATGCTGCTCCGAAAGATAACAGACATCGGGATCAAGCTCTTTCCAAGAGGGAGATTCGTACGCAAAACGGGCTCCGACCTCATCAATGTATTCATCTCTTTTTATTATCGGTGGGAGCTGAAAGAAGTCTCCGACAAGCACAACCTGTAATCCCCCGAAAGGCCGATCGATTCCTTTTATCTCCCGGCACACCATATCCACCATACCCATCATATCGGCGGAGATCATTGATACCTCATCGATGATGAGAATTTTCACACCTTTCATGTTCTTAACGACATGCTTCATTTCGCTGATACGCTCCAGATCATCATCCGATAGTTCATGACTGACGCCGATACCGCTCCAGGAATGAATAGTCACGCCTCCAATATGAGTGGCGGCAATACCGGTCGAAGCAGTGATGGCGGGAGTAATACCACAAGAACGCAGATACGAGACATATCTGTTCACGGTGTGGGTTTTACCGCTTCCCGGCTCTCCCGTAAGGAAAACGTTCCGTCC
>JAQTUL010000031.1 GCA_028710275.1 Candidatus Colwelliibacteriota bacterium | reverse complement strand
ACCATACAACCACCAAGCATCTATTATGTCAAAATTTTATATGCTGAATTATTGAAAGGGATAATAGAGATAATTATTTAAATCTATTCCCTTTTCTGACGGCCGTCAGAAAAGGGAATAGATTTATGCACACATTAGTATCAGTTAATTTGTTTATAATTCGACTTAGTGAAAGGAGAGTTTAAAAGAGAAATATTGATGATGCTTCTATCGGGGCCAGTTCTTGCTGCTGATCTATTTTTAATTTTTTTAAACCCATACAAAAGAAGGGATTTAGATGAAGATGTCTTGGAAACCGCAAACTTTTGCGAGTCCATCGCAAGAGAGAGGAAAAAAAGGATTAAATTCAATAAAGTAATATGTCTTTTAAAGAAAGAGGGTATTATTTCCTGTGATAAACCCTTCAAAACAGATAGAAAAATTTCCATTACGGACAAAGGAATAAAAATTCTAAGAAAGAGACTCCCTTTAGGAGAATATTCATCAACAAAAGAAAACTTTATAAAAATCATCTCTTTTGATATTCCCGAAAAAGACAGGAAAAAAAGAGAGTGGTTAAGGTGTGTTCTGAATAGGTTGGAGTTTAAGATGCTTCAACAAAGCTTCTGGGTTGGATTGTCTTCTATACCAGAAGAATTTATACAAGATATGAGACTCCTCGATATATTCGATAAGGTCCATATTTTTACAATAAGAAGCAAGGGCTCCCTGGAAATATCTGAGAAGAATTAGATTTGTTCCATGATTTTTTTAAGATCAATCTTTTAATAACGTAGCGAGGAAATGCTTATCACTTAGCAATCTATTCCCTTTTCTGACGGCCGTCAGAAAAGGGAATAGATTTATTTATCCACATTAGGCCTATTTTCAAAGGGTTAAGTGCTGGTATAATAATAATCGGCAATCGGAGAGAGCTGTGAGGGCTCTCTCTTTTTTGAAGAAATTAAAAAATAAATGGAAAACAAGAACGGTTTCATCTTACGCTGGATCACTGAAATATCCGCTTATCTGAAATCGAAGTTGAGTGGTAGGTGGTTAATTCCAGCCTCCGTTCTCTCGATATCCGTTATCCTCGTTCTCGTCTGTTTTCTGACCTGGGACAAGTTACTTAGTCCTGAGGCTAGGCAAGGAAGGGAAGATGCTAAGAATGTAGAGGAGTTCTTCAATGAGATAGATATGGGCGAAAAAGCCCAACGTGACGATACTTACGGAGGGAAGACTCCGGAAGAGACAATGCAGCTTTTTATAGCCGCACTTGAAAAAGAAGACCTAGAATTGGCAGCGAAATATTTTTTGCTGGCAGAGCCTGGGGTACCAGACCCAAAGTGGATAGAGCAGTTAAAAAAAGCTAAGGACGAAAAAAGACTGAATGATTCTATAAATCTCCTTAGGGAGGCTAAATTTACAGGGGAATCTATGCCTGGCTATGCAGGCTTTGATATTTTGGGGAGTGATGGATCTGTGATCTATGGTATCGATTTAGTCAAAAATACATATTCCAGCCTTTGGAAAATAAGTAATATGTAAGATTTAAAACCCCGATTATCTTGGGGTTTTTAGTTAGTAAGTACCTTAATTAAAAATGAAAAATAGAATATTAAACCTTTTTGGGTTTTCTTTGGTTATCATGTGTTTTGTTCTTATGTTTTCCGATAAAACATTTGCCTATGGCTATGATACGCACGCGCTCCTTTCAAAGGAGGCTATCGATTTATATGATAAGCAATCAAGCATAGATATCTCCGATAGGCTTAAGGGTTACATTATTGATGGATCAAGGCGGGAGGATGATGCTCCTAGGTGGATAAATCATTTCTATGACCCGGTCATGAAAAGAGCCCTCATGCCCGATCCGAGCATAGATCCTCTTTTCAGTCTGGTAGTCGATAAAGTGGCAAGGAATGCACAAACAGCTAAGGTGTGGGCTCAAAGCGAGGCTTCACAGAGCTCTTTTCCTTATAATATATCTTCCCTTATCGACATCCACCCCGTGAACATCGGCACGATATTATCCGGGACAGAACAGAGAAAAATAGCCCCGCTGGATGGTGAAGCTGATTTTGCTTGGCAGAGAGCCTTAAGGTTCTATATAAATGGAGACGAAGAAAAAGCGATGTTCGCGCTAGGACACGTCATCCATCTTCTTCAGGACATGTCTGTTCCGGACCACACGAGGAACGATGCCCATATTATGGATAGCCCATACGAGGCTTACGCCTCCCGATATGACCTCGGCAATATTGACCCAGGGCTGGAGAAAAGGCTGGAGACATCATCTCTTGTTCCCTTTTCGGATCTTAATGTGTTTTTCGATGATCTAGCTTTATATTCTAATAATAATTTTTACAGTAAAGACACTATTGGGATACAAAGCGGATACGACAATCCGAAGCCGGATTATGAGATAAAAGAAGGAAAATATATTTATGCCATTAAAGATATTGGTGGCGAAAAATATAAATTATCTTTTAAAGAAGGAATAGGGGTTTTTAATAATGTTATTTCATATGATGTAAAAATATCTGGGAATGACGATGGTGAGGCTATTCTCTCCGATTATTGGTCCCGCCTCTCCACAAAATCAGTCGAATATAGTGCTGGCGTTATAGATCTGTTTTTTAAGGAAGCTGAGAGGTATAAGAAAGATCCATGGTCTATTCCTGGAGATAGGCCCTTTCTTGCCGAAGTCGGCGAGGCGGTCGGTGACTTTTTCATCGATGCCGGGAATGCTATTAAAAATGCGGTGCTCGGCATGATGGGGGAGGAAAAAATGGAACCAATCACAGAGATATCGTCCGATAGTTCTGTGGTTGGTAGTGAGTTAGAAGATGTATCCGTCCCGGATAAAGAAGATAAGAAAATATTACCGAAGGTGTCTGTCAGTAAGAAGGAGGTGAAACAGGGTCAAGTCATCCATGAGACCGGTAGTAAATTCACTCCGAAATCGTCTGTGACCCTCTTCTTCATCTCTCCGCCCGGTGTGATATCCCAGTTTACACTCATCTCTGATAATGATGGCAAATTTGATAATCGATATGTTATGCCGGATGACGCTTTGCTTGGAAAATATTCCTACTATGCCAAAGATGAATCGACGGGGTTAGTTTCTGAGAAGGTAAAGTTCGCAGTCATAGAGGGGAATAAACCGAAAGCAGCCACCAAGAATATCGTCATTCCGCCTGTTCCTGATGATGACGAGGAGTTAGAAGAAGATGAAGTCGTCCCTGAATCGGATAAAAAGAAAGAAGAGAAGCTGGTTTCGGTCTGCTCGTTTTCTGAAGATGATCGGTCGCCAGTCTCGTCGGTCAGAATCAATGAGTTAGCCTGGATGGGTGGCTCATCAAGCACTGCTGATGAATGGATAGAGCTGAAGAACATAGGTCTTACGTCGGTCGATGTATCTGGTTGGGAGATTGTCGATAAGGGGGGTGATATTAGGATAAAGTTTCAAAAAGGAACGAAGATTGATGGAAATGGCCTTCTCTTGTTAGAGAGGACTAATGATGATTCGGCTCCGGAGCATAAAGCTGACCTTATCTACTCTGGAACGCTTTCTAATACTAATGAAGGATTGCGCCTATTTGACCCCGATTGTGGATTGGTAGATAAAGCTGAAACTTCTTCTTCCTGGCCGGCAGGAGATCAAGCTCTGAAAAAAACGATGGAGAGACTTGGCTCTATATGGCAGACAAGTTCTCTTCCTGGAGGAACTCCGGGAGCCGATAACTCGACCGGCTCTGTATCTGTAGTTGTCAGCCAACCATCATCTGTATCCCAAACATTTTCCGGGTCCGGAGGAGGGCTGTCAGCGCCGGTTATCTGTAGTATCGAAGGAGGCTCTCCTTCTGGAAGAGTATTGATAAACGAAGTTGCATGGTCTGGAGACGCGCACTCCTCGTCTCATGAGTGGGTTGAGCTCCGGAATACTTCATCAACCGAGATATCTCTTTCTGGCTGGCAATTTTTCGATGAGGCAAGGGATATTAAGATATTCTTCGGCTCCGGAGATAAGATATCTGCCGGAGGGTTTTACGTCATGGAAAGAGGTTCTGTGGACTTCATATCAGGAGTGGAAGCCAAAAGATTCTTTACCGGAACAATTAATAATTCCGATGAATCTTTATATCTGACAGATGGAAGCTGTCATCTAATAGACAGCGTTGTAAGTTCCGGAGCTAATTGGAAGAATATTGGCGGATCTTCTTCTCCGGAATACCGCTCTGCAGAGAGATCATCTTTTGGAGTGTGGCACACATACTTTGGCGCGGGAGAAGGAGGGATAATGGGTACTCCTGGACGGGGGAACTCTATAGTGGTCGAAGGCTCGTCTGATGGAGCTCAGGCGAGCAGTTTACTAATAAGTGAGGTGATGCCTGGATCGGTTGGAGATCCAGATAATGAGTTCATAGAGCTTTATAATCCAACGGATACGGCAGTATCTATGACTGGTTGGACAATCGGTCGCAGAACCTCTCCTGGAGCGGAGGAGAATATGTTAATGGCCGGATCGGATGATCAATTATCTGGCGTTTTAATTTCAGCAAAAGGATTTCTTCTTATTGGTAGCCGGGAATATACTGGTCTCTTATCTCCTGATGCTCGATACTCATTCTCATCGCCTCATCTCGCCTACGATGGTGATATAGTCTCGCTCTATGATGGCCTCGGCAATCTAATCGATGAAGTGAGTTATGGCGAGATAAGCATGGGAAAAAGTTGGGAGAGAAGGTTATATTCCGAAGGCGTCTGTTCTTCTCCGTCTGGCATCGGTGAATTCATGGGAAACGGATGTTTCTCATCTTCTGATGGTGCTATATCCTTGAGGGATATACCTAAAGCCCAAAATACCAGGAGTTTACCGGAGCCCCGGAACGCTCCGAGTCTTCCTTCTGGAGATGATGGCTGGGATGTTTTTTATAACCCAGAAGATGTTTCTCTTGATATTTCATTTGAAGAACTTCCTGTGGGCGCATCGGTAGTCGTATCTGATACAACGAGCGGTGAAATCGTCTTTTCTGGGGATAATCCGGGATCATGGAGGATATTTCATGTCGGCAGAAGTTATGACGTTGGTTTAAAATTAGAAGACAGTGATGGAATGGCATCCGACATGATGACAAAAACAGTCAATGCGCCGTCCTTTGCTGATATTTCTTTCTTTTCTGGAACGAAAAAAGAGTTTGATGGCAATTATTTTACTGGGCCTATTTTAAGATTAGATTTTCCGGAATATCCATTTCTTCCTAGTGACGCCGTTCTTGAGAGTCCTCATAATGAGCCTCCATATTTCAATTACAAAGCAGCCGTCTTTTATCTTGATGCTGACCCTCCAGCCAATCTAAATCTGGAATATGAGCTTCCTCCGGCGGAGACTATTGGAGTAACGGATATCCGTTATAAGTCTTTAATGTCTGGGTATGAATCGAGATCGTCTTTAATGCTTCCTGATTCGGATGGGATATTCATCGATGGGGCAAATAATGATAAGCAATTATCATATGTCGACTATCTCATGGATGGCGACGGGAATATTGTCCTGCCGGTAGATATCCCTGATGGTGTTATCTTATCTCCTGAGAGATGTCTGTCCGTAGCTTACTACGGCTTCTCTCGGGTAACTGTCGGCTCAGAAGAAGAAAATAAGAGACAGTTCAAGCTGATAGCCGTCGATGACGGAAAATATTGCTTTAATTCAGCAGGGCCGATTGATGTTGCCCCCGATTCTCCTGGATCGCCCGTATTCTCGTACGATGAAGGCCGTGGCAGTCTTCTTATATCCTGGGACCACTCGACGGATGTAGATTCACCGGACGGCCTTATTTCTTACGAGATTAGCTATGATGAAGGTGTTTCTTGGGAGCCAAGCGGCGCAAATACTGAGAAAAATGTCGCTCCTAACGATGTTGTCTTGGTCGCTGTTAGATCGTTTGATGATTTTGGAACGCGATCATCCACTGTTTCTGGAGAATATACGGTTCCTTCGTCTGGAGAAGATATATCCCGTAATACTCCAGAAACGGTATCCGGCAGTTCGTTTGGTCAGAGCTTTTCAGGGCGGTCGATGGCCATATCAGGTATTGTCCTCGATATGGAAGTATCTTCCGTAGGCACGGAATATCTAAATATCTATGATTTAAGCACTCTAACTCAGGTGTTGTCGCTTTCCAGGACTTTCGAAGATAGTGAGATTGGAGTTAGGGAGGAGTATGAATTCAGGTCAGTAGAACCTTTTATTCCGGATGGGGACAAAACATATATCTTCGCTTCAAACTTTCCGTCCCTTGCGCCGGTTATTATCTGGGGAAGTGCGGATGATATATTACCTGATGGTAATCCTATAAGAGATATTCTCGGATTAAACAAAGAAGGCGTTGGCCCTATAAAAGACCTTTATTACCGTTTTAAATAGGTCTTTATCGGTTTTTTGATACCCGTGTCCCTCAATTGAGGAATATGGGTATCAAATCATCTAATAAGTACTTCACCTTTTTATAAAACCGTTTTTTGTGATCAATGGGTTTGTCCGTCGTATTGCGCATTGGTATAGTTCTCCCATGCACCTCATGGTTGTTCTGGAGAATATAAGGAGCTGTCATAATGTCGGCTCTATCTTTCGTACTTCGGATGCCGTCGGGGTCGAAAAGATATGGCTTTGCGGTGTTACTCCTACTCCTTTGGATAAGTTCGGCCGCTCCGT
>JAQTUL010000030.1 GCA_028710275.1 Candidatus Colwelliibacteriota bacterium | reverse complement strand
GCCGGTGTTTACACACATTGGAGTACCGAGGTGGCAGAATGGTTACTCCGTATAAATCCGTGTCTAAGTTATTCGCATTGCCCCTATTGATATCAATGATATAATTGTCTCATACGGCTTATGCCTTGTATTCGTTTATCTTCTATCTGCTAGTCCTCGTTCTCTTCGCTGGTCATTCCCGCGAAGGCGGGAATCCAGGAAGTTCGCAGATAGTGTGGTCGATAGCGTAAAGACATACCGCCGAACAATTAGAAAAATTAATCAAATATAAATGAAAAAACTTTTATCTGCTTTAGGAATTGCTTCCTTGGCTGCTGTGTTCCTCTTTGGAACTCCGGCTGCTTTGGCTGCCGCCCCTACCGCTGCTCTCTCCACTCCTGGAGCAGGCATCGATAGCATCGCTGGCAATGGAACTGTTTCAGGAAGCGAGGCTGGTGCACACACGATAGTGGTCACTGATGCTACTGCTTCTACTCTTACGGGAGCGGATGCGGAAAGTAATACTAATCCTGACACAATCGCAATCGGTCTTGCTGGAACAGAGGTTATTACTCTTACTATTGGCGGAACGGCCATAACAACGGCTGCTTTAGCTGCGGCTGTTGCGGATACAGCGACCCTTGCTGATGTTGCCACTGATATGACGACTAAGATCAATGCGGCGACTGTTGCTCCAAATGTTAATGTTCTTGTTACTGTAGCTGGAGCTTCACCTGCAAAGCACTTTGTAATTACGGTAACCACTGCGGGGGCCCTTAATTCAATCTCCTCCACTATGACTGGAGATGCGTTCACGGCCTTAGGATTCTTCGGTATGTCGCCGGTTGCTGGAACAAACGCGACTGCGGTTGATACCTTTGCTGCGGCTACTGGCTCTAACGGCCTCTGGGTTGCTGGTGCAGGCGGTACTACTAAAACTATCGCTCATGCTCCCGCTGCTCCTACAGCTTCTACTCTCGCGGGCTTAAAAACATCTCTCATCGGCGCAGGCGCTATGATAGAAGGCGTTACTATAGGCGCTTCTGGTGTTTTAAGCGCTGGAACAGCTGTTATCACTCAAACTCCTGGTGTCGCTGACGCCGCCGGAAATCTTTACATCACTGGCACCGCGACTGTTATCGCTGGCGTTGCTAATGAAATCACCATCACGGCAAAGGATGATGCCGCTAACCGCGCCCTCGCCTATACTGGTGCTAAGAGCTTAACCTTTGGGGGAGCTGCCGTACTTGGAGCTTGTACTCCTGCTGTTGAAGGAACGAATGTTGGCTCTGCCACTTCCGTTACTTTCACTAATGGTGTGACAAGTGGTACGAATGCTACCTTAACTACCTGTAAGTCTGAGGATGTTACTCTTACCGCTACTGATGGCGCTGCTACCTCTGCCGGACACACTCTTGCTATCACTGTTAACCCCGCCACTATTAGTACCCTTACTTGTTTGAGTGGTGGACAGGCTGGAGCTATTAACCTTAATTGGGCTGCTCCTGCCGGTGTCAGCAATGGATATGAAGTTAAGTACTATTCCGATCCGATAAATGCCTCTAACTATGCTTCTGGATCGACCTATGTTCAGGCTTGGGCTTCGGGAACTGTTGCTGCTGCTCAGGCTCAGGTCGCTACCGGATTCAATTCTGGCACCCGTTATCATTTTGCCATTAAGGCCCTTGGTTTGAATTCCAATGAATCAGCCGTTTCTAACACTATTAGCTGCGTAGCTCCTCCAGTGGGAGGTAGCTCGGCTTATGCTGATAGTCAGGCTCCTACTTCGAGAATTACTTCGCCTGCCGCGAATGGAACCGCTCCTTCTGGTGTCGCTCTCGTCATAAAGGGAACCGCCAAGGATAACGGCACTTCTTCTGTTCAGAAGGTTGAAGTTTCTGTTGATGGAGGACTGACTTGGGCTCTTGCTACTGTTACTAGCAGCGATATCAGTAATCTTATTTGGGAATTCACTTGGACTAATCCTTCAGCTGGAGAAAAAACCATTATGGTTCGCTCTACTGATTGGGTGAACAATGTTGAAATTCCGATTTCTCAGAAGATAACTATTACTTCGGGAACTGTGGTTACCACTCCTTCCGGAGTCGCTGCCCCTGGTCTTCAGACCGCTCCTGGTATCCAGGATAGGGCTGCTCAGATCAAATCTCTTCAGCAACAGCTTATAACTCTGCTTCAACAGCTCTTAAACCAGCTGATAGCTCAGCTTGCTGCCGCTAAGTAAAGGATATCTGATTAAAACCCCCTCTTATGAGGGGGTTTTGGTGTCTTGGTGAGTTCTACTCCTTCATCATTTTTAAAAAGTTTTTTCCTGTCATCCAGGGACTTCTATATTTTCTCTGTCATTCCGAGGGGTAATAGCAACGAGGAATCCCGTGGTAATCACGCTCTGCTTTTATTTAATATAGGCCATTTATCATACCGTCACCTCAAGTTTTTCTGGTTTTATTGTTATACTTATCGCATGGAGCGCTCTATTGTTAAGAATACCGCCTGGCTTTTTTCCGGACAGGCTATAGGAAGAGCCATTCGGGCTGTCGTCATCATCTATGCCGCTCGTTTGCTCGGCGCCTCTTCCTGGGGTGTTTTCTCTTACGCATTATCTCTTGCCGCGACCTTCACTGTCCTTTCCGATGTTGGCGTGAACGCTCTGCTTGTCCGTGAGGGGAGTAAGGATCCCTCATCCCGTAAGAAATATCTTTCTACCGGACTAGTCGTAAAATTAGTCGTCTTAGGCATACTTGGTCTTATCTCTCTATCTCTCCAAGATGTAATAATACGCATCCCGGAGGTGTCGGCTCTCATGCCGTTAATTATCCTTATTTTCTTCTTCGATTCCCTTCGTGATTTTGTTTCGGCTCTCTCGCGATCATTAGACCGTATGGATATTGAGGCCAAGGGTCAGATTATGACAAATATCGGAATCGTTATTTTTTGTTTTCTGGCCCTCGTCTTTTCGGCGACTGCCTGGTCCATGACGCTGGGATATGTCGCGGGCACTCTTATAGGCCTCGCTTATGTGGCGATGAGTCTTCGGGATGAATTCAAGGGTATATTCAAGCATTTTAGAAAAAGCCTTGTGAAGACGGTCCTTTTTTCCGCTTGGCCGTTCGGCCTCGTCAGCCTTATGGGTGTCATTATGGTTAATACTGATGTTCTGGTTCTTGGTCAGTTTGGTTCATCTGTCGATGTAGGATTATTCTCTGCTGCTCAGAAGCCAGTGCAGATGCTGTTTTTAATACCAGCCCTTCTCGCCGCCGCCTTCTTTCCTAATATGGCCGAAGCTACGGAGGATAAAAAGAAGTTTGGTCTGCTTTTTTCTAAAGGCATGAAAGCTATATATCTTTTTGCTCTCCCTATCGCTCTCGGTGGCGCAGCCCTTGCTGAGCCGATAATTAGGGCGGTGTATGGAAACCAATATATCTATGCCTATCCCAGCTTTCTTGTTCTTTGTCTGACCTGCCTTTTTGTCTTCCCTTCGATATTTATGACAAATGCCATCTTTGCGAAGGGGGGGAAGAAGGTTTTTCTCCCCTACGCCCTTATAGGCATATTCGGGAATATCATTTTGGATATAATCCTTATACCCTTGATAGGCATCACTGGCTGTGCGGTAGCCACCCTTATCGTTCAAGGCGCGCTATTCCTATATGGCCTCTATGCCCTAAACGGGATAATTAATCGTCCGCTCGCCGGCCTTTGGAGGATAATCTTGGGAGCTCTTTTTACGGTTGCTATCGCTATGGCTTTCTATATTCTAGGAGCAAACGTTCTCATCGCTATTGCCGCTTCGGCCATTATCTATCCGGCTTCTCTTATCGTTCTCCGTGAGCCCTCGGTGCGTGAGATAATGCGGATTCTAAAGCGGTCTCCCTCTGTTACTTCCGGCGTCGAGGTCTGATAGATTGCCGTCGCGGTCTGTTCTGATATAATCTCTCTTAGATGGAGAAAATGAGACAGACGATCCTTGAGTGGCTCATCCTGGCTATAGGGGCATGGATAATGATATCCCCGATCGTTTTAGGAGCCGCCGGAACACTCGTTTTCTATAGCAATATTCTGACCGGAGCGTTTCTCATCATCATCGCTCTAAAAGGTCTTACATCTAACGGTAAAAAAATATAAAAATGATAACTATAAAGATATACAGCACCCCTTTTTGCGGCTACTGCAAGATGGCTAAGGATTTTTTCGATAAGAACGGCCTCTCCTATGAGGAGATAGATGTTTCAATTGATGAGGCTGCCGCGAAGGAGATGGTAGCGAAGACAAATCAAATGGGTGTCCCCGTTATAGAGATAGGGGAGGATATCGTGGTCGGCTTCAATAGGCCGCTAATAGAAGAGTTAATCGCAAAGGCTGAAGGGGTTAAATAATCCTTTTCTGTCGTCCTGCTCCCTCTCTTTGTTGTCTGAAGCCTTTCTTTTGTCGTTTCTAGCTCTCTCTTATATCATATTGAGCTTTTTTCTCATCTATTGTCTCTAGCTTCGGCGAGAAACCCCGCTGTGTCACCATTAGGCATAGCCATCAAATAAGGCAATGTCTTATTCCTTTTATTGTTTCCGCGTCGCCACGAAGCGGGATTATGCAAAATACGGAAAAGGCGGGAATCCAGTATTTATTTTCTGATTCTGGTTTTACTGACAGTATTTTTAGGTTAGCAATAAGGGGGTATAATTGCTCTTATGTATGACATCGTTATTTTAGGGGGCGGTCCGGCCGCCGTTTCGGCCGGCATATACGCCGCAAGAAAAAAGATGAGCTCGGCCATCATCGCCGATAATCTGGCTGGTCAATCCATCGTCTCCGACGATATAAATAATTGGATAGGCATAAAGAGCATCTCTGGTTTTGCGCTTGCTAAGTCCATGGAGGATCATCTTCGCGCGTATGACGGAATAGACATCTTCGATGGAGAATTGGTCACGAAGGTCGAGAGGATAGAGGGCGGCTTTGTGGCTCTTACTCCCTCTGAAAAGAGGTTTGAGGCGAAGACTGTTCTAGTCGCCACAGGCGGAAGCCATAGAAAGCTCGGTATTCCCGGGGAGGAAAAATTCGAAGGAAAAGGAGTAGTTTTCTGCTCGACCTGCGACGCTCCTCTCTTCAAAGGAAAAGATGTCGCCGTTATCGGCGGCGGCAATGCGGGTTTAGAAGCTGTTCTTGATCTCGTTCCGTACGCCTCGAAAATATATTTACTTGTCCGCTCCGAGAAGATAAGAGGGGACCTCGCTACTTTGGATAAGGTTAAAGCCTCAGAGAAAGTGGAGATATTGTATAACACGGTCGCGAATGAGGTCTTGGGCGACGTGATGGTCTCAGGGCTTAAGGTTACTGATTCCATCTCTGGTATTGAGAGGGAGATGCCGGTTAGTGGCGTGTTCGTCGAGATAGGCACTGTCCCAAACTCGGACATGGTGAAAGGCCTCGTCGAATTAGATGAAAAAGGGGAAATAAAGATAGATTGCCGCACGGGAAGAAGCTCTCTCGTTGGGATATGGGCTGCCGGAGACGTCTCCGACGCGCTCTATAAACAAAACAATCTGGCGGCGGGCGATGGCATTAAAGCGACATTAAACGCCTACGACTACATTAGGAACGGAATATAGGATATGAAAAACCCCCGCGCATTGCGTGGGGGTTTGTGTTATAGGCCGTTTACTTTATCGTAGAAAAAAGGCCTTGGATCGTTCTTTTCAGCTTCTAGCCTTGCATCCGGTTCTTTTATTATGCTTGAACCATCCATCATGGTCTTAAGCTCGAGAAAGGCTCTCGTGCCGACGCACATCAATCTGTCGATGGGTTCATCTCCGTTCAATCTTACGATTAGGGCGAGATTTTCCCGCGTTCTGTTGATCATGAATATCTTTGACAATCCTGATTGGGGGATGACTGCTTCTATCGCCAAGCCTCCTCTGTCGATATTCTTGACATTGATTATGGCTCCTGTTGGTGTATTGAGATACAGTCCTTGTCTTTCGGTGGTATTCGCTACGTCGCTAGCTATTTCTTTCAGTTTCTTCTTCCAATTTTCCAAAATAAGACCTCCTGCTTTCTTTTTGATTTTTTAACGGACAGAAGTTGATAATAACATTATTTTAACAATATGTCAAAGAGAAAACCCCATATCATATGGGGTTTCTTATTCTGGTTCCGTTTATTATGCGGAGCACTCTGTTTGCGGCGGCATCTCCGGAATAGATGCTTATAATCCTTTCCTTTCCTTTTAAGACCGACTCCACTGCTTTTATATCATTGTCCTTTATCTCGAAGATTATTGATATCGTCCTTGTTTGATATCTCATTCTCATCGCGAACTTTCCTTCAGTTTGGGTGACTATGGAGAATCTCCCGCCCCGATATGCCCATCTTACGCCGCAAGAATTTACCGAAAGGTTCATTTCTCGCGCCTGTTGGGCTATTATCCGAGTTTTTTCCGATAGGGTGAAAACCTCTTCAAGAATACTTCTGGCCATATCTATTCCTCCTGTCTCTTATACAAGGACCAACCTCTCCGTACTGTTTGTCCGGTATTGGGCCGATCGCTGTGGGGATAGACGCTTCCGAATTGAAGCGGCTAAGGTGATGGATAAGGTGGTTTTAAAAGCTTTTATGTCCGGATCGGTCTCCGGTTCCGCCTTTATTTAAAGATAACTAAGACCATACAACCACCAAGCATCTATTATGTCAAAATTTTATATGCTGAATTATTGAAAGGGATAATAGAGATAATTATTTAAATCTATTCCCTTTTCTGACGGCCGTCAGAAAAGGGA
>JAQTUL010000029.1 GCA_028710275.1 Candidatus Colwelliibacteriota bacterium | reverse complement strand
CACCATTCAAGTTAAATATAATTTGGAATAGACGTTAAGAATGGTAGAGAGGCCGAAAAGTTGTGGTTGACCCTATCATGTCTACTGAAAGACAAATACCTTATTGATAATCGAGGTAAAAATAAAGAGACGGTCATTGACCGTCTCTTTTTTAATAGACACATGTTTTTGTAAAATCGTTCCGGTAGCTGAATATCTTTCTGAATTTCTCGATGTCTTCCGGGTTGCCCATCGCTTTCTGAATATTATCAGTCAGTTTAACGAGAGGGTGACCGCAGGCTTCGATTGGCTTGACGACTAATGATAATGCAGGAAATCCCAGATCGTTCGTAAGATTGGTTCCCCAGCCGAAACTCACGTTTATTACTTTGTTGAATTTCAGGAACAAACGAATCATCTTATCCATCTCGAGACCGTCGCTGAAGACAATCATTTTTTTAAGGGAATCTATTCCCATTTTGTCGTAGAAGGATATCGTCTTATATCCGAAGGCGAACGGGTCACCAGAATCCTGACGCAACCCTTTCCATTTTTCGGCTTGTTCTTTGCTAAAGGTTTCAAAAAAGAAATCGGTTCCGAAAGTGTCGGGGAGAGCGATCGATAATCCTTGTCCGTATAGATCCCACCACTCAATGAGGGCGCGGTGATGAGAGGCTCGTATCGATTCGTCCGAATCGTACATGATCCCGGAAAGCACCATCGGTAATTCGTGAGCGGAAGTTCCCATCGGCGTAAGCGAAAGCGTTTCCGCCAATTTGGTATTCGATGTTCCTATGAATTGTCCGGGTAGTTCTTCCGATATCGATTTCACGACATATTCCTGCCACTCTCTGCCGAAACGGCGTCTTGTGCCGAAGTCAGTGAATTTAAGGGCAGGATATTTACGAAGTTCTCTGATCTTTGTTTCCAGGCGTTTAACGCCTTTGGCTCTGATGCAGTCTTTGGCGAAAACACTCAATCCCTTCATCAATGATCTAAAATACAATTCATTGATTATCGAAAGAGCGTATATTTCCCAATAGGTGACTTCTTCCCACATGCCAGGAAATTCAAGAATGAACTGACCTTTTTCGTCGATGTCGATTCTGTAAGGCGGAAGCCTTAGGTTCTTCAAAAACTCCAGGTATTTCTCGCAGAACATTCTATCCTGATACTCATTCGTTCCCCGCAGGTAATGAAGCTCTGTATTAGTAAATCTCAGTTTACGTACATGATCTAGCTGACAAGTCAGTTCGATCATATCGATGGACTCGGGAAGTCTTATCGAGGTCGTTCTGTTTTTGAGAGCGAACCTGACCGGTGTTCCCGAGTGGTTCAGCAATATAAATTGCCCCATAGTGAACTTGTAGAAATCAATATCAAGCAAAGAATTGATTATCCAATAGCTCATTATCATTCAGCTCCTTTCAAATATTTTTTTAGTAAAGGTCGAAGTGATTAATGCATTAATGTCTTCCTTCTGTCAAGCAGAAAAACAAAAAACCGCTCCGAATAGATCAGGCGGTTTTAAACGGTCATCTGTCATTTTTAGGGACAGCGGGTAAAAAGAATTTTCTTGCCGTAAACAGAGTGCATAGTCCGCAATAGAGCTCAGGGGAGCTAAGTGATCAGGTTTTGAACCATCTTTCCTTGCAGGATCTTATAGTATATAGGTATGCAAAACCCCGTGATGATTGCGGCTGAAAGCAGCTTATAAATCATTTTTTGCCCCCTTAATTGTAAATATACTTTTTGAAAATAAGTTGATTAATAACATGATTATAACTGGTTATTAATAGGAGTAGCGCCCTTGACAAAGGTGTAAATTATATGCGAGTATGTGACGTTAGTTTTTGCCATGTTTTTAAGCAGATGGCAAGGACTTGGTTTTTAAAAACAAAATAAACGAAAGGAAGTGGATTTGAATGAGAGTATCCAATGTTATGGATTACGCTCGAGTTTTCGGTCAGAAAGGTATAACGGTAGATGTTGAGGGGTTGTGCGGACGCATAATCAGGGGCAAAACCCCGAATGATTTCCTTACTCTCACAGATGACCCAAGCAGAAAGATCGTCATGTTGGTGGATTCGACCGGATTGCAAAAGATGGTCGGAAAGACCGGTTATGAGATGCTTTTGGAAGTGGGCTATGAACCTGATTATCTGAAACATAAAGTTGAAGAAGGTAATAGTTTTAAGCTGGTTGTTTTTCCGGAAGGAGGAGCGGCTCAGCTGGCTACCTGGGATAATGCGATCGATATGATCAAGGAAGCGTATCCCGATCAGGCTGATAAGATCGAAAGACAACGTCACGCGCTGAAAAACACTTCGTTTGATGAAATTCAAAGGCGAGCCGGATTCAAATTTCTTGATATAGAAAAGTCAGGAAAGAACGATCCGTTGTTTATGACCTATGAAAGATTCAAACAAAGCAGCGGCACGCTGATCGATGTTCGTCTGTTCCTATATTTTTCCGTTCATCTCAGGGAGCTTTATTCAGGAGACGGCTGGACTTATATGGGAAGCGGACAAAGAGGAGTAAAAGAATACATCATACTCAATAAGCCAATCACTGAACTTGGTGAAAGCGAGATGATTGACATTATAGTCGATATACCATCAGCTTTACCGATAAAAAAAGGAGGAATACACGTGTCCAGCAGGCTTAAAGTTCATTTGGTTATAATCGATCCGCAGAATGATTTCTGCGATAAAGAGATACCCGGATTTTTCAAGCCGACACTTGCGGTCACCGGAGGTTATGCGGCTATGAGTAAAGTCGCGGGATTAATTGATCGTGTAGGGAAGAGATTGGAGGATATACACGTTACCTTAGATAGTCACAGATTAGTCGACGTCGGTCATCCGGCATTATGGATGGATCAGAACGGCAAAGAGCCGGGTTGGTTCACTATTATTTCCGCTGATGATATCGCAGCCGGCATTTGGACACCGAGAGTACCGGGTCTTCGCCCAAAACTTCTCAAATACGCAAGGGAACTTGAAGCAAAGAAAAAATACCAGATCACAATATGGCCGCCTCACTGTATCATCGGAACGTGGGGTCATAACGTGCATCCTGAAGTAAACGACGCGCTACAGCGTTGGTCGGGTAAAGAGCTTGCCATGGTGGATTACGTGACCAAAGGGTCAAATCCTTACACAGAGCACTACGGCGCTCTGATGGCTGAGGTTCCCGATCCGACTGATCCCGGAACATCTCTTAACACCGATTTCCTAAAAGTTCTTTCCGAAGCGGATATAATCTTGCTTACAGGATTGGCTTCAAGTCATTGCGTGAAAGAGACAGGTGATCAGATCGTCAATAATATAGGAACAGAGCACATCAAAAAAATTCATATTTTAACTGATTGCACTGCTCCTGTGGCTGCTGTTCCAGGCGGACCGGATTATCCCGCAATAGCGCAACAATGGCTGATAGATATGCAGAAGAAAGGGGTTACCCTGACGACTTCAGATCAATTCATGTTCTAAAAGGATCACATATCAAGTCTTAGACCAATAAAAATAGGGAGGTATGAACGATGGCAAGACTGTTAAGTAGTGATAACGAAACAATGAATACCGGCGCCATAACCGGGATGCAAGCCTTCAAATTCAGCGCGACGAGGATAGAAATTCTGGGAGCGACCGAATATACCCTCGTCACCATAGCGATTGATTTCTCGGGTTCAGTTGATGAATTCCTGAAAGAGCTAAGAGAGGCGATAAAGACCGTACTCGAATCATGCAAAAAATCTCCTCGTTCCGATAACCTGCTCGTGAGAGTCATAGTATTCTCAGGCGCGTTAGGCGGAGTAAGAGAGCTTCATGGGTTTAAGCCCCTTTCCGAGATAGATCCGAATGATTATATGCAGTATTCTCCCGGCGGAATGACTCCGCTTTGCGATGCGGCATTCTCAGCTATCGGAGCGACTAATACTTACGCTCAACAGCTGACGGATAATGATTTTCTCTCTAACGCGATCGTATTCATAATAACCGACGGCGCAGAAAATGCTTCAAGCACGACTGCGGCAATGGTTAAAGAAGAAGCGAAAAAAGCCGTTAAAGGGGAACACATAGAATCCATCATCAGCATACTGATAGCCGTCAACGCGAAGGAGTACACGAGAGAACTGAAAGCATTCAAAGATGAGGCCGGGATGGACCAGTACATCGATATCGGAGACGCAACGTCAGGAAAGCTCGCAAAGCTTGCGGCGTTCGTATCACAGTCGATCTCAAGTCAGTCTCAGTCGTTAGGTACGGGTGGTCCCAGCCAAAGCATAGCTGCCACCATCTAAACAAAACAAAGGGTGGCGGACACATATGTCCGGCACCCTTTTTATTAATTAAAACGATAAAAAGGAGGGATCGAATATGATCTTTAACACGGATCATTACTTTAATATCGGAAATACTCATCTTAACGCGGGAAAGCCCTGTCAGGATTACGCTTTTGCGAGCGTGTACGACAAGGCCGCGTTTGCTATTGTGGCGGACGGATGCTCGACAGGCGGTAATACTGATGTCGGCGCGAGAATAGTGGCGTTATCAACCGCGTCTGCGATAAAAGATCACTGGATGATCAACAGAAACACGACGGGGGAAAGCATATCCTCGGAAGTGGTTCTGAAGCAGAAGATAATGCTCTCAGGAGTCAGAACAACGCTCGATCTTAAGAGTAAGGATATGTACGCGACATGCGCGTATGTCTATATTTCCGAAGAGGGAGGATTTGTTCAGGTTCAGGGAGACGGTGTGATAGCTATAAAATATCGTAACGGCTCGATGAAAATAATAAGGTTCGAATGGCAAGGAAACGCGCCTTTCTATCCTAGTTACGCCGAGTTCGGCATGGAAGATTTTATAGCCATTCAGGGAAATGATCTTGAAGCGGAAGCGGTCACTAAATCAACACTTGTACTTGATTGCGAAGGGGTCGTCATCGAGGAACAATCGGATCAGCTAACCCTTAAACAAGGAATAAGTGGTCCCATTATTCGAATCGACGATATAAGTGAGATCGAATTCGTAGCTGTTTTTACGGACGGCGCCACGCAAGTTCATGAAACAGATTGGAAGGACGCGGTTTACCAACTGATGGCTTTTAAAAATACCGCAGGGGAATTCTTAAAAAGAAGAATGATCCGCGGTATCAAAGACTTTCAGAAAGACAACAAGAAAGGCCCGCTCGACGATATAGCCTGCGCGGTAATAAGAATCATTCCGGACAAAGGAGGAGAGGTAAATGACAGTAAAGGGTAATACCCAAGTGGTTCTTGAGAATAGGGGAATGGTCACTCTTCGTCCCGACGATCATAAAGCAACGGGAGGAGAGGGCTCCGTCTATAAGGTCGCCAATACGATCATAAAGATCTATTTGGATCCTAAAAAGATGATAGCCGCCGATATGGTCAATAAGATAAGAGCTTTATCGACCATTAAGCATGATTACATCGTTTCTCCGAGAGGTGTTGTCACGACACCTACGGGAGATCCTATCGGATTCTATATGGATTTCGCCGACGGGGAGCCACTCGCAAGAGTGTTTACCAATGCATATCGGCTGAGACAGGGATTTACCGATGATCAAGCTTCGATCGTGGTCGAGCGCATGCGTGATACGCTGAGCTTCGCCCACGGACAAAATGCGGTTCTCGGAGACTTAAATGAATTGAATTGGCTGATGCTTATCGATTCCGATAAGAAACCCTCACCGAGGATCATAGATGTCGACTCTTGGGCGATAGGAAGATGGCCGGTAACAGCGATAATGCCTTCGATAAGAGATTGGCACACGCAGGGATTTAATTCTCTGACCGATTGGTTCTCGTGGGGAATAGTCACTTTCCAGATATACACAGGAATACATCCTTATAAGGGAAGCTTAGCGGGGTACAAGGTGGGAGATTTCGAGAGTCGCATGAAGAGTAATGCTTCGGTGTTTACGCCGGGGATCGGACTGAATCAGGCCGTAAGAGACTTTTCGTGCGTTCCGACGCTTCTGCTTGAATGGTATCGATCTGTTTTCCAGGAAGGAGAGCGTGTTGCTCCTCCTTCGCCGTTTGATGTTTCTATTAAGGCGCCGAAAGCGGCTCGCATTAAGAAAGTGGTTATCACGGGAGTGACCGGAGCTTTGATATTCGACAAGCTTTTCGGAGATCCGCTCGATAAAGTGATAAGAATATTTCCTTGCGGTGTCGTTATGTCGGAATCGGGAAAACTGATCGACCTCAATACCAAAAAAGAAATAGGCAGATTTGATTCGAGAGACTGTGAATTGATAAGAGTGGAAGGAGGGTGGCTCAAGGCTGATCTTAAAGATCAGGCGGAGTTCACCTATATCCATTCGTCTGATTCAAAGGAAGAGCGTCTCGATCTGGCTATGAACGCTTATAAGATCGTTCGTTACGAAAATCGTCTTTTCGCGGTAACCGATCACGGGCTGACCGAGGTTAATATGAAGATGTTCGGGAGACCGATTATGTCCGTGGGAAATACCTGGGGAGCGATGCTTAATTCGACTGCATGGTTTGAAGGAGTGGGAATACAAGACACCATGGGGGCAATGTTCCTGATAACTCCTTTTAACGGCGATGCCTGTGCTCATACAAGAGTTCATGAACTCGACGGCCTGCGTATAATTACTGCGAAGGCCGGCAATAGATTCGTGAGTATCATAGCTATGGATAAGAACGGTCTTTATAAGAAGATTGAGCTGACATTCTCTGCGGATTACTCGTCATATAAATCCTGGGTGGGGGCAACCGATTCTCCTGATCTTAATTTAGCCATATTGCCGAAGGGTGTATGCGCCACTGTCGTAAACGACGGAGAGCTCATAATATTCGTTCCGACGAACGGCAACATTAAGAAGATTCAGGACAAGGATGCCGACACTCAAATGCAGTTAGGAAATTGGGATAACAAAGTAGTCTATATCCGCGACGGTTCCATATGGAGCTTGACGATGAGATAGGAGACAAATTACAGGGCGTAACTCTTCGGAGTTGCGCCTTTTTACTTTACTTTTTCCGCAATATGTGTTATATAGATTACTGATCTTAAATAAAAGGAAAAGGAGTTGGGGTTAATGGTGACGGTAGGCTTATTCGGCACTTGCGGGAGCAGTAAATGGAGAGATCCGTTTATGGCTAAATATCAGGAGCTCGGAATCGATTTCTTTAATCCTCAGGTGGAAAATTGGAAACCCGAGGACGCTAAAGAGGAGGCCCGACATCTTGCAGAGGATCAGATTATTTTGTTTCCGGTGACAAACGAAACATATGCATCAGGGTCTCTTGCAGAAGTCGGCTTCTCGATACTTAATGCGATAAGGCTGGATGATCGGAGAGACTTTGTAATTATGGTCGCTGCCGATCTTGATCCGAGTCTTAATGACCCAATCACAAGAAAAGAGTCGATAAGAGCCAGAGCTTTAGTTATTGAGCATCTGCGCAAGTTAAGGCTTTCAAATCTATATCTTGTCGATTCATTGGAACAGATGCTTGAAGTAAGCATCAAAATCCATGAAGCGGTAG
>JAQTUL010000028.1 GCA_028710275.1 Candidatus Colwelliibacteriota bacterium | reverse complement strand
TCTTTCTCGACTTACGACTCTTTTTCGACTTACGACTCTTACGACTCTTTCTCGACTTGCGACTCTTTCTCGACTTGCGACTCTTACGACTCTTTCTCGACTTGCGACTCTTACGACTCTTTTTCGACTTACGACTCTTACGACTCTTTCTCGACTTGCGACTCTTACGACTCTTTCTCGACTTGCGACTCTTTCTCGACTTACGACTCTTTCTCGACTTACGACTTCCACCGGCTCCGAGTTTCACCCACCGGCATACACCCCGATAAGTCGGTTTCGACAAATACATCTGTCCATCATTTCCTTCCATCTCCTCACCACAATAATCTTGCGCAGAGTAGGGCGGAGAGTTTCTGGTGGTATACTTCTTGGTCGTTTTACGACTTCCTGGAGATTTGCGCGACGGCATGGTTATAATGACGAAATATAAATTTTACAAAGTTGTTCAATCTTATTCACACCTTTTGTGTTACAACTAATACAACGAATTGATAGATGAAAGAAATAAATTAATCGAGATTAATGCTTCAATTGTAATCACTGATTTTTCGAAGTATTCAATCAGATCATTTGACTTGATTTTTCGGAGATTTAGAGCCTGACAAAAATTAAATTATAGAAAAAAACAAATAAGAGCGAAAACAGAGTACCTATTTAAACTAGTAATTTATAGAGCGCTGTCAAAGCGAAATTTTAACAAAGCTAAATATAGAGGCTTAAAAATAAGTCGTTTAGTTATAACCTGTATCACATACAACATGTCTGCCACTAAGCCCGCATCCAAGAAGCCTGTCGCTAAGAAGCCTGTCGCTAAGAAGCCTGTCGCTAAGACTGAGACTCCCGTTGAGGAGGTTAAGCAAGAGGAGGCTCCTGTGCAAGCTCCGGCTTCTAAGTCGGCCAAGAAGAGTGCTGCCCCCAAGAAGCCTCGTGTCCGTCGCATTGTAACTCGTGAGTCTCTTGAGGCTGATTTTACTACTCTCCAGAAGCGTGTTGAGGATGAGATTGAGAAGCTTCGTCAAAGTACTGAGAAGGTGAAGGGTGTGAAGTTCCTTCGTTCGGTGAACAAGGCGGTGAAGGTTCTTCGTTCTGACTCTCTTCGCGTTCTGAAGATTAAGCCGAAGACTAACCGTTCTCGTTCGACTACCTCCGGCTTCATGAAGCCGGTTGGTATTACTGCTGACATGGCTAAGTTCACTGGATGGGATGCTACTAAGCTGTACTCTCGAGTTGATGTTACCAAGTACATCTGTAAGTACATTCGCGAGAATGAGCTCCAGAACGCAGCAGATCGTCGTCAGATCCTTGTTGATGATAAGCTGAAGGCTCTTCTTAACTACGATCCCGCTAACCCTCCGATGGATAAGAACGGAAAGCCTGCTCCTCTGACGTATTTCCGTCTCCAACAGTATATTCAGCCCCATTTCGTGAAGGATGTTGTCGGCGCGGTCGCTGCTGCAGTTCCTGAGACTGTTGTTGAGGATGAGGAGACTGTGGATGTCGAGGAAGCTGACGAGTAAATTCAAGTTCTGATCATAATATTCTCTGCTTCTTCGCATAGAATATTTCTCTGCTTCTAAAAGTGATAATTCAGTTAACTATCTCCTCTTTTTCACTCATCTCCAATATCGACAATCTACTACTCTCGATAATCAATGTCTTCTGCCATGTCTAGTCGTCGTTCAGGAAAAGGAAGATCTGTCCCGGTCAATCCGTTTATTGCGGTGTGTAGGGATACCCAGAAGAGATTCGGGCAGATTTTGAAGAGTGATGTTCGAGTTCGTAATGGAATCAAGAATACGAAACATTATGATTGGACTTATCCGTGCCGAGATTCAGGATGTAAGACAGCACCGAAGAACAACACGACCATCGAGTTCTACAACAGAGATACCATTGATTGCGCCCGACAGCTCCAACTTCGAGGTCTAAAAGTTGCTGCTATGAACATGGCAAATCCAGATACACCCACTAACTGGGAGAGTGGTGCTCGTGCCCAGGAGGAGTGTCTTATGTATCGTTCAACATATGCTCTTAGTTTGGATGAAGAATACGAGATCTTTAAGGGTCGTCAATGGTCTTATCCTCTGAAGGAGATTGGAGGTGTTTACTCTCCGGATAACCTTGTGATTAAGGATTGCAACTTTGAGATGTACGAGCGAAAGGAGATGTTCTATATGGACTTCGTTGCGATCGCAGGTCTCAGAGGACCTGAGACCAAGAAGAAGAGAATGGTCTACGAGTATGATATCGAGACTACCAAGGAGAAGATGCGAGCATTCTTTCGAATTTGCCATATGAATAGTGTCGACTGTCCTGTTGCCGGTGCACTTGGATGTGGAGTGTTTGGAAATCCTCCGGAGCATATTGGTCTCCTCTGGAGTGAGGTGATCAACGAACCCGAGTTCCGACACATGTTCAAGGTTATCGTCTTCGCGATCCTTGACGGAAAGACCACAAACAACTTCGGTATTCTTCAGGATAGAATCAAGTTCAATGATTCGAAAGATGATACTGATAACGAGATCGACTGGGATACTATTGATGAGTTGGCTGATCTCGAGGAACAAGAGTTGCGTCTGAAGTATCACGAAGCTAACATCGGAACCGATGGATTCTTCAACAGATCAGGAGATCAATCCCCGCATATTCCATCTGTACCAACTACTTCACCCTCTGATTCTCCTTACACAACGTCTCCTTTTCAATTCACCTTTTCAATTCACACCCAATCCTGAGATGACTTTCAATACCTTGCCTCCATTTCCTCGATCGACAGAGTAAAAATGAAAATCCAAATATCTAACTATTATTTAGTACACCTTTCAGATTTACAACATGACCTCCCTCTTCCGTCGTTTCATCTCTATCTCCACTACGCGAAGTGTACCTCGCGTCATCAAGATCAATGGAACCTGTTCGGTTCAGATGGATACATCGGATCCTCTGGTCGTGAAGTTTAGTCTCGAACTTCGACAGAAATGGAGTGACCAAGCTCGAGAGGAGTCTCGATCTGATGTCTGCTATCATCCGCCTTCGTCCGATACCCGTTATCTCTTACATCCAGCAATCAGTCTTCCACCCTCAACCAACCATACGACTGAGTACGATATGATGTCAGCTCTCTCTCAACTCATGAAAGATAACAAGGATTAATCCAACTTCCCATCCACAGAATTTTACTACGCATACAGCATAGTAAAATACTCGTTTACACTCTCTTCAGATAGAACACCGGAAACTCTGATGTCTTGGAATACTTTCTCCAAATCTCCTCTGGAAGATCTTTCTGTGATACAGTAGATCTCTTTTGAATCTTTCTTACAACATTGTAACTATCTGTATAGAGTGAATCAACGTTCTCATCTTTCATTATATCGGTCACAAGTGCTTTAATCGATTTCTCTCTATCCTCTAATTCCGAAATATTTCTCTTAACTTTCGACCACTCTTTCATAAGATCATCTAATCTTTCGTCTGAGATACTACTCGATGACTCTTTTGATCGTGATGTATCAATAGATAACGACTTACGATTTTCGTGACTTCGTGACATTCTTATCTTTTACAATTAAAATATTAAACAGTAAATAGTTAAAGTATCATGGACCGTTTATCATCAATCACATCCCTTTCATTCGATCAATACATTGAATTGTGTGTTGATACATCTTTTATTGAAACACTATCATCAGCATTAGATATCACTAAATCTAAAACAAGATCGTTTATGACGTCGTATGTATTCAAACATTTTATCTCTGAGATTATGAATCCAAGTGTAAGATCACCAGAAGACTTAGAGATGATCAGAAAGGCAGAGACATTGATCGATGCTATCAACACCGATCGATTTAGCAATCTTCTCTCTCAATATACAACTTCCTTTACTATATGGAAAGAGTTTGATCGCCCGCGAACTGCAACACCGTTTATCAATAAGTATAAGAATCTACGAACTATCAGAGACATTAATGAATCTCATTACTATAAGAGAGAGTTAAAACTTCTTATTGACATGACATTCTTACAGCTTATTACTATGATAAACTCTATCGATGGTGAAAATGCTCTCTCAAGAATAGATTCCGATCCAGAACCATCTCCCGATAATTCTCTAAATGACGAGTTTATCTCTTCGGCAAAGGCGACGTTTTGGTCAACTTTTAGAGAAGAACTTCCAAGTTACGATCGTGTTGTTGTTCTCTTGAGAGATTTCGCTCAGAGATATAGTATTCTCGTTCCTAATCGAGTAGATCTTCTTCAACAATTGAGTGAGATTCTTGACATTGAATTTATCCAGCAACAATTAGATACACAAGCGGTTACGATCGGTTCTCTCGTTCAGTACATGGACTATATTGTAGTTAAGATCAAAGAGATTGACATACCCGCTCAAGATGAGATTATCGATCGATGGTTTCATGATCTCAAAATATCACCGATTTCGGTCAGTGATCCAATCTATTTTCTACAAACCTTCTTCGAATATATTCTCAATCGACTAGATAAGATTCATAATCTATCGATCGAATTGACACCAACCATTCGATCGATGTATGAAGCAAGACATGATACATCGATGATTGAATGAATTGATAAAATGATATTTGATTGTTATAACATTATTTGTTATAACATTATTTGTTATAACAATCCATTCTAAATGCGAACAATCTCTATCATCATCTGTCTTCTCTTCGTGCAATCTGTGATTGCTAAATGCTACGAACCCTTTTCACATTCAGATGATCTGATCAATAGGTATTCAACTGATGAGATCTGGACTATTAATAAGAAGGCAGATGATGTTGAGAAGATTAAGGTATGGGTGGATACACCAAACTGTACAGAGTGGACGTACAGAGGATGTACAACTGAGTGTATTGTTACTGGTCGAGAATGCAATTCCATAGGTAGTTACCTACCTATTCTTCATTCAAGCTGTTGGAACACTTACAGAAAAGAAACCCATTATGTCTATGATCAACATAAAACGCTTAAGAGTGATGCACCTGTTCGATCTAAAATCGGTGGTTGTTTTTTCCATCTTCGATTCTGCTACGACAAGTACTAACTATCAGATCGAAGCTTTTAAAAAATGATTATTGTTCTATTCAATGAGACCATATCATTCACTCAATCACTATCATGTCCTCTCAAAACAAAACTGGTCTTGTTATCGGGTGTTCTGGTAAGATTGGTAGCGGAAAGAACTATCTCGCAGAGACGAAGATTTTCGATACTCTTCATGAGATGGGTAAGAATGTTGTTGTAATGGCGTTCGGTGATTATCTGAAGATGATGTGTCTTGTTAAGGACGGTATCTCTTACGATAAGCTCTTCTACGATAAGGATCAACAGACCCGAAAGATTCTTCAGACTCGAGGAATGAAGGAGAGAGAAACTGACGATATGATCTTTATTAAGATGCTAGAGTGTCATATGAAGATTGCATTCGATCGAAACATTGATGTGATCATCATCTCTGATCTCCGTTTCAACATTGAGTTCGAGTTTCTCAAGAGTCTGAATGCAGTTCTCTTTCGAGTAAATGCGCCTAAGAGAACATATGATAAGATGATCAAGGAGTGTGTGGGAGATGAGAAGGCCGTAGCTGAGATCGCAAAGCATGTGTCTGAGATTGAACTGGATCTTCGAAATGATTTCGACCACTATCTCGATAACGATTACGAACATGAGGAGAGTGTTGTTGATGAGATCTCGGACATCATGAAGAAGATTGTAAAAAGTCGTATCATGAGTAACGAGTAAAGAGATATTTTATAGTTTATAAACTATAAAATAGATTTTACATTGCAGCTGGATGTATAATGGCCGAGTCGTATACTATTGGTCTTTGTGATAGAAAGACCAACCACAACAAGGCAATCAATGATAAGAAAAGCAGAATCGATTCTAATGATATCATAGATTATTATCTATATTAAAGTTCAATTATTTATAAAATATAAATCAATCGTCGTCCATAGACTCAATATGGTCTATTAAGTACATTACAATATTTTTATTTTCATTACCCATGAAACTTTTTATCATTTTAGCGTCTTCTGGGCTTATAAGTTTATATTTAACAAATGTACAATGTTCATCATATGGCGCCTCAAAATTTGCTGATAACTCCACGTTATCTAGTTCGCCATTTGATATAGCTTTATCAAGTTTTTTTTTAATCGCAGCCCTTAGTGTTGCGATAGCATAAAGTTTAATTCCTGGGCTTTCAACTTCAAACGTGAAAAAATAATGTTTTAGTTTTTTCTTACTTGATCTGGGGGAGCTCGACATTTATAATTGGAAATATAATTTACAAAAATCGAAGATAAATCATGGTTTTTAAAAGTGAAGTGATGATCTAATAAGAATAAAGAACTATCTTGCTTGATTAAAGATGGGTATAACAAACCTCAAGAAGCTTTTGAAGGGAGAGTTTAAAACTTCTCCTATTAAGGAATCCCTCGTTAAAACGATAAACATCTCAGAGTTTGCTGGTGAAAAGGTGGGTGTTGATATCTCATCCTACATCTATAAGTACAAAATTACACAGGGTGATAATTGGTTGAACAGTGCTCTTATGTTCATCTGTATGTTGAAGAAAGCAAATGTGCATGGAACATTCCTTTTCGATGGAAAAGCTCCAGTGGAAAAGGATGCTGAAGCTAAACGTCGCAGAGATGTATCGACAAATCTGGAGGATAAGATTGTGAATCTCTCTTTTGATCTCGATACATACAAGGATACCAATGTGATCTCCGATCTTCTCAAAGAGACAATGAAGAAGATCGGAGACAAGGATGCTAAGATCGGAAAGGTGGGAAAGCTTCTTCATGCCGGAAAGAAGAGTAAATCAGAAGCATATATTGATGTAGAGGCGATTGATGCTTTTATTAAGAAGAAGGAGGATCAGAATAATAAACCTACACGAGAGGATAGTGATACATTGAAAAAGATGCTGACACATTTTGGAGCAACATACATTCAGGCCCCTGGAGAAGCGGAATCACTTGCTGCATATCTTTTTTCTATCGGTGATGTAAAGGCCGTTATTACAGAGGATACAGATATTTTGGCCTACGGTGTAGAAACGTATATCTCAGGGTTGAATGCAAATACAGGAGATTGTGAGGTTATCTATCTTTCAGAGGTGTTGGATGCGACTGAACTAAATCTAGAGGAATTTAGAGAATTCTGTATCATGTGCGGATGTGATTACGGTAATAACATCAAAGGTGTTGGTACCGCTACAGCTCTTAAACTTATCCAAAAACACAAATCTATCGAAGCCTATGTTACCGCTACCGGAGTAGATCCCACTATTCTTAATCATATCGCATCGAGGGAGATATTTGAAACTTATGGTAGATTGATTAAAAGTAAAGTACAAATCGTTGAAGTTGATGACGACGGTAAAGAGATTGAGGATACGAAGAAAGAGGATACGAAGAAAGAGGATACGAAGAAAGAGGATACGAAGAAAGAGGATACGAAGAAAGAGGATACGAAGAAAGAGGATACGAAGAAAGAGGATACGAAGAAAGAGGATACGAAGAAAGAGGATACGAAGAAAGAGGATACGAAGAAAGAGGATACGAAGAAAGAGGATACGAAGAAAGAGGATACGAAGAAAGAGGATA
>JAQTUL010000027.1 GCA_028710275.1 Candidatus Colwelliibacteriota bacterium | reverse complement strand
TCTGGACAATGATATTTGATGCCCTTTGTATCGCATTTATTTCTATATCGCTACCGGGTGGAATAAGCAGGATATGAATATCGGGGTTGTCACCTGCCCTTTCCCGAACCTCTGCCAGCACTTTGTCAGATTCAGGATCATCACTGGCAGTGCCCCCTGCGAATACCAGCCGGCAATCAACACTTTTCTTCACCAATTCATAGGCTTGAATTACACCAACCGGATCTTTAAGGTAATCGAAACGCGATACCTGGGTTATGATTGGTTTATCCATCGGTATATTGTATTTTGCCATCACCGAATCAATCACCTGCCGGGATAAGTCTTTATTCTTGTCGCTTAGCGGGTCTATTGACGGCGAGATGAGAAACTGGCGGATAGGCAACTCGCGGGAAAAGGCCGGCGCTGAGAACACTGCGGAGTCATATTGAATCACAAAAGGTCTTAAGAAATTCCAGACCTCGTCGTTCGGATGAGATAGGTCAATATGGCATCGCCAGAGCCACTTATTGCCCATCTCGTTTTTTTTGGTCACTAAGCCCGCCGGTTGGGGATCATGGACAAAGATGATATCGCCATATAATTCAAGTTCTGCGATATTCTGCCGGGTAGTTTCCATAAACAACTCAAAATCACTGGCGGTTATACTCTCATCTCTGCCGTGAAGAGCATTGTGGAATTTTTTAGTAACCTGAAAAAAGTCGTCGTTTCCCTTTATTATGTTCCAGCGGGCGTCGACGCCAAGCTGTCCCAACAGCGGTATCATTCGGGACAAAATCTCTGCCACCCCACCGCCGCTGAAGGTCGAGTTGATGTTCTGAATGACTTTACCCGAGAGCTTTTCAGCTATCAATCGGAGCTCATCGACGGTGCTCTTACCAACGATAGGCTCATACTCGGCAATATTTACTTTATATGTTTTTCGATCAGTTGTATAAGTGCTAATCTGAGCCCCTCCAGAGTGTAAGTATATGGATCTAGCCTACTAATCTGAACAGCAAGCTCGGGTTCCTCAAGGCTATCACGCATCCAAACGGAAAAATCGTTAAAGCCTCTTCCTAATCTTAACCTTGACTCGAAGATGTGGAAATACAGAGAGCCAATGCTTATCTTCCTTAATGTTTCAACAAACTCTCGCAGGTCGGTGACAACGTAGGATGTGGGGAAAACGACGCTTACCGACTTCATAAAGTAGAATTCTTCTCCATATTGTGCTTCTCTCAAGCCGGGATTAGTGGCGAGGTATTCTTCAATCATGCCAATAATTCTTTCCTTAAGAGTGGAAAGGTTAGGAAACTCGAAAATATCAACGCTGGCCAGCTTCTCGCCCAAAACCTCTTCTCCGAGAGCATCGCTAACCCACGTTGCAAAATCATTAGACGGCTCGGGGGTCAGGTAATGATGCTGTTCCAAAAAGCGATGGGTATGATAGTAGACTACGGCATCCGGCACCATTCTCAAGGTATCGGCAAACTCGCGAAGGTTTCTCGCCCCGAACCCGGTCAACTCGGTTGTATGTACCCTGCTAAAAAAATGAAAGGGTTCTTTCGCCTTTTTCAAAGGATGACCATAGTTAATTATTGTTCCCCCAAGAAGCCGGCGGTTGGGAACAAGGGTAATGCTTTCAGTTAAGGTTTTAATATGGGTAGTATTCCAGTTGATATCGGCAACGTAGCCTTCTTCCCCGGTTTCCAGCTTGATGTAGTCGCCAATTTTAATGTGCTGGGTAGCACTTAGCTGGAGACCGGCAAACAAGTCAGGAGCCGCGTTCCTTAAAGCCAACGCTCCCCCCAGAATAATTACCAAAATAAGGAGTAAAAGGGGTGTTGTGGGGACTCCCCAGATATCCAGGATTATTAGCGCTCCGACAACCACGAAGATGATTCTAATAATGTTTGTTATCAGGACGATTGCCGGCAGGGTCATTTTCATCCTCGGTAGATATACCTTGAGCAACCGTTCGCTTAAAACGATGACCGCCCAGACCAGCGACAATACAAAAAGGCTTCCGGATACTCGGAAAGTAATGTTTTTGGCTTCCGCAGGCAGCACCGATACTATTACGGCAATGGAAATACCCAGCAATAGAAACCATAATGGCAATAGACGATAAACTAACTTCTTAACCAGGATGCTGCCACTCCATTTTGTCCTTGCCCGCCAGCGTTCGAAGGCGTCGTTGAGAACCCTTCTCAGCCATAACCCGACGATGATGGTAGCAATAAACGTTAAAGCCGGAATAAGTATTTTCAGCCAGTTTTCAGTTAGCCACGCAATCATCCCGCATTACCCCATACAGAAAGTATAACATTGTTCAAACTGTTACCCCTTACAACATGAAAAAAGTGACTCTGTTAAGAATCTTCATAACTAATTTTTAAAACCTTTTCGAGCTTCCTTTAGCAGGATATCCAAAAATTCAGTCACCTCCGACGGTGATTTCAAGAAATACCTGGCAATGGTCTTCTGGTTTTCTCCACCCACAAAGACCGAGAGGCCTTTCCCATAATTCTCGATTGCACGAAATCCGTCCTCGTCGGTAATGTCATCACCGATGTATATAGGAAGAAGGCCGCTACGCCAGCCTCCTTTTCCATATTGTTTCATCAGTAGTTTTATTGCCTTGCCCTTATCCCACGAAATAGCCGGCCGAACTTCATATGTTTTTTTCCCCGGAGTTACCACGGTTTTACCCATAGCCTCTGCCCCTCCGGCAACCTGTTTCACAACCTCTTCCACCTCTCCGGTTCGGTGCTTTTCGGCTAGCCGATAATGGATGGTGAGAGTGAGTCCCTTATCCTCCACAAATACCCCTTTAATAGAATCCAGGGCCCGGCTCAAAAAGTAATGCATAACCCGTATGATTGGCTTAAGCTCTTCAGCCATCGGGTTCACAAAACTTATACCGGGGCCTTCTATCTCCAGCCCATGGTTTCCGGCATATATTAGGTTACTGATACCAACTTTATCTTTGATATCTGCCAGCGCCCTACCGCTGATTATTCCTAAAGTAAGGTGATGCTGATGTGCCAGGCTCCGAATCAATTGTCGCGTATCTTCTGTAAGGTCAGCCATTTCCGGTTTATCCACAATAGGAGTGAGAGTGCCATCATAGTCAGCAAGCAACAGGATATGCCTGGCATCTTCGAATTGCTGAACGACCTTTGGCCATACTGAAAGGAGATGCTCCAACATTACTTCCCAAATTCAAATTTCACCAGTTCCGTTATTATATCGGCCGCCCATTTGTACACGTTATTTTCCCGAACCACCTCTCGCATCTTCTTCATACGCTTCCGCCTCTCCTCTTCAGGCATTTCTAAGGCATCCTTAATTGCTTCCGCGAAATGATCGGTGGCGTAAGGGTTTACCAGCAAAGCATCAGTCAACTCCCGTGATGCTCCGGTAAAAGGACTTAAAATAAGAACGCCGTCTTCGTCAAAACGGCTTGCAACATATTCTTTTGCTACGAGATTCATGCCATCATGGAGGGAACTCACCACGCAATAATCTGCCATCCGGCGCAAGGCCATCATCGTTATCGGATGAAGGTGCTCACGAAGATAGATTATCGGTTTCCATGACCCCTTGCTGTACCTCTCGTTTGTATCACGGACAAGCTTATCTACTTCCTCGTCCAGTCTTTTGTAGGCCGCAAGTTCAGTCCGGCTGGGGACTCCTGCCTGGATAAAGACCATCCGACCGCGATACTCCGGATATTTCTCAAAAAAGTGACTGACTGCTAAAATACGGTCAGGAATACCTTTAGTATAGTCCATGCGGTCAAAGCCGACTCCAACCATTTCGTCATTTAGTCCGAGCCGGCTCTTCATTCTTTTTATCTCGATGTCAACATCTTTCTTCTGTGCATCAGAGGAAATTTCCTCGAAGTCTATGCTTATGGGGAAAGGGCGCACCCCCGTTTTCTTCCCACTACTGGTTACCTCGTACCTTTCCCAGTCAATTTTGGACTCAATCGTCTGGTCAACAGTATCCAGGAAATTATTGCAGTGATATCGTATGTGAAAACCAAGAAGGTCGTTTCCTAAAAGACCCCGTATAATTTCTTCTTTCCAGGGGCAGATGCGAAAGGCCTCTCGATTAGGCCAGGGGATATGCCAGAACTGGGCTGATATGATATCGGGGTTTCTCTCTTTAATTAATCCGGGTAACAAGGTCAAATGATAGTCCTGGATAAAAACGAATGCTTTTTTATCTTTAACCTCATCAAGAACGGCTTGGGCGAAGATTTCATTCACCTTTTTGTAGTTGTCCCAATCAGATTCCTTAAATATCGGCCTGGTGTAGGCGATATGGCATAAAGGCCAAAGAGCATTGTTGGAAAAACCATAGTAATAGCCTTCCTCTTCTTCTCTGGAAACCCAGACTCGCCTGAGAGAATAACGTGGATTTTCGGGGGGAACCATTACCTTATTATCTTTATCCACTACCTTTCTGTCAGCTTCGCCTCTGCCGTTAGCTATCCAAGTGCCTCCGCAAGCTTGCATCACGGGGTCTAGAGCAGTGGTAAGACCGCTGGCAGGCACCTCGGCTATAATTTCCGAGCCGGAAAATGTGTGTATATATGGTTCCCGGTTAGATACTGCGACAAACAAAAAACCAGACAATTTCTCTTTTACCAAATTGTGTAGATCATCCCGTGTCCACATAACAGTCTCCTTAAAATAAAAACCGCCAACTGAATAACTCAGAAGGCGGCCCGACCGTCTGCAGATTCCTTCGGAAACCATGAATTTATTTCCGAACCCAAGATTATTCTAACCGTTATATTTCTACATGGCAAATCATTTGACAGGGCAACACGAAATGAAGTCGCACTCTCTATTTCCGTAAGGTGGACTTTACCTTTTGGTATTTTTTTGATCTTGCGTCTTTGATTTATCTTGTTTTGGCTTCTTGACGTTTTTTCTACCTTTTGTTCCCACAATACCCTCCTGCGAAAAAATGATTATCGACTTGGCTTAAATTAAGTCATCGAATCTGCGTTATTGTTATATCCTATGCTTTCCCAATAGTCACGAAAATTCGTATTTTGCGATAATCCTATCCTGGTTGTCTATTTAGCCCATCGTGATCATATTTTTCATTGATCACAATTTAAAACCGAAATTCTCTACAAGGAGACGAAGCAATATTTTTTAGATACTTCAAAATCTCAGGTAGGTCACAGGTTTCGAATGGATTACTTGACTCTCTAGAAGGTCTTGACTTCAGCCTCATTAATGCCGTTATGCAATAGTGGTGGATCTGGAGTTATTGTTATGCTTTAACAATCCACCTTACTTCAGGTTGAAATACGGTATTAAGAGGTTCTCCATAGTATATAACCCCTTTTTTTGTCAACAAGATTTTGAGCAGCAAATAATGCACCGTTGCCAAATGCCTCTCTTGTTATCGATTCATGGATAAGGCGTACTGTCTGATATGGGAACCCGAAGATAATCTCATGACGGCCGACAATACCACCGGCTCTGACTGACTTTATGGCTCCTTCTTCCAAAGATAATGCCTCGGTAATTTTTATGGCTGTACCGGAAACCTCTTTTTTATTCTTAAAATGTTCTTCAATTATTTCGATATCTGTATAAGGAGCAATAGTCTTGAGGATTTTAGCTGCCAACATCAAGAAATTAATCCCTATAGTGATGTTGGGAGACCAGAGTATTCTTGTTTTGCGTGACAAAGTTTTTATTAAATCGACTGTTTCAGGCGGATACGCTGATATTGCAGTCACGATGGCTATACCTCTTTTGGCTGCCTCCTTACCGTAAGATAATATAGCATCAGCCGCAGAAAAATCGATTAAAGCATCGATAGGGTGTTCGTCAAAAAGTCGCTTCGGAGTCCATTCGTCTTTTGAATAAATCACCCCTTGCTCATCATCTTTGATACCCAAAAACTCTGGGACAGAACGATGCTGAAGAGTTGTTGATTTTCTGACAACCCAGCATAGATGCACTTCTTCGTTTTGTAGTAGTATTGTCGCTACAGATCTACCGGCTCTACCAAACCCGAAAAGCCCTATTCTCATACGAGACCTCCTCAAAATAACTTTCTATATAACATCCTTTCATTTGACAGGGCATCACGAAATGAAGTCAACACTCTTTAGTTCCTTCAGGTGGACTTACTTTTTGGTATTTTTTTGATCTGGCTTCTTCACTTTGTCTTGTTTTGGTTTTTTGACATTTTTTCTGCCTTTTGTTCCCATAATATCCTCCTAAGAAACATGATGATCATTAACTTGGCTCAAATTAAAGTTATCGAATCTGCGTTATTTTGGTAACCTCAGCTTTCATAATAATCACGAAAATTCATATTTAGTGAAATTTCTATCTTCGTTATCTAATTAGCCATTTTTGTGACCATATTTGTTATTGAGCGCAATTTGAAACCGGAATTTGCTACAGGGAGGCGGAGTAACATTATTTATGTACTTTAAAAGCTCAAGGGGGCACAGGCTTAGAATGGATTACTTTCTAATCAGCTTAGTTTCTTTGGTTTTCAGTTTACTGACCTTTGTTTTCATAGGTTTTCCACAGCATAGTAATACATTCTCCTTACGCACGGTAATGTCGCCTATCCGCTCGATTGAAACCGATAAGCCACATATGCCACATACTAAGGACTCACCCTTTTTGATCGCTTTTTTAGAGGTGGATTTTACTGGTGCCTTTGCTATTTTAGCGGTCGTCTTTTTCGGAGTTGTCACCTTTGTCTTTTTTGGCATCACATCCTCCTAAAAACCAATTTGGAGAAATTTTATGCGCTAATTACTTTTCTGTCAACAGGACAGACATCGAGATGTTTGCCATTCCGTGCGTAAGTTCGTTAGTAATTAGTTGTGGGTCGTTAAGACCTTACGAACGATTTCATGAGTTTTGATAATTTGGAACGTTTCGGGATCAATCATATTAACACGAAGGCCGTCAGGCGTTGAATAACTGGTTATTGATTCAACATCACCACTACCGTCAACATCGTCAGTATCAAAGTATTCTTGGGTTTTAATGATGACGTACTGTTTGCCCGTATCCGTTTCTGCTAAAAATTGCTCAACTTTGTACATATCTTGATCTTCGACCTGCCCGGATATCGTTTGTTATATTATCAGTTTAACATTGCTTGTGATTGATTCACAATATGTGACGTTACCCAATACCTCGTGGTAACGCCGGTGGTCGCAATATTCAGCGAAGGCACTGATAGAATTCTTGAGAGGTTGATAATATTCAATAGTCCCATCTATTTTTAGGTCACTCATTTAATTCGCCTCTCCTAATATCATCCTTGTTCTGATTCTTTAGAGGTGGCCAATTGCCAAAGTATATTTTAGTGTGTGGCCAAGGTATTTCGATACCTTCCTCATCAAAAGCCTTCTTGATTCTTTTGCGGATTTCACCCGTCACGTCCCACTGACGCATAGGTTTAGTTTCGCCCAGGACTTTGAGGTCAATACCTGAATCTCCAAGTTTGTTTACTCTCAATACTTCTGGCGTCTTTAATATAAAGGGTGACCATTTCGGATCTGCCGAAATCTCCTTGCATACCCGGTTGATTACGTTGATGGCATGATCAAGATCGGTTCCATAGGAAACACTGATATCCAGATTGACCCGAGATACTTCTTTTGTAAAGTTGCTGGCGACTCTTATCTCACCATTGGATACTATATGTTGTATTCCGTCTAGGTCTCTTAAAACAGTGCGCCTCAGGTCTATGCGTTCAACTAATCCGGATATGCCAGCGATAGTCACTACGTCACCAACGCGATACTGGTTCTCCATTATGATAAAAAGTCCGGCAACGAAGTCTTTCACCAGAGTCTGGGCACCAAAGCCAATGGCGATACCCGCTACCCCCACACCAGTCAAAATCGGAGCAATATTGATATCAAGTTCGGCGAGGATCATGAATACCGCGATA
>JAQTUL010000001.1 GCA_028710275.1 Candidatus Colwelliibacteriota bacterium | reverse complement strand
GTAAGAACGATATGGACACGCTCGATACCGAGGAGCTCTGTGATGAGATCGTTTCGCTGGTGGAAGAGAAGAAGGCTGAGAAGTCCGGTTCCAAGAAGAAGGCTGAGAAGTCCGGTTCCAAGAAGAAGGCTGAGAAGTCGAAGACTCCGGAGGAAGAGGAGGTTGTCGAGGAAGAGGAGGTTGTCGAGGAAGAGGAGGTTGTCGAGGAAGAGGAGGTTGTCGAGGAAGAGGAGGTTGTCGAGGAAGAGGAGGTTGTCGAGGAAGAGGAAGCCAAGATCGTCGCTAAGAAGTTTAAGAGTGGAGATCTGAAGGGTCAAGTGTACTTCATCGACGGAAAGACAAATACGACGTTCCTCCTGAACGCAAAGGAACGAACAGTTTCCCACAAGATTGTCGACGATAAGAAGGTCGCTCTCAACTCAGGAGATAAGGCGAGACTCGTCAAGTACGATCTTACTCTTGCATAAGCAAACAAGTAAGGATGAATAAATCAAACTACGCAAAAACCCTAAACATTTACTAAGCAATACAAACTAAACCCAAGAGATTTATATCCACAGGATATAAAACTCACAAATCTATTCTATAAAGTTCACTCAATTTCTTGATTAAAACTATCTTTTCGGAGATTGATAAAAAATTGAATTTCAATCGTTTCAATGATAACATCAACACGCTCTCTCCAACACTGTCTTCTCTCTTTCAAACTCAACCAACTTCCTACTCAACAACCATGTGCCGTATGTCCTTCTTCGCTTCCACTGTTTCGGCTATTGTTCCGCAAATCGAGTCTCGCGCAGCATCCCTCAAGGTTCTCCACACTCGCGGTTTCCGTTCAGCCCACAATGCCAACCTCTTCCTTCGTCTGGAGAGAGAGGTTGGCTATCTCTCCACTCCTCTGGTCGAGCAACCGCATACCAACCTCTACTATGTGAACAGCTCGAGTGACGATATTGATACTGTGGTTGCTGAGTTGGTTGCTGAGGCTGACAAGATTCGTACAAACTGTGATCAAGTTCCCGAGTGTGCTGATCCTACTTGCACTGTTCAGAATTACTTCGAGGGTCTCCGTGTTGCAGCCGATCGATCGGCTGCTGCTGCTCGCGCTGCAGAGGCAGCAGCCAATGTTGCTGTTCTCTCCGCGCAGTATAAGGCCGAGATGGCTTCTCTTCTCGCTGAGGCCGAGAAGAATCTGGTTGGTGAGGACTCTGTTCAAGAGTCCACTGCTGAGTCCTCCTCATCGCTACCTCCGCCGTCTGCTGCATCTTCGTCCAATGCAACTACTGCATCATCTACTGGTTTCTTCTCGACTCTGTCTTCAGTGTTTGGTCTTTCGTCTAATTCAGAGTAAGTTTCCAACCAGAGAATATTAGTCTACATCAGTATCAACCCGAATTTTAACACTATCTCAGTGTTAAAATTAAAGTGAGTTTAAACAATTCGTTCTTTACGTAAGAAAGATGTCGAAAGTCTCCCTCAGAATAGGAGGTGATCTTTATCTTAACACGATCGTTGACGATCCATACACATTTATGACAAATCTCTCCCAACCATCAACGATCGATCGAGATATAGAATTGGTTATCACCGGTGTCTCTATGAACGATGGGGACCGCATCAGACATGAAAAAGTTCAGATTACTGATAATCATTCGCTCTTAACAATGAAAAGTAATGATATGGATACTCTCTTTACAGTATGTCGTGTTTATCTGTATCTGAAAGAGGGAAAATACGACAAGGAGAATATAGAGGAGATACGTTTAACGGTCAAAGAGATCGCTAGAATGGAATTTGATTATGTGACGAGAAAGGCTATGGCCAATCTGATTGATGAGAATCTCTTTTCACAATTGGAAGGTGAATTCTGTTACTCCAGGTATAAAGTGTTTGATATAAAATGGGGTGATGAACAGAACCAGATCGATAACTTTAAGAAAACTATTCCCACAGACTATCTTATTGCTAGTGATATCTTTCTCTCAGTAAAGAGAGAGAAAGCTGAACTATTTCTCTCTTTTCTCCTGACTACTCACACGAAGATATTGGTGATTTTACCCAATAGAACATTCAATAAGTTTATGAAAAAAGAGTTTAGATCATCTTCTAATCTGTGGGAACCTGCTCGAGATGAGTTTCTCGATTTTATCAATAGTTGTATCAGGGGAAAAGGTTTCAATATGAAGTTCTCATGTATTGGAGATAGAGTAAACGACGAACCTATGTATTTTTCAGCGATGCTTAAAAAGGAATAAAGTGTTTAAGGAAATCGTTATAGATTCAATCGTGGATTCACCATGGATAACGACGACTACGAAAGTCTAAATGAGGATTTCAAAATCGTAGACTCCCGTGTAAAGGGGTCTCATTTCTTCACATCCACTGAGATGTTCAAAGACGCAACTATTCCAAAGGTGGATATCTCTTACGATGAGATGATTGGTGATCCTTCGAGAGGAAAGTCTATCAAAAACTCGAGACCTGCTGTTTATGACATTCATACAGCGAGTTCATCCAGTAACGGCCCCCGTAATATTCAACCAAAAAGGGCTCCCCCTCGTCAACAGGAATCTGCCCCGAAACAAACTCGTCCAGAGGTCAACTACAGAGTATGTCCAATCTGTTCCGAACCAATGACCGCGAGCTGTAACTGTGCGAACCACGACTCAGTGTGTAAAAATAATCACAAGTGGCATGTGAAAGGCGGAAAGATAATGTTGGGTCATACCCATTAATTAAAAGTGATTTTATCTTTTTTTAAAGATAAAATGACACATCTGGTACCAACTATCTCTTCTCCATCCACCATGAACTCAACTGTCTTCCCATCATTCATTCCGATCGCAGATGTTATTCGTCTTGTCTCGGTTGTTAGAGGATGTACTTCTGATAGGTCTCCCGAATTCATTTTTGATTACGCTCTGAAATCCGGTGCGATGTCGGAGACACAACAACTTATCAACGAATCAGCACAGTCTGTCCAGATTGAAACAACTTTCTATGGAAACATCTCCCGAAAGGTTTTATCCAAGGATAAATGGGCTGAGATTAGAGAGATTCTCCTTTCAGAGAACATTATTGTCGGGTACGATATTGATGATGATCCGATCCGTGGTCGAGATTTTCTGGATTACACAGACGAGGAGACTGTTCATCCGGATATTATTATTGCGGGGAAAATGAACCCTTCATCTGAGGATGATTCTGATGGATATATCGAGACTATGCTAGAGCTTGTAGAAGAACATCAAGCCGGAAAATTGAAGGATCAACAGAAAGCGATCAAGAAACAGACGGACGAGAAAGAGACTGTTCGCATGCGTCTCTTGACAACCGACCAACCACAAAACATCACGGTCAAGAAGGTTGATGGACTCTATGTTGTTCAGAACTCGTTCAAGTTCGTACTCGATCCACCGAAGGAGAGACTCGTTGTGGGGATCTATAACCCTGATAAGACGATTCGAACTAAGTTGAGTTCCGAGGAGATTTCAACATGTGCCCTGTTGAAGTTGAAGATCAAGGAGAACTGTCTTCCGGGATGGATGGAAAAGAAAAGTGAGACAGTCGACGAAGAAGAGAAAGAGATTCAACCCAAGGAGATTATTGCAGATGAGAAAGTGGAATCATCAGATGATGACCTTTCTCCATTCGGGTCACCGGGACATTCGAACGTTCATCCACACCCGATGTTTACTGCTAAGTCACACCATAAGTATGTCTCGTATCTCAATATTCTGAGTGAGTTGTACAACACAGAAGATGGTCTTGATGACGAGGTGTGGACTGGCGATCTTATCGCCAGAGTTGATGCTCGTTTGCATGGAACAGATATCGGACATGGTGCAAGCTATGATAAGATCACGAAACTGAGAAATATGGGAACCTCTTACAACGAGGTGTATATCACATCCAAGAATCAACCGAATAAGAGAGCATACAAGATATTATCTGATCACACACTGACCGATATTCTGGAGGGTACTCGTGTATTCGCAGGAAATAACACCGTGATCGATTACTTCGATGTCGACGAGAAGAATACGACATCGGATTCTCTACATCTGATTGTCAACTGGTTGCATTAAGTTTTCGGAGTTCACAACTATTTCCGAAACTAGAAAGTTTTTCGTCGGAGAGGTCGCCTCTCTCACAAATATTGAGAGAGTTTGATATACTTTTTTCAATTTCAAATAGTTTTAGAAACGGGATTCTCTTTGATCTCCGAAAGTCAAAGTGTGAAAAGAATGTTTATTGTAGTGTAATTTAAATTTATGACTTTCGGAGATTTTATCATCATCTCCGAAAGTCAGATTTTCCGAAAATCCTATATTTCCTTTCAAAAGATATCAAAACTATTTCAAAAGATATCAAAAGATATCAAAACATTATAAAACCATGTTTACTTGTGAATTTTGCGGCAAAGAGTTGTCGACAAAAACAACTCTTAGAACTCATCAAGAAAAGGCAAAATACTGTTTGGAAAAACAAAATAATGTTCAGGGTGATATTAAATGTGTTTATTGTAACAAAGAATTTTCACATAATCATAGAAAAGAGACTCATGAGATGAAGTGTCAGACTAAAATAGAAAATGAAAAAGCTCTTGTGTTAATAACATTGAATAATAAAGTTGACGCTCTGGAGAAAGAAACTTTTCGTCTTAAGACCGAGATTGATGTTCTTAAAAGGGAAAAAGAAATCTATACAGAGCTATTCAATAATGATCAACGATTTATTCTCGAACAGAGTAAGAGACTTGTAGAGAAGTCAGGTGTTACTACCACGACAAACATTAAGGCGAAAACTATAACTATGAACGCTCTTAACCTTTCTCAGGAGAGACTTGAATCAATAAAGGATACCTATACAATTAAAGATTATGAAAGAGGTGGAATCGGACAAGCCGACTGGGTAATAGCTAATATTCTAACAGACGACAACGGTAGTTTAAGCTACCGATGTACTGATAAGAACAGAAAGAATTTCATTTACCACGACGATAAAGGAAATGTTGTCAACGATATGGAGGCGAAGAAACTGAAGGAGGCTATACTTCCTATTATGAATATTAAACTGAGAGAGTACAAGAAGACTAAATTTTCTGAGTTAGCTGAAGAAGACGATGATGACAATTCCAAATTAGATAAGGTTAACGATCTCTACATTGAGAATAAAGAACTTGGGATAAAGTTTGACAAGAGACTTGTCGAAAAGACATACGTTTAAATCGCCGCTCATACGACCTGTTCCAATTTTAGAAACTCAAATACAGTTGATACAATCTAGTACTTCTTCCTTGAGGACATTGTCCGAGTTTGTACATATCGCTGAGCTGTTCTGCAATATTTACAATGATATCATGTTGTTTTTCAGCAGACATATCAATCATCCTCTTACAGATCTCCGCGAGTATATCATCCGAATAAATATTATTCGTCGAATCGAAATTCGACGGTTTCTGCGCATTTTCAACGACTAGAATAAGACCCTGTAGAGATGTAGACTCTACACCGAGATCCTTTATATTTTGATAAAGCCTGTTGAACAGAATACACTTGTCCTCTAGACTCGTGGTCGTTTTTATATTATGTGTCCATTTTCCATCGTACACATGAACATCAATATATCGAGATGGGTCGGACATTTATCTAATATAAATGTTAAAGTTTTAAACCTGTCTTCTCAATGCTATTTGATCTTATTTAACTTTCGTAGGTTAAATAAAGTTATCGTTTAACTTTCAAAAGTTAAACGATATAGTTATACACCTAAACATCCTGCTATTAATATTATTTATAGTTATGCGCTTTTATGCATTAATATATATTAATATGCAATTAATATGCATCATCCAACTCATAAATTCTTTCGGAGTTCAGATAATGATTTAATCTCCGAAAGTCATAATCCGAAAACAAATAGTAAAATAGACTGTTTTCACACTTTGACTTTCGGAGATCAAAGGACCTCCCGTTTCTAAAACTATTTGAAATTGAAAAAAGTATATCAAACTCTCTCAATATTTGTGAGAGAGAGGCGACCTCTCCGCCGAAAAACTTTCCGATTTCAGAAACTCTCCGATCTCCGATCTCCACCGAAATCCCGTCAATCGAAATTAGGTCTATCTCCGATTTAAATAATCTCTTCATATAATACGATGAGTCTAGAAAAAGCTATAGAACATCTTAATTCGAAATCGATTGATAACTATATACCGGTTCATTTTACTTATCTAAACTGGGCGGTAAAGGAGAATAATCTGAGAGTGATAGACACGCTCTTAAAAAAGGGAATCAATCCCAATGGTATATCATCTATAGGCGTATCAAAAAGTATTCCTCTCACAGTGATAGACTTTAAATCCTCAGATTTTCAAACGATTGTGCGTATGCTCTTAAAACATGGAGCGAATATAAATGGTGAAGATCTAGAGGGACATACTATCTTTACGAAATGTATTCTCTTTTTTCTGGAGAAAGAGAGATATCAGAATGCGCAGTTTTTCGATCTCTTTACTTTTCTGTTGGAGAGAGGGGCGAATCCCGATGGAACTCTCTTCTGTAACCCCTTACAAATGATCGTACAGTCTTTGAACTCTATACCAAGGGATGATAGAGATATTATCTTTTATCTTTCTGAACTTCTTCTGGCCTATAATGCTAATCCAAAGAGTCTTATTATCAAGTTCCATCAATTTGCACCGAACGTCAGAACAAATGCTGTTCTGACTTTGGATATGTATAGTAAAGCGTCAGCCGAGTTTAAGATCTTTAATAAACTTTTTAACATAAATGTTTTGGAGGTGGTTACAGATTGTAAATCGGATATCATACTGGAATCTCTAGCCAAATACTATAAAATTCCTTATGACGGAAGTGATAAAGCTAGGAAAGAATTATGTAAATGTGTAAAAAATATCTCATCAAAAAAGGATAAATATAGCGAAGATGAATTTGTATCTATTAGATCTAGAATAAGAAAAATACAGGGTAAGAAAGAATGTAGCAATGAGGATCTTCTTATAGGTGCAAGTATCGATTCTTTCCCCGAATCCGAACTTATCTATCTTGATGAGACCAAACCGGATATTAGATACTGCTTTCATGTTTCTGAAATTCCGATGTTACTCTCATCACAGAAGAATCCATTCAACAATAAACCGCTAACTGATAAATTTATCGATGAACTAGTAACAAAACATAAGTACTTTGTTCCGAAAACACTTGAAGAGTCATTGGATGATATGTTTATTTTTAAGGATACACGTCTGGATTCAGGAACACTTCTCGATAAACTGTCCGATTATGTAAAAACATTTAATACCTATATGCAGCCGGAGAAAATTAAAGATATAGAAATCAACGACATGGTTGAGATTCAGAATATGATCTATCAGGGTAATAGAGATCTTATTACAATATCTACACTCCCGACTGATAGAGTTGCTATTCTAGGGGAAAATCCAGATCGAACAAAGAAGAGAATTCTAGACAGAACGTTAACACATATTTTTCTCTATCTTAAGAAGAATGATGGAAGTCTTCCATTGATATCGAACATTATTGATCAACTCTTGAAGGATACATTCTTAGCAACAGATATTCTCTCACTGTTTCCTGCGGAATACAAACTTCATATTCAAGGACATATAAAAATATTGGCATCATACGATATATTCAAGAGAGATTTTAGTCATATTATCAACAATGCCAGATACATCGATCTAATTCCAAATGATAGAAAGTTTTTAAATTCGTTATCAGATGATCAGAGGGCAACAATCGCTTTTATATCGGAGAATGATGTTCTAACACTCTACAAAAACTATGTATTATCATCAATAGAAACTCTCCTCAAGACTCGATTTGGTGACATCTCACTCAACGCGGCATGGAACGATATCGTTCCAGCACTAATTCGCAGTTAAAGTTGATAAACTGTAAACAACTGTAACTTTGATAAAGATGTCGAGTCTATCGATTATGAATATTGTTATGAATGATCTTCTAACATCAGCAACCTATGATTGTTTTCTCGAATACGGAAAGATGTCGCATCATCTAAAAACTATTAGGTGTGATTTTCCTATCCAGGAGGAGACACACCTAATCGAAAAGAAGGGTACACAATTTAATGGTGGTGTGATTCAAATAAATAATATCCGTACACAACATTATCCTAACGGACGTATTACCGATCTTACTGATCTACGACCGACAAGACCAACGTATATCGCAGATATAGTTCTGTATACCAGAAGACCTTATATCCACATACCGACATCACTCGACCCGAGATTTAAGCATTAACGATATTGATTTTTAAAATTGACAATGATGATAATGACTAGACTATCATCATCCCCTATCAACACTATGTCATTCTCTCATACTACCGATTTTCAAAATGTTACCGAGTTCAACCGTCTATTCGGTAACAAGACCTACATCACTCCGAGACTCGACATCTTCGACACCGATCCCAAGACTGTAACGGCATGTCTCGCACTTATCAATGAGGAGCATAAGGAGCTTGTTGAGGCGATTGAGACAAAGGATTTCACTGAGACGATCGACGCTCTTGCGGATCTGATCGTTGTTATCGGAGGAATGGCTTGTCGGTTCGGTATTGATCTCGACAAGGCATCAGAGATTGTTCACAAGTCCAATATGAGTAAGCTGTGTACGAGCGAGGAGGAGGCACAGAAGACTGTCGAGTGGTACAAGGAGAATGAGAAGAGATATGATTCTCCTTATTACGAGATTGCTCTCGATGGTGTTCATTATGTTGTTCGAAACAGAAGCACTGGAAAGATTCTGAAGAATATGAACTACACCCCCGCTAATTTTGAGAGTCTTACCAAATCGAATATCATTTCCCGTACCGTGGAAAAGAATGAGGACGGAACAATCAAATCCAGTGTTATCGTGATGAGGGGTCCAACTGAAAAGGAGTTGGAACATCAAAAACAAGACCATGATGCTCAGAAGAGAGAACAAGAGCGATATAACCAATTGACAATGGGAGAAAAGCGATGTGAATTCTTCGTCGCTAACAAACAGCATATTAAGGTGTATCATCAATTTATCAATATGTGTCATGAAAAACTAGAGTCGTGGACAGGTAAAGACCCCGTCACTGTTCAATTTTCCGAATGTACTGACGACGAATCGGTTGTTCTATTTTTTATCCAGGAGGAACTGTCATCTATCCCGAAGTACAAAGATATTAAAAGTTCTCTGTCATCCGGAGACTGGTCTCTGACTTTCACTAGAGAATAATTGGCTATTCTGGTTTAACGATTTTAAATACTCTTGTAAGTATTTAAAATGAACTCTTTGATCTCAATCTCTGTTCCAACTGAAGCGGGTATCGATATCTACTCTTCAAAAATCATAAATGATACAGTATTCTACATTCAAACTCTCAGAGAATCCGGAATCACAATCGATATCGAGTATACCGACCGCAAAGAACAGTTTGGTATTGAGACTCTTGTAGGTCTCTTTTTGATTGATGATCTAGGGGATTCGATCTCTAATTTTAATGAACTCTACAACGGGGAATTTAACAGTACAAGGTTTAAGATATTCGACATGATTGAAAAATCATACTTTGACAAATATGGTTTTTCTATTCAGGATGGACCCGTATTTCAGAAGTATCATGAGCTTCATAGAAAGATTGCAATTACTGAGAAGAGTCTGACTGAGATGTGGAGAAAGTTTGATGCACCATCACGATCTAAAATTGTTCAACTTCGACTAGAATATGTCATGGATGAATGTAACAAATTCGTAATCGACCCGTATCAAAATGAAGGTATCATTATAGAGAAACTAGAAAGTATACTGAAGGCATATAAAAAGGTTATGGCATATCAGAGTACTGTAGGTGCCGGTGTTATAGATAATGAACCGAAAAGAGAAATGGATATTGAGTCTAAAAAAGCTATGACAATCAAAAAGAATAAGTACGGACAGTTTGTGTATGATAAATACAATTTCGTATTCGATCCTAAAAATAAGTGTATTACAGGTGTATCAAACGGTATCGGAGGAGTTAATCCACTAACTGAAGAAAATATTAGACTCTGTATGAAGATAGGTATCAATTATAAGAGATCATAATTAATCCTCTTCTTCACATACATTAAGTTTAAATGATTTAAATGGTGAAGATTCACCTCTCAGTATCTTTACTCTAGGATTGGGATGTGATGGTTCAGATTCCTCGTCACCCGTCCAAAACAGTGTGCAGAGTTTAGTGAAATTTGGAAGAGGAGTCTGCTCATCGATACTGAGAAAAAGAAGATTAGGATATACACCGTAAAGAACTGATGGATCTTCATCACCGTCGAGACGGAGATTTGGATGAAAAAGAGGTGCAAATGAGTTCTGAGGTAGATTATTTTTAATATGTTTCAAAAAGATACGTTCCACATTCAGTCCGACGGGAAGACCTTCATCGTTATCTAGATCCAATGTTACATTTGTAAGGGAGACGATTTGGAGATATGAGTTTTCTACATCCTCTATGGGAGGTGGTGTAAATTTAACTAACCCGTTATATTTATCCGACGTATAAACACTGAGATATTCAACTAATTCGTAGTATGGTATAGTAAGAATTTCTTCTGAGTAATCGGTATTATCATTGTGTGGTTTAATAAAGACAACAAGCTTTTTTAGATCTGGAACCTTATCTGAAGAAGGAAGTTTAAATCCATGAAAATATGGGAGGTTATAAACAAGGATTGTTGTATTCACTGGTATCTCTGAATCGTATTCGTCCATAGTAATAATGGTCATTTTATCACCAGGATCCTTATCTTCAAAAAGGGTATTCAACTCTTCAAGATCAAGAGTAGCTTCCATTAGTCCTTCCTCATTATCTTCTATCTCTTGATCAGGTTCTTGAACATCCATTTCAACAATACTATCTGCTTTTATCGTCTCTCTCCAGATTTTTTGATCGTCTCGTGTGTATGTAACTGAAACTCTCTCTGTATCCAGTTTTTCAACCGTAAGTGAGGAATTACATGAGAGAACCTCGTCTAAATACCCCGTGATATAAACAAGTCTTTTTCCGGTAAAGAGAAAAGAACCATCTTCATAATATGTTTTTTCATAAATCAATCTAGTCTGGATAGCATATTCATCAGTATCAACAGAAGTTGCGAAAGCTATCGCAGTCCCTCCGTGTCGATAAAAAAAGTTTACAACAGGACACTCGACTAAAGTTTGAGATTCTATACATACATCATTAGGTGAAACATCGTTATCGATCATTATAACCAACACATCATATCCTGGGTAATTTCCAGGAGAAAAATCTAAACTATCAGTAAATACAGACTCATTTACTGATATAATACCTCCCTTGAGATATTGTAACTTACTGATAGGTCTTACTTTCCAAACATATTCCAATGATGCATGTCTCGCGGAAGCAGAAAAGCTACTCCCTATCTTCATCTGTTTTGCATCGTAGATGAGAAATGCACTATATCTTGAGAGAAGACCGTAATTTCCCTCGAACCAGATTTCCTGATCGTTAACATCTTTAATGGGGAGAAGATATACAGGAAAATCTTCTAGAGCAGTACCAAAGTTTCCACCCTCCCATAAAAATACGGGTGCGTTGTTGTTGAGGATGTGTTTCAGTTCTGAATAGAGAAAACAATCCACAGTGTGTGTACCGTCTGCATGTACACGTATAAAGATCGTTACGTTAGAATTGAATCTCTCCTCTTCATCCATTTTTCGAAGAGAGATTTTCGAACCCATAACCATAGTTTTATCATTATAGTTACATTTGCGGGGAAAGTTTTTAATATCATCGACATACTGTTCATCTTCATCTCCCTCATAGGATTGTTCATCTTCAAGTTCCTGATCGCTAATGTACGAGGATTCGTATAGACTCATGATTATATATATGAAAGAGTTTCTTTTTAATGAAAAGAAGACAAGTCCCTGAAAAAAGTGATTTTTCTAATAATGATTAAGGGATAATCACAACCACAGACCACAACAGACGCAACTCTCTCAATCGCAACCATGTCTTCTCCTGCCACTATCAATGCTCCTCGTTTCAAGATCCTTGTCGTTGGTGATGGTGGAGTCGGAAAGACCACCTTTGTCAAGCGACACCGATCCGGAGAGTTTGAGAAGAAGTATGTCGCAACTATGGGTGTGGAAGTAAACCCACTTCCGTTGAACACGTCTCTCGGACAGATCGTGTTCAACACATGGGATTGCGCAGGACAGGAGAAGTTCAGTGGTCTCGGAAGTGGATATTACAAGGGAGCTCATGCTGCGATCATCATGTTTGATATGACCTCTCGCGTCACGTATAAGTCTGTTCCCTTCTGGTACAACTCGGTTCGCGCAGTCTGCCCCCTCATTCCGATCGTCCTCTGTGGAAACAAGATTGACTGCAAGGATCGCAAGGTGAAGCAGTCGGAGATCCTGTTCCATCGCAAGAAGCAGATCCAGTACTACGACATCTCCGCCAAGTCCAACTACAACTTCGAGAAGCCCTTCCTCTACCTCGCCCGCTGTCTGACTGGAGAAGGTTCTCTCAACTTTGTCGAGTCTCCCGCTGTTCTACCTCCGGAGGTGAAGGTGTCTGCATCTCAACTTGCAGAGTGGGTGGCTGCGGAGTCTAAGGAATCCGCAGAGTGGAGTGATTCGGGGGATTGTGATTCGGAATGGTCTACTGGTGGTATCGGAACTAGTTCCGAGATTGAGAGTCGTGATGCAGAGATTGTGTCGCTCAAGGAACAAGTTCGGATTCTTCAAGAGGAACGTGATCTTGCACGAGCGATTCAAGCATCTCTTCATAAGCCGACGAAGCAGGAAGTAGCCAATGATCTGATCGAGTACTGGCAGGAGCATGGGCAATCAACCAAGGAGATTCTGGAGAGAAGCAAGAAGGAGTTCAATGAGAAGGATCGATTTGAGGCAGAGGGAAAGCTCTATTGCTGGCCAGTTATTGTTCGTACATCTTACGACGAGTATCAGGCGTATGCGATTTGTGATTCAGAGAGCGAGGCGATCAAGTGTATGAACTCTCTCGCACACGATCTTCTTCCTGGACAGACCACTGGGTTGGTCTTCGTCAATAAGATTCCCAAGAATGATCCGACATGTCTCATCTACAACGATGATGAGGATACGATCATCGCGAGAACGCTGATCAGAACTCTGTAAACGGAATTCTCACAAAAAACGAATAAACAAACAAAAGTATTTACACGGGATACGTCCCATTTAAATACCATGGATTTCACACTTGAACAATGCAATACGGAACTTGAAAACTATCAGTCCGATACGATGAAGATAGACTCGTTGTTCTATCGATTTGTCCTATTAGGAGATAGAACGGGAGTTTTGAAATGTATCAGCTTACAACAAAGAAAATTATACTTTCCCATGTATACTGATACTAAACCAACGCTAGATTTTATGTTAAAATTCTATTCTCTTGTTCCGGAAACTGACCCTCTTGATTTGGTTAAATGTGTAAATCATAATACACATTGTCTCCAAGCAGTACTGAGTCATCCAAAATGGGAGACACTAAACTTTATTAATCTTTATGAAATTATCGATAGAGAGATTATTTGTTGGGCTCTTCAATCTGGAGCTTCTCAAAAGACTCGTAACCCTGCAGGATGTTTTGAGAACATATTACGATTAATGAAATTGGTACCGAATATTTCTCTTTTCAGAAAGAGTCTGATACCTGTAAATGGAGAGTGGCTGATTAAAGCAAAGAGTACAAAAGAACAATTACTCGACATTGAGTACGATCGCAGACGTAATCTGAAATGTATCGAAATGAAAGTTACGTCTCACACATATCCCGTAAATTTTTTACAAACTTTCTTAAACCCTTTGTGTCAGAATTAATACCTACAATAGATTCGAGTTCATTTATCATAGCTTCATACACCCTCAATTTCCAAATAGCAATCGGTAGGTTAGATCTATCTTTACGAGCTATTCGGAAATATCCGTTTGTATACAAACGGATATTTTTTATGATCGATCGATACAATAAATTCTTATCTCTGGGAATTGGGACACCCATAAATGTCTCTTCACCATCTTCGATAACTGAATAGAAGAGATCTGCCATTGATAATAGAAAATGTAAAAGTGAGAATATCATTTTATCATCAATGATTTCTTATTCGCTGTGCTAAAATGACCATTATTATCGGAGGATTCACCCAAGGCAAATTTATCGTCACGATTGACACACGAATTACACGCGAACGAGAAAATCCCGAAGATAATGATTATGTCGACGATTCAAAAAAATACGGATTATCTTCCAGAATGCATAGCGGATGGTGTGCTACCGGTTTAATATCCGGTTCTGGAATCACCGGTGATAATCCGCCATTCGACTTACACAAAGCAGTTGCTAATGTACTCGATTGTAATGAAGACTATCAACATACCTGAGTTGTGTGACACTTTGTCTCGCGAATACGAGTATCATGAAAAATCTTGGCCCAAGAGTTCCGGGAAATTTTCAATAATAGCATCAATATTTGTCTTTTCGTCTGTTGACCAACAGGTTGTGGTAAGTAACTGTTTCACATAATATAAAGAAATCCCTTCATTCCCTGTTTTCAGGTACTAAAGAGACTTAAACGATAAACAATTTAGACTAAGATGCGATGCAAGAAATACACTTATAAGTCCTTCAAGATAGGACTAAATTCTATTGTTAGAAAAGATTCTTCGGTGACAGATGACATACAACTAAAAGTACTAGAGGTAAACCGAATAGTGTACAACACCTACTCTTTATAAAAGCTTATTGTCTCTTCTTAGATACTAACAACTTTGTCCTCCCGGAACTAAACACGAACTTTATCAATGTCTGTTTTAAACTCTTCTACACTCCGAAAAAGAGAGGTACTCTATCCGATAAGAATGAAGAGCTGAGTCTAGAAGTGAGAGACTACTACACCAAACATTACGATTCGGAAGGAAGAATAGAAATTCCTGTTTGTGAACACATTGGTAACTTCCTCAAGTACGAAGCAGAGGATATGATAGTGAACTACGAAAACCTTATCAAGACCTCATTTGTAGATAAAGTAAGAAAATACATAGACCGATACTTTGGGTTGAAATTGGTTTCCGGAGACGAGAGAAAAGTTCTTAATAGAAGACTAGAAGCCGTTAAGAAAGACGTATTAGAGAATACTCTTAAGAGTGGAGAGGAGTACTCTGAGTTTATAGGACGATTAAAGACTCTTCTCTACGGAGGTAGAGAATTGAAGAATGGTACTGTGTACTACGATATCAAATGTAATCCATGGATGTATCTCTCACCCGCAATTAGTCTCGGGTTGAATATCTTTCCTCTACGAAGGTCTCTAATTCCTGCATACATCACTCTCGATGGTGAGTGTTTACAGCGAATCACTGGTAACAGAAAGAGTGGAAAGAATAAGATTCCACATGAGAACACATGGAGAGAGTATTTCTCTATTCACTCTCTTCCACAGACTAAGAGATACGAAAGAGGAGGGTATAAGTTCCTAATGATAAAGACAGATGGTAAGGGAGTCTCGATTCTTCTTCACAAGGAGAGTTTAGATAAAGAAAAAACTCCTGAGTTCACTGAACCTTATATTACTGGACCCGAATTTCTCTCTACAAGAGATCTCTACACCTCTGTAGTTGGTATCGATCCCGGGAAGGAGGATCTTATTCACTGTACTGATGGAGAGAAGAGATTTCGATACTCGGCTGTTCAGAGAAAGAGGGAGTGCTGTAAGAGATTCCACAGACACAAATTAGATAAACAAAGAGAACCAGTAAAGAGTATAGAGGAGGAACTCTCTCACTATCGTTCAACTTCATCTGATTACACCGAGTTCATGTACTACGTCTCTAAGAAGAGAGAAGTTGAAGAGGAATGTAGATCTGTGTACCAGAAAGAGGTATTCAGATCCATAAGGTGGAGAGGACATATTCTACGACAGAAATCAGAGAGTAAGATGATTCGTAACTTTAAGAACGTGTTTGGAGGTCCAACTGAAGCGGTGATAGCGATAGGTGATTGGGAACAGAAACGACAGATGAAGTGGAAAGAGCCAACTCTCGGAAAGGGGGTAAGAGACATTTTTAGAAAGAATGGTTACAAGGTTTATCTAGTGGACGAACACAAAACCTCTTGTACCTGTTATCAGTGTGAAGGAGTGAATAAGAAGTTTATGTGGCGAGAATGTCCTCGTCCGTGGAGAAGAGGGAATCAATCACTAGTCCATGGCTTGTTAAGGTGCACAACCTGTAACCAGTACTGGAATAGAGATACTAATGCGTCCCTTAACATCTGCTCCTTAGCAAAGTCCTCACCTGAAAGACCTCCAGGTCTCCAGAGAGGAAAGAAAGTTACTCATGACACTACTCCACCCGAATTCATTTTCGTAGAGGAGGATACGAGTGTCGATCCATCGACTAGTTCGATGTCCGGGATTCCAATTACAAATTAGATTTTTGTATATTTGGGGATCCTGGTATCTGGACATTTGGTATTGGACATAAGGAAATAACTTCCTTATTCACATCGGGATGGCCCAGATGGAACGACGTAAACGGGAAAAATCTATTAAACTCGATCACTGGTCCACACATTTTTGATGAAGAACCTTTTATTGACGTCGCACAGAATATTATTAAATCTGAAAATGAGGGAGTAAATATTACTGTAAGTTGTAATAGCATCACCGCAGTTGTTTCTCTGGACTCGCTCGAGTCCATCATTCTCTATGAAACATATTGAACTCAGAGTATTAATACTGACAATAGTATTAATACCAAACTATTTAATGTGTCTTTTTGTAGCGTTTGTAAATCATCCACCCCACAATACACAAGAAAACAAAGAAAAGGAAATATAGAATCGAATTACCGTCTTTCCTCTGTTGAGAAACTTTAAACGGTGCAACAGGACCTCTTTTTGCTCGATTCACGAGTCCCTCTTTCACCGTTAAGTTAGAACAGAACTGTTGAAGCCCGGGATGAGAAGATTTTCCTCCTGAGAGTTGGCATACATTGGTGAGAATATCATTACAGAATCCATACTTAAGACATGCATCGATAACTATATCAGACGGATCAATTGCTGTTCCCGCCACGTTATCACAAGTTTGGTTACAAGTAGCACTCATATAATCTGGACTCATATTTACGGGAAGATACCATCCGATATCGATATTATCAGCAGCGTTCTTCAGGACATCCTTTCCGACATTTGAACAAACCTGTGGGGATTCCTGTGCGATAGGATTGAACGGTTGACAGAGTACTTTACACGTAGAATCTGAAGTCAGATGACAGAACTTCTTGCTTGCAGTAGAACGGATAAAATTTTTAAGTAATACAGGATCGTCAAGAGAATTCACATAGAGTTCACATTTATCATCCCACGACAAAGCACATCTCTGACTCATATAAACAGGGCAGTTGTTCAAGTCCAAATCTGAAGATTTTTCAGGACTCAGAAAACTTCCAGGTAGACACACATCAACAGGGTCAGAAATAAGAGGAAACGATTTATAAGGGGCCCCGAAATCGGAATAGCTATCCGGATCCTTTGCGACTATCTCTTTTTGGCTCGAAGAGTAATACATCTTTCTTATTGAAAAGAAAATAAGAATTTTGATAAAGTAGAACAAGTGAATTTTATCGATGTGTAGGTAGATTTGTTACACCTGTTATTACTACCATTATGGAAACTTCTCAGAGAAAACGTTCAGAGGATATACAGGAGAGCCTGAAGAAAATTACATCCCTTCTTGAGGAATATCTTGATGAATATTCTGAAGATCTCTACAACAAGGAGGAGGATGGTCTTGTCGATTTTCTTCTTTCTAGATTCCAGATAAAAACAGTAAACTATTATGAAAGAATATTTAGTGTGTTGGTGGACGATGAATGGATTGAAATACACCCGACATCAATTCATCATTGTTTTTCTCCAATTGTCGATCTTATGGAGAAAGAATACCCATTGACTCAATTCTACTATAGATGTGAACAACGTAATTATCAGTTATTTACATCTAAACTCTCTTGGGCTCTTATCCAGAAATTTATCCCCAAAAAGATTGAACTTCCGAGATTATCATCAAATAAGACTCTGGAGAGTCTTATGGAGGAGATGGATGTCGGGACAAAATTCGCGATGGAGGAATAGATAATCGTTCAAAGTTGAAAATGAAAAGTGAATTTTAAGAGAATCGAATAGAGAATACCACCAGTTTCCACCGTCTCATTCACTATGAGCATTACTATCGAACCCTATTCCGAGTGGTCTATTGTTGTCCGCGGGGACACAAAGTCTTTCAAGAAGCATCTCGCAGATCTTGGTGGAACTTGGAACACTAAGTTGACAAAGGGAGGACCTGGTTGGATCTTCAAGAAGAAGGATAAGGAGGGTGTTGAGAAGCTTCGATCGGATATCGATTCTGGAAAGATCTCTCCCAGTGATGATAATGAGGAATCGGAGATCAGCGATCGTTCGTCATCTCGTCCGGCTGCCGCTTCATCGAGCTCATCATCGAGTGGAGATTGGGTTCCGATGAAGACGTATCTGGCTCTTCTTGCTCGAGTGGAGAGACTTGAATCGATCTGTTCTCATTCTCCCTTTGTTGACAGTTCGTCGAAGAAAGCGGTGAAGTCTGGTCCTAAAGAGATCGAGTTTGAGGACGACGCAGAGGATGCTGATGTAGCGGAGGAGGAGAATGACAAGGCGGTGACCGGTCTCTTGCGAAAGAAGAAGGTTGTCAAGAAGGTCGTCAAGAAGGCAAAGGAGTAAACTAATCGAGACGACCCATAGAATACTATATCCATTTTGGATATACTAATCAGAAAAGGAAAGTTCATTAAAAATGATTACTGTTTGATATTTAAAATAACGAGTACGTGTATACACATCAAGGTAAATATGGCCGGAAGAAACTTTGAGCTTCGATCGATGAAGCGTCGAGCAATTACAAGTTATGGTGTAATACTGTTTACAGTGGTTACTTCCAATGGTAAGAATGAGATTAGATATCAGATCCAACAACGAAGAGATAGTATCTCTTTTCAAGAGTTTATTAAAGATGCTCTACCATTGAATGAGATTGAGATGCACATCGGAATGATGTCGAAAGAGGAGAGAAAAAGATGTATCGATTATTATCTCAAGGATGATCCTAGAAGTTTATGGGATGATTTGTGGATCAATCATAAGAGTAGGATCTACAAGAATGATATGGAGAGATGTTGCAAAGCGTTTAGAAAGAATATGGAAAAGTATATAGATCTGTTTCTGGACGATACTAAAGGATCATTAGAAAATTCATGGGGTTTCGCGAAAGGACGAAAACAAGCAAATGAAACCGAGGATGAGTGTGCGTTTCGCGAATTCGAAGAGGAGACGACTATATCTAGGGATATAGTTCAAGCGTTAAAGATTTCTCCTTACGAAGAACTCTATACTGGATCAGATGGTAAAACATATCGCACGGTTCTTTACATTGCATATATACCTTATATTCCAGAGATCCATGTAAAGAAGACACCTGATAATATCAGGACGACCTATGTATCAGAAGAGGTCTCTGAGATTTTGTGGTGTACTTATAGTGAATGCCTTCAAAAGCTTGATTCACATAAGAGAGAGATCCTGAAAAATCTCAATCGTAAGCTTCTCTTCACAAGAAGAAGAAAACCACCACAACGACGATTTACGTATTAGCAAATTTATAACTGTTTTCAGTTATAAAATGAACAAATGAATTTTTAGGTCTTCGATACTATTAATGTACCTTTACGTCCAGATGTCCGAACTCTCTATACATGAAATCGCGCAAGCGAGATTCCTCATCAATTCACTTTATGTGTGTAGAGTCTGTTTTCCATTGAAAAACAATGGTGAGGGATTGGATGATTTTCCACCAAGAAAATTTGATCATACATTCTGTAGACAATATTTAGAGAAAACTATTTTATCATCGGTCTATCCTGTAGACATAAACGAATTGATACAATCATACACAACGGAAAAACCAATGGACTCTTTTTTCACAACTCCCGCACTTCCGTCACAGGGATTGATTGAGTGTTATATCCTAAAAACAGATATCAGATATGAACTCTATTTGAATGTTAAAAACTCTAAAAACTTCCGTAAGATCAGAGAAGAGATTTCCAAGAGTGAAGAGGAATCAATTTACACCGATAGAGATTTCGAAAAGAACTTTCCTTTGGTTGATGAGAAAAAGAAAGTTATTAAAACTCTTGAAAAAAGAGCGCGTGAATACGGTGAAGATGTTATCAAAAAGGGTGACGATATTTTTCTTCTCTGTTCGCGAAAGAAGACGAGAATGAATGGAATACATCACTATATATATTCAGATAAAAACTACGATGATGATAATTATGTAGCAGATCTCCATGCCAATTTCTATTGTAATAAATTTTCTCTGTACAACAACTTTAAACAAAACCTATTAAACGTTTCATACAGCTATTTCTACAAACATCATGCGGGATCTCCTATTAGAATTGAGGTTGCTGTTCCAAACTCCGAATTCACACCGGAGAAAGAGATAGAAGTACGTGGAGATCTCTCATCTCTCCATAAAGCAGCACCTATCTACTCGAAATCGTTGCACGATTTCCAACCTCGAACGGCAGGAGCGATTTCTATATTTGATAATCAAGTTCCTGTATGGAATAACGCAATGGGTGGGTACGTTATGCACTTTGACAATCTTAGAGTTAAAGAGACGAGTGTTAAGAATTTTAAATTAAATAGAACCTACACCGAGAACGGAATTTCAAAAACAACCACAATTCTTCAGTTTGGTAGGGTGTTAACTAGAAGAATTTTCGTGATGGATTATGGATATCCAATGTCTCCTCTTATGGCATTCGGTATATGTCTCTCAGCTATACAAAAACATTATCTTGGGTCAGACTAAACTTAAATTTATAGGTATTTATAAATTTAACCTTCCGAAAAAACGACTATTAATTTGGGTTCTCAGATTCAATTATCCTGATATGTCACCTTTTAATCTAAAACAATCTAGAGATTCTCTTGACCAATGGTTTCTAAAACAGAAACCGATAGATCGTACTAAACTGCTCTATCATCTTATGGAAGAAATGCAACATTGTGTTTCCTCATTTGAATACGAACTTATGAATTACACAACACCCATCTTCTCCAATGATGTAGCAAAGATTGTAGATGAATACACAATGTTTGAAATAGACTGGAAAAGTTACGATCTCAATATGAAAGACGATAATTACGGATTTACATCCACCAGAGAAATAGATGATATCTATATGAAATTAAAAAGAGAACTTGAGTCTCTTATAAGAGAGAGAAATGCTGGGTTTCGTTATCAGGCAGAAACAGTTTGTATCTCCTGGTACGACGAAGGAAAATTGCTAACCAGAGACTATCATAAAGTTAATCTATTTGAATTAGATCTTCCGTGTATGGATGTGTCAACGATAAATATAGTTGACCTTCATATCTCTAACGGTAGAGTGGAAGATCTATGGAAATTTATAGTTCGTAATTCTCACGCGATAAAGAATATTTCTATAATGACTTTTCAGAACCAGAGACTTCATGAATGTGACCTTATCGGTTATATGGATCATATGATTCGTCCATTGTTGTATGAGATGAGTAATAATTCATATGCGTCGTACAGGTTTTCAAGTTATTCTATGAGGGGTGGAGAAACACGTTTAGATCTCCACAAATTTCTCTGTGAAGAGGAGAAAAATAATACAAGACTTATGAAAGGAGTTAAATCACAATTCAGCGGGTGTCTTCGAGAATTAACTAATCGGGTTAAAACCTAATACTTAAGATCAATCGATAATGTCAGAATTCAAGGAACTTATTTCTGATTGTGTCTAATATGTTAACACCAACCCTTCAAAAAGATATTCGAATATTCTTCCCGATTAAATTGACACATTACATCAAAAAATGATTTTTTAAAGTGAGATGATATAATATTATATCTCACTCATCTCACTCAGCACAATGACTACTTTTCCGATTCATCTCCTTCTCACAGCGAAGAACTCCACAGAGGAGAATCGATTCCGTTTCGTTACATTCCACACCGAGAAGAGCATCAGAGAATTTATCTCTCAAGATATTAAGATCCACAGTCAAAAGGACCTCTATAATAAGAACGATTCTTTGTCAATCGTCATGGGTCAATATATTAAGATCTGCGTATCGGATGGATGGGGATGTATGGAGATCATTGATGGTAGTGGAAGTCGATGGTGTGAAGAGATTACCGAGAATGAAGTGAATGAGTTAATCGTTGATAGTGAATGGGAACATGAATGGGATGACGATGAATATGTACATGAGAATTTCGGTCGTTCTCTCAGAGAACAAACCGAAGAGAGTAAAGAAGATTCTAATACCGAGCTCTTTGATGATCATGAAAACCTCGATTTGTGTAAGAATCGTGTAACAGAATTGAATATCAAGGGGTCTATCATTCTCTCAACACAGACTCCAGTCCTTCACACGTACCAAAAGAAGAAAGTTTACAAATCTCTCACTCAAGTATATCGTGATCTTGTTGATGACATCTACGATAAAATGAAAACAAATGACGACTATCGTCGCGAAGTTATTGAGAACAACACCCTTCATCTCACATCTGCGCGTATGCTACTGACGAAATTCGGGTATCAAACTGATTTGGAGCGTAATTCACCTGACCGTCGTATTCTTCACATCTACACGTATCGAGCGTAATTCTCTTTGTTGAATAAATTTTATTGATCCTTCTATCAATAAAATACCTATCTATTTGAGCCGATGAATGAGTGTGTATAGTAAGAATTTATGTTCTTACTATACAGTCATCTAAATTTTATCTACATGTTTAAAAGTGATTACGTCGATAGATTGCAGTATAGTACAATCACTTCGGAGATAAAAGCGTTCTCACACTCACCCTCTAAATATACTGTTTAAAAAAATTTTTTATATAGTAATTAGATATCACCGATAATGGATCTCTCTCTTCGAAAATTCATCGCTACACGTCAAGAAAAAGGTGAGGGGTACTACACTCATGTTTCACAGATTCAACCTACAGGGAAATATAACTTGACAAGAAAAGATGATGAGGAGTGGTGGAAACTTTATTGTGATACAATGTACAGTAATCCGAAGATGGTATCCGGCCTCGCAGAACGTCCGGGTGAGTTTCTTCCTGTACTCAATGATTCGGATATTAAATTGTCGTATGATCCAGCCAAACATCCTCTTGATAAAAAACTTTACAAAGACACACATATTAGACAGACAGCAATGATTTACCAAAAACATCTGAAGCAGACTGTGAAGAACTACGAGAAACGACATGGTGTCTGTGTCGTTCTAGAAAAGGAACATCCAACATACGACAAAACAAAGGAGGAGATTAAGCACGGTTTTCATTTACATTTTATCAATGCGATTATGCACAAGGTTGATCAGGATGTTCATCTTATCCCTCGTGTTCGAAAGGAGGTAGCAGATAAGGATCTCTTCAAAGATATTGGAGTTATCAAGTCTGAGGAAGTGATTGATAAGAGTTGTACTTCAAAGTTCTGGCTTCTGTATGGATCTCGAAAGAAGGAGTATCTTCAATCCTATAAGGTTACTAAGGTTTTTGATGATGACTGTAACGAGATCTCTCTAGAGGAGGCATTAAGTGATTTTAAATTGACTGATGTACATGGTGATCCGGTAAAAATGGATGAACATCCACTCGAGTACTATCTTCCACGAATTCTCTCTATTCATCCGGGAACTCGAGAACCCATCACAGTGAAAGCCGACTTGAACATTATCACCAAGAAACTTCTCAAGAAGGCGAAGGAGAGTAAGAAGCTGTTCGAAGATATGCCTACTCCTGAAGCACTTAAGAAGGCGCGAGAGTTGATGAAACTTATCTCTTCATCTCGCGCAGACAACTTCGACGACTGGTTAGATATTGGATGGGTCCTATTCAATATTGGAGATGGTACAGAGGACGCACTTGATATGTGGATTGAGTTCTCATCCAAGACCTCTAAGAAGAATTTTTCAGAGGCCGGATGTGTGTATCAATGGGAGCGTATGGAAAAGAGAAATCGTACTATCGGAAGTCTCTATCATTACGCGAAGATTGATAGTCCTGAAGAGTATAAAAAGATTCAAAGGAAGGATAACGATCGATTATTCAACGAGTCTCTCAACGGAGGACACTACGATATGGCCAAGTTGCTTCATAATAAATATAAAGGTGAATTTGTGTGTGCATGTCCTGAAAAGAAGGTGTGGTTTCATTATAAGAATCACCGATGGGTTGTAAATAAACAGGGTATCGATTTGAGACGAAAGATCTCTACGGAACTTGTTAATGAATACAAGAACATGAAGAAGAAGGTTTGTGAGGATATGGGTTCACAAGATGATGATGCTGAACTTCAGAAGCGTTTGAAAACAGTTAATAAAATTATTGCAAGCTTGAAATCGACACCGTTCAAAAATAATATTATCGCTGAATGTATCAGCGCGGGTACGTATGTAACAATGAGTAACGGATTGAGTGTTCCCATCGAAGAACTAAATAATAATACAAATAGACTTATTGGGTGGGATGAAAATATGAATGGAATATTGAACGAAAGACAGACCAATTTTATGAACAAAGGAGAAAAGGACTGTGTAGAATTGATGCTTTCCGATGGAACCAAACTTGTTTCAACACATGATCATCCAATTCTTACTTCTGACGGACGATGGGTATTCTCTGGTGATTTGAAACCGGGTGTTGATAAAGTGAGAACTAGTATCACAGGTGTCAAAATTAGTGTCGTGAATGATATGAAATTATGTGACGGCTGGACTACAACTTTTGGTTCTCTCACTCTGAAAACCGATACACAATCTGAATATGAAAAATCTCTAATTTTCAGTCGAATTATCGGATTAATGTTATCTGACGAAACTATAATTCATAACAAGTCGACTAATATTATTAATGCAAATGTCTCATTAGGATCTTTAATTGATGCAAATAATTTTGTGGATGACATACAAATTCTCTGTGGAAAGAGACCAAAAATAACTAACAATCATAGTAGTTTTTATGAAGAAACAAAAGGGTGGACTTATGGTGTAGCAATTCCTTCATGTGTGAGTAAAAATATTGCTCTTATTCCTGGAATAAGTTTAGGTAGAAGATCGGTTCAAAAATCTACTCTTCCGGAATTTCTTCTTACAGATGATTGCCCTATTCCTATTATCAGAGAATTTCTGGGAGGACTTATGGGTGGAGATGGCCACGCAAATGTAGTCACAAATTCGAATGTTATAACATCTGTCGGATTTTCACAATCTAAATGTGGAGAGCATGTGGAGTCTCTTCAAATTATGATGAATGATATAGTAAAAATGTTTTCTAAATGTGGAGTATCCAATGTTAATATTCAATCCAAACGAAAGGTTAAAAATCGTGATCTGTATGAAATAGAATTTGATGTCAGTTTTCGGGATATTCTTTTGTTTTCAGATAATATTGGATTTCGTTATTGTACAAATAAATTATTGAAACTAACAGCAGCATGTTCTTACGCGAATATGTATAATACAGTATGCAACCAGAGAATAGAATTCCTAAAAGAATTAAAGAAAATTTCTGGATATGATGGTGTAAAGAGAGTAAACCTTAGAAACTATATCGATCAAGCTAAACTCAACGTTGAAACTAGAGATGGTAGATTCTTAAATGATAAAGTGGTTCCTAAATACTCAACATTGGTTAATAATATGAGAAATATTGGTGAGATTAGGTATAAACTGGGGATTAAACCCATTGAATATATGGAGAGTATTGGTGTAAAAGATTTCTTCTTTTCGGATAATGGACCTTCATATTGCTTTAAGAGAGATAGTTTAACTCTTCCATCTCTTATTGTTGATGTACACAATATTAAAAATGTCGGAAAGAGAACTGTATATGATATTACCGTTGACAATATTCATAACTTTGTTGCAAATGGTGTCGTGGTTCACAATTGTATCGAACTGTTTGTCGATGACAGTTTTATCGATAAATTGGACTCTGATATCAATCTTATTCATTTCAGTAACGGTATTCTCGATCTCGGAGAAATGCGTTTTCGTCCCGGACGACCGACTGATTATGTCAGTCTTACGACTGGTTACGATTTTCAGGAGTACTCTTGGGATAGTCAAGAGGTTATCGACGTAGATGATCACTTCTCGAAAGTGTTTCCCGATCCGGAATTGAAACAATATTGGATGGAATATACAGCAAGTCTTCTTCGTGGAGGTAATAGTAGTAAGACATTTCTTAATATGTCAGGTGAAGGTGATAACGCAAAGTCTGTTAATATGGATCTTCTTAAGTTGACACTCGGTCGATACATGAAGATTCTTCCAACCTCTCTGATTAGTGGAAAGCGTACTCAGTCATCTCAAGCAACTCCAGAGTATGCCGGTCTTCCTGGAGTCCGTTTTGCTGTCCTTCAAGAGCCGAATAGCAAAGATGTGATCAACATCGGTATTCTGAAGGAATTAAGTGGTAACGATATCATCTATTATCGTGGACTGTACAAAGAAAGTCAGGAACTGAAGCCTCAGTTCAAGCTTAGTTTAATATGTAATAAGCTTCCGAGACTTCCATGTGATGATCCCGCAACATGGAATCGTATTCGAGTTCTTCCTCATGAGGCATGTTTCCCGAAAGATAATGTTCCTGAGCTTCTTGAAGATCAGATTCGATTGAAGAGATTTCCACGAGACCCTTACTTTACTGATAAACTTCCCAAAATGAAAGCTCCATTTATGTGGATGATGTTTGACACATTCAAAAAGATTCTCAAGGATGGACGTATGGCTGAACCAGAAAAAGTTCGTTCAGCCACGGCTGCTTATCGTAAGCAGAACGACGTATTCCTCCAGTTCATCATGGAGAAGATTGTCTATGAGCCTTCGAATGAAAAAGCTCTTATGTCTGTCGTCGAGACTTACAACTCATTCAAGACCTGGTTCGACGATTCCTATCCTAACCTTCATTCTCAAATTCCATCCAAGGAGGATCTGAGGGATGAGATAACAAAGAAGTGGGGTGATCTTACTCCGAGTCATAAGTGGAAGGGATATCGTTTGAGAACCGCGGAAGATGATGAGAAGGAGGGAAAGGCGATCATCATTCGTGAAGAGGACCTCGATAAGAATGAGGAAAAAGATTCATTTGATATCGAGGTTCCTGAGGAAGTTGTTGAGGAAGATGTCGAAGAGGACTTCTCGATGCTTCATAAGAAGAAACCAAAGAGTCCACAACGAAACACGAAATCGCCGGTGAAAAAATCACCGGTGAAGAAAGTAAAGGCTGTAGAGATCAAAGAGGTATCGGAAGATGATGAGAGTAGTGATTACGATGATAGTAGTGATGATGAGGAGAATCATAAAACTAAGCCTCTGATTTAAAAACTGATTAAATAAATTGTTGTAATGAATACTATTACAACAATCAAGATGGGTTACGATAGTGATGAATATCTTATCTGCTACTGTGATGGTGGAGTTAATAATTGTGGAGACCATATTAAACAGTACAATGTATGTGCTGAGTGTTACAAATCTGAGTGTCACTCCGGATTGTGGAAATGCTCATAGTAGTTTCGTCGCAATCTGTCCTGATGTAGAATGTACTTTTAATCCAAATAGTAGATCCTCATTTATGATTGATAAAGCCCCCATCTTTTTAGGAGTATAGAAGAGTTTAAAACAGACATTAATAAAGTTCGTGTTTAGTTCCGGGAGGACAAAGTTATTAGTATCTAAGAAGAGACAATAGGCTTTTATAAAGAGTAGGTATTGTACACTATTCGGTTTACCTCTAGTACTTTTAGTTGGATGGCATCTACCACAGAAGAATCTTTCTAGCAATAGAATTTAGTCCTATCTTGAAGGACTTATAAGTATAAGGTGAATATGAGAAAAAGTGATTATTTAGGGAATATAGGAGGTGATATCACCTATATTCAACAGTTGTCGCCGACAATCACCATGAGCACTCCTACATACACTTATACTACTGTGGATGAAGTGGAATTTAAGACCCATGAAGTGTGGCGTTTGAATGGTCATCGTCATCGCACTGATGGTCCGGCTTGGAAACAGTGGCAGGTGGTTAACGGGGTGGTCGTCTTGACATGTGAAGAGTGGGATTTGAATGGTATAACTCATCGGATAGATGGCCCGGCTTGTAGACAGTGGGAGGTTGTTGATGGGAAGGCCGTCTTGACTAGTGAAGGGTGGCGGTTGAATGGGAAACTTCATCACACAGATGGTCCAGCTTATCGAGCGTGGGAAGTGGTCGCCGGACAAGTCGTCTTGACATGTGAAGAGTGGTGTTTGAATGGTATAACTCATCGGGTAGATGGCCCGGCTTGGAGACAGTGTGAGGTTGTTGATGGGAAGGCCGTCTTGACTAGTGAAGGGTGGTACATCGAAAATGCCAAAATTCACCCTCGCGTTCTCCGCCAACCGGTCCGAGCCATCGAACGGTGGTGGCGGTTCCACCAAGCACGGAGACAAGCGGCTATCGAAGAGTTGCTCTGGGAGAGTGGAATGAAAGTCTTCCCTGGGCTTATGGGTCTGCTGAGAAAATGTTGAAGTCTCAAACCACACAAGTAAGTCACAAAAAAAAGTGATTATTTTGGGAAAGAGGAGTGCAATACCACTCCCTCTCCTTCACACAGCCACTCCCACCATGTCCGCCTCTAACTCTCGCATCGATACCCTCACTAAGAAGCTCAAGTCTTTGCGGACGACGAGCCTGAATCAGGATTCTAAGATTCTCTTCACCCGGTTTTTCAAGAACTACTTCGGATCGATGTGGTGGATGCTCGAGTTCTACGAATCAGAAAATCCAGAGTACAAACAAGCACTGGAGGATGAGTACGGTCGCACATTCCCGGAGTCTATGTCCAACGGTGATCTTCTCGAGATTGGAAAATTCATCAAGAAGTGGACAGGATATCCAGATGAGAGAACTCCCGGATGGATTCACTACATGGGTCGACTCCAAGAGCGAGCAAAGATTGCGAGGGAAAATGTGACTCTCGCTACTCAGCAATTGCGGTTTGAGAAGGCGGGAGTTGACAAGTACATCATCCCCGATCTCGCAAACATCGTGGGAGATTACTTTGTAGCATAAGCACACATTCGCCAGCACACTAAACCCCTATCAAGGAGAGAAATAGTAATATATTCAAAAAGGAATATATTACTTTCACACGCGTCTCTTTTTACGATCATCTTCATCATCACCCTCCATGTCTATAGTTTCACAACGCGCTTTCCAATTAGGTGTTGTACCCGTTCGTTCGTATTCAATATAATTACAATACATATCAAGATTACCGGTTGTCGATGGGTAGTTATCCATAGCTATCTCGAATAATCGAGGGACAAATACTGTATAACTATCCTGAAATTTCTCGTTGAGGAATCGTTCCTCCTTCTTTTTAGAATCGGAGATAAGAAAGAACATCCCATCGTTTGCATGTTCGATACTCTCTTGTGATATAAGCTTCACATAACAGTTATTCTTACGAGATCCCTTTTCGATGAAATCGTCATCACAAGATCCAACCGAAGAGGTTGATGTTTGTGAGAATCGAGATTGGATAATTTTCTCAGCTGTAATAGAGAAAAATTCACTAACGATCTTTGTTATATCACTCGCGCTGTATCCGTACTTCGTTCTCGGTTTCGGAATCGCTCTCTTACCTAGAGTTCCTCCTGAAAACTTCTTAAGAACCTTTGACGAAGGTCCCATCATATCGGAAATATAAAAGATAAAATTCACAAAGGTTATGTAATGTTCGAATCGCTCTTTCATCCAGACACCCCAATCCACCTTTATATTTTTAGTTGATACGATCTCCTTTATCCGATTCATAACAATTGAGGCATACTTTTCGGATGGAGTTTTTCCTCGTCTCTCATCTTTAGGGAGTGTGGAGAACATTCTCGAAATAGTCTCCAATACTCTCTTAGTCGGTTCATCATCCCCAATAATCTCGTATTCAGAGATTTTTTTCCACTCCGCATCGTTAGACTCTGGTACAACTACGAAAGAGAGAAGACGACGAACATCACTGTGTTTCTCATACTTATCGATAAATGTATTGATGAGAAGATCTACACGGGCCAGAAAATCCGGAAGATCAACAAATACGGATGCTGAAAATCGTCTTACAAATGCGGGATCGAGATCCCAGGGAAGATTTGTGGCTCCCATTATTATAACATTATCCTCGGACTTCATACCGTCCATCTTCTGTAAGAGTGTGGTAAGAGCTCGTCCGTCACCTCCTTTCTCTCGTGATTCCGCAATAGATTCAACCTCATCCAGAAAGAGAATACTTTTGACTCTTATTCTCTTACTGGATGAAGAGCTCGATGACGATGAAGAGGATTTATTGTATTTCTCCTCTTCAGCCTTCGCGGTATTACTAGCTGTTTCAAACATAGCAGCAATATTCTTCTCAGTTTGACCTTCCCATTTACTGCGTACATCACTCGCTGAGAGACTGTAGAATAGGAATTTGAACTCGCCATTTGATTGACGATTTAGTTCCCCCACACAGGCTTTCGCGATTAATGTTTTTCCAGTACCTGGAGGACCGTACAACAAAATATTGTTTGAGTCAGATAGGAAAAGATGCGGATATAGATTTGGAAAAATAAATTTATTGGTTATGATACTTTTCTCCCTTGTGGCTCCTGACATGGTTGCAAATGAGATAAGTTTTCCTGTTGTCCTATCTCGCATATCACTTTCCGATGTTTGATTATATTTTGGTATGTCACTATTCTGGTCGTTTGAAAGAGAGGATTTGAGTTTCCCTCTCGTATCGGCAATAAATTTCTTGAGACTATTAACACTCTCCTCCGATTTAGGTTTTATAGCGTATGTCCATAACGCAATGGAGAGGTAGATAATGCTAGATAGATAATCAGAAGTTTGATACAATAAGTATCCTTTACCAATCATCTTACGTTGAAAATCGTCTATACTAGGAAAAGAATTCTGTTGAGGAGCAAACTTCGCTCTGAATTCGTCGTATGCAGCGAAGAGATCACTCGTCAAAGAATCGTCTTGAGCTTTTACACTTGACATATGTTAAATAATAGCTAGCTAATTTTTAGATACTCAAACTTTAGTGTCTCTAAAAATGACTTTATAAGAAAGAGATTCTTATAAAGATAACCTTCTCACGATGAGCATTCGCGTACGTGAGATCCTAGATAGTCTCAATAGACAGAATCGGGAACGATTCAAAAAACTTCTCCCGAAGGAAGCTAGAAATGCTCCAAAGGATCTCGCAAATATGAAGACGGTGTTTCCGGCAGCTCTTAAAAAAATTCTACCCAAAGAGAATTCAGCATCGATCTTAGGTCTACTTACCGAAGAGATGTTAAAGCTCTCTGAACCGACCACAGAGAGTATCTGTAAACTGATGAAGAGTGAAATTCCAAAGAAGGTAAAGGAGTCGAAAACGACAACCGACTATGTTCAGAAGATAGAGGAGACTCGTCGATGCCTTGAGAATGTCTGGATCAAGAAGGAAATTTCACAGTTTGTTCCGATTATCTTTGAGGATTCAGATGATGAGGAGATTGTTCCGACTTTCGAAGAGAGTGAAATGCCATTGTATGATGTGGAGTTCATCGGTGAGGGTGTTCAAGGTCATCCGGATATTGTTACAGAGTCCGGAATCTTCGAGATCAAGACCTCTACACAACTCAAGAAGAGTTGGTTGTACTTTATCCTTCAACTCTTCTGTTATGGTTGTCTATCCGATACTCATACTCGACTTCATCTAGTACTTCCCCTTCATAAATGTGTTCACTCATTTGATATCTCCGGATGGGATACCCGAAAACAGTTTCGTGAACTTCTCCTGGAGATGAGAGATGTGAAACTTATACAGGACATGAATATGAAGTTGATGTGGAATGTAAAGAGGCAATACAACATCGGTAGTCATGTTGCTCTCGTCGACGGAGTTAAGGGTACATCAAGTATTCTGTATCCAGGAGTTCCTGCTCAGATATTCCTGGGATCAAATCAGAGCTATTCTATCTCTCTAGACGATGGGGATTTAGCATCTATGCTCGAATCTGTTCTCGAAAAAGAGATCCCTCTCTTCATCCATTCACCGTATCTTATCAATCTCTGTACTGATGAAGAGGACAACGATAAGGGATTGCAATGTCTACAGAAATATCTGACATACTCCAAATCTATAGGAGCAAGAGGGACTGTCGTTCATGTAGGAAAGTATACAGGAAATACCGAGAAGAAGGCGCTGGAGATTATGAAACTGAACATTCTCAAATGTCTAGAGTACGCGACAGAGGAATGTCCTCTACTGCTGGAAACACCGGCTGGACAAGGAACTGAGACACTAACCACTCTTGATGAGTTCAGTTCATTCATCAGGGAGATAGATGACAAACGTTTCGGTGTATGTGTTGATACCTGCCATGTATGGAGTACAGGAATTCTTCCGAGTAAATATCTTAGCGGGCTTGAGGAGAAGGGAGTTGTTCCGAGACTTATCCACTACAACGATAGCGCTCGCGAATTCGATTGTCATGTCGACCGTCATGAATGCCTCGGGAAAGGTGTTATCGGAGTAGAGGAATTGAAAAAATGCGCAGAGTTCGGAGGACGATTGAGTATTCCGATGGTACAGGAATAGATTCTTTCAGAAATATAGGCTCTACACACAAATATCTGTGTGTAGAGAATTATATTATAGAATAGTTTTAGAATTGGAAAAGGGTAGTATCTCTGAAAGACACACCGCAAAAAAATAGAATCTCCTTGTTTATGGGGGTGATCGAATATAGGTTTCAGAAGGAGTTTTTTGTCGATCGTCTCTGAAAATTTTAAACAGATTTTCAGAGAAAAAGTAAACTAATATTACTCTTATTATTGGGTAATGTGAATCATTTAGTTTAACTGTTACATTATGGGTGGAATAAATTCTTATAGTTCACGGAATCTCACGGAATTTTGCGAAATCTCACGGAATCTCACGGAATTTTGCGAAATTCGCGGAATGGCCTTAAAGAGGAGTAACTTACGAATATAAAATGAATAGATGTGGGTATTGCGATAATACATTTTCTTCGTCAAGTGCTTTAATTTCGCATCAAAAACGAGCGAACTATTGTATAGAAATCCAAAAGAAATTGAACGTTATTGTAGAGCCTATTAAAATATCATGTCAATTCTGTGACAAATATTTTACGAGACTTAATGATAAAACCAGACACGAAGCCGTATGTAAAAATAACAAAGATTCTCTACACCAAATTATCAAGGAAAAAGATGCCGAGATAAACAGACTCAGAAATGAAATATCAATATTGAATACGAAACTTGAAGGAGAAATTAAACGGTGTGAGATATTCGAGAAACTACACACTAAAGCGGAAGACTGTGTTGAGAAGATTGCTTTACAACCAAAGAATACAACGACAACCAATACAATTAATATACCACAATTCAATACGACTCTCGAACAGCTGACCCAAGCTGCCGCGGATAATTTCGATGAAACTCTTTTTCTTCAAGGACAAATAGGAGCTGCTAAATTTTTTCTTGATTTTGTCAAAAATTCCCATAACGGAGAGGTCCCATGGATCGTGTCTGATAAATCTCGAGAGGTGTTAAAATATAAAGATGACTCAAAAGATGTTATTATCGATCCGAAAGCAAAGAGAATAACACAAATGGTATCCGACGCTATCAAAAACCGTAACCAGGAACACTATGATAATATTTATAAATTTAAGGATAATGGAAGCGACGACGACAACGGTAGTGATGACGGAAGTGATGATAACGGTAGTGAAGATGATGATAAAACATCGTCCGATGATATTAAAGAACAAAGAGCCGATAAATGTTATGTCGAGATAAAACGACTCACCAAGGACAATAATGTTTTCAGAAAAAAGATTATCGAGGAGACTCTCAAATAGATTTTTATCGTTTCGCAAATTTCGCGGAATTCCGCGAAATTTCCGGTTTAGTCGTGGAATTTCCGGTTTAGTCGTGAAATTTCACGGAATTTGCGAAACTACCGGATCAGTCACAAATAAACTCTTAAATTCAAAACTCACGAATCTCTTCCAAATTAGTCTCAGATTTAGAGGCTAACAGACTCACCTCCCGATCGAGAGTCTGATGCTCTTTAAGTTTGGAGTAGATCTTAGCTTTGTATGTTTGTAAGAGTTTGAGATTTCGTTTAACTTGTAGTCTATCCATGAAACAGTCGAACATCCCCTTTACGTTCGCAGAATAATCTTTTCCTTCAATAACAGACATGAACCAATCTTTGATAATATCTCTCTCCTTCTCGTTATATCCACCTTCATGTGATGGGAATCTGTAGAAGGGTGTATCACGTTCAACGATCTCAAACAGATCAGCCATGATATCCGTTTGTGAATGGACTTTGTAAAAATTAGGATTTGTTTTCGGAAGCGATTCCCATGCCTTCTGATCAAGAGATATACTCATATTGTCTATAATGTTAATAAACAATATTAAAAATGATTGTATGTTAACGATAAAATGGGTCATCAAACATGTCGACCGATTTGAAGTTTGTGGATGATAACGAAGTGGGATATGCGAAAAGATTCAATGAAGCACTCTATAATTTGAGTGAACATGACTTCAAAAAACAATGGATTTATATCGGAGGAGATACAGGGTATCATAAATCTAAGTTCGTCACGGAGTTTAAAGATGAAAATGCTCCTTCTCATAAGACAACCTGTATTTGTAGCAAGGAAATAACTGAGAATTGTTATATCAAAAATAAGATTACGGGTGTTATTGTCGTAACAGGAAACTGTTGTATCAAAAAATATTTGGGAGTGGATACATCTAAAAGTTGTTCATTATGCGGTAGTCCTCATAACAACAGACTGGATAACTATTGTAGTATTTGTCGTGGAGAAATAATCTTTTGGAAAACACAATGGAAAAATTTATAGGTTTATGTTGGAGAACGAGAGTGATTACTGTACTTGGTGTAATCAAAATTCGTCAAGCGGTCCGATGGGTTCATTCATTCGATGGTTGGTCGAAATTGAATATCCCAACGATACTTCTGAGTGAATTACTATTTAATCTATTGTATAATTAATTATACAATAGATGTCGTCAGGGACCATTACTGAAAGTTCGTCTTCCGATAAAAAGAAATCGGTTCTCCTTTCCTCAATAGGAGGAGATGATGTCTTATCTTTTATTAGAGAGAGTACCTTTGTTGAAGAGACATCAACAATCAAGAGTATTTCTATCATGAATAAAGTAGAGGAGAAACTAAGAGAGATAGAGAAGGATATAGTTCCTGTAAATAAATCGTTTTCTGTATTTGGATGGGCAACTAAAGCTTTCACCCGTAAAGAGAGAATCTATCCGGAGTTATTAGATATCACAACAAAAAGAGAGATGAAGGATTTTCTAAACACAAACAGATACACTTACACACCGGATATCAATCGTCTTCGGGACTACAGATTTGTTCAACCGGAATTAGCCTCAACAATCGTCTCAACATTAAAGGATTCTAATGATAAGATTGAGTTCTTCCGCAGGTCTTTTAACCGAGCGGTCAAAGCAGATAATGATCAGTATGCAGAGGAGAAAAAAATAAACGATCTTATCCAAAAGGGTGATACTAAAATACTAATGAAATCATCGGCTATCTTTGTTAACAAGAAGACTCGAACACTTAGAAAGTTTTTTAATGATGTGGGTAACTCAGTTCTCTACAATCAGAACTCTTCGGCACTATCGTATTTTAACAACGTTAATTCCATGTACAAATTCTTCCACTTCACAATGGGGGGTGTTGTATACAAATCGGCAAAGACCTGGGTAGTCTCAGCAACCATTACATCGATGGGACTTTCTGGAGGAAGCGCGATATTAGGATCACTTCCGATTTATATGATGTTTAGTGCTTACGACACATATCAAAATATAAAAGAGGATTCAGGTGAAACCACATGGGATAATATTATGTATACGCTGTGGAAGAGTCCTCTCATCGGATGTATGGATTGTGTGAAAGATATGGCAGCAACACATCTCAGTCTCGGTAGAGGATTTGTAGTTTCAGCTAGTCTTGTGTTTGATGTCACAATGATGTTTATCGATCCGAGACTCTCTAAGCATAGAGCGGATGATCTAGCAAAAACTTATGGTCAGGGTATGGATAGAGAGACAATAAAAAATCTTATGGAGCCAACAAAAGAAGCCCTGACCATTTCCAGAATTCTATCAAAGGTCATGCTTCCTCTAGATTGGATTGCAAATCTTCCGGAGTGTGTCTTTACTACTATCTACACAAAGATTTCCTCTGTTCCAATAGGACCGTTAAAATACCTGAATGAAGGACCTTTGAAATATCTCAACCCAGTAACCATTCCATTGGCTATAGTTAAGAGAGTAGCCAACACTTGTAACATAGTTTGGAAGTTTGGAGTTTATGCTATACCGGGAATCTTCTGTATGGTCGCATGTTATAATTCCTTTATCAATGTCATGCCGTACTTTAGAGAATTTTTCAGTCTCTTTATAAACAAGGATATGTCGGAAACAGGTTACGGTTTACCATCGAAAGAGACACTTATATCGATGGTTGATCGATTAACCGAAGTCACTCCTCTGTCATGGGACAAGATACATCAAACGATAATAAAGAATATTTCAGTCTTTGGAGGAATGGAAACTGTTCTGGTAACTATGCTGAACTATATTAAGATGACAACCAAGGATCTCTCAGCTTATGAGTTTGCAAAGAAGATTCTTCTGAATTTGTATCAGGATAAGAAGATAGCTAAATTCTTCTTGGGTATTCCTGTTAATTGGATGACATCAAAGACCACTAATTTTCTCAAATCTCACACTCAGATGTATCTATCGGTTATTGCACCGACTCTCTTAGCTATGTATTCCGGACGATCAGGACAGATAACAAGTCTAGATCAGTATCTAGATCTAGCCAAAACCTCGATAGTCTACGGAGTCATAGGATTTGGAGCGGGAACTGTTCTTCTCAATAGTCTGTGGGACAATATGTTAAATCACGCCAAAGATCCGAAAACGGTTGAGAAGTACAGAGAGATAGATACTAAAGCCGGTAAGATGAGTGGTAGATGGCTTTCTAAACGCGCAGCTAAGAATATTCTCTATACATATCATTATCTCTCATCTAATCTGATTGTGGAATGGATCGATCAGAGTGTAAACCGAATGAAAAATAAGGTAGCTGGTGGAATGATCGAATGGGTTGAGGTTAACTATGGACGAAAAAGTTTTATATACGATAGTAACTTCACATGGTTATCGAATCGTTTAGTGATGGATGAGTATTTCAGTCAAGCAATGAGCTCATCGATGATAGATGTCTTGTCTAATGTCGATACGATAATGACGCTCGAATCAGAATCCAATTCATACAAGGGGGTGAAATTAGACAAAGAGAAGATCAGGAAAGTCATTGATGAACGAAAAGAGATGGACATCAGAAATCGGGCGATAGAGATTGCAAATCAGAAACTCTTTAACGACGAGAAAGGGGATTTGTTTGATAACAAGGAGGAGATTCGTCTCAAACTCGTCTCTCTCAATTCAAAAATGAGTAAAGTGAATCCGGTAGGTGAGTTACTCGAAAAACAGAGAGAATTAATTCTCCAGAGAGTAACAATGGAGAACAATCTGAGGATTGCTTCGAAAGCATTAGATGATGTAGTCAACAAGATTGAACTGTCACAATCGAAAGTCTCTCAGATAGACTTTATTCAGAAATACTACGAGAAGAACGAAAGACTATGGGATAATCCCACCACCGAGATGGTCAACGAGAATGCAAAAATGCAGACAGCGAGTATTGTGATAAACAAGTTCATCCCCTTTATCAACCGAGCTGATCCGACAGCACTCGCCGCACTTGAATCCGATGCGAGAACGCAATATAATATCGTTCATAATCGGATGAAGGAGTACACAGAGAATATCGCTATCTTGGAGGCCAGTTCCAAAAATATTCTCGCTAATCTTCCGGACAACGCATCTGAGAAACTAGAGAATCTCAATACTATGTATACCGATGTTGTTCAACGATTCAACAAGGATGAAGGGTTACATGATCATATTGAATACATGCAGGCGATAAACGAAATAGTGATCAGACAACAGAGTTTGGAAATGGCTCTGGGTGGAAGTGATATCGATTCATTCTATCAATCGAATAAGAGGTTATCATCGATTAAAAAGACACAGGATCTGTTTCTCAAAGATATCCCAACAACTCGATATCTAGTCGATCCATCGATCATTGAAAAGGTTAAAACCGGTGAAGGAGGATATGGATCTCTGGATCCAGAGATCGATCGACTTCTTGAAGAGTATCGATTAACTGGTGAAAAGAAGGTTGTTGTTGAGAGTAGTGAAAGTCGTGGATGGCTATCCGGTATTTACGATAAGTTTGAAAACTACACAGTCGAACAGATTCGAAAGGGAATGCGAAATATTGTCGGATACGGTATGACTAAAAAGAGGGAGGGTATTCGTCGTCTACAGGAATTGAAGACTATGGAGGAGAGTCTGAAGGAGAATAACCCCCGAGATATTAAAGGGTTACAAGAGATACAAAATCTTCGTGATCAGGAGTTACGTACACTATCTACAGTTGATACTCTAGTTACATCGGAGATCAAACATATCCAGGTTCTCGTTCCCGAGATGAAACCAGTAACAGAAGAGGATAAGAGATTTGTACAGGCTTTCTCGAGTTTGAAGAAGAGTGTTGGGTTCGAACGTGTAAAGGAGATAGATAGGCAGATTGACTTCGATATCGGAATCGATACAACAACAGACTATGATTATGATATTATCTATGAGAAAGCTTTCGGTGATGATAGTTCATTTCCATCTAGCTACTCAGGAGAGGAACTTCAAGAGATACAGTCATTTGATAAGGTTATAAATCTGATGACTGGTGTAAAGGTTCTATCAGATGCTTTTGGACTGGTTCAATACGACTGTCCGGATCCCCCTCAAAGTTCATGTCTGAATCGTAATGCTTTTGTAACATCTATTCCAGAGGAGGTGATCAAGGAGATCGATAGTATCACAGATGATATCTATCAAAAAATCTCCAATCTCGGAATTGAGGGAACTACCCAAGACAAGAAAACTATTATAGCTAATAACTTGATGCTGATGTGGATTACACCTGAATACCGAAGTCGATTATCGAAGTTCGAAATGAGTAGTAAATCTGTAAATCTACTACATACTGTTATGAAACAGAGCAGTACGGTTATGAATTCGGGAAGAATGTTTGACGAACATTTGAAGGGTAAGGATTTAGATTGGAGTAATCCACATGTATTGTATCTGTTATCGAAAAAGACGTATCACATGGATTACATAACAGGAATTCTCTTGAGAAGTAATTTTAAAGAATATCTGAAAAGAGAGAGTGAACTGTTAACGAAGAAAGATTCTCTCTTCGAAGAGGAGACTAAACAATATGAAAAGCTTCACCAGATGACAGAGGACTACAACAAGAATAATGGAAACGTTTTTACCGATATTAAAGCCCGTGGAGAACCAACTGTAACTGAAACATGGTCTTCAACTATATCTAATTATGTGGCAAATATGGTAGGTAGTATATTCGGGTCGATAGGACTTGGAGGTATCACACAAGGGATCGATTGGATTAGAGTACAGATAAATAAATCTAGAGATGGAAGAGAAAAAAATACTATAAAAGAACAGTATCTGTCCAAACTGGAGGAGGTAGATAACCTTATAGTTAAAGATAGCATCAGAACACAGGTTGATACATGGTACTCCGCGGCAGAAAGAGTTGATGCTATCACTGGTAAGATTAAGTATGAGAAGAATCTCATGAATCTGAACTATCAGACAGAAGACAAATCACTTCGTTACGTACAGAGGACACTAGAGGGTTCCGATATGTCGGGCGTTCTTTCTCCATCAGAAGACGAGATATTACATATGTTTTTTGCAGATGACGAATCAGGATTGAAGAGTAAGTACGTAAGAGATTCCGGAATAACATTCCCAAATAGAGTGTTGGAAATCGAACGCGCCGTGAGAATTATTGGTGAAATAAAGTGATTTTTAATGAGAAATAAACTAGAAATGGTATCAAAAATGTCTCGTATATGCAAATATGATGGATGTGATAAATATTCTACATTTGGAAAACCAGGAAGTAAAATTGCGGAATTTTGTTCAGCCCATAAACAAGCCGATTATGAGGATGTAAAGAATAAGACTTGTTCTTATTCCGAGTGTAATAAAATACCTACATTTGGAAAACCAGGAAGTAAAACTGCTGAATTTTGTTCAGCCCATAAACAAGCCGATTATGAGGATGTAAAGAATAAGACTTGTTCTTATTCCGAGTGTAATAAACTACCTGTGTTTGGAAAACCAGGTAGTAAAATTGCTGAATTTTGTTCAGCTCATAAACAAGCCGATTATGTGGATGTAAAGAATAAGACTTGTTCTTATTCCGAATGTTGTACACGACCAGTTTATGGAAAACCGGGAAGTAAAATTGCTGAATTTTGTTCAGCTCATAAACAAGCCGATTATGTGGATGTAAAGAGTAAGACTTGTATCAGTCCAGGATGTCTCACTCGACCCAATTACGGAAAACCGGGAAGTAAAATTGCTGAATTTTGTTCAGCTCATAAACAAGCCGATTATGTGGATGTAAAACATAAGACTTGTTCTTATCCCGAATGTAATAAAATACCCAATTACGGAAAACCAGGAAGTAAAACTGCTGAATTTTGTTCAGCCCATAAACAAGCCGATTATGAGGATGTAAAGAATAAGACTTGTTCTTATTCCGAGTGTAATAAACTACCTGTGTTTGGAAAACCAGGTAGTAAAATTGCTGAATTTTGTTCAGCTCATAAACAAGCCGATTATGTGGATGTAAAACATAAAATATGTCTTCACCCTAAATGTGGTACACGAGCAACGTTTGGTCTTCTCTTTCAACAGAAAACATCATGCGCTAAACATAGAACTCCTAACATGTACACAAAGAATAAACCCAAATGTGAACATGAAATATGTAAAGAGACACCGAACTATACAGACAAAGATGATTCATATCCGCTTCGATGTGGCGAACACAAACTAGATGATGATATTCAAATCTCTGAAGCTAACTGTATGATCTGTGATCAGGTACTCTTTATTAAATCGGACTCTAAGATGTGTAACATCTGTGCTAAAGTGGATATTACGACCATCAGACACGAGAAGGAGTTGAAAGTAAAAACTCTCCTAGAGGAATCGGAAATAGATTTCATCCACGATAAGACTTCAGATCCCAGTTGTCACAAACACCGACCAGACTTTCTAATCGATTGTGAGACACACTACATAGTTATAGAAGTGGATGAGAACCAACACTCGAGTTACGCTGATGAATGTGAGACAGCGAGAATGGTGAATATTCAACAGGGAATCGGTGGACCAAATGTTCTATTTATCCGTTTCAATCCCGACGGATATACTGACTCAGGTAAAAATAAAGTTAGAGCTGGAATAACTTTAACAAGAAAGAAGAGATTGGTCTCCTTAATAAAATCCTCAATGTTACATCCACCACCTTATCTCCTAAGTGTAGTAAAACTCTATTATGACGGAGACGATGAGAGAAATAAGATCACAGAGATTGATGTCGACAATCTATTTCATAAGTACGCTGACATCATATTCGAATAGATTCATTTCAACTTTAATAATATCTTATATTATTAAATGAACTCGGCTCAATCATTGAGAATATTGGATGATATCGGTTTATCCACATACAGAGATCTACAAGGGATTTCGGATTCAGAAACGGGAGACACATTAAACGCTTTGTTATTCGATCAAACAATGCGTTACTACAAGGATCGTTTAGACGTATCGATTATAATACCAAAACTACCAACAAAGCCGACCCGTGGAATGATAATGAGTTTTTTCGGTTCAATAAAAACCAAAGTTTATGATTCGTTTAATAAGGATGCGGCTGTCAATATTCTAGACGACACAGACAGTACAAAATACTTTGGGGATTTTATCACCACCGACGTTCTTGATGGAGCAATTACCGAAATCCCAATCGAGACTCAACTCCTGAAAGAGGAGACTTGTAGCGAACTATCCGGTATCAATAGCAGGATCGTTGGGGAACTTAAGGAGTTCATGAAGATGGATGAAGAGTTGGGTAGTACTGCCCAGAAAAGAAAACTCAAAGATGAGTTGGAGGAGAAGATAAAGGCTCAAGAGGAGATTCTCTCTATTATCCGGAATAGAGACCTGTAAAAATGAAATTAGTAGAAGATAAGCTAACAACGGTATCATCTTTAGTATGCAAACTATTCCTCTTAGTATTTCTATTATTTGTTTTATTGGACTTCTGGGAACCTTTTTCGTTCCGGGAAAGGTTCCCGAGGTAAGCAGTTGTGATCGATGTCTATACAATAGCTGTTCTAGTTCTTATCTTCTTCTCTCATGCGGAGACATACAAAATAATAATATGGATAACTATTTTAATACTCTCCGTGATGCCCCGGATGAGATGGATCGAATTATTCTGTACTCTAGAATGTACGGGAAGAACATGGGAGAGTGTTTTTCCGATTCTAGATCATATTGTCGACAGACCCATTGCGCAGAAGAATGTGGGGTGTCAGATACCGTTATCGCTAATAAGAATACGGTTACAGTAAAGGATACCGAGACTTTTGCCCTACAGAATACGAAGGTAGTCAACTATGTTGTATCTTCCGATTCCTGTTACGTCAGAGAACTGGATGTGACGCTAATGTTTACTAAGTGTATTCTCTCTCCTTTTCGAGATGATTGCACAGGAACCTTTTCGCGAAACGCATCCCGACATTGTATGTAATTATTTATCCAGATGATATGTTACAGTAGAGAAAAATGATTTCTACTATAACAGTTTCCCTATTTTTACAGCTTCAGAAGACACGATCCACGATGTCGTCCAATATCTCGATTTCCGATATGAAGAAGAGGATTGCCTCTCAGATAAAGAAAGCGGAGATAGTTATCGAGGAGGAAGAGGATGCAGGAGATTTTCTCGTTGGAGAAGGAGAAGAGATTCTCGAGGATGCGGAGACTGAATGGAATAAGGAGGATGATGACCAGGAGGATTTTCTGGAGATAACCGAAGATGATATCGTCTCGTGTGAAAATACCACGGAGTTCACAGGAATCGCTTTCGGTATGTTTTCGTCTCGGGAGGTGAAGAAGATCTCAGTATGTGAAATCACCGACAGTAAACTCTCAGGTCAAGGTACGGTGTATGATCCGCGTATGGGAGTTCTGAAGAATCATGCCCTCTGTGTGACTTGTAACGGATCGAATAACAAGTGTACAGGACATTTCGGTCACATTGAACTTCCGATTCCCATCGCGCATCCTATGTACCCAGAGGAGATTTTGATGTATCTGAACTGTTTCTGTGGTGAGTGTGCATCTCTTCTCATCACTCAGAAGGAGATGAAACTCCTGAATATGTTCAGTCTTCGAGGAGCGAGTCGAATGAAAGCGATCATCGATTATACAGCCAAAGTGAAGGCGTGTCCAAACTCAAAGTGTGAGTGTGATAAGTGGTCGTACTACGTCGAGGACTACAAGTACTACAAGTACAAGGGTGAGAAGTCTGAGAAGACAGAGATGACGTTTTTGGAGATCGAGAACGTTCTCGGATCGATCAAGGCGAAGGATCTCAAGAACATGGGATTGAATGAGAAGGGACGAGAGATCAATCCTGTGGATTTCATCATCACCTCTCTACTTGTCCTTCCTATCTGTGCGCGTCCATTCGTCGAAACAAATCGTGGCCCTTGTGACGATGATCTGACCTCGAAATACGTGGAGATCATCAAACGATGTAACGCGATCAAAAATCATACGTCGGGAGTGAAACCCTTGAAAGAGAAGGAGTTGGCAGAGAAGAAGGATGGTCTACTTTTCCATATTCGAACTCTCATGTACAACTATCAATTCAAGGCTCGTCAGATCACTGGACGTCCGATCAAGTGTATTCGTGAGCGTATGAATGGAAAGGGAGGACTGTTCCGTCAGAATCTCTCAGGAAAACGTAACGACTTTACTGGACGTACAGTTATCGATCCCGATCCGAGTCTTCGCGCAGATGAGATTGCTATTCCCGAGGAGTTTGCTGAAAAGCTCACATTCCCTGAACGAGTCTTTGATCGCAATCTCGCAGCGATGAACGAACTGGTCAACACTGGAAAGGCGAACTATGTGAAAAGACTCAATCCTGCGACTAAGGAAATGGATAGTTATGATCTGAAGAAAAATCTCAAGACACGCGCAACATATGAAACCGGTGGATTCTCTCTGGAACAAGATGATATTGTGTTGCGTGAAGGAAAGAAAATCTACCCTGAAAAATTCAAGGCAGCAACCGGTCGCGCAATCACTCTTCTCGCCACGGACAAGATTGCTCGTGGTGGAAAGATCTTGAAAGGATTCAAACTCCCGGAGAAGATTACTTTTCAAGTTGAGCTTGGAGATGTCATCCGTCGAGGAGATCGTACTATCAGCCCCGATCTTGAGCTTCAAAAATCGGGTAAGTTCGAGATTCAACCCGGCGATCGTGTCTTTCGTCAAGGAAAGGAACTCAAGAACATCGTTCCATCGAAAAAGAGATTCTTCAAAGTTCAAGTTGGAGATATCGTCGAACGACATATTCGAAATGGAGATATTGCATTGTTCGGTTAATGTTGGCCGAAAACAGTAGACTGCTCGAATAGTTGGACAATATACTATTCGGGATAAACAGTGTAAATTGTCCCCAGATATAATCTACTAGTGAATAGATCATCTATTTGCAACATCCTCAAATTGCGGGAAACTCCTAAAGCTTTTACTACTATCCTCATTGAGAAATCCTTGAGTGAGACCGGGGGTAACGACCTACGGAACAGTAATAACGTAAAAGATGAACAATGGACAATCCGCAGCCAAGCTCCTAAATCGTAAAAGATACGGAGAAGGTTCAGAGACTAAACGGGAATGGGTGTGTCATCCGACATGCTTAAGATATAGTCCAATTTCAGTTCGAAAGACTGGAAACTGGTTTGCGACAACCAACTCTCCATAAGGGATCCATGATTGCGAGAAAACTAAAAATTATCAAAAATACATCAGGTATCAACAATCATAAACCGGTCAGATGTATTCGAATGAATTTGGCCCAGTGTAAGACTTATAACTCAGATTAACCGTTTTAAAAATCGATTTAAACATTATCGTTAAACATATAACAAAGATCTACAGTGTGATAAAATGTCAAAGATAATCAAGAGCATCATTTATAAAATTACCAGTAAAACAACTGGCAAAGTGTTTGTAGGACAAACTCGTAACTATCTAGAACGTGTAAAGGATTGTAGAGGATATTTTTCAACATATGGTATCGACGGGAGATTCAAAGGGCATCTTTTTAGAGCAAAGAAGGGAGCGTCGTCTCCTCTTCACGTTGATATTAGAAAGTATGGTGACGAAGACTTCTCTATAGAAGAACTTGAGATGTGTGAACTATCTCAAGCGGATTCTCGTGAATGTTTTTATATTCAAGATCTCAACTCGATGATTCCAAACGGATACAATGTTCAGAAGGGAGGGGAAGGCTTCAAAACAATGTCTGTAAAGATTTCAGAGTACAAGAAAATGAATATTCAAAAGATCATTCAGCGTCCTATAAAAAAGAATGGTGTATACGACTCTGTAAGAGTGATGCTTCAAATAGAAGGTCACGAAAACAAAGTTCGTGTAATGTTTAATTCCGGAAAACACAAAACCTTTGAGTTATGTGTAAAGAATGCGAATCGGTTTATCAACAAAATAAAGGGCGATGATACTGAAATAATCAGTTATATCGATAAACCCAAATACCAAGATAAACTAGATCTATTTTCCGGAATGAACATATCAAAACTAAGAGTGACACCATTCAAATACAAAACGTTCTATACAGTTGCGGTGTATGTTCGCACAGACATCATGACTAAACAATCGGAAGAAAAGAGAATAAATTTTGGAAGTAAAAACATCTCTTTATCTGATGCTCTCGATATATCTTTGGAATTTTGTTACGCCTTGTCAACAAAAGATAAGGTCTTTGTTTCCGATAATTTTGACTCTCTTTTAACTATCGAAGTCTGAAACAGCAAGCTGCTGATGAAGTTGAACAAAATACTTCATCGGGTAAACAGTGTAATTTGTTCTTTAATATAACTTGCTAGTGATATGAAGGTATCGCGACATCCTCAAATTGCGGGAAACTCCTAAAGCTTTTACTACTATCCTCATTGAGAAATCCTTGAGTGAGACCGGGGGTAACGACCTACGGAACAGTAAAAACGTAAAAGATGAACAATGGACAATCCGCAGCCAAGCTCCTAACTCGTAAGATATGGAGAAGGTTCAGAGACTAAACGGGAATGGGTGTGTCATCCGACATGCTTAAGATATAGTCCGGCCGATATTGAAAGATATTGGATCCCCCTGTTCGATGGGGACGAGATGAATTTATATATTCCGCAGTCGTATGAGGCTGTGGCAGAATTACTACTATTATCCTCAACTGCTGCTCTCTTGAAGAGTAGTCAAAACGCGCGTCTTCTACTCTCAATCACACAGGATGCGCTTACCGGTGGAAATCTCTTCACCCGTGGATTCTATTACAACGAGACTGTCAACGGAAAGACTGTCCGTAAGTTCAACCCGCGAAACTACATCGATCGTGTCCTCTTCAATGATGCTCTGACATGCGTGGACGATTGGTTTATTTCGGGAAACAGAACGGCTGTTATGTCCAAGATCTCTGAACTCGAAAAGAGAAAACATTCTTCGATCACATACGAAGAGGATACTGAGGATTACATTTTTCGTAAGATGGATCATATCAAGAGCGTCTTGCGATGGCAAAAATTTACTGAGGCGGAGATTGATGATTACATGTACACTGGACACTGTCTGTTTTCGTATCTTCTTCCCGATGACTTCGAATACACGTTCGAACCGAGCGGTGTTGAAATTGTTCGAGGTGTCATGTTGAAGGGTATTCTCAACAAGTCGGTTCTCGGTGACAGTCACAGTTCCATTGTACACAAACTGGAGAAGGAGTATGGAGCGAAGATCACAATCGACTTTGTCAGTTACTACCAGTGGTTGATCAATCACTGTCTGAAGGCTCGAGGATTCTCTATCGGAATTGAGGACTGTCTTCCAATCAGAGTCACGGATGTTCAGAACCAGATATCCAAGAGTTTTATGGAGGCTCAAAGTATTGAGACGTCAGAGAGTGATCCGGAGTTGCGTGAGCGAAAGGTCAATAACGCGCTCAACGGCGCAACCACAATTGGTCAGCTGATCACCAAGAACGAGTTCGAGTATGAAAATTCCTTGAACGTGATGATCAGTGCGGGATCCAAAGGTAGCTATGTGAACAACTCACAGATCCGAGTTCTGGTCGGACAACAGAACGTTGAGGGTAAGCGTATCCCTCTCACATTTGGTGGACGAACTAATCCTACATACTCCAAGACACAGGGTGAGTATCCGGAAGATGCAACTCCGGAACAAGAGGATATGGAGAGACGACTACTTTATGAAAGCAGAGGATTTGTAGCTCACTGTTACATGGAGGGATTGACTGTTCAAGAGTTCTTCTTCCACGCAGAGGGTGGTCGAGAAGGTGTTATCGACACAGCAGTGAAATCTGTAACAAAAGAAACAACTATCATCATCATTGAAGATGGTGATGCTAAATATGTACAAATCGGAGAATGGATTGATGATTTGATGAATGGGAATAAAAACATTGTTCATCAAGACGAACAGAATATGGAGACATTAGAGTTGGAAAAAGAAACGTACATTTCAACTACGGATAATGATGGTAACGTCTCATGGGAGGAGATCTCCCATGCTACACGACATGACCCTAGTAAAAATATCTATAAAGTAACAACGTATGGTGGGAGAAGTGTTGTGGTTGCCGAATCGAAATCTCTTCTTGTATGGAACAAAGAGAAGAGAGTGTTGGAACAGATCTATACTCCAGATATTAAGGTGGGTGATTATCTCCCTGTGACAATGAATCTGATGAACATCCCAATCGTTAAAAATTATGTGGATATGTCCAAGTATCTACCAAAAGATAAATATGTTTATGGAACTGAGTTTAATGTAGCTGTTTCCAGCATGGAGAATGCTATGACAGAATTTCATATTCCGAGAGGTTGGTGGAAAGAGAATAACGGATCAACATTCACTGTACCATATACGTCAAAGGCGAAACTTCAACGAGTGATAACTAGATCTAATGTCGATAACATTAAAGATGGATATATCTATCCGTTTTCAGGATGTAGAACAGATATTAAAATCCCGGATTCTTTCGAATTAAATTCTGACAACGGTCTCTTTATCGGATTGTACCTGGCCGAAGGGAATACTGACGGACATTATGTTCAGATAACCAACAACGACGATACAATTCGTGAGTTTGTTAAAGGATGGTTTGTCAAACACTCGATTGAATTTTCTGAAAACTTTAAAATTAACGGTATCGAAGGATTTACAAGCGATGTTCGAGGTCGATCGAGTGTGTTGTCTCAATTCCTTGATAAGTTTGTTGGTCACGGAGCAAAAAATAAATTTGTACCTAATGAAGCATATACAGCTCCTAAAGAATTCATCGTCTCCCTCCTGAACGGATATTTTTCAGGAGATGGTGCTGTTGAGAGAAATATGATTGTGGCTGGAACTTCTTCACCTAAACTTATTGAGGGTATCAGTACATTGTGTAACACTCTTGGTATTTTCGGTAAGATTTCTAAGGTACAGATTAAGAAAAATAATCTGGGAACAAAAGTTATTCAACCTTCATATAGACTTCAGATCTCAAATGTGTGGTCTAAGAAGTTTGCTGAGACCATTCCCATGATTGACTCTGTGAAACAAGAGAAGTTGAACATGATTAAGACCCCGAAAAATCCTCACCGACACTTCGAAGTTCATAACGATATCGTATTGGATAAAATAGTATCAATTGAAAAAATGTCTTGTGATGGACATGAAAAACTATACGATCTTACGATTCCTAGTACACTTAACTTTGGGTTGGCGAATGGTCTTCAGGTTGCTGATACTGCTCAGTCTGGATATATTCAACGAAAGTTGGTGAAGAAGATGGAGGATCTCGTGAAGTCCTACAGTGATGGATTGGTTGTGAACTCAAAGAACATGGTTATCCAGTTCAACTATGGACGCAACTTTGATCCCGCGCGAATGGTGAGAGTGAGTGATAGCAAGATGTCGTTCACTAATGTGAAGAATATCGCAAACCATCTGAACACAGAGGTTGAGTGGGATGATTGGGTCGAGAAACAGAATACGAGGAAAAGTGTCCTGGTCTAGAGTTACTAAAATGAATATTACCAACTATTCATATCATACACACTTGTTTTGTAGGATGATTGTCTTGAATATATTAAACAATCATCAACATAATACCTGTAATTTATCTTGTTTATAGATAAATTACTGATACCAGTATAACATAAAAAGTGATTTTTCCCAACACCACATCCCTAATTTCACATCTTTTATTTGTACTACTTCACCATATGTCTCTATTAGAATTGATTATTCTCTCTCATCCGGAAAAACCATGGAGTTGGTCTGATTTGAGTATGAATCCGAGCATCACTCCCGAGTTTGTTCTCGCTCATCCGGAGAAACCATGGGATTGGGGGTGGTTGAGTATGAATCCGAATATCACCCCCGAGTTTGTTCTCGCTCATCAGGAGAAACCATGGAGTTGGGAGTGGTTGAGTATGAATCCGAGTATCACTCCAGAGTTTGTTCTCGCCCATCCGGAGAAACCATGGAGTTGGTATTGGTTGAGCCAGAATCCGAACATCACTCCCGAGTTTGTTCTCGCTCATCCGGAGAAACTATGGAATTGGTATTCGTTGAGTGAGAATCCGAGTATCACTCCAGAGTTTGTTCTCGCTCATCCGGAGAAACTATGGAATTGGTATTCGTTGAGTGAGAATCCAAGTATCACTCCCGAATTTATTCTCGCCCATCCGGAGAAACCATGGAATTGGGATTCTATGAGTGTGAATCCGAGTATCACTCCCGAGTTTGTTCTCGCTCATCCGGAGAAACCATGGTATTGGAATTGGTTGAGTCAGAATCCGAACATCTCTCCCGAGTTTGTTCTCGCTCATCCAGATAAACCATGGGATTGGAATTGGTTGAGTCAGAATCCGAACATCACTCCCGAGTTTGTTCTCGCTCATCCAGATAAACCATGGGATTGGGAGTGGCTGATCAGGAATCCGAGTATCACTCCCGAGTTTGTTATCGCCCATCCGGAGAAACCATGGGATTGGGTGGGGTTGAGCCAGAATCCGAACATCACTCCCGAGTTTGTTCTCGCCCATCCGGAGAAACCATGGAGTTGGACGGGGTTGAGCGAGAACAAATTTAAACATGACCCATCACTTCAGAAGATACACTTGAATAGACTCAAGAAATTTAGATCCAAGGTGAAATCTCTACGAATCAGAAACTGGTACCGATTATATCTTCTAACAAAGGACAAGTCTCAGTGTTTCTGGAAGTGGTATTGTGGTCCAGATGATGGGAATGGAGGGGGAATTGGGAGAAAAGTGGATATTGCTAGAGCGGGTTGTATAGATTAAAGTGATGGACTCGTCTGAATATTCTAACACACAATAAAGATCCAGAAAAGAATACCTGTAATTTATCTTGTTTAGATACCAGCGTAAACATGAGTTTGTATTCATCCACTAGATAACCCCTGTATCGTTCTTTCTTAAGTTGAATCAATGTTTGGTAAATTATGCGAATAGAGTATAAATTTCAAGTGTAAAAGGTGTTCTATGGATGATGTATGCTTGTATTCGGAGAGATTAAACCTATAGATATCCACCGACAATAGATCTTGGATTTGGTGATACTTGAGTGTGATCATATGTAAAAAAAATGAATTTCTCCTAATATCAGGAGAGAATATCACTCCACATCCGATTACTCTATTCAACGCACGATGTCTCTCGATCTTCTCACTCCGAATCTGTCTTTGAACCAGGTTCAGAATCTCGTGACCATGCAGAAGTGTTCTGTTCACGACCGTTCGGAGATTGGTGAGACATGTCTTCATATCCAGAATGACCCCGAGGTTGTTCAGTATCTTCTGGAACAGGGAGCGAATGCAAACGCGAAAACTAAGATGGGAAATACTCCTCTTCACTACAAGAAATGTCCCGAAGTGGTTAAGCTTCTGTTGATCTATGGATCATCTCCAAACGCTGTCAACCTGTACGGTAACACCCCTCTTCACAAGCAGACGGACGATGAGTCTGTCCGTCTGCTTCTCAAATTCGGAGCCTCCCGTTGGTCCAAGAATCTACTAGGAAAGAATCCTCACGAAGTGAATGTGAATGTTCCAAATCGGACATTCTCTCCTTACTTCATTCTCATGGTACTGTTTATCGTCTTGATCATCAAGTACGTGTTCTAAATCACTCCACTCACCACATCCGAATAGTAATTATACACTCTCAAGGAGTATAATTACCGATTTTTCAACACGTCCTGAACAAAGAAGATATATCTCAATAGATCAGTCTTGTTCATCTTCTCATGTTTTGCCATCTCGTCGTAGATTTTATCGATAGACTTATTGTCTATTTTGGTGTCCTTTATACACAGTAATGCAAAGATGATTGCTGCGGGATTTTTGAATTTTAACTTTCTATTCTGCTTGTTCAGATACTGCATAATACGAAGCGAATCGTCATAAACTCCATCCGATATATCATATCGCTCCTTAATTTTTCGTGCGAGTATTCTAAACATATCCTCTGGTGTTCTCGACATCTGTTCCATTTTCTTAAATTTTTCATCCACCATCATAGTTCCGATATCCTCATCTATATCTGCAGCTCTTGCTATACCGACGCGCGACTTTGATGCACCATCACCGTAATCATTCCATTCAGCACCAGTATCTATTCTACTATCGGTATCAGCAACAAATTCATCGTCTCCCCCACCATCTCCGTATTCTAGATCGTCAACTGGAGTTTTGTATTCTTCGATATCTTCGTCGTCATATTCAAAATCCCCTCCACCCCCGAAATCAAGATCGTCTCCCGGTCTTTCGTCGTCGTCATATGACATGATGTCAACTTGTTTATATTACATATAGTCTTTAAAATAAATAGAATTACTTTTAATCTTGTTGTTATTAATAATGTCGTTTAAACTACGTTACATTCTACCTGTAAGAAGTGATGTAAAAACTATATCCGGTGTAGTAGCAACTGAACAGATTCTAAATCCGGGATTTGGAAATGGCGGACCTACGGGTCCTACTGGTTCGGGAAAAATTCCAACAGATCCAGTATTCAATAATATTGTCGTAACAAACAATCTGTCAGGAGATACAGCATCGTTTTCCAATTCAGTCACATCTGATTTCTTGGTATCAAACACACTTCGAACCAGTAGTATTAATTTTATATCCGGAGCTTATAGCACAACTTTTCAATCATCGACTGGGATGACTGGGTCGATAATATTAACTCTACCACAATCTATACCTAATATGTCAAAATCGTATTTATCAACAGATAGTACAGGTAATTTACTTTTCGACCCGTATTTGTTTCCTGTAACAAATCTTAAAACAGTATCGAACAATCCCACAGCAGATGAATTTCTTACGATCGAAAGCGCGATATCATCATGTGTATCTTCTATTCCCGGTCCAAGTGTAACAAATCCATTTATGGTGTATATAAAAACGGGGGTTTATAACGAAAATTTATTAACGATACCAGGTTATGTTTATGTAGCGGGACAACAATTAGAAAGTGTGATTATTAGACCCAATGGTGGTCATGATATGATACATATGGAAGAAGGATCCACATTATATAATTGTATAATAGAAAACGTAACAGGTGTTGGTATATCAGTAACCGATGCAGGTATTCCGTCTGTACTGATACATAAAGTGAGTATAAGAAACTGTTTTCAAGGGTTTTATTGTAATTCCCCCACGAAAGATTCAGAAATTTATATGGAATACTGTGATTTTACGGACTGTATAAATGATATGGTTATGGATAATTCAACGTTTATTAATTTTTTAAGTTTAGAGAACCACTTTATAATTCATCAAATCAGTAATTCATTATCTCCAAGTGTGAATGTCGGTCAAAATTGTCAATTACGATATGAAAGTGGACAGATTAGCGGAATAGATAATATAGGTGTTGGAATCTCTGCAACGAGCAACGCGATTGTTGATTGTCAAGTTGTTGTGATAAATAATTATGGAACAGCTATAGAATCTATTGGATCGTCAATATGTACCCTTCAATTCAATGGTCCATCTCTTACCGATAATATTATCGATATAAATGTCAGCACTGGGACTAGTGGGTATTTCTTTGGTGTGACTGATGTTGGTAAAACTATAATACCAACTTCATCACCATTCTATATATATAATAAAAATAACAATGTATATACTGTTTCAAAAAAAGGAGGTAATTTTACGAGTCTAAATTCTGCCTTAAATTATATAACAGATTCTTCTTCAACAAATAACTATATTATAAATATAACGCCTGGAACATACATCGAACCTCCTATTACAATACCTCATGGAATAGTTATCAGCGGGGTTGATGAGCAATCATGTATACTTGTTCCGAGTGATAACACAAGTAATTTTTTAACCTGTTCAAACACAGATTCGATAAAACACCTTACCATAGCTGTCCAACAGGAACAAATACATCAACGATTGTACATAACGGGTCAACTTTATCTTCTCCTCTTACATTACAAAATTGCACATTTAGGGGGACAAATAGAATATTATACCAAGATAATTCTTTGGGATCATCAATCATAATATTTGATTCTATAACAACAAATCCCGCGGATACATATACAAATGGAATTGTCATAACATCAACTACAGGAGTGGACAGATCTACTTTTACAATAACAACCTCTGTATTTGCCGGAATGAATAATACAGTGTCTCCGTTAACATTGTTTGACGTCTCAGGACCAAATACATCAATTGTGATTTCAAATATTCTTGCACTACCGGCAATATCAACTGAAATTTTTATAAGATTATTTAACGGGGTAAATGTAACACTTTCAAATTGTAATGTTCTATTATTTGGCACAGCTATAAGTATTCCTAATCTAGGAACTCCTTCAATTCTGAATTGTTTGGGAGTTGTTTGTCAAAATTGTATTCATGATATAGTCGATGATCATCCGGGTGTAACCGGAGTTATAAACGGGGTCATGAATTTGGATAAAATTTCTATTCAATCTCCCAATTTAATTTTACAATCGTACAATAATCAATCTATTGTTCTATCAGGGAAACAATTTGTTGGTATGAATTTCAATTCACTGGTTGATGTTACTAATTCTCAAAAATACTCGACACAACTGGGAAGTATCGGATCATTAAGTACTATTCCTTTTACAACATCAAATCTAACAGCAACCGTTGCGACTGGATCGGGATATATATCAATCGGAAATATTCCTAACGATGAATTAAAATACGTAACATGGGATCCTCAAACTATATCTTTACCTGCAAATTCACAAAACCATCTATATATAGATCAAAATGGTATATTTCAACAATCTAATAGTGAATCGGACTCGTTATCAATTATAGACCTGGGAGATGTACATACGGGAACAGGATCTTCTTTTTATAATCAGAATTCGGGCCGTAACGGGTCATACGCGACGTCGTATATTGACAATACTCTACGTTATGGATTCGGACCAATTGTTTCCTCGGGATTGATATGTACTCCATCAAGTTCAACTGGTAGTATGATAAACGTTACTTCAGGTACATTTTTCTTTTCAACACGTCAACATAATCTCCCTCAAACCCTTAATATAAATATGATAACATTTTATAGAGATACATTTGGTGGATATATCTCAAACACAACATCACATGTCTCATCTCAATGGGATAATAATAGTGGAGTATTACAGACGGTACCAGTTGGACAGTATGTTAAACATACATTATACATTGTTGATAACAATGGTGCAGGAAATCCTATATATCTATTGGTATTTGGTCAACAGACTTTTTCAAGTTTAGCTTCTGCTCAAGTTGGTCCATCTCCAACAATACCTTCTTTTATATCAGAAGATGTCCCTCAGATCGCCGGTGTTATAGTTACAAATGATATATTATACGGAAGTGTTATTCCACAGGATGGAATAATCGATCAGAGACCTACTCTCTCTTTTAGATCTGGAGGATCAGTTACCGCGACAAGTGATCATCATAGTTTGTCAAATTTAACAACAGGAGATGATCACCCTCAGTATTTTAGAACAGATGGAACACGAATTATGGGTGGTAATATAAATATGGGTGGTAATAATTTGGTTAGTGTAAACTCGACTGTAAATAATGTTTACGATCTGAACGCTACAGGAATGAATATATTTAATCATGCAAATAGACATGTAACAAATGGGAGTGATCCTTTGCCGGTTAGTATACCAGTTAGTATAGGAACTGTTAATTCTCTCGGAATAGCGCACGATTTTGCTGTTTCTGATCATGTACACGCGCACGATAATCAACCGGGAGGAAGTTTACATTCGGCAGTTACACAAAGTGTAAATGGATTTATGACTAGTGCCGATAAAATAAAATTAGATTCTGCAACAGGAAGTAATATATCGAACACACTTGTTATCAGAGATTCGAATGGAAGTATAAGTATAAATAACATCACTGGGGTAAGTGCATCGTTTACTAATATCAGAACTAATAACATCACTGGTGTAAGTGCTTTCTTAACTAATCTCGGAACCAATAACATTACAGGAGTTAGCGCGTCAATAACTAATATCACAACTAGTAACATCACTGGTGTAAGTGCTTTCTTAACTAATCTCGGAACTAATAATATCACTGGTGTAACCGCATCTTTTACTAATATTACTGGAACTAATGCGTTCTTAACGAATCTCGGAACTAATAATATCACTGGTGTAACCGCATCTTTTACTAATATTACTGGAACTAATGCGTTCTTAACTAATCTCGGAACTAATAACATTACAGGGGTAAGTTCATCGTTTACTAACATTACTGCTAGTAACATTACAGGAGCTAATGCGTTCTTAACTAATCTCGGAACCAATAACATTACAGGAGTAAGTGCATTATTTACTAACTCTACTCATACTAATCTTTTTGTTACCAACGTTACAGGAACTAACGGATTCATTACTAATTTGAAAGCAACAACAATAGATGCCAGTCAGTATCTTATCAACGGAATATCGTTACAGATAACAGGTCCTACTGGACCCGGATTTACATATAAAGGAGCGTGGAATTCGATAACAACATATAGTCCGACTGATGTTGTTCTTAGAAATTCTACCAATTATATAAGTAACATAACAAACACAAATATCGATCCTGCGTTATTGGGTGCGTACGAGGCTATGTACTATCCTACAGACTATTCATCTGGTACTACTCAAAATGCAGGAGGTAATTGGGAAAATGGTATGTATTTTTCTCCTCTCATAAATGGATTTATCTCGGGTGTCGTGTTTTTTAAATATGCTAATAATATAGGAACACATACAGGAAAGTTATGGACATCTGGTGGTGTATTATTAAATTCCGTTGTTTTTTCAGGAGAATCCACTTCCGGGTATCAAATTGCATATTTTACGACCCCTACAGCGGTAACAGCTGGAACAACATATGTTGTGTCATGTAATGTTCCGAATGGCGCGACTTATTGGACCACTTTTCAATCCTTTCCAATCAATCCAAGTCCAAATTCGACTCACTTACGAGTTACAAGTAGTGGTCAGTCTTTTACGTCGGGAGTTTTTCCTAATCAGGGTGGAGTAACAAATGGAAATCTCGGTATTGATGTACAATTTTCATCAACAAGTCCGTGGTCAATATTTTTACCAAGTCCTCAAAGTTCATCATTTACTAATCTCATTACTACAAATTTCACTGGAACTAATGCGTTCTTAACTAATCTCGGAACCAATAACATTACAGGAGTTAGTGCATCAATAACTAATATCACAACTAGTAACATTACAGGAACTAACGCGTTCTTAACAAATCTCGGAACAAATAATATCACGGGAGTAACCGCATCGGTTACTACATTAAACGCTGATCATATTGTCGGTACAACATTATCTCCAACATTAACAATAAATGCGGGTGTCGTAGTTTCATCATCGTCTATCGCAGGGTCGGATATAAGTGGAGTTATTAACTTTGTCGTTACAGGAGGAACAAATGCCGGACAAATGTTTACAGTAACTTTTAATAAACCTTACAATGTTGCTCCAAAAGCTGTGATAATATCTCCTGCTAGTGCAACATTTGCATCGTTAGCGGTAAGCACAATTCCATTTATTGCATCAACAAACATAACTATTAACGGTTTTACTATAACACAAAATGCAACGAGACTTCCGAACGGAACCTATGCATTTTATTATTTGGTCTTATAAACCACTGAAATTGATCGCAATTAGTATATAAATATACAATATTGTATATTTATAAATGAGCCATTTACACGGAGATGATGTTTTAATTCTTACAGATCGGGATCTGTTGTATCAGACATGTTGTGTAAAGACAAAAAGGGGTAGTCTTTGTAAAAATAAGATTTATAATGGAGGAAAATATTGTAAACTTCACCATAAACAATTTAGTTTAGAGAAACCAGAAGATTGTCCCATTTGTATGGAGAGTCTTCATAATGTAGATCGTCCAACACATTGTGGACATTGGATACATAAGGATTGTTTGATGAAATGGAAAGAGGATACATGCCCGATGTGTCGAGCACCAATAAAGTTTACTGCAGAAGAAAAACGAATAAAGAGACGAATTCATAAAAAAACAGAGAGTATTGATAATGATGTTATTCTTCCACCACAGATTCTTGAACTGATAGAATCTCTTCTCCGAGGAGTACCTGAATATATGAGAGAAGAGTTTGTCGCAGGATTTCTCCATGTTGATGTTGGAGGAAATTCAATTATACTTGGAGACGATGTTGATGTTCATGAAGATTTTAGTATATCCGACATCGAGGACTTTCCTGATATATCCGAAATATAGTTATTCTATTTTCATAAAATAGAAATGACAACTGATCTCTCTTTTCCAAATGTCGATTTGGTTATAAAACTTAAGAGAAGACAAGAGATCTACAATATAGACGACCTTCTCTGTTTACTCTCATTGATTAGACGTTATGAACTTGGAGGAGAATATATTTACGGACGCGGATTTCGTCTAGACACTAATGTTACATGTTACGATTACGATTCGGATCGTCCGTACACAATACTCAATCTTCAAACACATACCGATGTTGTGTGGCATTCACATCCATTTGGTATACAATTGATGAATGCGTATCCATCACTCGAGGATATGATTGTATCAATGAACAATATATCTCTTATTTTTATTATCATTACGGGTCGAGGTGTATATATAATTTCAACAATTAAAGAGATAACTGAGCGGGATGTCAAAGATTTTTACAATTCAATGGATAATAACGATATTGAATCTACTTTTGTAAATTATGAATTTACAGAAGAGATTGTTGAGAGTACAGGTATTTTTCTTTCTTGCATTCCTCTTTCATTAATATCTCTTGATCAGATCGACAAAAATATCTCATTTATAAAGAAATTAAAAGTGATTCAGACCATGATATAGTAAATATGGTATCGAAGTTATGACCGACGCATCAGATTTTCAGTTTCATCGTGAGAGAAAAAAAGAGAAAACCGAAAAGATCGAGGAGATTCAGGTGTGGTTGAAAGGAGTTATCGGTGAGAATAAATCTACATGGGCTTTTGTCTATATTGATGGAAAGAAGGATATCACTTTCGTTTCAGGAGAGAGTGATATCGTTAATAAGGAGAGACTACAACTTGTACCGGTCATCGAGTTTCTGGAGTGGATTGGAAATGAACGAAAAAGGACGATTACGTTTTATACTGAATCCAACTATCTTGTGAATGTTCTCAACGAATGGATCGATAAATGGAGAAAAACACAATTCAAACTTCCCGACGGGACTGATAGACCAAATGCGGATTTCCTTCGGAAAATTGAATCTCTCCGTCTCTATAACACAATAATTATGAAACATCAATTCGCGAAGAACGAGTTTACGGAGAAAGTTGATGATCTCTGCTATACCGAACTAACTCGTTCTTAAACAACCCAGAGATATTAAAATGTCCCATTATCGATTTGTCTACCACAATAAAATTGGATTCAGTGTTGAAATTATTAAGAGTCGCCCCATGCGTTGGCTGAAGATATCTATTTGTATCGTCTTGCGATTCAAATATAATTAGTCTCGAATTGGTTAGAACAGTGGTCGGAATGTTATCAAATTCACCCGAGATTATTACATGCGAATTTCGAAGATACTCTTGAATAATGTTGTGATCTTCTAACCACTTGGGATAATCCTTTTCATTAGTCTTTATACACTCGCGTATAATAGTTGTTTTTTTCGTTTGTGGAATATAGGATTCGGGGGAATCGTGTACGATCAGATTCTCCGGAAAAATTATTTTTATATATTCACAAAGGTTGTCAAACTCTCGTGTTCGCTCTCCCGACTGTACCAGACATATAGCAAATTTCTCCTCTTCAACTGGAAATCTTTTCCATGTGAAAGAGTTTATAGAGCCTTTGGTTGTTGAATTTGGGGTAGTCATGTTATAGACTACACAGTCTCTTTATACTCCATTCAAAAATGAGTGTTTAAAAAGTACGAAGTAGTCCAATGAATTGGACCGAAGCTTTTAAGAACTTTTTTAGTTAAATTTTTTTCTATGCGTTATTTAACAAATGCCGAAGTCACGATCCCGTAGCAGATCTCCGCGAAAGAGTAAGAGTCGTTCTCGCTCTCGTTCTCGCTCCCCCGCTGGAAGCGGATCAGGATCTCCTGGTTCAAAAACGGCGTATTGCGTCGTCTGTAAAAAGAAGCGTACTATGCAGAACCCGAAGAAGAGGAGAACTAAGAATGGTCGTAATATGATGTGTGGTACCTGTCCCCATTGCTCGACCAAAATGTGTCGCTTTGTTAAGGGATAAAAATGATTGTATATTTAATATTCTTTATAAAGAATATTAAACTCGATGTCACTGTGTATATTTGAAGGATGTATTATACCAAGTAGATACGGAAAATCTACCGATCAAATTCCAAATTATTGTAATACACATAAGAAACCCAATCATATTGATGTAACTAGAAGAATATGTGTACATGATGGGTGTAATAAACAGCCTTCATATGGATTGGAAGGTACCACTTTTCCTATTTCATGTTCGTTACATAAACTTTCATCATATGTAGATGTTATACACAGAACATGTAGAGAATGTGATAAAATTCCAATATTTGGAATATCAGGGACAACAAAAGCAATATACTGCGCTGATCATAAAACCGATGAATGTGTTAATGTAAAAAATAAAAGATGTAAAGCCAAAGATTGTCTCATTGAACCAACATATGGTGAAAAGGGAACTAAGAACGCTATCTATTGTAAATCGCACAAACCTCCTGATTATGTCAATGTAAAAAGTGGTCTCTGTATTTCTGTGGGATGTAAAAAACGTCCATCATACGGTGAAATAGGAACTAGAAAACCTATCTATTGTTCTCAGCATAAACAGGATGGTAATGTTGATGTTGTTCATAAAAAATGTCTATCCAAAGGTTGTGTAAAGTTACCTCTTTACGGAGTGAAGGGAACCAAGAAAAGACTTTATTGTGTGGAACATAAACATGATGATCATGTAAACGTTGAATATGATAAATGTCTAGAATGTGATAAGGTGCCTGTTTATGGCGTAAGCGGTACCAAGAAAGCTCTTTATTGTAAAGCTCATAAACACGAATCGCATGTTGATGTAAAACAAAGATGTTGCGTATATCCCGATTGTAAAACTCGAACGTCTTATGGATTACTCTATGAGAAAACAACTCACTGTGCTAAACATAGAACTCCGAATATGTATGTCAAAAATAAACCTAAATGTGAGTTCGAAAATTGTAGTAATCGACCATTCTTTACATCACGAGACGATTCTTATCCTGAAAGATGTGACGACCACAAACATGAAACCGATATTAATCTCGAACAGCAGAAGTGTTCGATATGTTTAGAAACAATGTTCATAAAATCCGATACTAAAATGTGTAACATATGCGGTAAAATAGACATAAAACAGATACGTCACGAAAAGGAGCTGGTTATCAAAAAAGCTCTTGAGACCGCAGATATAAAATTTATTCATGATAAGATACCAGACGATGGTTGTCATAGATATAGACCTGATTTTCTTATTGACTGTGGAACTCATGTTATAATTGTAGAGTGTGATGAGTTTCAACATTCAAGTTATAATGAAGATTGTGAAAAGATTAGAATGATTAATATTCATCAGGGATTTGGAGGATTAAAAGTAATGTTTGTTCGTTTTAATCCTGATGGGTATACAGATCACAATCTAAAGAAAATAAAAGCAGGTATAACATCTCATCGAATAAATAGATTGATATCAACAGTCAAAGGTTGTATACAACATGTACCGAATGATATTATAAGTGTTATCAGATTATTCTACGACGAAGATAATGGACAAAATACTATAGATGTAATAGATATCGATGCTATCTTCTATCCCGAAACTATTTTCATTGAAGTGTAAATTATTTATCATAAGTCTTCTCAACCAGTCTCTTATCAAACTCATTCCCCATGGATCTGTTCTCGTTGTATAGATTACTATACTGTTCTAACAATTCACTTTCATCGTCACTGATTTCTGCCAACTCGGCACATTTGATCTTCTTAAACTCCTTCAGTTTTGTACTCATAATAGGAAGTATGGCCTCTTTTAGTTTCTTAGCTTGTATGTCTGTTACTACATTTCCTTTATCATCGTGGTAAATGAAATTCTTTCTGTTCTTATCCGTACATTTGTAGATAAGAGTCCCCGAATCATCTCTAATTACATTATCAACTACCCAATCAGCTTGACCGATTCCACCTCGTTCATAATGTTTTATAGTGTAGGTGTCCTTTATAGACTCAAGTCTCTCTTGTGATAGATTAAGAGAGTTCATTGTGATGGTTTTACCTTTGATGTTTGTGGTTGTGGTAACACTTCCAGACTTCTCTACCAATCTCTTACTCTGCTCTAATATGAATTGTTGATCTTTGTTGTAGAGTTCGATATAGATCTCTTTCTCTCGTTTCTCATGTGCTAATTTAAGAGCTGCAATCTCATCTTTCAAGTGAGAAATCTCTATTTCATGTAACAACTTTATCGAGTTTATTCTATTAGCAATATCTTTTTCTATACAGACAAGCTCGTGGCTATTTTTACGGTGTTTATACTGAAAATTTTTATTACAGTACTGACACGTTTCAACACTAATTTCAACATCGGGGTTTATAACCATTTGAAATTTTAAACAATATTTTGTAGTCTTTTGGTGTATCTTCAAATTATTTTTAGAAGATAATTCAGTGTTGCAAAATTCACACTTGAACATTTCAGTATCAATCGTTGATCAATAGTTATCAACTCTTTATAACTATTGATCAACGATTGATACTATTTATCAATGATTGTTACTGAAATTTTCGGAAATTTTGACTTTCGGGTTTTCGGAGATCATCTCCGAAAACCGCTCCGAAAGAATTTAAAACATACTATATCACACATTCTTTTCGGATTATGACTTTCGGAGTTCAGAGAGAATCCCGTTTCTAAACTATTTGGAATTGAAAAAAGTATATCAAACTCTCTCAATATTTGTGAGAGAGGTCGCCTCTCCGCCGAAAAACTTTCTGGTTTCGGAAACACTTCGATCGTCCGAACTCCGAACATTTGTTCTAAAATAATCAACCTAGAAGATCTAAAAGATTTACAATAGTAATAGATGTCGTTCAAGTACTGTGATCGAATGTGTTTTGAAAGATATACAACTAAGAATGGAGCGTGGAAATTAGAGGAGCTTCTCGCTGATAAAAACGTACTATCGGTAATAAAGACGTACGGTATCAAAAAGAATAAAAAAGAGATCTGCGCAAAGTTAGAAGAGATACTCAAAGAGAAGAAGAAAGTCAAAGTTAAGAAAGTGAAGAAGCCGATCCGTATTGAGATTGAGTCAGACACCGATTCAGAAGAGGAGGTAATCGAAGATGAACCAAAGATTAAAAACAAACTTATCCAAAAGTGTAAAATCTATTCTGAATGTCCAAGAGGATATACAAGAAAAAATCTAGTGGATCTTGCCATAGAATGTGGTGTTAGTATAAAGGACGGAAAGAAGAGCGCGAACATGAAGATGATATGTGAGAATATGAAAAAGAGATATGGATTCAAGGATGACGATCTTCCATCTAAACCGAAAGTGCGAAGTTGTAAAAACAGGGAGACATCGATATCGATGACCGATGTTGATGATATCGATGATATTAAGTATATTAGATTATCAAATGGTTATTGTTATGATATCGATGAACTAGTTCAAACAATGATCATGTCGAAAGATAGAAACATCAATCCATCGGATCCATCCAATCTCACTCCTATATGGATGAATGAGATTGAGAAGGAGAGTATCATCAATCACGAGGGGCTAGATAAATCAATCCGAAAGAGCTACAAGGCCATGGTCGATATAGAGAGAAAGAGTGACGAGAAGATATTAGAGAGTATAGCCAGCGATTCCTCTACGATTCTAAACATGGTAGCGGAAACAGGATTTCATTGTCTGAATGACAATATAACCAGCTGGGCTGTAGACGACCCTGAACTGTTTCAAAAAGCACAGAAAATGCTCATTGAATTGCGAAACAAAATTCACAAATCTAAATTTAAGGTATTTTATGAGCGAATGCATGTCGGGATGTTAGAACTGGGAACTACTCTAGATAATGCGCACTTGGAGTGTATTCATGGTGTAGGATTGAAACTGCTAACTATCTACTGTACATTCTTTTATCGCGTATCGAGAATAAAATCTCTTAAACTATCACCTTTTGTATATCGAATTGTAAAAGGTGGCAATGAATTTATTGTATCTGGAATGGAGGAAGATCCTGAAAAAAAAGAGAGAGTAAAGACATTCTATCTTACATGTATTTCAGTTGATAACTCATTCGCGAAGAATATAGGAAAATTAACTTATGATAGATATTCTAAAGACTATCTCGTTCTTTCGGCTCTTGATACTACTCCAGACTGGATAAAGTATCTGAAGAAGAATAAGGAGATTCTTGTAACATTCTTCTCACAGCTTCAATCGATCAGTCCGAAAAAAATGATATCTCCAGATAAAGAGGAAAAAAAACCACCCAAGAAGATGTCTAAAAAGATTGTCGAGATCGAATTTGAATCTGATTCCGAAGGAGAGGAGGAGAAATCAACTACTGAATACGATGAGATCAAATCCCTTGTGAAGAAGATAGAATCTGCAGGAGATGAAGTGTCAAGAATAAATCTGAAACACAAGCTCAACGACTATATTTTCAAGATTGATTTCTTCACTCTCACTCGTGACAAGAAGATTGATCAGGAGTTTCAGAAGATTTTCTCGGATCCAAAGTACACGGTAGTTCATTATGATAATATGATTGAGCGAAGCAAAGAGCAGAATAAGATGATGAAAGTGGCAAAAGAGTTCAATTCGATCAAGAATACTCCGTTCAAATCGCTACCGGATATTTATATCAAGGTAGTACTCGGTCAGGTACATCCGGATTCGGGTATTACAAGTGATGGTATCTCCAAGGTGAAGGAACTTCTCACTCCTCTAATCCCAAAGTTTGATCTCGGGAAATATCCTCCGAAGGATGATCGAGTAGAGACTGTGAAGAAGAACATCGAAGAAATACTCCCTGAAGATCTCGGTAGGCATGCTCTTTCGGAATTGAGAAGGAATATTGCGAGAGACGAATCATTGTACATTCGTCATGTTGTAATCGAATATCTCCTTGCTGAAATTCTCGAGTTGTCAGGAAATCTCGCGAGAGATAAGAAGAAAGTGAAAATCACATCAGAATTCATCTCAAAGGCTATTGAAGGCGATGAAGAACTGAATTCTTTCTTCAATTCAGTGAAGGATAAGGATGAAGATGAACATGTGGATGAGGAAGAAGAGGAGTCTAGTGAAGTGACAGTGTGTGACTTCTACGATAGTATCGATAACGAGTACAGGATTTTCTCTAACTACGCGGATACTCCGGTAAAGATCGATGGTGTCGTATGGCCGACTACGGAACATTATTATCACGCGGAGAAGTTCTCGCCGAGCAGTGACGAAGATATCGCGTGGTATCAGGAGAAGATTCGTTCAGCGAGTACAGCAAACAAATCGAAAATGCTCGGAAATCAAAAGGTGACTGGTCGCTTTGGTACCGGAACTTTTCTGAGCCCAGCCGATAAAACTCCTCTGAAGGATATCATCGATGAGAGTAAAGAACGAGGTGTCTCTATGAGAAAGGATTGGGAGAAGGTTAAGGATTCTGTGATGTACAAGGCGGTCAAAGCTAAACTAGAACAGCATCCACAAGTAAAGAAGACCCTTCTCTCTACAGGAACGTGTATCATCAGAGAGGCAAGTCCTACCGATCTCTATTGGGGTATCGGAAAGGATTGTAAGGGAAAGAATATGTTGGGTGTCACTTATATGAAACTTCGTGATGAGTACAAAGGTGTGAAGAGAACGATGGATGACTATAAGAAGATGACAGAGAGCGCAAAGGGTGTTGCTCTTACGGAGGGAAGTAAGAGTAAATCCAAAGTTAAATCCACCCGCGCGTATGAAGTTTACTTAAAAGTAGAGGGTAGCCCTTCAGATTTTCCGTCAGTGAAGAAAGAGATTCTGGATCTTCTCTCATCCGAAGATATCAGCAAGTACACAGTCACTGAACTGAAAAGTCTGATAGGGTTCTTCAATTCTCTATTCAATACTAAAGGGTATACGAAAGTTGGAAAGAAGAAGGCCGATTTAGTGAATGATCTAAAATCTCTGATGAAAAAGGGTGAATCAGATGATGGTGTTGAAGACGATGAAGAGGAACCGGCTGAGAACAAAATCAAGACAGTCGATGGCGATCTTCTCTCCTATGTCAAGACCCACTACATTGTTCACCAGTGTAATGCTGTTACCGACAAGGCAAAAGGTCTCGCCGAGACTATCTTCAAGAAGTTTCCTGAGGCTGACATCTATTCTGATGGAACTAAGCGCAAACTCGGAGATGTCTTTATTCGAGGAAAGATTATCAACCTGGTTGGCCAACATTACCCTGGTGAAGCTAGATACCCAACCGATACTCCTGAGAAGAGAATAGCAGCGTTCAAGAAGGGATTGGAGACTATCGCGAAGAAGATTCCTTCAGATAGTTCAATAGCATTCCCTTATAACATCGGCTGTGGACTCGCGAAAGGTGAATGGAACGTCTATGAAAAGATGGTTCAAGACTTTGCGGATAAGAATAAGGGTCTCAAAGTTTTGTTGGTGGCAGCTTCATGGGCACTCCCCACCAAGAGCGACAAATCAGATAAAGAATCAAGTGGCTCGGATTGGGAGAAGAGTGACGATTCGAGTGATTGGGATTCTAGTGACGATTCGAGTGATTGGGATTCTAGTGACAATGACGCGAAGAGTGATGATGACGACGAAGATGAATTCTTTCATGAACTCAGAGACTCACTCGACAAGGATGAGTACTCTCTAGACGAATGGACAGTTATTATCGATAAGGCGTTGGCTCATCACAAGAAGAGAAAGGTTATCTTGAGCGACAGTGATGTAGACGATCTCGTTGAATTTCTCTCTAAACGTCTAGAAATGGATGACAGCAAATTTGATGAGATCTCTGATAGTATTAAGACTAAACTTCTTAAAAAGAATATGGTGTATAAAGACGGTGATAAGGAATCGTATATGTCTCTTGTTCGTGATAAAGGATATATCTCTAAATCTGAACACGATATGATGGATACAATCAAATATAATAAGGTTAAGGTTGTGTTCAGAGATACAGAATTTCCGGTCGATGAGAAGGGTAGATACACATTTGAAAAAGAGAAACCAAAGGAGGATCTCTCCAAGTTAACAGTGAAAAAACTCAGAGAGCTTCTGAACGAGAAGGGATTATTTTGGGCCGGTCAGTATCTCAAGGATGATCTTATTGCTGCTCTCGAAGGAAGAGTAACTGCGAAAACTAAGGCTGCTACAGGAAAAGGTGAAATCGGAGATACTGGAGTATTTATCCCGAAAGTATAAATCCAGATATATTTATGAATGATATTCGAGTTGAATATCTATTACAAAAAGTTGGAACATGTCTGTTAAATTATACCGATGCTTTAAAAATGACTTTACTTAATTTGTTTGTTTAGAGTATTACTAGACACAATGTCCAAAAGCTTCTCCGCAGGTCCTACTGATCTTGAGAGGGTCTTCTCGCGTATCGATGAAAAGAATGTGTCAGTGTACACTAACGAATTCGATCTCGCTATGTTTCGCGTATTCTTTCCACGGAATGTCTGCAAGCTGGGATATCTTCCACAATCATGTGCATTTGTAAACACTCTTACACCAGAGATTGCAAATAAACATAAAATATCAGTGTCTCGAACAGAGTTGAATACCAGTCTTTTTTCGAATATCTCTCACGATGGAACTCTGTATGTTCACACACTGAAGGGAACTCCGTTCGATGTTGAGGATGATGGAGAAGAGAATAAGATTGTTGATTGTGAATACATCAGTTCACTCTTTCCACCGGGAAATACTAAGCCGTTACAGATAACTACGGTGGGAGTCTATTCTATCACTTCAGCAATCTACAGTAGACAACTGTGCGATCTCATTAAGGATAAGAGTATGGTACCGAATACTATATTCGACGCTACAGCATGTGTCGGAGGAGACACAATCGGTTTTGCTCTCTATCTCAAGTGTAAGGTTATCAGTCTTGAGAGAGACCCTGTCAACTTTGGGGCGCTCAAAAACAATATAACGGCATACAATCTCGGTACAAGAGTAAAAGCGATTCAAGGAGATTTCATCACCGACGGATACAAGATTATCGAAGAGAACAAACCAGAAATCGTATATTTTGATCCACCATGGGGAGGAAAGGATTACAGTATCAAGAAGAACATTGAACTCTTCCTAAGTGGAAAGAATGTGAAGAGTATTGTCACCAAGATTCTATCAGAGTATTCCTTTGTGAAGAGAGTTATTATGAAAGTTCCCTCTAATTTCAATACCGGAGATCTTTTCAACACTGAGCTGATCCGAATGAAGAAATTCGACATCATTGTTTTTGGAAGGCCATCTGTAGATGAGATTGTCAAACCGTCGATCAAATTTCTTCAGACTATTCTAACTCCCAACTATCCGATGTCGATATGGGTTCCGGAAGAGAAGGAGAAGAGAGATAAGAAACTTCCTAAAGCATTGTATGATATGACGTACAAGAACATTCATTGGGGTCAGAGAAAGCTTCACCTCAGTGAAGTGGATTTCTTCATGTCGTACACGAATCGAAAGGAGAAGTACACGATCGTTTATGCTGGAGCAGCGAACGGTCAACATATTCCTTTGTTACTCAAACTCTTTCCTAATCTAGAATTCCATCTATACGATCCCGCACCGTTCAGTCCTGTAGTGTTGAGCAATCCGGCTCTTAAGATCAATCCATACAAGGATTCAGTGTTACCGGTTGGATTTTTCACAGATGAAGTTGCATCAAATTACACGTCGACCGAGAATCTTCTTTTCATCTGTGATATTCGTCTCGCACCGTCTATGAAGAAATCTGATCCAAAGTACGCTGCTCTTTTCGAAGAGAAGGTTGATTACGATATGACTATTCAGAAGGATTGGGTGAACATTATGAAACCTAAATTCTCAATATTGAAAATGAGACTTCCTTATCACGCAAAGGAAAAGTATGAATATCTTGATGGTGATGTCAGATTCCAGATCTGGGCACCTGTCGCATCAACAGAAACCCGTCTTGTTGTTTCTCGTACGGATGAAGGTACCTTTCCTATTAAGAGATATGTACCTGAAGTGTATGAGAGACAATGTGCATATTTCAACAACCAGATGCGACAGATGGACCTCGGTAAGATTTCATTTAAAAGTGTAGGAATCGATATGGATGGTGAGTTTGGTGATCTTTGGAACGAGTATGGAATTCTCGTCAACGCTGATTGCTACCTAGAGACTACACTTTTCGCTCTCTATCTCAAGAGAATTGGAGAGAAGGTTACGGTCTCCAATGTCAAGAAGCTCGTTGATGAAACCTCTAAATGGTTGTACGACGATGTTCTCCCGAAAAACGCATTCCTCAAAAAGATTGAGGTCAACAAGCATAAGAAAACTTTTTCGAAATAATTCTTCTGTTAAAAATGAAATAACCATTATCCAAATAGGTTATTTCACTTAGCTATCACACAAAAATGTTTTCAAGAATTCTTCTCCTCCTAGTACTCTGCGTGTATAGAGTTAACGCTCTCGATCGTTACATTAAAGTAGATAGTAACACAACTATTTTCACCGGGTATGACATAGTAGATGAATGTAAGAATCTCTATTTCTGTAGACAGGCCTATGTGACATCAAGTAATATCGTCGTTGCGCGAGCATATGTTACTGTTTCTGCGGTAGATTCTGATGCGTCTTCAGTCGATGAATTTAACTATGTTCAGAGTATCGGAGTTGAAAGTGTGGTCTCTGCGTTCAAACAAGCGATCACCATTTCTGATTGGAAGGGAAACTTCCCCTGTGCAGTAACGTCATCGAACTGGAATCATATGACCGCGACATCACAAGCAATTGGTCTGTCTCAAGAGGGATGTGTACAGTTTTCAGCATTGATGTTGAACACAATTCTCAGTAAACAGAATTGGGCGGCTCAAGTAGAGGCAATGCCCGGGTGGGAGATTGCTCTCATTGTTCTCGCGTGTATTTTCGGAATTCTTATTTGCTGCTGTTGGATTTTTATCAAGACTAATCACGTTGGAAGATATTAACTGATAAACGATCGGTGAGAAATAGCTGTAAAGGGAACACCTAAAAATGAGTTTTAAAATATTGTAATCATGATATCCAACTTCACATTCAAGATGTCTCTGAAACCGATTCTTCCGGAGAATATCGGAAATTCTCTATATCCTGTGACAACTCCACATGAGGAGAAGGAAGGTGTAGAGATGATTGAGTTTATGAAGAAGAAACTTGTTGAAATTGAAACTACGCGGGGAAAGGATAACAAGGTGCGTATAGCAAAAGAGTTGTACGATTATATCATCGATCGAGAGATTTTCAAGAATTCGAAGTTCAGTCACGGCTTGAAACTTCAAGCCGTAGTATGGAACAAACTCGTAGAAATTCAATATGATTACGTTCCGGGTCCAGACAATCCCAAAGTGTGGGTTCCGATTGCTGCAGAGAAACTCTCCTTCCTCAATCACATCTGTCATTCAACAGGAAAGACATCCGCTATTGAATGGAATGTGATCCCCTAAACTTATCAACTGTAGGTTCGGTATCAATCTGAACACGTTCCCAAGAATTATTTCCGGGATAGATCGCTCTTATTTTATTCTTCATACATCGCTCACAAAGAGGAATAAAATACTCTAAATCTCTACCTTTCATATCGGACTCTTTTGACAACTCATCGACTATTCGAAGATCGATGTACATTTCAAATCGGGGGCGTTTTCTAAATTCCCAAATCTCCTTGTTTGACATAGGTCCTCCCTGATAATTTAATGTTTTCCGACTGGCGTTGGATAGATTTTTCGAATACAATGGTGACACGGTACAGAGATATCGTTTTGCGTTCACATGATTTTCAACAAGATCGCATACCGTTTCGTTGAAACCGAGCCCACGGAGATAATCTGCACCAATCTTTTCATGACCCTTCACGCCGAGATCGCCCATTTTTTCATTTTCGAAGAGAAGATGTCCTATATCATGTAGAAGAGCCGCGACAATAAGATCATCTGAATATCCTTTCTCCTCCGCGATGAGAGCTGCACCAACCATATGTTGTTCCTGTGTTACAGGTTCTCCAATGTAGTCTGAACCTCCTCTCTTTCTGAATAATGAGATGATCTTGTCCATTTTATGATATGCAATCATAAAATGATTCTTAAAAAAGTTTCACGTGAGTTTAATGATATCGTCTCTTCGGGGAATGATTATTTTTTCGACTTTGGATATTTCTTCGGTGTCGGTTCTGTACCTTTTGAAATCCATCATTAGCTGAATACCGAGGTGATTTTTTTCGGTGTTGAAACGCACTGATATCTACAAGTTTGCGAGGACTTCTCGATTTAAATTTCCTACTCTTTGGTACCGACGAAGAATATCTTTTGCGTGATTTAGACTTCGACCGACTCTTCTTTTTACTTCTCGTTTTAGACCTACTTTTAGTCTTTCTCTTAGAAACTTGTTTGAGGAGGTTATTTCTCCTATTGTATTTATACGGAGAGCGAGACTTCCTCGAACCAGATCGAGATCGTACCCTGCTTTTACGGTTTGTCTTTTTGGAAGGCATATATTATACTATATAAATAAAAAATGATATTATTAAAATTGCTAGAGATAATAATCATACCTCTCAATCATGGCTGCACCTGCTTCTGCTCCTTCAACTCACGAAAATCCCAAGTTTCGTGAGTTTATCCAGTCTGTTCTCGAGAGAGCTCATCTAGGACCCAAGTACATTGAAGCTTTTACCGATAAAACTTCAATGATCGAATTCACCAAGGCTTTCACACACAAGTCGATTGATCCCGTGGACAACTACGAGTTCTATGAGATTCTCGGAGATTCAACAACTAATAAGGTTGTTGTCTGGTATTTTATTCGTCGGTTCCCCGAGGTGTTTAATGACGCAAAGGGAAAAGGAGGAAATATGGGTCCTGTTGCTATCATGGCACGATTGAAACAGAATGGAGTATCAAAAACAACTTATGCCCAGTTTTCGGAGACCCTCGGATTTTGGGACTATGTTCGACGAACTGATGAGGAGAATAAAAACAGAAAGAAGATCATGGAGGATGTGTTCGAGGCATTCTGTGGATGCCTCGAACTTCTTGTTGATACAAAGGTTACCGATCATTCAGGGTACGGTATCGTCTACAAGATCATGAAGACTCTTATGGATCCTATCAAGGTTTCTCTTGAACGAGATGAACTATATGATGCGAAGAGTCGATTGAACGAGGTTATCCTTGGATTCAGAGGACGACTGATCATCAAGTATGTTTCAGAAGAGGACAAATCGGTAAAAGGGTCGATGGATCCCACAGCATATCAGAGACGATACCAAGTGAAAGTTAATATTTTCGATAGACCACTCAATAAGACATACCAGTCGGTTGCATTCTACGGACCATCGTTGAAGGATGCGGAGAAGAAGGCTGCTCAGTATGTTCTGGATTCTGATATGGTGAAGAAAATCCCTCCTATTTAATGGATGAAAAAGTGATGAAAAAGTGACTATCATCGTTTATAAACTAGTACACGCACTTTCCCTCAAAAGAAATAAGACGTTCAGTATGTCATTTTCTGTTACTGATTTAAACATCTACATCTCATCTTTTCTCCCCCGTGAAGATGTAGTCTCTTTTCTTAAATCGTCAAGAGGGTTAAGAAAAGATTTGCATAATATTCCATTCCGAGCGTTTGTTTTCAGTGAAAAGTCAGGGATGAATGAGATCAAAGGAATGATGTCGCATTTAGACGTAATTGAAATACTTGAGATTAGAGATTGTAATTTCGTAGAACATCTTCTGCTTCCGATGAAGAGATTGAAGGAACTGAAGTTGGTTGATTGTAATTATATCGACTGTTCGGTATTATACAATCAGTTCAAGACATTGACGAAATTGTCAATTGATTGATTGACAATTCACTACATAACTTTCATTTTAATGTTTGAAAACATTAAAATGGTTCGTGTACGAGATAATTTCGTCTCTTCTTTTATAACTGAAATGTTATAAAAGAATATTATACTGGATTGTTTACATTCAGATAACTACCGTCAAGAATAACTTCTTCTGACACGGTTGAATCTAATTTTGTATGAGGAATAGAGACGACATACTTTCCCTTGAGAGTGTAAAACTCCAAGGGAAAGTATTGGAGAGACTTAATCACGTCGAGATACTTTTCTGTTTTGATAAAATGAACGTGAGAGAGAAGAAGATCTCGTGACGGTATTTGATCGTCGTTAATAACAACCGGTATGACACCTCTATTTCTCCAGTAAGAGATTTCAAGATTGAATCTCTTTTCGTCATCGTAACACAGAGAACTTGTGTCGTATTGTATATCACTATCCGGTTTAATTGTATTTGTTACACATTCAGAAAAAACAATATGAGGGTAACAGTAGAAGATATTTGCTTTATCTGCATTCTTAAACATAACCCAGTCTACTGCATTGTACATACCATTTTCTTGAATATGGTTGAACATTTTCATAGCTCCTCTTTTATGTATAGCATATCCAATAGTACCACCCATAGATCTCTCTATACATTGTTGGCGAGTCCATTTTTCTGTAGATGGAAGTTTGTCTTCTCGATCGGTTTCTTTTCGAAGATGAGGATAGAGGAAGTGACCGAGAAAGAGTATATCCCATTCTTTTGGCGGAAGACTTTTCAACGCAAAGATAAGTTTATCCACAAATTGAGGAGCGAGAGTGATATCGTCTTCAAGGACAATCATAACATCTAGTTCGGATATAATAAGCTCATGCCATATTTTAATATGACTAGATGCACATCCCATTATTCCTTTTCGATAAGTGTAGTCTCCAGTTTCAAATAATTTTAATGTCTTTGGAAGAGGGGTGATAAGCTGGCCATCAATTCCTTTGAAGAAACGATATTGAAGAGATTCCACGTTCTCATGGTTATCAACAATAAACTGTTTCATTCGGTCAGGTCTTTTTTCTAAATTCATAACATAGGTTTTGGTTTTGTATTTAACATCACTTTCTTCAGGTATAGTGTATAGAGGAATTTTCTCTTCGTCCTCCGTTAAAGAAAGTTTCTTGTTTCTCTTTAGATTACTCTCGTTTGGTTTACTAAACTGATTCTCATCATTAAGTTCATACGCATTTTTCAGCCCACTATCTCTTTCAAATGTACATCTTCCTGAATGGTAACAATATATATTATCCATGAACACTGTCCTATAACCACCAGATACATATCGATGTGCGTACTCCATTTCAAAGTGTCCTGTGGTCTCATTGAACGAACCAATCTTATCGAATACCTCTTTTTTGGTTAATCCAACACGAAGAGAATAATGGGGCCAATATGCACAATGTTTTTTAGGACCTGTAGCATTGAATTTATCCATTTCTGATCCCGTAAAATACGCGTGTTCATAATATCGATGTTTCTCTTTACTGAATTTCATAGGAAAGGGGCATGCAATATCATGACATTTATCTCTTTCACCATACGATCGATTAAGGAGACATTGTCCATAAGATGGATTCGATTCAATAATATCCAAACATATAGAGAGATATCGTTCCTTTCTATAGAAAATCCAATCATCCTCTATGTGAAATAGATATGGAGTTCTAATTGTCTTAGAAATAATATTCATACTTCTGGGATGCCCTTTATCTGTTTCTCCCTTCCAGATAAATTTAATAAATGGAAATTCAATAAGTGCTCTATTTCTATCAGCTGAACTAGAGTTATCATCGACAACAATCCATTCATCAATCAGATCGATATCCTCACAACAGTTTATAAAAGATGATACTGTCTTTCGAAAAAGATCATAACGTTTACACATGGTCATTGTGACTGTAATTCTTTTTGATTCATCTTTTAACATTCTCTTCTTATACAACTGTGAGTATAGTTTTCCTGTTATTTCTGGATTATATTCGGTATATCGATCGATTATATGTTTTGCAGCCATACCCATATTTCCTCTCAATCTATCACATTCAGACTCATTCCAGGTATTATTCTTAAGTGCTTGAGCAACATAATCAAATGTTCGATTATAATCTCCCATTCGATAACAGATTATAGCAAACTCATCAGACATTATAGGAGAGAATACTTTAGACGATGTAGATTCTGCAAGACGACCTAATGTGTATCCAATAGTCAATGAATCTGTATCACTCTTCATCCTACATGATCGTAAAATCTCTTCGGACGTAGGAATAATCTCAATCTGTTCGAATGTTTTGGCCATCTCTTACCAGTCTTATCACTACCCCCTATTCTTTAAAGCTCTGGGTAACTTCGACTTTTAAAAATGTTTTTAATTGAAGAGTAATACAGATAGTATCATTCAAGATGTCTAATAAGGAAGATACAATTTTTGACAAGATTGGGAAACTGATCGACGATCATCGTATTAAGAAGAATCAGGCTATTCTTGATATTCTTACCAGATGTATCCAAGATAAGTTTGACGACGGAACAGTCGAGGAACTGATTGAAGAAGATCAGGTTCGATTTGAACTTATTTCTCTTGTAGATCTGAACGAATCTCTTGTTGGTGACGGATTTACAGTTGTCGATGATGCGTATCTAGAGCGATATCTCGATGAGGAATTTGTTCTGGATGGAGAGATGATCGTATATGAATACGATTGTTGAAAGTTGTAATAAATTAGACCGAAGCTTTGAAACTACCATTTAATACATCTAAAAAAGTCTAGCAGACAAGTAACACGTACACATCGACATGGACGCGAAAACATGGAAAAGTTTCGACAGTATCAACAAATTTGTGGGTGATCTCACGGATGTATTCGGAACGAAACAGCATTCTCTTCTTCTATACAACCGTCTCTTAGCCAAGACCACCATTAAACATATGGATGCTATCAATAAGCATGTACAATCATTTACGGATTTCGTAACCAAGAATAGACAAGCAATTATGAATAAGGACAGTACTAAGTTTTCCGATCCTATTATCTTCTACTCAAAGAAGGTGAATATTAAAATGGATGAAATCTTTAAGATGGCGGATCTGGAGACAACTAATGTTATCTGGCAACATCTTCTAGTTATCACCAACTCTGTGGATCCTAGTGAAGAGGCTATGGAGATCCTCAAGAAATCTCTTGAGGAGAAATCTAATGAAGGTGCATTCTTATCTAATCTCGTCCAGAAGATTGAAAAGAATGTGGATCCCAACAGTTCCGATCCGATGGCTGCAATTATGGGTTTGATGAGTAGCGGAGTATTTACCGATCTCATCTCGAATATGAATTCCGGAATGCAGGATGGAAGTCTGAACATTGGAAAGCTATTCGGAACCGTGCAGGGTATGATGTCCAGTATGCAGGGTGTTCCGGGAATGGGTGCTATTCCCGGAATGCCGGGAATGGGTGCAGCAGCTGATTCGTCTTCGAGTTCATCCTCCGACTCATCGTCTATCGGAAGTAATTCTCTTGTTCCGGTAGAATCATCTGCTGATGTGGGATCTAGTAGTTCTCCTCACATCGAGAATAACGAAAGTAAAGATGATTAAATAAAATTGAAAGAGAGAGATTATTGTAAGAGAAATCACCTTACAATAAACATGTCGATCGAGATTGTGTTTGACGATTCTGATCTAGAGGAGGAAGAGGAAGAGGAGGTTGTCTCTGAAGATGAACTGGGAGAAAATGATGTTCCAGATGAAAGTTCATCATCTGAAGAGGATGATGGTGATGACAAGGAGAGTGTTTCGTTTGAGAGTGATCCAGAAGATGAGGAAGATGAAGATGAGGAAGATGGAGGTGATGAAGTCGATCTTGGAGATGAAGCAGAGAGTGGTGGTATCGATCTCGCGGAGTTCTATGATGAAACACCGAAAAAAACTGCCAAGGCGATCTTCAATAAGAGAAAGAGATCCAAGCCTCCAAAGGTTGCGAAGGCTAAGAGAATCAAAAAGAAGAAAGGAGTCGACGATCTTGTCATCCCGAACTATCTGATGGAGGATGTCCGGGAGAAGACTACTGAATATCTTTTGAAGTTTACCACTGATAAGAATGCCAAGATTATGGAACGAGCGATTTACAATCATACAGTGAGGAAAGCGGCGACCTCTATGGGTCGCGCAGTGAAGAAAACAGATCTCGGTAAGGATTGGTTCAAGAGATCATACACAACTATCTCGTACGAGATTATCTCTTCTATCGCACGGGGTGTGAAATGTAAGGATTCTATCTCCAATCTCGATCAGAACAAGACAGGACTACAATGCGATTCATTCAGAAACGAACAGTTCAATGACAGTCAAGAGACCTCAAATATCGAAAATCCACCAAAGGTGATGCGTGGAATTCACACATGTTCTGTCTGTATTAAAGACAAGGACAGAGCCAATGATCCTGATCGTGGAAAGAGAGTCGATTGGTACCAGCAACAAACACGCTCATGTGATGAACCCTCGACGACGTTCTGTAAGTGTACTGACTGCGGTAAGAAATGGAGATTCTAATCGTCAGCATATTCCCAGTCGTACCCTAAAGTATAGCTTCCTGTACCTTTACAGCATCTTGAGATATGGCTGTTACATGGTTTACCAAAAGATTTATAAGCATCGGTTATTGTATCAAAGGTATTAATTACCTCTCTTGATACAATATCTATCTGATTTACTTTTCGACCTACAGCATGAACGGTATTACCCTTGATTGTCGTCCATTCAAGATTTGTATAATGGTTATTGAGTCTGTTTCCGTCTAGATGATTGACTATTTTATTTATATCCGATTTTCCCGAAACAAACAATTCGGCAACAATACGGTGTACATACAGAGAACATAATACAGATTTTTCACTAGATAAATTTATATGATAATATCCGGAAATAATAGACGGACTTAATATTTTATTTCTGGTCTTATTTCTTAGTCTACCATGGCTTGATATCTGATAAATTATAAACGAATGCTCTCCTATAGTTATTATATCCTTCCACTCTTCGTTTACAATTTCCTTATCTACAATCTCTATTTTATACTTCCATATAAAAGTTTTATAGCTAATATTTGCTGATATGGCATTCATAAGAGGAAAATAGTTATATTCAGTCTGTTCAACAATCTCTTTTATATCTTTCCACTCCTTTACAACGTCCATATCCTTATCGTATTGAATTATTTCCCTCCCCTTGTATTCTCTGAATTGGTGATGATTAATCATATTACCGGACTGATCTATCCATCTCAGATTTGTATAATCGTTATTGAGTTTATTGTTATCGATATGATCAACTACTTTATATTTTTTAGGATCTGCATTCTCAACAAAGTATTTTGCAACACATACATGAATCTGAATATTCTTTCTCACTTTCAGATCGGTAGTTATTTTTACTCCCATATAATCACCAATAATTCGCTGTTTCATAATCATGGATGTCTTCTTTATCTTAATCCTTCCGAAATTAGAAATTTCATATCGAGTCATACCCAATATCTCTTTCCATTGTTCTTCTTCAAATATGATCTCTACGTAATCAGACATCCTGAAAGCTTGAAAATGGATCGTAACTGTTATCCGAGATCAATTGTATTGATCTAGATGTAAAACTGATATTCAATTATATAATGTTGATATAGATCACTTAGACACTGAAATGGGTTGTATTTCAAGTACCGAGAAAGAACACATTGGACACGGAGCGATGTCCGATACCATTTCTGTAAAACGTACTCATATTATCAGTGGAACTATGCGAAAGAGACGTCAGAGATACAAGATTCGACGTCTTCGGAAACAAGTTTATTTGGGAATTGGATACTCAGGAGACTAAGAAATAGAATTTTACATTAGACTAAACCGATGTAAAATTAGACAATAATTACCATTCCTCCTCAATCTCTCCATTACCGTTACAATCGCTGTTCTCAATCGAAAGAGGAATCAATCTCTGCATAAATTCCTCTATCTCCGTTTTTTTAGCGAGTGCTTGATCGCGCATAACAATATCTATCGATTCCATATTATCATCTTCATCCCTTTTATCCTCTGGGGGTTTCACCATAAAGAGATTCCATATATCAACATGCTGTTCCTTTTTCGGTAACATTACATGAGACTTATATCGAATCGCTCTCCCTTTTACCTGTTCTAAATTTGCATCTGCCCACGCGGGCTCGGTGATAATGACGTGACGAGTTCCCTTAAGATCAAGTCCCTCGCCGCCAGCCTTACTGATAAAGAGAATGTTTACTTCTCCACTGTTATAGTCATCAACTGCCTCCTTTCTCTTTGTCTTACTCATACTACCATCGACTTTTGCGTAATGAATCTTAAGTTTGTCGAGTCTCTTCATCACCAGCCTACTTCCAGCATCGAGAAATGAGGAGTAGATAAGTGTCTTATTTCTCTTATTCTTCTTATTCTCCATCTGAATTTTGTCTACAATCCAATTGATTTTCGGTCCCTTCTCTGATTCTATATTGTTTGCTGCACGTCGAATACCGTTATAGAATGCTTGAAGATTACTACCACAACCGAACAGAGATGTACACAACGCACTCTCTTGACCCTTTTCGACATCTCTGTATGCTGTATAGTACTTCTTGTCCATCTCAAATTCGACTGAATGCTCTTCCGATTCCGGATAGTCTTCGTTACGACCTCCCTTCACGTAACTGATCTTACATCTGAAAAACTTATTAAACGCATCATCATCAGTCATAATATATCTGTCAAAATGCATGGGTGTTACCGGATCGTCGCCATCGATCATAGCAATAAGATTGATGATCTCATTTGGTCTGTTCATAACAGGAGTTGCCGTAAGAAGAAGAACCTTCTTTGCCTTCTTCGCACAGTCGATAACAGATTTAGCGCTCTTTCCTTTGTGACCTTTAAGATTCTGTGCCTCATCAACAATAAGAAATGTATTATTACCCTTGATTTTTCCCGCTTCATAATCGTTCGAGAACTTAGTGATAGTTGTAAAGGTGATACGTTTGTCATCGGGATCTGCTCCATACGCTCTAAACTCTTTCTTCATATTCTCAACTAGGGAGGTGGGTGTGATAATAACGATCTTGATCTTTGGATCTTGAGCCATAACACACTGTATAGAAGTGACAGCTGTGAGTGATTTACCCATTCCTGTACCAAGTATCGGAATAATTCCACGATGTTTCAGCATATGTTTCACGATTCGTTTCTGATAATCCTTTAGAGGGAGTTTACTCTTTGAGATACAGGGAAACTCGTCGTCCTCTTCCTTTTCCTCTTTCTCTTCCGAAGTATATTCAACTATAAAATCGGATAAATTCTTTTCTATATTCTCCGGTTCAAGAAACGCTTCGATGAATTCAGTCTGTTCATCTTTACTCATCTTGACAAAGAGTTTAAGAAACTTTTTAGGGAGAATATCATCATATTTCTTCAAAAGTTTAGCCTTCTCTTTAACAGTTCCATCCATATAATCCCGAAGAAAGAGTTCATAATCATTATCTTCATCCTCTTCAGGGTCTAATCCCGCTTTCTCACGTTCGGAATTCATCATCCGAAGACAGATATCCTTCTTACTACCTGCAGTGGAGATACCTAGAGTTTTAGCAAAATCCTTTATATCATCCTTATCCATTTCGAAACACTTAGTCTGCATTTTATCAATCTCATGAGCAACAAGACTTGAACACAATGCCTTCTTACCACCATCAGACGACAACCCCATAAACTTTGCGAATTTCTTCAATTGAGAAATAGTATAGGACTTACATACTCTGTAATCGAACTCGTCTTCATCTTTCTCTTCATCAGAGTCATCCTTAATATCGACAATTTCACCGAATACCTCGATACAGAGATCAGAGATCTTCATCTTATTTGCGGACGTTTTCTTCATTCCGTTAGCGATTGCAAGATCGACTACTTCGGCTTTAGAGTACGCATTGTTAGTCTTATTCTTTCTAGGTCCACAAGGACGAGTTGCTTTCTTTTTCTCAGATTCCTCCTCAGATTCCTCCTCAGATTCCTCCTCATTTATGAGATCACAGAGAGCAGATTTTGATAACTTATTTGCTGCTGTCTTCTTCATCCCATGTTCTTCAACAGCTAATTCAACAAGTTCCTCCTTGGTGTATGCGTCAGGATTTGCCTTTGACTTTCGGGGTCCACAGCTACGTTTTCTATCAGCCATTGTGATTATTATTCAGTAAAGATATTTAAAATTGATTTATCGATCAAAGATAAATATCGTTATTGTCTCGCGATCGGAGACGTTAATTTCTACTTTTGTAGATATCAGGTCGGTTAAAAAATATGTGCTTAACATTATAAAGTAATGTTAAGCACATATCGTAATATAAAATCGTCGGTTATGTCACAAGAAACTATCAACATGACCCCTTTATCTTCTCTTATAGGGGAGAAACCACAGGATACATACTCTAAAAGCAAACTTTCAGAGAATGATGAGGATGAGTTATTAGAGATATTTTTCGACGGTAACGAGAGTATAGAAAATCGTATAGCATCGATAGAGGAACTCTCTAAAAAGAATACAGAGATTTGTGCTGAATCGGTGAATAAGATAACCTCTATGTTCTCCTTTTCACCAAACTATATTTTTCGTAATCTTATAAAAGAGATTGCTCTCACAAGTGGACTGGATCTTAATATGAAAACGGAATGTGCTCGTACACTATATGACGAGAATAAGGAACTGGGATATGAGTGTTTTAATCGTATCTCTCTGATAATGTCGGAACTGCCTATTCCTCTTCAAGTTGATATTGTTAGAACTCTTATGGAAACAATGAAGTTCTACACAGATACATGTTCTAAATTTGTATCTATTGTCACCAACAAGAAACTTGAATGTGAGTACCGGTATAAGACAATAATAGGTATCCAAAAGGATTCTTCAAGAAAATATAAATCTCAATACCTCAATGATGGGTATATCTCTTTCTTCAAACATGTAGATACGTTTATCAGATACAAGATTCTCTCTGCACAGTATCTTTTACAATTATCTAAAAAGGGAGGTACAGTATTTGGAACCGGAGATATAAATACAGTCGTGGATGAAGTTGAAAAAGATTGTATATCCTTTGCTACAGATACCACGTTGGATTATGATCTAAGGGCTGATGCAGCTGATCTCCTTGTCCGTCTCGGAACATTAAAATCAAAAGAAACTGGAAAGGAGATCATTACTCTTCTCGGACGAAATCCGGATGGAGTTTCTACTCTGTACAACAATAGACAGAACGTACATGATGATGTAATTGATGAGAGTATAAGAAAGTTTATTCTCTATCTAGCGTCTCTTCGTTCTGAGGTGAACACCGAGGGTAACCATGTGACGTTTGCTGATGCACAGAGAGAGATACAGGAACTTGCCAAGAATCATAAACCGACACCCGACAATTTTAACGAGAAGAAAAAGTCTGTTATGGATTGTGTAAAGAGTTCTCTTCTTCGTATCTCTCTCGATCAAACGATCTATGATGGTGGCCAAACCCTTCAATCTATCTTTAATAAGATCTGGAGACTCATTCTATCTCACGAACACTGTGATCTTCTGAAGACTCGTATGATCGAAGAGCTTGTTGATATGGCTGATACGTGTAGTTCTGGACACATCTCGCGAGTGGTAAATGTTCTCTGCGGATTTGAAGTTGACGGTAAAACATTCTCTATCGAGATCGGATGGAAGAAGCAGATTCAGTCCAATCTTATCGCGCGACTTACCAAGCGTATCAAGGATCATCCGGAAGAGGAGAAGAGAGATACAATTCTTGAGGAGATGTGTACATCCGGTGATATCACAAAGAAGCCTGAACTCGCTACATTCTTTCGTAACAACCTTCTTCCAATCAGAGACGAACTGTTCGATGAATTCGTGGGTGGTAAGTATGTGACGGAAGACGATTTCGAGGAGTTCTTCCGTAGCGCTATCACATTCTTTGAGGAGGGAAGTGAATAATACTCGGAAGGGTATTAATATCAAAGTGAAAAAGTGATTTTTATATCCATATCAACTGTGAAATCACTCTTGTTCTGATAACAATTTCCTCATGATCGACGTTGTCCCTATTCGATTCCCTCAGCTTGTCGATAACCCCAACCAATACGCAATCATCCACATCCTCGATACCGATCCTCAGATTTTGAATCGTAAGGCCGGGATTGATCACGAGGGTGAAGACTTTGAAGAGATTCAAGAAGAGGGTCCTGATGATTACGCGTCGTATCTTCTCCAAGTGATCGCAAACAGTGAAGACCCGGATATCGACGAGGATGACTATCTGGGACAAGTGACATTTGATGGCGACTCGGATGAGAAAGCACAGAGATTAATCACTCTGTATCACAACATTAAACCTCTCTTGTAATGACCACAATGGCCACAAACTAAACCAAAGAATAATCATACTCAAACGGGTATTAATATTAATTTCGATCTAAACATTTTTTGTTTCCATAATAATAACTAATGGGAGCCACCGAATCTACACCCAAGCGTTTCGACGACGAAGAGGAGAAAGTAGAAGAGAAGAACCCTCTTGTCTCTAATCTGGAGCGAAGACGGAAAAGAAAACTCGGATTTATACAGGATATCTCTTCCGGAAAAGTATACAAGAAGATGAAGGCTGCGCCGAGTGTTATCCCTAGTCATCTTAATAAATGTCTTGACTGGCATAAAACAAAGCCCTGGTTAGGAAAGAAAGTAAAGTTTACTCTTATGGCTTATCCTAGCGTTGGAGAAAATCCACCTGATGATATAAAGGTCTTTTTTACAAGCATTCCTTTCACGGGTACTACCGCAAAGGAGAGAAAAGAGATTATTAATAATGGTGACGGATATAATTGGTTTATTCCGTCAAAATTTCTCTGGTCAGCGCATTGTTTTGTTCAACATCAACAAGATAGTCATATTATATGCGACGTTGAAAATCTTGTTAGAACTTTTACCGATGAAAGTGGTAATACACAGTCTTTCATATTTGGTGTTGTGTTTGACGACGAATCTTTTAAAATTCTGGATCGATCAGATTATGAGAAGGAATGTAATTGGTGGGCTCAACATACAGTTGCGACTGGAGGATACGGGGATAAAAAAATGTTCCTCAGAACAAAATCTATAAACTCATCCGAAGGTGAAATAGCTAGAAGTATCATGAGAAAAAGAATCGCATCTATATTCTCTGCTATCTCTACTCCGATAACTGCCGATAATTCTCTAGTTACCGATATCGATCAGGAGTTTATGAATGTTATTCGATCACAGGGAAAGAATACTATTTTCGACTATGTTACACACTGTCTTGCAATTCTTATATTTATTAAACCTGAATCTCCTCTTTATAAATATACAACTGCGTTTCGTCTTCGATTGGTTGCGGGATATTATAAGAATTCAGCTATACCCCTATTAGAAACATTCGATATGTTTCCAGACTTTTATGCGTCAAATAAATCAAGCCAAGATATTGATCGTGTAAAACAATGGATTAAAACATACCATGACCAAGAGATTGACGATTTCTTTAATATTCTTATATCTTCTTTAGACAGTACCGTAAGCAAACTTACACGACCTCGAGATGAGATATTCGATCTGAGTGACGACCTTAAGCCGGAGTCAGTTCAAGAACAATGTCCTGATATGGGAGATACACCTCTTGAAGATATTATGATATATAAGGATGAGAATAACAGAATCTTCTGCTTTACAATTGATCAATTATTGGACCTTGAGGACGACACAAATCCTCTTGATCCCGACGGACCTAAAATATCGCCTGAATTTCTATACAAGTTTAAGAAGAATTTTAAACCTCAGAAAAGAGAACGCAAAAAGAAAACAGAAGACAAATGTACACATTGTAAAGCTGTTATCGATGAGTATGTTCTTCGTACCGGAAGTGTTGTAAAGTCTGGTGACGATTTGAAGAGTAAGGTTCAGGACTTCTGTTCAGTCGAGTGTCTCGAGCAGTATAAAAAGTTGGAAGAGTTATTTGGTCCAGAGGATGAAGATGAACGAGAACGAGAGAAAGATGAACACAAGGACGAGATTCATGATCTTGAAGAGAAATTTGAAGATGAAAAGAGAGATTTGGAAGAGAAGTACCAATCACAGCTTCAGGCTCTCAACTCAAAATCTTCAGACCTACAAGAGAAACTTACTCGCGCAGAAAGTACCATACGAATACTAAGAGCTGGAAATAGCAAAGCGGAAAGTGAGAAATCTCGTCTCGAAGAATCAATAACTGAAAAGGAGAGAATTCTCGATAATCAGAAAGCTCTTCTTCAACAATTGCAAGATGAGATCTCTTCTAAAACCGGGAGAGATCTTAGTAGACTTAATGTAACTGATATTATAGCTCTTATGGATAAGAAGGATCCTGTAAAAGATAAAAAGGCTGCCGAGTACGATGAGTTAAATCGTCAGATCGGAGAGGGAAGAAAAATTATCAGTCAAGATAAACGAGAAATTACCCGACTTGCCGAGGTTATTGATACGAACAAGACCAATATAGAAAAATATGAATCTCTTATTCGCGAATCAAAATCTATCGAACAGGGTCTTCGAGATCAGATTTCACAAATGAGAGAGAAACACCGAGAGGCGTTTATCGCAAAGTCTCGAGAAATGTCTGTTGCTATTGCAGAGAGAGATGCAATAATTACTTCTCTCACCGAAAGTATTCGTAAAATGGAAGCTGATGAAGCTATTGAAGATAATCAAGATCAGAAAGATCGACTTGCATCGATCGATGCTATGAAGAGAGAGATATCTATTGCTAAAAAAGAGGCTGAAGAAAAAAGACAACAACTTGAAATAAGAAATGCTGAATTGGTTGCTGAAAGAAAGAGGATTTCTGATCTAGTTCGTATTGATGCTGACGCGAAGAAGCAGTTTGCTATTCTCTTATCGGCCAAGGAGAAAGAGATTGATCTCCTTCGACAAACGAAAACCGATTTGATGAAGAAATTAGAAGGTGTACCCGCGCTTCAGAATCAGATAGCGGCTTATAGAGCGAGTGGTAACGACGCTAAACTCAAAGAGGCGGAATCTAAACTTCTTCTTCTCCAAGGACAAATGAATCAGAACGAGATTCTACAGTCTCAAATTGACACATTAACTTCCCAACTACTTCAAGAGAAGGCAAATAATGAGTTATGTAAAGGAAGTGAAGAAAAAGAGAGAGATCGTAAAAGAATCGAGGATCTTACACGTCAGATTACGGATCGAGATGTATTGATTAGAGAAAAAACCTCAATGATCGATCTCCTCGCGTCTCAACAAGATAAGTGCCGTCTTAATGATAATCTCACAGAGGAGATGGAGAAATTGAAATTAAGTCATAAGGAGGAGATATCCCAGAAAGATCTTATTCTCCAAAAGAAATTGGACGAACAACGTCGAGAGATTATGGCTGATATGGATGAAAGATATAAGAATATCGTTAAATCCGACACGTTAAATGAAGAACAGATTCGTAAACGTGTATCAGAGATGCTTGAGATTGAAAAGAAAAATATTCTGGCCCCGTACAAAGACAAGATTACTATTAAAAAGGAGGAACTTGATGGTCTTATGAGAAGAGCCGATGACGCTGAACGAGAATTGAACGAGATTAAACCCAAACATAAGAAAAAAATAGAAGAAGCTCAGAAAGTTCTTGATAAAGAATTAGAACGGATAAATAAACTTCTTGAAACTATTTCAATGCTCGAACGAGAAAAGGTCGCTTGTATTAAAAAATCCGATTCAAGAAAGAGAGATGTTCTTTCTTTAGTCGAATCGGATGTTGATCTCGGACAACATGATGAAGATGTTCCTGATAAAAAGAAACATGTAGAGATCGAGATTGAAGAGTCCGACGAAGAGATCTCGACCCCTCCTTATATACCAAGTCCATCGTATACACCTCCACGTGACGATATAGAAGTTAAATATGATCCGATATCTCCAGACGATTCTGAAATACGTCGTAAAGAATTAGATGAAGCTGAAAGGAGATCGAAAGCTAGAAGGGAGGAAATTGCCCTATCTACAGAAAAAAGAATTAGAATCGCTAAAGAGGACGAACAGCGACGTGCTAAAGAGGACGAACAGCGACGTGCTAAAGAGGACGAACAGCGACGTGCTAAAGAGGACGAACAGCGACGTGCTAAAGAGGACGAACAGCGACGTGCTAAAGAGGACGAACAGCGACGTGATAAAGAGGACGAATCAGATGATGACGATGATGAAGAGTTGATGCAAAAGTTATTAGAAATGAAAAAACAGGTTGAGGGACTGGCTGGTAAAAGCAAGTAGACACTTTATCTGTTAAATATTTTGTAACCTGAGTTACAAAATATTGTTCTTGAAAACATAGTAAAACAATAAATTTTATTGATTAACTGTAACAAACAGACCCAATGGCAACTCCGTTCGGTGTTCTTGATTCATATATATCTGTTCTTATATCAGAGGTCGGAAGACTTAACAAACCTAAAATAGATGCTAACGTATTTACCATGTATAGCGAATTTCTTCAGGTAGTAAAAAGTATAGCGAAAACTATAACTGAGATACAAAGAGATATGAAAACGGCTAAACCTAAGAAGAGAGAAAAATTTACTCCAGTCATTGATTCTGTGATCACATCACTCAAACAAACAGTCAATAAACTTATTAAAAAGATAGACAAAATCGTGGAGAAATCCCAATTGAAAAAATACGACGATGTCGATGAAGAGAGAAAGTTTCTTGATGTGATGACTACACAACTTAGAACAACCGGAGAGATAAATTCAGAATTACTTTCTAAAATAAATAGCACACAGAATCATGCGCTCGATAGATATCTTATCTCTATTCTAAGTTCCCAGAATAGATCGAATAAGTATCCATGGACTTATTATGTACCTACTATCACTGATCTCAAGGATAGATTACTCGATGTCTACATCAATAACAATGAAAATAAACCCGACGAGATTAAGAAGAAGTATGTTCACAACTTCTTGATCATGATAAAACAGGTCTACTATATGACGAAAACAAACGTTCGTAATATAAGTATGATTCGTCTCTCGGATCTCAACGATGGATCATCTCAATTTATAAAATACAAGAGAATTCTTGAAAATCTTCTGTTTACATTAGTCGATAACGAATTTGTACCGGGAGATTACAGTTCCCTAATGGGAACATACACATCACATACAAACAGTTTATCTCGACTTCTAGGAGGAGATACCTATAAGAAACTTATTTATCGTATTGTAAATGATGGACGATCTTTTCTTGATAAAGAGGGAAATCCTACAAAGACAACAAAAACGGAAACTCTCATCAAATATATTTTAATCGCAATTCAAAAGGTCACGTACAGTAATGTGGATCAACATACTAAATTCTTTGATACAATAGTCTCTTTCGTTGAAAAAGTTCTTGAAGCTAATGCGAATATTGCAGATCTCTCTTCGATTGTTGAACTGTCTGATAAAGAATTTAATCGTTCTGATCTTTCAACAAGACATAATAGACTAAATAATGTGTTTACCTTCGTAAAAATTCGCGCTGATAAGGTGGGTTCTCTTGTTGAAACTAATCAACGATACAGAATAGGTTTGGATCAGGAACGTCAGATTATGTATATGGGATACGAACCGACCCCAGAATCTATTTACGATCAGACTATGACCCTTGAAAATAAATATAAATATCTAGCATCGAATGAGAATCTTCTCCCCAATAATTATCTTTTCGGACCGTTCACTTATATATTTAAACCTTCTGACGATAACAGTGTTATATCAAATCATAAAAGTATGACCCCTCTTCTTGATAATATTAAGAATGGAAAATCTGTATGTGTTATTGGGTATGGTGCCAGCGGATCAGGTAAGACTACATCTCTTGTCTATGCAGATTTTGAACAGACACAGGAAAAACGAAATGGTATTCTAATACATTTCTGTAATATGCTTCGTGATACGTACGGGGAGATAGAAGTCTCTTTTCTTGAGCTTGAAGGAAATATCAGAGAGGATGGAAAAGATGCGATATCGAATTTCAAAATTCTTCCTATTCCCTTAGGAGATGAAAAACAGTTGAATGAGGATAAATCATTCAAATATACCGATGATGATAAACAACGTCAATCATATTATTCCGAAAGAATTTTCTCTATTGACCCTGAATCTGGAGAATGGATTCTCTCTCAAGATTCAGGGTTAGATGAGATTGATGGTGTGTCTCTTACAAAGGGTGTTGGTATTGGAAAATACATTGTTACCATTATGGAGGGAAAAAGATCTATTCAAGCAACTACAAATAATCCAGTCAGTAGTAGAAGTCATATGATCATATTTGTAAAATTTAAGAATAAGAAGTCTGATGTTGCTCAAGAAAAAGAACCTTATCTTATTATTTGTGATTTTGCAGGCGTTGAAAATAAATTTCAATGTAACAACGAGGAGGTTTTATCGATGTTTGAGAATATTAAGAGTCAAACAAAGTGTAAAGATAAAAACTCTTCTAAAAGACAATGTAAAGAGTTCGAAAACTTTTATGATGTTCATTCTAAAATACAGGAAATAAGAGATTCAGAAGATGCGAGATATTCACCCGAACCTATAACAGAGGTAAATATACCGGATGGATATAAAAAGGCTATAGTGTTTACCATAACAAATAGTGATCAGGAGAGAGAGAATCTGATTAAAATTCTTGAAGATGTAGATCCGATTCTTATCAAGGTGCTCAAGTCCTCTTACAGAAATGAATTTATCTATAGTTTGAAACAGTTGAAACGATTTATATTATCCAATCAGGCCTCACCATCGGAAATAACAAAATATATATCAAGTAATAATTTAGAAATAGACGAGTGGTTGAAAGAATTGTGGAGTATATTCGGTATAGATCTATCGAAATCCAAAAATATAACAGTAAAAAGGAAGGTGGGAGGTATTTCATTTACGATAGAGAGATCCCAATTTATTAATGAACTATATCTAAAAGATTTGAGAGCAGATAAATATGATGAGAACTATGTAACTGTATTTAAAAATAAACCTGCAGGAAGAGCGATGACGAGTGAATTTTTAAAGAAAGTTGATGAGATGACAGCCCCAACTTTATACTCTCCCGTATTAAACTGTATTGACCAATACATAAAGATAGTATTCAAAGAGTTTGATCTTGCGACTCAGAAAAATAAAACTATTAAAGATAAGATATCTAAGCGCGAAAATATACTAGAGTCATCAAATACTACTCGTGTCCAACTGTTATCTCAGATATGTAATTCGCGAGTCAAAGAAGGACTATTTATTAATGATTCTTTAAGATATCTTAGAAATTTTATCTCCCATTTTGTCACGGGAATTCAAAATAATAATGGAAAAATCGTGAATCCGAAATTTGTCGATGAATGTGCTCCAATTCAATGTAATCCGAATTACGAGGATTGTTTTGGAAATACCACTGTTCTTGAGAAAAATATAAACGAGTCAAGTGTTATCGCTAATGAGATACGCAAACGGTTATGCTGCGTCGATAAAGATAACAAGGTGAAAATTGGATGTAAACCAATGGTAACATGTGAAGATTTCAAAGAGGTCACATTCTGTATTTTTAATGTTATCAATCTCACGAAAAAGACCAATAATCCTCCACCAATCCCGCACATTGATCTCTCAAATCTAATGATGGAGCTTAGTCGTCTTGAAAGCCTTAAGACAATGTTAGTTATGGATGAATACAAGATAAACGATGATATGACATCTTCATATGTTCATCCTGTATATCTTGATGAGATAAAGACTAGTAATCTCTTATCGGATAAGATGCCTGGAAGCTTAAAAGGAGATGATAAAAAACTTATACTCGATATTATTACTATTTTAGAAGGATATCATGACAACCCTCCTGATGTTAATACTACTATCAACGCATTGAAACTTCTTATCAATACTATAAATATGACTAATTCCCTATCTCTTATTGGTACGCTGGAGTTTACCGATATGATCTCTAAATTCGGTTTGAATAGAACTACGTGTAATTATAAGTATCAGGAGATTGTTGCTCTTCCGAAACTGAAAGGTAAGGATCTTGAGGAATTTAAAGTGAGTGTTGCGGAATATAAATCTTTTATTCTAAATCTACATTCCAAGTACAATGAAGGCATTATCGAGTCGTAAAGATAAATAATTTTATAACACCGTTATAAAATTAAGAAGAGAGATCATTGTGATACCCCAATGATCTTATCTCCCGAGAGTAAATAATCTTGTGAGTGTCAGAAATGAACGGTACTTGTTGAATTGTACGTTTTACCTCCAAAAATCCATCCCCTTCTGTACGAGCGAAATTTGCAGCTATTGATCGTCTATAATGATAATCTCCTTTGATTCGTTTATGAACACGGATCAAATGTTGATCATATTGCAACGATGCATACAAGCTCATTAAAGTTGATAATGGATCCATGGCTTATTGATATCAATAAATTTATAAACAGAATGGATCGATTTTAGTTTGATGAGATGATCTCTTCGAATTCATCATTTTCAGTCGACAGAATCATAATCTTGTCATTTATGTATTCACAAATTATTGATCTACAGATATCAGGGAATATAGTTTCATCGTGTAATATTTTTTCATGATCTCCTATAAGATTATTTTTTATCATAAGATTAGCCTTGTCAATATATAACACAAAATCGTTGAAGATTATTTTATCACCTTCATGTGCTGTAACTGGAATTCTACCTTTTGTTATCGGTCGTTTACCTTTTGTATTAAATGATTTTCCGTACGTACATGATTCTCCGTATTCGGCTGTGAAGAAAGGAACTCTAGAAATTACGTCATATAGTTCAGTATTCTTTTTCATCTTGAAAAAGAAGAACTCACCTGTGTCGTCTATAAATGTTTGTGTTATTTTTATCTTGCCAAACACAAATTGTCCTCTTATAATTTCTCCGGTTTTAATATTCCATGTGTACAGTCTGTTTAGAAATTTGTAGACCCTAAGAATAACAGCCTTTTCTCCATCATTTGTTAAGTATAAATATAATACAGGGTGAAGATATGTATTAAAATGATAATTATTTTTATGAACAATAAAATATGAATTCATCTTGTTTATTATAACAAGATAACAACAGAATGGATCGATTTTTATCTCACTTGATCGATGAATTGGATCTTCAGAATTTCGGTGTCGTATACGAAGATCTCGTTCCTATTACATGTTCTCTCAAATGGACACAAATCACTCCTTCAGCTAAGATCGAGTTCACATCAACTATTATGAAATATCTCTTACCGAGAGCAAAAATCGATAAAGAATATCTGATTCTTCAATCCAGAATCAGAGCTTGTGTTGAGGTTTACTGGCGATCGATAGTTGGAGAGAATCTAGAGTTCGGACGAATCAAAAATCAGTTCTAATAGTTTTTCGGTGGAGAGGTCGCCTCTCTCACAAATATTGAGAGAGTTTGATATACTTTTTTCTAATCCAATTAGTTTTAGAAACGGGATTTCTCTCTGAACTCCGAAAGTCATAACTCAAATTTATACAGTAACAGAGATTATTTTTAACTTATGACTTTCGGAGTGTTTTTGGATCTCCGAAAGTCAAATTTTCCGAAAATCATATAACATTGCACGTAATAATATTACAATAAATTACATACGATGTAATAATATGTTAAACAATCACATATAATGTTATATAGTGTAAAACCATGTTTACTTGTGAATATTGCGGTAAAGAATTATCGACAAAAACTGTTCTCCGAACTCACCAAGAACGCGCAAAATATTGTTTGGAAAAACAGAACAAAATTTCCTATGACGAAATCGTATGTAGTTTCTGTAATAAAGGTTGTAGTACAAAAGCGAGAAAAGAAACTCATGAGAATAAATGCTCGGTGAGAATTGAGAATGAAAGGTCTGAATTACTCATGTTAAAAGTACTTGAACCGAAATATAATTCTCTCTCTGAAGACTATAAAACTCTTGAAACAAAAAATACATCTCTTCTGGAAGATATTCAATCTCTCAAAATAGAGATGGAAAAACAGAGAGCCGAAATCTACTCTGAGTTATACAACAAAGAACATATATTTGCTCACGAGCAGAGTAAGAGATTGGTAGAGAAGTCAGGTGTTACCACAACAACTAACATCAAAGCGAAGAATATAACTATGAACGCTCTTAATCTCTCCCAAGAACGACTAGAGTCTATAAAGGATACATATACTCTTAAACACTATGAACGAGGAGGAATTGGTCAGGCCGATTGGGTAGTAGATAATGTAATCAGAGATGAATCGGGAACTCTTATCTACAAATGTACTGACAAAAACCGGAAGAATTTCATTTACCACGACGATAAAGGAAATGTTGTGACAGACATACAGGCTAAGAAACTAAAGGAGGCTATACTTCCTATTATGAATACTAAATTGAAGGAGTTCAAGAAGATCAAGTGTTCGGAACTCGCTGAACAAAGTGATGATGAGAGTGAATTATTGGAACAGTATAGTAATCTATACAAAGAGAACAAAGAGATGGGAAATGAGTTTGATAAACGACTGGTTGAAAAGACATACGAGAGAAATTAGAGTATAAGAACATGAATGGATTTGTTTCGGTAGGTTTGTAAAGTAGTTCCGATTTACATTACTCGTTTTGAATAAACGAATTCAAACATCCAAATTTAAAATAATCTTTCTATATATCAATAATGGGTGATCTACAACTCAAGCTGGAAGATTTTCTCCCGGGATATACACACTTTGGCAAAAAATATGAGGAGGACCTGTTTAACATATACGACGATGAACCAGAAAGTTCATTTTACCGAAAGAAGGAGTTCTACACGAACAAATTAGGACCTTCGGAAAAAAAACCGGACAAGCCAGGTATGCCTCTGAAGAATCAACTTACCAGCGCACGATTTCTCTCACCTAACACGTTAAATGATGAAATACTCTTATTTGACGGACTCGGTAGTGGGAAAACTTGTACAGCAATTACCATAGCCGAAGAGTCTCGTAAAATCAATCCGTCTTTGAAACCAACATTGTGTCTTATGAAAGGACCTCCGCTGAAAAGAAATTTCGTACAGGAGCTAGCCTTTAAATGTACATCGGGTAAGTTTATCCCCGATAACTATGATAATCTTACAAAGGGAGAGAAGATTCTGCGTATGAACCGTCTTATCAATAAAGAGTATGATATTCAGACATTCGAAACCTTTGCTGAAAGGGTTTCGAAATACTCAGAGAAGTATATCAATAAAGTCTATTCGAATCGCGTGATCATTATCGATGAAGTACATAACATTCGAATTCAACCTAAGAAAAAGAAGGGTAAGACGTCAGTGAATATTTACGATAGTATCCATCGATTCCTTCACAACATCGATAACAGAAAGATTGTACTTCTTTCTGCGACTCCTATGAGAGATAGACCAGAGGAGTTTGGTAGCGTAATGAATCTTATTCTCCCCGAGGACAAACAGCTTCCAACTGGAAAGGAGTTTATGAAGAAGTTCTTTTCCGATGATAAAGAGAATAACACACTTGAAAATGTTCACGAGCTTAAAGAGGCTATTCGAGGACGTGTCGGGTATATTCGATCGATGGAGGGTGGTGTGACAAAAGTATTCAAGGGTGAGCTTTATGGTAAAATGGAGAAGATTAAAATTTATCCTTCAGAGATGAGTGATTTTCAAACCAAGGCTTATGTTACCGCATACAATAAAGATACAGGTGATAAAGAAGGTGATGTTGATGATATTGAGGAGGTAGAAGATGAGACGAAAAGTCAGGGTCTCTATTCGAAATCTCGACAGGCATCGCTCTTTGTTTTTCCTGATGGGAGTTCGGGGGGTAGCTCTTCAGGAAAGACAAAGGACGGAGGAAAGAAGGAGTCTACAGGGTTTGGAGAATATTTTAACGAAGTTGGAAGTGAATATATTATGTCCAAAGATCTTCGTAACGAACTAACTTCAAACGGAAAAGCAACACCCTATCAGATAATTAAGAATATCTCTAAATATTCGTCTATCTACGCGTCTACGATAAAGGAGATTCTTGACCACCCAAATGAGAACATCTTCGTGTATAATAAATATGTTCAAGGTTCCGGTGGTATACTCTTTGCTGAACTTCTTAAACTTGTTGGTTTTGAAAGAACAAGAGGACATATTGATATGGATCGAGATGATGAGTACGATGTCTCTGATGACGAAAAGAGTGACAGTGATATGAGTGATATCGAAGAGGAGACCGACGAGGATATTGACGATGATGAACCCAAACCGCCAAAGATCGATAAGAAGACTATGAAAAAGTATAAGAAGTCTGAAGATGTAGAAATTCCAAAAAAGACCAAGAAAAAATTAGATTCCCGAAAGAAACCTCGGTTCTCTCTTATCACAGGAGAAACTGTTTCTGCAGCTGAAATCGATCGTGTGGTTGATAAGGTTTTTAACGATCCGAGAAATCGATATGGACAATATATTCAGGTTATTATCGGAAGTCAGGTTATTGGTGAGGGTAAAAGTTTAAGAAATGTAAGACAAATCCATATCCAGACTCCTCACTGGAATAATCCTGAAACAGAACAAGCTATCGGTCGCGGTATTCGAGCCTTCTCTCACGAAGATCTTAAACCCGATGAGAGAAGTGTTAAGATTTTTCGACACGCATCTATTCCCAATCGTGGAGTTGAATCTATCAACTATATTATGTACAAAACATCAGAGGACAAGGACTTTAAAATGAAACAGATAGAACGTGTCTGTAAAGAGGAGGCTGTCAATTGCGCGTTGAACTGGGAACGAAACAACCTTCCAACCGATAAAGATGGAAGTAAAGAGTGTGATTATATGAAGTGTAAGTACACTTGTTCACATATCTCAAAGAAGACTATTGCAAATCCCGATCTGATTGATGATACGTACAATCTCTTTTATGCTGAGAGTGAGATAGAGAGTATAACTAATATTATTAAACAGATGTTCCGTAAAAAGTTTGCTTATGATCTCGGTGAGATGCTACTTGAATTTTCAGAGACATCGACAATGGTTATTGTGAGAGCATTAAAGAAAATTATAGATAAGTCTATTCTCATTATCAACAAATACGGTATGCCTTCATATATGAGAGAGGATCACAATCTCTACTTTCTGGTCGACGATATTACTCTACCCGACTCTTTTCTTCTAGCCCGGTACGCAGAACATCCCAATGTTAAAACATACTACAACTTCGAGGATATGATTAAACTCGCACAGTATCGGTATATCGTGGAGGATAAGGTGTACCTTATTGAAAATTATACGGAAGCCGATGATAAAAAAGTTATCATCGATCAGATTGTCTCTTTAGTTCCAAGTCTTCAAGAACTTTTTATTGAAATGTCTGTTGTAGGTAATAAATTGGAGAAGAAAACTGGAGAGGAGATTCGAACAATCATTGTCGATCATTATAAAAACTATATTATTGATGTCAGTAATAAAACTGTCTCTACTCTTCTACACGATACTGAAGGTAGACTTCGTTGTCTTCCAACTAAAGGTAAGAGTATGGACGATTGGGTTGAATGTGATGATAAAGTAAGTGAAGAGATTGAAGATGTTAAAATAGAGGAGAAGGGAACTCTTGAACTAAATCCTTACGGATACTACGGACGAATTATCAAAGATCCAAAGAAGAAGTTTAAATTCCAGATCATGAAAGTAGAAAAAGACAAGACCGACAAACGTAAGAGATGGAGAGGACCAATCTGTCGTGAAATGGTTCCCAAAGAACGTATAATCGATATTATCAATGATCTGAATAAGAAAAGTCTAAATATAAAACCACCAATTGAAGTAGTGATGAAAGATAGGAATAAGTTTATTGATGAGATTATTAAGAGAGGTAGCGAATTCAAAAAGAAAACGTTGAAGGAGATGACTGATGACAGATTGAAAAATGTGTATTACTGGCAGGTAAAGGCAGGAAAAAAGGATATGTGTGATGCTATGGAAGATTGGTTTAAGGAGAAAAAACTTATGGAGTACGAGAAATAAACTCCAAAAAGTGATATTATACTGGTCATGATAAGTATAAATACTTGTTCAAAATGAGTGTTCAATCAGATCCTGTTTAAACAATGTCCGGGATGTGAAGTCTATACTGAGAAGATAAAGGGGTGTAATCTGATAACATGTGAGATGTGTAAACGAAAATGGTGTTGGGTGTGTGGACTTCTAAAGCCTAAAAACACACGGAAGATCATAGGTGAATCTGTCTGTACAGATAAGACACATAGAAATCTGATCAAGATGGTATGAAATAACCGACGCCATACGTCAATATTACCAGAAAAAGTGATTTTTCTGGTAATATATGATCCAATATCACTCACTTCCTCAATCCACTCACTTCCTCAATCCACTCACTTCCTCAATCCACTCACTTCCTCAATCCACTCACTTCCTCAAACATGCCTCTTCTCACTGCCATTCGTCCGGTTGTCTGCGGAAAACACGTTGTAAATTTGTCCCTCCGATCGGGGATCAGATTTTCAACCACTTGAAGAATACTCCAACAGAGTATCACGATATCTTCTCTAACCCAGAGAAAATGTTTTTGATGAAACTCATCACTCCGAATACCTTCCTACGAATCACCACTGAGATTCCGACTGCATTCGACAAGACCAAGGACTACTACATCGACTTCGTTTTCGAGAACGGAATGTGGGATATGATTCCGGTATCGACACCTTTCACTCTGGAGCGGTGGATGGTTATTCGTGATCACAACGCATCAGCGACCACTATGTTTCAGTTCGCAAACAAGTGGATCAGGGAGCATCTCTCACCGGAGAGGAGAAAGGAACTCATAGATGAGTATTTGACGTTGTGGAAACGAAGAAATAGTTTCAGTAAACAGTTCGTCTTTATCGCTCAATATTTTGGAGCGACTGAATACTTGGAATACTTGGAATACTTGGAGAAAGAGATCGAAGAAAGAAAGACTCCGCCTAAAAAGTCGGTGAGTATGTTTGATCGTACGACAACACGAGCTGAGTCATACGCAGCCATCAAATTGATGGTTGGAGATCTCTCCACTAAGTCGAGTGGATATTCCGGGGACTCGGACTGTAAATTCAACATGTTTGATGGATGTACTGGATACGGATCCAATGATTGTGGGTCCGATGATGATACCCTATCTCCAACTGACGATGATGATGAAGATCGTCTGGATTTCATGAAATCCAAAGAGTGCTAATCCCATCCATACACATAACCGATATCACCAACAAGAATAACATAACCGCAACAAGAATAACATAACCTTCCGGTTATGTTATTACCAATTAAATGTTTAAATTTAGAAGTAAATGACGATTATCAACGGTATTGAGATCGACGATATTGAGTATATCGAAAATGATATACATCAAGCTATAAAAAATAACTCTCCCATCGAGGAGAAGCTTAATATGGTGATCTGTATTTCTAATGTATGTCAATATGCAAGACGGTATATCTTGGCTAAAGAATTTATCGCAAGAATCGAGAGAGATTATAAAGAAGAGATAGATCTTTATATCGTAGAACTTGTTTACAGTATCGCGGGAAAATCGTCACAACATTTTCAAGTAACCGAAAAAGGAAATAGAAAACATCTTCAACTAACTACTGATTCTCCCGCTCTGTGGATGAAAGAGAATATGCTTAATCTCGGGACAAAACTTCTCCCTTCAGGATGGAAAGCCGTGGCTTTTTGTGACGCTGATATTGAGTTTGACAATCCACATTTCGCATTGGATACTCTTAAGATTCTTAACGGTACTAGAGATATTGTACAGATGTTTTCTCACTGTCGAGATCTCAATCTTGATCTCAATCCGATGTCTATATTCTCTAGTTTCGGTTATCAATACACAACTGGTAAAAAATACTCATTCGGAGGAGGAATAAACTACTGGCATCCCGGATTCAATATCGCAATGACTAGAGAAGCATACGAGCAGATGAATGGTCTATATGAAGTATCTATTCTCGGGTCTGGTGATCACAATCTATTTCTCAGTTTAATTCAAAACGGTATCAAGAGTGTAAACGAAGAGGTATCGGAAGGATATAAAAAGAGTATTATCGATTTTGATCTCAGATGTAGAGGTCTACGTCTAGGATATACACCAGGAGTTATTAGTCATTACTTTCATGGAAGCAAGAAGAATCGTCAGTATTCAGAGAGATGGAAAATTCTCGTCAAACATCAGTACGATCCGTTCATTCACACAACAACAGATGATAATGGACTCTTAATACCAACAGATAAATGTCCATCGGAATTGTTGGATGATATACAACTTTACTTTGAAAGCAGAAACGAAGACGAGTACTATCTTGAACATCTGATGAGAGAATAATTGCTAATTTAAGTCGGAGACATATCTCCCGAAAAAGTGAGTTTTCAGATAGTTTACGGAGAGTGTACACAACCAAAAGTTACATCGCAACGCTCTCCATAAATAAAGACAAGTTTCTCTATTCTAACACGGCCTCACCATGGATCTCGAAGAACGCAAAGGAGAACCGATCGATGACGGCCGCAAAGAGGAGCGAGGAGATATCGCATCATCTTTGACAATCAAACTCTTCCCTCATCAGGTTGTGTCGGTTCTTGATCTCGAGAAGATTGAGCGAGAGAAGAAGAGAGATCTCGGAGGACGATACATAGAAATGACCATGGGAGTGTTCGGGGACATTCCAGGATACGGTAAGTGCCATAAATTTGACACTCCCATACTCATGTTTGACGGTAAAATAAAAATGGTTCAGGATGTAGTTGTTGGAGACTTGTTGATGGGTGACGATTCTACTTCAAGAGAAGTTCTTTCACTCGCGAGAGGACAAGAAACAATGTATAAGATCAAGCAGACCAACGGTGGTGAGGATTATACAGTGAATGAATCTCATATTCTCTCATTGAAAATGTCCGGAGTGAAAGTAACAATGGCTGGATCGAGACGAGTGCAAGCTCATTATTTCGTACCAGAAGAACTGAAGTTCAAATCGAAAACATTCTCGTATTGTAACTATTCAATCGAAGATGCCCAAAATGAGGCTGATAAGTTTCTTGAATCATTAGGATACATCAACCCATATGTCGATGTGGAAGTAAAAAAGTATCTCACACTTCCGAAAACCATTCAGCAACATCTGAAAGGATATAGAGTCGGAGTCGAGTTCCCTGAAAAGAAAGTTGAAATCGATCCTTACTTTTTGGGAATGTGGTTGGGTGATGGAGATTCACAAGACCAATCTATAACTACGGATGATAAAGAAATTGTAGAATATTTATTCAATGCATTTCCCGATTTTGATTTGAGAGTTTACGATATACATTACAGACTCATTCCGAAAGAGAACAAAGGATTGAAACGATCTAATCGTGTGAGAAACTTTCTGACTGATCGTAAGCTGATGGACAACAAACACATTCCCGAAGATTATAAGATCAACTCAAGAGAAAATCGTCTTCGTCTTCTCGCCGGTCTTATCGATTCGGATGGATACTATTCCCGTGGATGTTACGAAATCGCACAGAAAAATACAGTTCTCGCAAATGATATTGTATATCTTTGTCGATCTCTGGGATTCAGATGTACAATCAAGAAGGTGGATAAATGGTGTATGTATAAGGGAGAAAAAAGAACTGGTGAGTATAATCTTATGAGTTTCTCCGGAAAAGGTATTGAAGAGATACCAGTTCTTCTCGAACGAAAGAAAGCGGTTTCAAATCCGAACAAGGATCAGCTCTGCGGAAGTATCATTGTCGAGAAATTGGAAGTTGATGATTACTATGGATTTTCTATTACTGGTAACAGAAGATTTCTTCTGGGTGATTTCACAGTGACACACAACACAATGAGTATGGTGGCTGTAATAGATCGTGATAAAATGGAATGGGATATGGATACACCATTCGAGTATGAAGAGATCGAAGCATTCGGTCCATCTTCAACTTATATTACTCGACGACGGGTGAAGAAGGAGAGATTGGACTGTACTCTGATCGTTGCATCCAATTCGATCATCGGTCAATGGGAAAAAGAGATTGGACGAGCGAAGAAAATCTCTTGTCACACAGTGACCAAGAAGGCTCACATGGAGATCGATCCTAACGACTACCACATCATTCTCTGTTCGGACAAGATGTACAACAAATTCGTGGAGCAGTTTGTACAGTTCTCATGGAAGAGATTTGTGTTTGACGAGGCTGCTTCCACACACATTCCATCGATGAATAGTGTGTACGCTGGATTCTACTGGTTTGTTACAGCCACATTTCCTAACTTGAGTTCTATAAGAGGAAGAAAACAACACTTCATCAAGACGATCTTCAGTACTATCTCTCCAATCACATTTGGATATATGCTCGTGAAGAATGAAGATGATTTCGTCAAAGCATCGTTCTCAATGCCACAAACAAAGGTTATCACTCACAAATGTATTCAACCAGGAGTTCTCGAAGTGGTTGGTGACATGGTCGGAGAGGAGGTCGTCGCAATGATCGCAGCGGGACATATTGATGGAGCGATCAAACATCTTGGAGGAGAGGATGGTCCGAGAAATCTGATCGAGGTTGTGACAGCCAATAAGAAGGAGGAACTAGAGCGAGCAGAGATGAAGGTTGAAGAGCACTACCCATTGAGGAACAAGGATGCTGCTCATAAGGAACGACACAAGATGTGGGTTGATAGAGTAATCGAGATCAAAGAGAAGCTCGCACTAATTAAGATGAGATTCGCCAAGATTCTTGAAGACGACTGTAGCATCTGTTCGTGTACTCTTAATAACCCTGTTCTACTTCCCTGTTGTCAGAATATTGTATGTCTCAAGTGTGTGACTGACTGGTTGAAGATCAATCCTACATGTCATATGTGTCGATCAGAGGTAAAGGTTGGTGCTCTGATCTCGGTGACGGACAAAAAATCACCCGCTCCGATAGTATTCGATGATTCGGATGAAGAGGGTGACGATAGTTTCGTAGAGGTAAAGAAAAAGAAAAACAAAATTGTGTTGAGCAAACCGGAGACTATCATCAAGATCATCGAGGACCATCCCGGTGAAAAGTTCATCGTCTTCTCGGCACACGACGAGTCATTCGATCTCATCAAAGATTCGTTCAAAGATAACAACACAGAGTATGTGGAGATCAAAGGTACTCGAGAGGCAAGAGAGAAGAAGTTGGCAATGTATCAGACAGGAGATGTTGATACCATCTTCCTGAACGCGAAGTTCAATGGTGCAGGAATCAATCTTCAGATGACTGGTCACATCATCTACTACCATCAGATGGATCCGTTGATGGAGATTCAGCTTACTGGCCGAGCGAATCGTATTGGAAGAGAAGGACCTCTGACCATTCACTATCTAGAATAAATAACAATGGAGGAGAATACAAAAATGATTATCAAATACTAAAACTGTTTGATAACCACACTACACAATCAGTCTCAAATGAAGATCCTACTAGCCGCAACATGTGTCTCAACGTTTGGAGTAGGATTTTTGTCTACACACTTGTGGAGAAGATATTCAAAGAAGAAAGTTGAGATTCCTGTCGTATCACATCGTATATGTTATCATTGCGATGGTCCTCTATCCGAGAGGGTAGAGAAGTGTAAACGATGTTATGTCTCTTTCTGTTCTGATGGATGTTCCAAATGGATCAGTTCAACTGATCCCAGATGTGAATCGTGTGAAAGCTTAGGTGAAGCTATGGCTAGAGGTTCGAAAAAGAGATTGGCTCAATGTATCGAATTCGGATTGGATCCGGAGGAGATTGTTGAAAGAGGAGTAGTCTCAACGAAAGAGGTTGGACCCAAAACATCTGTTTGTAATCGTAATAAAAACCTTCGTATCAGTAAAACAGGATATATCATAATTGATGATGATCATCCTGAACGAACTATAGAATATGTTGGTAAGTTCAAGACTCGTGCTGAATCTCTTGACAAAGATCTTTGTCACAATGATCTCTGTCTAGAATGCGGACGATGGTCGTCGGATCGTTCAGTTACAATTCCAAACATACTCTGTTCTTTTATTGAAGTTGTTCTCAGCGAACATTGCGATTCTAAACACGATACTGAATCTAATATATCAACAGTTACTAAGTATGCACCAAGGACTGTTAAAGAAACATATACTATTTGATCTTTAAACTGAATCTTTTATGATATCGAGTTTTGTCTACATAATAATAGACAAAACCCTAAAATTGAAATAGACCAAAATATAGTCTGTTATCGTACTTCTCTCTTCAGTTATGGCCGAACATATCGACGAACGTGAGAGGATTCTCACTGATCCTCTCACAACTACACGCAAAAAATGGCTTATAGCCAGTAATATTCTCACATTCTATATCCCGGATTGTTGTCTGAATAAGAATCGAGACATCAGACAAGCGTTCCGTGAAAAGGTGGCTATCATTGTTCTTATCGCTACTTTTAGTTTTTCTCTTCTATTTCTTGTTGCTATTCTACCCCAGATTCTCTGTCCAGATGTCACAGTTTACTCGTGGGAGAACATCTACAAATCCAATAAGCAACTTATGATTATATCAGGTAAAGTTTTGGATGTTAAGGAATTTAACAAGGTTCATCCCGGAACAATCCCAGACTTTAATCAATATCTCGGACAAGACGTCACTAACATGTTCGATCTTCCACATCCTTCATACAAACTTCCATCTACGATTCAGTTATATCCTGACCTGTTGGATGTTTATCTCCAACGACAAGTAAATGACACAGATCGATATTGCACATCAAATCGCTGTCATCCTTATCGAAATGAGACTCGACAAATGATAGAAGGAATGACAATCGGTGATCTTGTTTACACATACTATGAACTTAATGAACTAAAAAATCCCAACTGGTTTATTCTGTATAATAAAGTATACAATATCTCTTCATATGTAGAATATGGGCATGGAGTCTATCCATCAAAATACGATCATGAAACAATTCCTCGTGATATGGAATATTACTTCGATTCACGACTAAACACTACTATTATGAATCGTATCGGGCAGGATGCTACTCTTCTATTTGAGAAGACATTTCCCAAGTATCATCGACAAGATCTATTGGATTATCTTTCTCGGTATGAAACTGGATCCCTCGATACAAGATACAATGCAGTTTGTCATGTCCTAGACTACACATATCTTATCTTTGTATGCGCTATTGCAGGTATTCTTGTAATTAAGTTTCTAACATCGTTGTGTACACTTATTAAACAGTATCCGAAATGTGATGCTCAGTATCTCATCATAACTGTTCCGTGTTACACAGAATCGGAATATGCAATGCAAAAGACGATTCATTCAATCTACGATTCCGAGTATCCCGATGACAAAAAACTTATATTCGTTGTAGCAGACGGTGTTATCAAAGGTAAGGGAAATAAGAAATCTACAGCAGAAATTGCTCTAAATATTTTCGGACGAACACTTGATGATTCGAATGAAGAGTTTATGTACGATAGTATCGGAGATGATACAAAGGCTTTTAACAGAGCTAAAATCTATTACGGATGGCACACGAACAACAATCATCGAGTTCCCTATGTTGTGGTGATAAAAACTGGGACTGAGGCTGAAACTAATAATCCTCGTAGAGGTAATCGCGGAAAGAGAGATTCACAACTTATTTTGTATTGGTGGCTTAAGAAGGTTCATTTCAAAGAGGTTGATGAGATGACTGATCTTGAGAAATGCATTAATAATGGTGTTATGAATACGATCGGTATCGATCCATTCAGTTATAAGTTCATGATGACGGTTGATGCGGATACGTTTCTTCACGAGGATGCAATCATACAGATGATCTTTCGAATGAAGGATCCGAGAATTATAGCTCTATGTGGTGAGACAACTATTGCGAATCGCACAGAGAGTTGGGTAACCGCGATTCAAGTGTATGAATATTATATCAATCACATGCTGAACAAAGCGTTTGAGTCTATGTTCTCGAGTGTTACATGTCTTCCGGGATGTTTCTCGATGTATCGAATCCGCACGGATGATGATAGACGAAAGCCTCTCTTTATTAAACCTGAACTCTTGGAGGATTATGCAGATAACAATATCAACACTCTTCATAAAAGAAATCTCTTTGATCTCGGGGAGGATCGATTCTTTACGACGTTGTTGAACAAATACTTCCCCACCTGGAAGATTAAATTTGTCGGTGAAGCTCGATGCGAGACTAATGTACCGAGTAATTGGCGAGTCTTGTTATCACAACGTCGCCGATGGATAAACAGTACTCTCCATAATCTTCTCGAGCTTATGTTACTCGATCGCTTGTGTGGAATCTGTTGTTGTTCTATGAAGTTTATTGTTCTGATGGATATTCTAACTACAATTTCACTTCCTATTATGTCCGGATATTTTATCTATCTTATCTACGCATTTGCTACAGGAACTACTGTTCCAATTGTATTTATTATCATCGTCTGTAGTGTTGGAGCTGTACAGATTCTGATTTTTATCATTAAGAGAGATCTCATGTATATTATCTGGTTTTTTATCTATACCCTGGCATTTCCAATTTGGACTATCATTCTTCCATTATACGCATTCCTCAATATGGACGATTTCAGCTGGGGAACGACACACAAAGTCGACAAAAAGGAGACTCTAACCGGTGAATATCGAAATCCTGTTGAAGATGAAATCGAAGAGAGTACGATTGGTACTATTCGTATTGAGGAGGAATCGATCGTGTAACAGACTTGTATCAAATAAAATACTTCAGAACTTGCAAACGAATCGTCAAACTCGAACGTATTCCAACTTTTTAATCTTTACGATATGAAAGATGCTACTCGCGTTACTCGCCGAAACTATAGGAACAGCTTTGTTCTTTATTATTATTCTCTCATCGGGTAAACCTATAGAGATTGCTATCGGTCTTCTTGCTATGATGTATGCATTCGGAAAGGTGAGTGGTGGACATTTCAACAGTACAATCAGTATTATGTCGTGTATCAAAGGTGACATGCCTATCAAGAAGTGTATCGCATATATCTGCGCTCAGTTGATTGGTATGATTATCGCCTTGCTCTGGTATAAGTATGGGAGAAATTATAAACATATAGTACAATAGATCTAAATTGACTTTTATTCTTATAAGAATAAAAGTTGGAACCGTTTGATAGTATCAAACCAAAGGTTGAAATGCGTTCATCATATAATGCTATCGATAGAAGAGTATTGAAACAGACAATAATTGTCTGTTTCTGGATAACAATTCTCTCATTGGTCACAGAATTCGGATTATATTTATGGTTTCCTTTAATGAAGATCATGATCCCTCTGTCTATTTTCGGTGTTGTTTATCCGATTATCTTGATGAGGGATATGATTGATAGTCTCGCAAATCAAAAATAATAACTTATAAATATTTTATTGTGAAGTCACAATAAAATAAAGAGATTTAATACTGGTTGTAACGACTTCCCATTTCCTGAGCTGCCGCTTGTTTGACACTAATGTTCTTACTACTCAAAGTCGGAATGTCATGATTCTGTTGAATAGGCATACTTCCCATATTACTATGTCCACCCACAGTTCCCATGCCTCTCAGATTCATATTTCTCTCGACATCGTGAATTGCCTCCTGTCTTCCGTATCTCATAGAGACACCTGAACCAGCTGAAGCCTGAACTTGACTTCCCATTAGAGGATCTATTGTATGGAATCGCTCTTGCTTTGTGTAACCACTCGTATTTGTTCCGACCGCGTACAGAGGTGTATTTCTCTCCAATTGAAGATCGGGAGCATTCTGAGGAAGAAGAACAAGATTATCACCTCCCACTGCACTAGTTACAATCTGCCATCTGTAATCCTTAATCTTGATCTGAGTACCGTCACTTCGAGCTAGACTGATAGGATTGTTCAAACTACTCTGAACTGCAATATTAAGCTTCTCCTTGATACTAGAGAAGACTTCGGAGTAGTTCTTATTGTTGCTATCGAAGACCATGATACGAAAGTTAGGACTGATGTTCTTAAGAATAATGTTATCCTTGATATAGTTATTGATATCAATACTATCATCGCGAGTTGTATTCGCATTTGGATTGTTTACGTTCGGAGCAGCAGAGACATCCAGTCGATCACGAGATGCCTCCATCGGAGAATTCTGAGGCGCTACACGAGCAATATCATAGTTCTGATTACCCATGTAACCAGCGGAAGCAGAGACCTTCAGAGGATCTTTAAGTCTATGACCCGAAAAGACTTCTTGAGGGATCTCCATTCTATATACAGCGGTAGGACGAGCTGAAATATAGTTGATCTTCTCCTTATCGATTGCGGCATTAACTGCTCCCACATCTATTTGAGATTGGAGATTATGAATACTGAATCCCGATCTGATACCGGGATTTGTAATTGCTGCGGTCTCTGATCGTCTCTGACGAGAGAGGGGAAGAAGATCCTCCTGAGTAAAAATCGGCGGCCGGAAACTACCGTTTCGCATCACCTTGTACGGAATTGACCCTTGTACACTATTACTCATTGTTGTCAATCTCGAGCCTCCCATACCGTTGGTATTATAAGAAACATCAATCATGGGATTCACACCTTTCTGCAGGTATGAAATTCCTTCATTAATACGAGAATCATCATTTCTTATCATCCAGGTAACGTCGCTCATGTCTATTCTTTCTTTCTTTCTTGTATGGATAGAACTACTTGGAGCTCTGAGAATATGAAACGACTCGACAGATGGAAGTACATACGAGCATCTTTTTGGCATCTGAACCCCGCTCATTGTTTTGCTATAATTACATATAGCAAAACATTAAACTATTAAATAAAAATGATGAAAGAATCAGATAAACATATTAACATCATACTACAATGAATTGTCTACTGTGTCATAAATTATTCGATACAAAAGATATCGAAAAAGTTATAAATATATCGCCTCAAGAAAAGGATTTGTGTTTGAATTGTATAATTGATAGTTGGCCTAATGAACCGATTTTATATTTTGAAAATGAATGTGAAAGATGTCATATCTTATATAATTATTGGGATGTGAAAATTAGGGGTATTGGTGATAATGAAAATTTATGTGAAAAATGTCATATCGAAAATATGGTAATAACTGATTGTAAACCTAATAGCCGTAAATTGTGCCATAATAAAAAGTGTGCGTCATGTTACAAGAGAAGTTTTTCGACAAAAAATACAAGTTCGTTTGTACACCCAAGAAACAAAAATTGTCCAAGATATGAAACATGTTGTAACAAAAATAAACTTATTTTTTACTGTGAAAAAGGTCACAATTTTATAAAAGGAATAAAAGGTGATGGTTGGTGTAGAGAATGTAAAAACTTAAAACCAAAGAAATTATGTGATTATAAAAATTTAGCCCTCGATAAAGGAGGTGAATATATTTTAGATATTATACCTCAAAATGTAACCGAACCAATAAAAGGATGGAAATGTCAGCATAATCATATATGGTCTGCTAGATATAACAATATATCTAATGGACAATGGTGTCCTGAATGTGCGGGAAATAAACCAAAAATTTTAGATGATTATAAAGAGTTAGCTGTAAAAAAGGGAGGTGAATATATTTTAGATAACATACCTGAAAATACAGACATATTGATTAAAGGATGGGAGTGTGAGGAAGGACATATTTGGAACAGTTCTTACCACAATATCCTCAATTACTGGTGTCCAGTATGTGCGGGAAATAAACCAAAAATTTTAGATGATTATAAAGAGTTAGCTGTAGAAATGGGAGGTGAATATATATTAGATAATATTCCCCACCATACAGGAGTTTTAGCAGTTGATGCATGGAGATGTGAAAATAACCATGTATGGTCTTCCAAATACAATAGTATACAGCAAAATAAATGGTGTCCGGAATGTTATGGAAATAAACCAAAGATATTAAAAGATTATAAAGAATTAGCCATAGAAATGGGTGGGGAATATATATTAGATACTATACCACTTAATACTAGAATATCGGTTGAGGGATGGAAATGTAAAAAGAATCATATCTGGAAAAATTTCTACGCAGATATCAGACAATTCCATTGGTGTCCCAAATGCCGATGGAAATCGGAACAATTATGCCGTGAGATTTTGGATGAAATCTCTGGTTCTAAATTTATAAAAGTTAAACCCAATTGGTTAGAGAATTTAGAGTTAGATGGATACTGTGAATCACTTAATCTCGCATTCGAATATAACGGGCTTCAACACTATCAACACGTCCCTCATTTTCATAGAGAAGACGATTCATTTGAAAAACAACAGGAAAGAGACGAAAGGAAAATGAAGTTGTGTATTGATCACGGAGTTTATATTATAATTATTCCTTATACATACACATACGAGAGGCCGAAAGAGTTAAAAATATTTATTGAAAACGAATATCAAAGATTTTTAAAATCGAATTTAATCAAATAATACCAGTCGCTAGTATACTCTATCTCAATGGTTTCTCCTCGACAATGGAAAGCTATAGTATCCAAATATCAAAATCCTTTCTCTCCGAGATTTATTCTGAAGGAAAAGATTGATGGTAAATGGTTATGGCAGGCCTCTGAAAATAAGCAGGTTGATATTACACATTGGAAATTATATTGGAATTTTGAAGGAAAGGAACTTTTACTAACAATGGATGAGTTTGCAGCTATCAAACCTTAATATTCACAAAGGTTCATTCCCTCTTATATTTTTCTTTAGTTCCCTTGGGATGTTGCGGTGGAGAATAGATTGTATAGAGTTTTAAGCCCCCCATTCCAGCAATGATATTATGATACATACCCGGATTGATAATTAACACACTTCCCGGTGATAATTTGACCCATTGATCATCAACATAAGCCCTTCCGGATCCCTCTTCAATTCTAAAGAACTGTGATCCCGAATGTTTTTCTCTTCCGATCTCCTCTTTTGGAAGAAGATTCATAACAACTAGTTGTTGTTTTCTGTTAGTGTATAGTACTCTTCTGTAGTATGTATTCTCCAAAGTCCTCTTCTCGATATCTATTTTGTACATGTCTGTTATCAGACGTAAATTTATTAAACCGGAGATTTTAAAAATGAATCATTGGATTAATTTTTAAAACACTAGTATCTTCCATCATGGCTGACGACCGAGAATGTTTTCTCTGTTTGGAGGGAGTGGATATCTCCAAGGGAAAGTTGTTTCGCCCATGTAGATGTAGTCATATACATGAGAACTGTCTTGATGAACTTCGTGTACGAAACAATAGATATACATATGAATGTCCAACTTGTCGATACACATACAAGATGTCTCGAGTCTGGTTTGCGAGATTGATCACACATCCTGTAACTATTACTATTTTCTCTCTTCTTACAATCATAATCTCTGTTATCACTGTCGTGTGGTTTATCCGTTTCTTCGCATATCTCTTCATTGGAGTCAAGCTAACTCATCGAGCATTTGCTCTATCCGGAAAGATTGTCTGGTGGTCTATTCTTATTATCGGATTCACAACTATGATCATCGCTCTGATCGGTGATCGAGATGGTGATCTCCCAGTTATCCCTGTAAGAAATTTTGATTTCACATATATCGATCCTTACTTTTTCGAGTTCATGGGATATGGATTCTCTCTTATGGGATTTGGTCTATTCATAAAAAGTGTTTATAATTGGGTTCATATATATGCTACATTATTATTGAGTGTTTGTGGGCAAAGAGTCTTAGAGGTTAGTCTAGTTTAACGATATGTCATCAACTTCACCCATGTCTCCATTAGAATTAATTGTTCTTGCACATCCGGAGAAACCGTGGGATTGGGATCTGTTGAGTAATAATCCGAACATCACTCTCGAGTTTGTTCTCGCTCATCCGGAGAAACCGTGGGATTGGGATCTGTTGAGTAGAAATCCGTGTATCACTCCCGAGTTTGTTCTCGCTCATCCGGAGAAACCGTGGGATTGGGATCTGTTGAGTAGAAATCCGAATATCACCCCTGAGTTTGTTCTCGCTCATCCGGAGAAACCGTGTGATTGGAGATCTTTGAGTAGTAATCCAAGTATCACTCCCGAGTTTGTTCTCGCACATCCGGAGAAACCGTGGAGTTGGTATTGGCTGAGTAAAAATCCAAACATCACATCAGAGTTTGTTCTCGCGCATCCGGAAATATCATGGAATTGGTATATGTTGAGTAACAATCCGAACATCACCCCTGAGTTTATTCTCACTCATCCGGAAAAACCATGGGATTGGGAGTGGTTGAGTAGTAATCCGAACATCACCCCGAGTTTGTTCTCTCTCATCCGGAGAAACCATGGGATTGGAGGTGGTTGAGTAAAAATCCAAACATCACCCCCGAGTTTGTTCTCGCGCATCCGGAAATACCATGGAATTGGTATATGTTGAGTAACAATCCGAGCATCACCCCCGAGTTTATTCTCACTCATCCGGAAAAACCATGAGATTGGGAGTGGTTGAGTAGTAATCCGAACATCACCCCCGAGTTTGTTCTCTCTCATCTGGAGAAACCATGTGATTGGAGGTGGTTGAGTAAAAATCCAAACATTACTCCCGAGTTTGTTCTCGCGCATCCGGAAATACCATGGAATTGGTGTTGGATGAGTGAGAATAAATTTAAACACGATTTGTCACTTCAGAAAATACATTTGAATAAACTCAAGAAATTCAGAGCTAAGGTAAAGTCTCTACGAATCAGAAACTGGTACCGATTGTATCTGCTAACAAAGGATATGTCTCAGTGTTTCTGGAAGTGGTATTGCGGTCCAGACGACGAGAATGGAGGTGGAGTAGGGAGAAAAGTGGATATTGTTAGAGCGGGATGTATCGATTAATAAGAACTCGACTTAAAAGAATTCATCTATAATCTAGATTATAGATGAATTATACTACACATCACCGATCAAAAAGGAATCTTGACATCGTTTCCGATGTCTCAATTGTATGGTTATCATCGAGTCACTTTACGATCGTCACTTTGTAACGTGTAAGTGTGGTGATTGCTCTGTTGATGGAGGTCCGGGATGGGTGAAAGAATGTTATATAAAGACTACAATAAGATAGAACTTCTTCCAACGGACAACCCCGAAGAGAATAGAGAGATTACAGAGAAGATGATATAGACTCTCAAAAAGTGATTCTGTACGTATTATATAAGTATTTACTTCACAAATGACTCCATTAGAATCGATTATTCTCTCTCATCCGGATAACCCATGGAGTTGGGAATGGTTGAGTTATAATCAGAGTATCACACTTGAGTTTGTTCTCGCTCATCCAGAGAAACCGTGGGATTGGCACATGCTGAGTGGGAACCCGAATATCACCCCCGAGTTTGTTCTCGCTCATCCAGAGAAATCATGGGATTGGTATTGGTTGAGCGAGAATCCGAGTATCACTCCCGAGTTTGTTCTCGCTCATCCAGAGAAATCATGGGATTGGTATTGGTTGAGCGAGAATCCGAGTATCACTCCCGAGTTTGTTCTCACACATCCAGGGAAACCATGGGATTGGGACTTGTTGAGTGGGAATCCGAGTATCACTCCCGAGTTTGTTCTCGCCCATCCGGAGAAACCATGGGATTGGTTTGAATTGAGTTGTAATCCGAACATAACTCCCGAGTTTGTTCTCTCCCATCCGGACAAGCCATGGAATTGGTATTCTTTGAGTAGTAATCCAAGTATCACACCCGAGTTTGTTCTCTCACATCCGGACAAGCCATGGGATTGGGAGTATTTGAGTAGGAATCCGAGTATGACTCCCGAGTTTGTTCTCGCTCATCCAGAGAAACCATGGAATTGGTATTCTTTGAGTAGTAATCCAAGTATCACACCCGAGTTTGTTCTCTCACATTCGGAGAAACCGTGGGATTGGTATTCTTTGAGTAGGAATCCAAGTATCACACCCGAGTTTGTTCTCTCACATCCGGAGAAACCATGGAATTGGGGGGGATTGAGTTCGAATCCGAACATTACTCCCGAGTTTGTTCTCGCGCATCCGGAGAAACCATGGGATTGGGAGTATTTGAGTATGAATAAATTTAAATACAATCTATATCTTCAAAAGATGCATTTGAATAGGCTCAAGAAATTTAGAATCAAGGTGAAGTCTCTACGAATCAGAAACTGGTACCGATTATATCTTCTCACGAAAGACAAGTCTCAGTGTTTCTGGAAGTGGTATTGTGGTCCAGATGATGGTAACGGAGGAGGAGTAGGTAGAAAAGTGGATATTGCTAGAGCGGGGTGTATCGATTAATCAACTCAACTCGACTTAAAAGAATTCATCTATAATCTACATTATAGATGACTACACATCACTACTGGATCTCTGACAACAAGGGAAATATTTTGAATGTCTACAAACTAGTATCTTCAGGTGATAAGAAAGCGGTAAGGAGAAAGATCTATTCGCGGATCAAATCTATAAAAACAAATAGAACAATTTCGATGTCTGAAAATAAGGTTATCGGTGAAATGAATATAGATGAGATATTCAATGTTGTTCATGTCTCTGATAAGTGTAGAATTCTGTACAACGACCAATTAACTCTAATCGAAATAGATGGTCATAGTTCCGATACAGCTTTAGAGATCTTCTCCTTAATAGCAAATAATGAAGAGGAGTTTGTGATGTTTGATATTGACGATGAGATTATAAAGATGTGAAAATTAATTTCTTTATCATCTTTAAGATGTTGTTTTCTAAGAACTTTTGGAATTGTGTTATCGTTGTAAAATTGATCTTGTATATTTCTATTATGGCTCTAGTTGCCGCAACTAGAGCCAGTCTGACCAAGAGAGATCTTGTCGGAGTGAAAACAAATTTTAAACGTCTTGAGATAGCATCTTATCTTCTTCTTGCTTTTATCTATTTTATGTTCGGGGTAAAGATTGTCAATCACAGACCGGTGACCGATCTTCACAAAAAATTAGATCATATGATCTATATCAACATGGCGCTCACTATTGTCTTGGTGTTGTTCATTAGAGGAATGCGTACTTCGATCGATCGATACACATCTGATGTTGAAACTCTTCAGACGCAATTCAATATGACTGAGACTTTGGGATATATTCTTCCGATGTTCAATATATTTACGACTGGAGTAGTAATTCTTAGCGGAGAGCATCAACAGATGTCACCCTCTCGATAAATCAATCAGTAAATTTGTGTATGAAATACAGAAATTTATATTTACTCGTTCTTTTCACATTCCCCCTTGCAGATACTATCTTCACAATCGTCGTCACTGCTGTCACTTGCATCACCGTCACGAATCTCCATCTCCTTCATCGTCATAGTGAGACTGATTTCACGTTCAATATGAACGTGAATAGCAAATAGTTTCTCGTCCTTAAACTCAGAAGTCACTTCAATACCCTGAGACATAATCTCTTCGCGAACTACAGCCCATTCGAAATCAGAAAATCCCTCGGTAAGAAAATCAACATCAAACTTATCAGAAAGAGGTGCGGAGTTGTTTCCGTAAGATTCTACTCGAGAAGTAACTGCGTCCTTCACCTTCCGATAGACCACGTTTCGAAGGACTGGAATCTTTCGGTTAGTTTCCACCAACTCATTGTGGAAATAACTGTCATCAAAATCATCCGGGAATTCATCCAGTTTGGGCTGAGATCCACGACGCTTAGGGTTGTTCTTACGACTCATTGGAGAGGTTGTTAAACCTAACATCTTCTCTTTAGAGTATTTATGATAGATAAAAGTGAACTATCGGTCAAATTGTAAAGAGCAATCATCATCAAAGAATGTTTCGAATTGTTGAGAATGTCGATCAGATTATTCCCGGATGGAGAAAGGACTTTGCATTCGATTATCAGGCCTTTACAATGAAAGTCTGTCTTATGGTCACGGATAAGTATCTTCAACTGTTTGTTGGATTAACCGCGGGAAAAGGATATTCTGAAATCACTCTCTCATGGAATGGAGCAGTTATCAATAAAAATGGTAATAGATGTAAGGTGTCGAAATGGGTATACATATTTCCAGATCCTAATTTGAGAGGAGATGGATCATGGATCGATATATCTAAACTTTACACATACATAGACGCCAATCGCAATCTGGAGATAAACATCACTATCACATCTTGCGAATTTAAACATAACGAATCGAAGATGATTCAGGGAATTTACGAGAAACTCTTTGGACAAGATGAATTCTACTTGATAAAGTATAAGAATACTATTCAAACTCTTCAAACCGAGCTTCAAAAATCACATGAGGTGAATAATAATCTTACACTACTTCTGGAGGAGTCGACCAAATCAGAATCGTCTTCTTCAAGTAGTTCAAGTAGTTCAAGTAGTTCAAGTAGTTCTTCCAAACCAATTGTACTTGCAGCAGCTTCATCTTCATCTTCACAGAATGGATCAGTAATAGATAAGATTAAGAGTATCGATCCTGAAAATCTAGACACGGAAACGTTAAATGGTATTCAAGAGATCATGCAATCGCTTCAGATTAAGATAACCAAGCGAATAAAAGAACTTGAAACCTGTGGTATCTGTATGGAAAATAAGATCAACTGTATTATTATTCCGTGTGGTCATCGATATTGTATGGCCTGTATAGATACAATTAAAAAAAGTGAGAATAAGTGTCCTTCATGTCGTAAGACAATAACAGAGAGTCACAAAACCTACTAAATGTCTTACATCATTGTTCAACACCACAGCGGTGATTACGATATGTGTGGAAATATCGATGCAGTGATAGTTATGATGTAACGATACATGGACTGTTCGATACATTAGAAGAGGCTGAGATCACAAAATCTTTGTTTGAGGAGGATCGATATTCAGGATATTGGTTCTACAGCATTAAAGTTATCTCATAACAAAGACTAAACATTGTACTTTTAAATTGAATTCCTGTTTAAAAGTATCTTTCATTATTTAATTTTTATGAGTTCTCATAAAGTCCAAAAATCACATACAACTATGTCTTCGTCGAAATCAGACCTTTCAAGTGATGAGTGTAAATTTCCTCACGGAGAATCTATCGGATGCGCATATTGTGTAAGATATCTAAATCATATCGATATTCTACAAAGTATTCTTGACGATAACGGAATCTATTATCAACCGTTGAAACCGATTCGTAAGGGTGATAAAATCATATCTGATACTATGGCTCAATTGGATCTTTCAGAGGAGAGATTGGAATCGTTAGTGAATGAATATTATACTCAGGATACATTCCAAAAAGGTTACAAAGGTATTATAGATTTTATTCACACATATGTTATTCGTGATGATGACACACCAACTGATATTGTGTATATCTGCGCAGATCCTTCAAAGAAGGTATTTCATTATTACGACGTCGAGGGACTTCAAAAAGATATCAGGTGTAGAGCACTTATGGATGCTCTTTATGACCCGTTGATTAAGAAAATAACTAAGATCTATCGAATTCTTATCAATAGGATCTATCAAGAGGATGACGTTCTTATTGTTGGAGAATCATCGGATAGTGATTCTGATGATGAATACGATGAGGATATTGATGAGGTTATTGCAGAGGAACTTCACGATTCCGGTGATAAGAGAAAGCAAAAGGAGGCATCCGATAATTCGAAAACTGCTGATGAACAAGTCAATCATGCTGTAGCTATTTTTCTTAATCTTAAGAAATCTATCGGAAAGGTTAGAAAACCAATTGTTGACGAACTAGTGACATTGCTAACACTTTAAAGACCTGATATCTGATAAGAGATTAGAGAAGACTTACAATTAAACAACTGAATTTATAGCAAATCTAAATATTATTTACTATAAGTACTTGATGGATCTTATTAATTATTACAGTCTGATTTCAGATGACGAAGTTTCATCTCAGAAAATAGCGGAGACCCTGCGAACAAAACTACCACTTTTAACATTGATAAAAACTATCTACACAACACAGATCTCTTATATGCGTTTACAGAACAGGGAGATTCTCGTCGATCTTCTATCGAAAAATTTGAGACGATTTCTATCACGAGAGAGAGTTGAACAACTATTATCGGAAACAAATATAAAGGATACTGATGAGACAGTCTATTCCAAATTTAGAAATGTTATCAGGGAAATTCAACATAGTGAAAATAGTAGTTCGAGATCTCCCGAACGTAGTCCGATAAGTGGAGATAAGAGGGTTCGAAAATGGATTCCTCGACGTGGTAGAGAATCTCGGGAAAGTGCAAGACAACAGGATATCTTTAGATTCTACAATGGACGTCCTAAAAAGTATCTTGATCTCGGAGGAGGTGATGGAAAGATTACATCTGCTATTGGACAATATCTCCATCTTTCAAAAGAGAAAATTGTGTGTGCAGATATTGATTCGTGGTGGGATAACGATCGAACAGAGAAAGAGGAGATAACATATTTGAAAATATCAGAGGGACATCGTCTACCGTTCAACGACGGGGAGTTTGGATTAGTCACATGTTTTCAGTCCCTTCATCACATGAAGAATCCAGACTTAGTTATCTCGGAATTATATCGTATTCTAGAACCAGGAGGGTATATTATTATTAGAGAACACGATTGTGATAGCGTTCTTATAAAGATGCTTATCGATATTGAACATTGCATTTTTGAAACTGTACTCAAAGACCCTGTAGATAGTTTTATAAAAAACTATCATGGAGATTACAGATCAAAAAATGAATGGTCTCGACTGTTCTATAGACATGGACTGTTATTTTGCCACAGAAGATACAATTTTAAGACTACACGAAACAATCCGACCCGATATTATTACTCAATGTATTGTAAAGAGTTTAGGGATTAATATTAATCAATTAATATTAATCATGTTATAAAGATATTTTCAATATCTTTATGTAATTATTTTAATATTTTTATTGAATAATTAAATGGCTTTTAAGGTACGATTTAGTTTGCCGGCAAGAAGCGAATTGACTTCAATTGTAGGCTTAGTATCAGCCGAACAAGTTCAAAATAATAATTTTATAGTGATTTCATCAGAAACTGGTCCCACTGGAGGTTCTGGTATCGGGATAACTGGTCCCACTGGTCCCGGATTTTCTGGGTCAAATCCGATATTTGAAAATGTATTGATAACAAATAATTTGACAGGAACATCTGCATCAATTAATAATCTTTTCGTAATGAACTTTACCGGAACTAATATGTCTATAACATCTCTTACTGGGTCTACTGCTACAATCACAAATGCGTCAATAACTTCACTTACCGGTTCATCTGCTAATATCACTAATCTTCAAACTACTAACTTCACAGGAACTAATGCGTCTATAACTTCACTTACCGGTTCATCTGCTAATATCACTAATCTTCAAACTACGAACTTTACAGGAACTAATGCGTCTATAACTTCACTTTCTGGTTCATCTGCTAATATCACTAATCTTCAAACTACGAACTTTACAGGAACTAATGCGTCTATAACTTCACTTGCTGGTTCATCTGCTAATATCACTAATCTTCAAACTACGAACTTTACAGGAACTAATGCATCTATAACTTCACTTACCGGTTCATCTGCTAATATCACTAATCTTCAAACTACGAACTTTACAGGAACTAATGCATCTATAACTTCACTTACCGGTTCATCTGCTAATATCACAACATTGACAAGTACAAATCTGTTATCTGCAAATTTCAATGGAATTTCTGCTAATATTAATAATCTTATTGTGTCAAACTTTACAGGAACTTATGCTACAATAACATCACTTACCGGAACTAATGCATCTATTACGAATATTTCATCATCATCGATTCTTACAAACACAATCGATAGTGTTGGGGCTACATTATCGATTGGTAATAACTCATCAACACAATCCATAAATATAGGATGTGGTACTGGAATACAATTTGTTAATGTCGGAACAACATCCGGAATTACCACTATTAATCTTGGAGGCATCGGTGATAGTGTTATCGTTCAAGGAACTCTCGTCACTGTAAATACAACTAACTTAGCTGTTACAGATAAAAATATTGTATTGAATATGAGTGGAGCAGTCGCTTCGGGATTTGGAGCGGGTCTTCAAGTGATGGAAGGAGGAATTACTGGGTCAGGATATATTCAAGTAAGTTCTGATAGATCATCATGGGTTTTAAAACCACCAGGAGGAACACCAATTGTATTAAATCAGAGTCTTTCGACTACTGATACACCAAGTTTCCCTGGAATATCTCTAAATGGTGGTCACGTTACAGGAAATTTTAGTATTACTGGGTCTCTCACCGCAAGTAATATATCATCGAATGATAGTATATTTACGAATATTACTGTATCAAATTTTACAGGTACAAATGTATACGTTAATTCTCTTAATGCGATTAACGCGTCATTTGTAAATTTTACAGGAACTAACGCGTCTATAACTTCGCTTACTGGGTCTACTGCTACAATTACGAATATAACAAGTACTAATCTTCAGACTGTTAACTTTACAGGAACTAATGCATCTATAACTTCTCTTACCGGTTCATCTGCTAATATCACTAATCTTCAGACTACGAACTTTACAGGAACTAATGCATCTATAACTTCTCTCTCTGGAATTAACGCTAATATCACTAATCTTCAGACTACGAACTTTACAGGAACTAATGCATCTATAACTTCACTCACGGGGTCTACATCAACAATTACAAATATAACAAGTACTAATCTTCAGACTACGAACTTTACAGGAACTAATGCATCTATAACTTCACTCACGGGGTCTACATCAACAATTACAAATATAACAAGTACTAATCTTCAGACTACGAACTTTACAGGAACTAATGCATCTATAACTTCACTCACGGGGTCTACTGCTACAATTACGAATATAACAAGTACGAATCTACAGACTGTTAACTTTACTGGAACTAATGGTAGTTTCACAAATCTATCATCTACGAGCTTCACAGGGTCCAATGCAACTTTAAATTCGTTAACTATATCAGGAGCTACAGTACCTACAAATACATTGGTTACAACGACAGGAGCTCAAACTCTGACTAATAAAACCCTCGGATACACGGTACTTACAAACAATCTATTCATGAACAATAATTACCAACTAAAAATGATCGCTTTGTACGATGGTGGAACTTCGAGTGATCAAACACAACACGACTTTGATGGGTTTGGTATAACAGCGGGTCAATTGAGATACCAAACTGATCTCACGGATGATCATGTGTTTTATGGGGCGACTTCAAACACGACGAGTAACGAGTTGTTTCGGATCTCCCATGGGGGCCTAGTTACATCACAGAAGAACATCTACATGAACAACAACGGGCAAAACAAGATGATTGCTCTGTTTGATAGTGGAACTTCGAGCGATCAAACACAACACAACTTTTACGGGTTCGGTATCGGTTCAAGAATATTAAGATTTCAAGTAGATGGAACGACAGCCGATCATGTTTTTTATGCAGCGGCATCTTCAACCGGGAGCAATGAGTTGTTCCGAATCAAAGGAACAGGAGGAGTTGTGATGGTTGGAAGATTGGATATTAATACTGGAAATGGACCTTCAAACCTTGCTGTGGGAACGAGTGCTCTTATAGCTGGTGGTGTTGGTGGATATAACACCGCGATCGGTGTCAGCGCTCTTACGAGTACAACCGCGAATGATAATACGGGAGTCGGAGTGAATACTTTGTACTCCAATACAACAGGACAGCTAAACATCGCGATCGGAAATACCGCGTTACAGAATAACACGACAGGTCAGCAAAATGTGGGTGTGGGATATAGTGCTGGATCTTTATTCACGACTGGATCTTACAATACGTGCCTCGGATCATACTCGAATACGAATAATGGTGGATGGACCAACTCTACAGCTCTTGGATATGGAGCATCCATCACCGCTTCTAATACGGTGTTTTTGGGTAATGGTTCAACAACGAACGTAGTTACTCCTGGAAGCGTAACGGCTGGGTCATTCGTTTTGAGTGGAGGAGGAAGTACCATGACATACTTCGAGGATTACTCAGCATCGTTTACATTTACCGGTGTGGGAAATGTTACCGTTCCGATCAATCTGATGAGGATTAATAACAAAGTCACCCTGTCGATCCGATTTACAGGGGGAACAAATCTACCTGTTGCAAACCAAATCTACGGAGCGACATCCGCTCTCCCGAGTCAGTTTTACAGTACATCCGTATACGGTTACGGGACTGTGTACATGCAAATACTATCACTGAATCCGTCGATAGTCGCATGTACTATGTACATCAGTACAAGTGGAATTATGAATATATTTTATCCCGGAGCAGCAGGAGGATACTTCCCGACCGGAGGAGCAATCGACTTTGTGTACTCCAGCTTTACGTACAGCATTTAATTTTTTATATTAACTCATACACATCACATCCAAATACAATACAAATTCTTCATCCGGAATCTCATTTGATCTCCTCCTCGTTTTGCAGAAAAGATACAATTATTTTCTTCAAATCGCATTTTTATTCTTTTCACTTTTTGCGAAGTGATATTTCTTATTCTCAGGGGATACAGGCCGGATGAATCATTCACAACCTTTTCTGGTCCTCTTACGACAGCAACTATAAACTGTTTTATTACTAGAGTAGGGAGAGTCGTCACATTTTACATGTCGACAATTTTAACAGGAACTGCTTCGGGATCTGTTGGTATTTGGCAATCTACATCTGCGTTTCCTGTGAGATTCTCTCCAAATACCTCGGTATAGAATATCATTCCTGGACAAAATAATGGCGTAGTTAAAATATTACAAGCTTCTTCTAGTACTACATTCAATCAAATATTAATAGCTTGTCAAGATAGTTCAACTTGGACAGGAACTATTGAAGTTTTCCCATTTTCATTAATATGGAACATTTAAATTGTTCCAATTCCCTTTTATGACGGCTTCCAGACAGATGTGTATAAATATTCATGAAGAGAATAAAACGATGGGTGTCGAATTTGAAAAGGAATTAGTAAGAAGACATACACTAAGACGAAATAAGTAGGATCGTATCCTACCGAGCTTTTGAAAAACAACAGAACCCTCTCTTTGCACTACCGAACTTCTGCCAGTCGGAAATAGAATACTGGTTGTTCATCGATCCATTACATTGTCGACAAATAGGATAGAGATTTTCCAATACTGTTTCTCCACCTTTACTCTCTGCCTTATCGTGGCCACATTCATAATTGAACACTGTAATCTTATTCTTACACCATCGAGTAACACATTTACCACTGAACTTCTCTCCGATACGAGTCAACCATACTTGTTGTCGTAGAGCTTGAGGAATAGCCTTTTTATGGTATACAGAACTCATGATTATTGATAAATATATATATATCAATATCGAAATCTATTTTTATCATTGTCAATTGTCATTAAACGATTACAAAAACGATTTAATGACATAAGAGTGTTTAACTACTATTAGCTCACACACAATGTCAGAAAATAATGATGTCACATTTCAGGGGTCAGACGACGAAGAGATATTTGACGATAGTAAATACGAAGAGGAGGACTATTCTAGTTTAGATGAGGTGGAAGCCTTGAATGTCGATGAGTATACTCGACTAAACGAAAAGGATATTACAGAGATCTGTCTTCACAAAAATATTGTTAATGAGAACGGAGTTGAAAGTTGTTCTGATTGTGGTATAGAGATTTATAAGGAACTCTCTCTTGAACCAGAATGGAGATTTTACGGTGACAATGATAGTAAGCATTCATCGGACCCGAGTAGATGTCATATCCGAAAGATTGAGGAGAAGAACATCTATAAGGATATTGAGAAATACGACTTTCCTTTCGCTATCCGTGAGTATGCTAATATAGCATATATGGAAGTTACCGATGGTAAGATCAGACGAGGAAATTATCGTCGTGCAATCATCTTTGCCTGTATATTTAATGCTTATAAAGATCAGGGACAAGCTCAAAACCCAGAGGTTCTTAGAGAGAAGTTTGAGTTGTCGAAGAAGGAGGTGTCGAAAGGATTAACATACTACAATCTCAATAAAAAGAATAAGAATAAAAAACCCATCTACATATCACCTATCAGTTTCATCCCTCCAGTCATGGCCAAGTTCAATGCGAACGAATTGCACATTGGAAAAGTCACCGCGTTGTATACTCGTATTCACAACAGATCTAAACTTCTTAATCGTTCAAACCCACAGTCTGTTATTTCCGGATTGGTCTACTATTACTTTAGACTTATAGGTGGTAATATTACGTCCCTCAACTTCAGTAAGATGGTGAAACTCTCTGATATCACTATCAGTAGAATCTCGAAGAATATTTCTGAGATTCTCAAAACGTCCGACAAGATTAGGTTAAATTAGATTTACAATTAATTTCCGTATTTCTATGTATTTCTGTACATAGAAAGATGAGTGTCTCTTTTGAAGAATCTCCACCAATGAGATGCCGTTCTTTTCACGACAGGAGATATTCATATTCAATACATGATACTCCAAATTCAGACATGACGACATGAAACAACTCCCGAGTGGTGGAGAGATAATCTTTAAAAGATGACGAGAACGTCGAGAATTTTGATGTGAGTTACGACGACGACGATGAATTGTGTGAATATGAAGATGGTGTTGGTGCGTTGTGGTAAAAATGAAAACGTTTATAATATCTGAATATAATTCATTCTTACACAATGCCTTCATGTTATAAGTGCAAGACATCTTTTCAGTCTTCTCGGAGATGGACTTGTCAAGAGTTCAATCCAGATCATTATTGCTACGAATGTATTTCTCAGAATAAGGGAAAGCTCTTTTTCAACTGTCCTTGCTGTGTCAAAAGTACTCGAATCATGAGATTTAATGTTGATCTCTATATGAGTGTGGACCATTGTCAAAAGTGTGATGTCAAATTTAAATGTGAGAAGTGCAATGATATCTCGAGAGAGGAGATTCCTTTCGATAAAGAAACTAAAGAACGTTTGTGTAGTGACTGTCATCCGAAGATTAAGTGTGATATATGTATCGAGGAGTTTGAACCGCGAAATCTTCAGAGAAGAGGAATAGATGGTAAAAACTGCTGTTCGGGATGTCGAGGAATCAACTGTGATGATGTACACAAGACCTGTATGATGGATAACGGGTGTTGTTTTTGTCGAGACAAGAGGTCATATAGTAGTTCATACAGTGGATATCTTGATGGTGTGGGATATGTGTACAATAAGAAGAGAGAGGATTTTTACTGTAACGTATGTAGAGAGAATACTGAACTCTTCAAGTGTAATCAGAAGAATTAACATCTGAAAAATGAATATCTAAAATGTAGAGTCTATATCTACATTTTAGAACCAAACCGAACAATGTCAAATCCCTCACGAAAACAACCATCGGGTCCAGAAGAGAAATTGATCGAAACCGAACTTCTCCGAAAGAGAATCTACGAGAAGGAGATTATTGATTGGGCTGCCAAGGAGATTCCGGAATTGAAATATAAGGAGATCTGTCATCTCCTTCTTCGATATCTGTTCAACAAGATTATCACCAAGACAGATGAAGATGATCCTATTTTTATTGAAACTCGTTCTCCTCTTGCAGAGGACCAGCTGAAGAGGGATTTCGTTTACAACAAATCGTCTCGAGATCCACAGAAATTCATCGATGAATTAGAGGAGAAATTTTCTCTCGGATCTACTGTAATGGCTGGAGAAGTTCTTCGGCCGGATCGTCAAGTTTCTCTTTCGGGTAATAAAATTATGTACGGTACTTGGAAATATGATGACATCTCTAGTCTCGCAAAGAAGAATCCAAAATCGATAAAATATGCTCTTGCTCTGAACATCAGATATAATTATCTCAAGTTGACGAATCATGGTCTGGCTCGTGTTTACAAAGACATGGCTAAACCTTCTGACGGATGTGAGGCTTTTGCGTCAGCATTCAATCATTACTTCGATCTATTTTGTTCGGCTTTTCCCGATCTTGAAAAACCATTCGGATCCATGGGTTCATTCTTTAACAAGAGAGAGTGGCCAATCTCTAAAGTCTATATGAATCCTCCATTCGACGAGTCTCTTATGACACATGCTATGGAACAGGTTATGGTGTATTGTATCGAATCGAAAAATGAAGTTGAATTTCTCTGTACATTTCCAAAATGGGATGAGTTCCCAGGGCTTGACGTGTTTAAAAAATGTGAATGGATGCGACAGGTAAATGTGTATGAGAAGGGAGAGATTCCCTTTATCGATTATATGAATAATGGGAAGGTTATATATCCATGTGGTATTGTCGAGATTATAGTTGGACGAAAAGATGATGTTGAAATGTAGAAATTATCTTCGATGATGACATATCAAAAAAACGATTTCTATCTATAGATATAAGAATATAAACAATCTGTTTCATTATGGATCGGTCATGCCTATTGTGTGTCGGGAGTCAATCTGTACTCACCGATCTTATTTCAAAACGAAAGGATTCGGGCGAAAAAGATTACATGAAATATGTTTTTGCGATACCGATGAAGGATTCAGTTTCTGTATCCGCTCTTAGACTCACTCCTGAAGTGCAGACAATAATTCCCAACGAGGAGTTCCTTCACCCAGGATATTGTGGAGAAGAGTGTCGAGATCTTCTCGTCACAAATGTAGAATTTAAGAATGACAAGGATCTGTTCGCTATTGTAGGCATAGAGGCTCCTGGATGTGGATATACAACTTATGACATTGTATTTCCTCAGGGGAGAACTGATCGAGGAGAGAACTCTCGTGATGCATCAATGAGAGAGTTTGCAGAGGAGACCGGAATTAAGATCGATACATCAAAACACCCTCTATTTTTGGGATTTGTCGGTAAGAGGAAAGAGATGAGTGTTTACGCGTATAGAATGAGTTAACATCAAAAGCTCCAGTATCCTATCCTACTTGCCTAAGCGGTTCCAACTTATCAAAGCTCCGGGTTGGTGAATCCAACCTTGCCTAACGGTTCCAACTTTCATAATTGAAATCCGAATGTTTTATTACAGAATTCTGTAATAAAATACTGTAGTTGTACAAGTGAATTTTTATTTACTATTGTTATAAAGTAATATACTTCCATCGTCACGTCATGAAGCCCAAAGAAGTTCGCGGTATCTCATCTAGTAATACCATCCGACGTGTCAGGAATAGTGTTACACACCATGGAAAAGGAATTGTGTGTGATAATGGACCTAATTGTTGGTCATTCACCCCCAAGAAAGGAGAAGGGATGTGTAAGCCTGCGGGGGTAAAATGGGGGTATTCTGCGAGAAATTACAGTCGTACGTTTCGCGATGGATTTGATTCAAAAAAGAGACCGCGTTGTGCATATCACGGACATCGAATGTGTGGGTCTCCAATAGCGAACGAGTTGACTATTCACAAGAAGAGAGTTATCAATACCCGATTGGTCAGACTCAATAATCTGGAAGTGGAAGATGATCCGTATGAATACTACTATGACGACGAGATTCCGGAGGAGATCGAATATGAAGATGAGAAAGAGATTCCTGATATCGATGCTGTGTACGCTGAATACAAGAAAATGCGTCTCGAAGAGATCGATCTGGATGCAGCATATGCTGCATACGAAAAGATGAAGGATGATGAATGGATCTTTCTTGAGAATGAAAACTGATTTTCTCTTACATAGTGAAGTCTTATTTACAAGAACCTCTGTTCTCATCGCATCAAACATGGGTTATATCACGAAACTTATGCGAATCAAAAATGTCGGAATTCCTCCCAAATTTCTCGGGAATGATCTCGAGAGTGAGATCCGGAAAAGAGCATCATCTCTTGTAACAGGAACTCAGACGAAACACGGTCTGGTTATCTCTGTGGAAAAGTTCAAGATAGATGATGAGGGAGAGATAAAGTTTGATAACACAGGATTCACAAGATATACCGTGATCCTGAAAGTGAAGATGTATGTACCGATTCTCGGAGAGAAGGTGAAAACAACAGTCAAAGATGTCCCATCAAACGGGTTCTATGTGGATGAACCTGTCGATATCTTTGTCGGAGCAAATTCTCGGTCGACGAAGAAAGTCGGAGATTCTGTGTCAATCACAATCACCAAGGTCACTTTCAACAAAGGAAAGTTCATGGTTCTCGCTAAAGAGACTTAAACGATAATTAGTTTAGACTAAGATGAGAGGAAAGAAATACACTTACAAGTCCTTTAAAATAGGACTAAATTCTATTGTTAGAAAAGATTCTTCAGTGGTAGATGACATCCAATTAAAAGTTCTAGAGATAAACCGAATAGTGTATAACACATACGCTTTCATAAAAGCGTATTGTCTCTACTTGGAGACTAACAACTTTGTTCTTCCGGAATTAAACACAAACTTTATCAATGTCTGTTTTAAGCTCTTCTACACCCCAAAAAAGAGAGGTACTCTATCTGAGAAGAATGAGGAATTGTGTCTAGAAGTGAGAGACTACTACACCAAACATTACGATCCAGAAGGAAGAATAGAAATTCCCGTATGCGAACACATTGGTAACTTCCTCAAGTACGAAGCGGAGGATATGATAGTAAATTACGAGAACCTTATCAAGACCTCATTTATAGATAAATTAAGAAAATACATCGACCGTCGCTTCGGATTGAAATTGGTTTCTGGAGACGAAAGAAAAGTTCTTAATAAAAAACTAGAAGCTGTTAAGAAAGACGTATTAGAGAATACTCTTAAGAGTGGAGATGAATACACAGATTTTATAGGACGGATAAAGACTCTTCTTTACGGTAATAGAGAATTGAAGAATGGTACAGTGCGCTACGATGTTAAATGTAATCCATGGATGTATCTTTCACCCGCAATTAGTCTCGGATTAAATATCTTTCCTCTACGAAGGTCTCTAATCCCTGCATACATCACTCTCGATGGTGAGTGTTTACAAAGAATTACTGGTAACAATAAGAGTGGAAAGAATAAAATACCCTTTAGAGATACATGGACTGAATACTTCTCTATTCACTCTCTTCCACAAACTAAGAGATACGAAAGAGTCGGGTATGAGTTCCTAATGATAAAAACAGATGGTAAGGGAGTCTCGATTCTTCTTCACAAGGGGAGTTTAGATGAAAAGACTCATGATATCGTTGAGCCTTATATTACTGGACCTGAATTTCTCTCTACAAGGGATCTCTACACCTCTATAGTTGGTATCGATCCTGGGAAGGAGGATCTTATTCACTGTACCGATGGAGAGAAGAGATTCCGATACTCGGCTGTTCAGAGAAAGAGGGAGTGCTGTAAGAGAGCCCACCGACACAAATTGGATAGACAAAGAGAACCAGTAAAGAGTATAGAGGAGGAACTCTCTCATTACCGTTCAACTTCATCAGACTACACAGAGTTCATGGAATACGTATCTAAGAAGAGAGAAGTTGAAGAGGAGTGTAGATCTGTGTACCAGAAAGAGGTATTCAGATCCATAAAGTGGAGAGGCCATATTCTAAGACAGAAATCGGAAAGTAAGATGATTCGTAACTTTAAGAACGTGTTCGGAGGTCCAACTGAAGCGGTGATAGCGATAGGTGATTGGGAACAGAAAAGACAGATGAAGTGGAAAGAACCAACTCTTGGAAAGGGAATAAGAGACATCTTTAGAAAGAACGGTTACAAGGTCTATTTAGTAGATGAACATAAAACCTCTTGTACCTGTTATCAGTGTGAAGGAGAGAATAAAAAGTTTATGTGGCGAGAATGTCCTCGTCCGTGGAGAAGAGGGAATCAATCACTAGTCCATGGCTTGTTAAGGTGCACAACCTGTAACCAGTACTGGAATAGAGATACTAATGCGTCCCTTCATATCTGCTCCTTAGCAAAGTCCTCACCTGAAAGACCTCCGGGTCTACAGAGAGGGAAGAAAGTTACTCATGACACTACTCCACCCGAATTCATTTTCGTTGAGGAGGATACGAGTGTCGATCCATCGACTAGTTCGATGTCCGGGATTCCAATTACAAATTAGATTTTGTATATTTGAGGATCCTGGTTCTGGCGAATGAAATAAAGTGAAAAAGTATAAAGAGATATAAATAAAGTATCTCTTTACACAACATGTGCGGGATCTGGGCTTATCTTAGCAAACTTGGACGTTTTCATCATAAGGATGTCGATTACTATTCCGCATTTAACTCTATCAAGGAAAGAGGTCCTGATAGATCGCAATATCTGGAACTGAACGGTAAGATTCCGATGAAGATCGGATTTCATCGTCTCTCTATTATGGATCTCTCTACCAAGGGAGATCAACCATTTGTTTACGAGACTCCTCAAAATAAAACTATTTATACTCTTACTAACGGAGAAATCTATAATCACAAGACGTTGATTGATGATCATAACCTATCACCGATTTCCGGTTCCGATTGTGAAGTAGTTCCTCTTCTCTACATGAAGTATGGATTTGAAAAGACTATCTCTTTATTGATGGGAGAATGGGCATGTATTGTTGTTGAGATTGACAACTTGACAGACGATACGATTCTCTACGCTGCTAGAGATCAGATGGGTGTTCGTCCTCTGTTCTATTCATCTGATGTTCATGGGTACTCTTTCAGTTCAGAGATGAAGGGACTGATTCCTATTTCTCAAAAAGTTCATACATTCTCTCCTACATACTATGTCAAAATCTCTGTTTCGACGAGAGATAAGGTTATTTCAACCGGTATCGATTGGAAGGAATGGTATCTCCCTACATACACACGAGAAGTTACTCTCTCCCTTCCACAGATTAAAACTCGTGTTCGAGAGCTTATCACAGAGGCTATTGAGTCCCGATTAGATGCTGATCGGCCGATTGCATGTCTTCTTAGTGGAGGAATTGATAGCAGTCTGGTCGCGGCTATCGCAGCAAACTACATGAAACAGAAAGGTAAGAGAATCAAGACTTTTAGTATCGGTATGCCGGATTCCCCTGATGTCTATTACGCCCAAAAGGTTGCTGATCATATCGGGTCTATTCATACTGTTGTTCCGTTCATTCCATTTGAAGGTATCAAATCTATTCCATCGATTATCAAAGCGATCGAAAGCTATGATATCACGACGGTTAGAGCATCCACTCCACACTTTCTTCTTCTCAAATGGATTCGAGAGAATACGGATGTCAAGGTTATCTATTCAGGAGAGTTCATGGACGAGGTGGCTGGATCGTATCTCTATCTACACAATGCTCCATCTCCCGACGAGTTTCACAAAGAGTGTGTTCGATTAGTAAAGGATATCTATCTCTTCGACTCTCTTCGCGCAGATAGATGTATTGCTGGAAACGGAATAGAGGCACGTGTACCATTCTCGCATCAGCAGTTTGTAGAGTTCTATCTTTCTCTTGATCCGGAATTGAGAATGCCGCGTCCTTCTCCAGAACTCGGAATCTCAAACAAACTGGAGAAGGCTCTTGTTAGAGAGGCATTCTTTCAGACCGGTCTTCTTCCAGACGACATTATTATCCGTACAAAGAACGCGTTCTCGGATGCTATCTCTCACGAGTCTAAGTCCTGGTATCAATATATCGAGGACTACACAAACATTTCTATCACCGATTCCGAATTTGAATCTCGAAAGGAGAGATATCCGTTCAATACACCAGAAACAAAAGAGGCGTACTATTTTCGTATGTGGTTTGAGAGCGAGTTCAAATCCCATAACACAGATACTATTCCGTACATGTGGCTTCCGAAATGGTGTGGTAACGTGAAGAACCCGTCAGCAAGAGTCCTGGATATCTACAGGGAGAATATCAATGAGAAGATGAAATAAAAATTGTATTACCTTATTGTAATACAACAGATACAATATGGGTGTCTGCTATTCAAATCCGTCCGACAACGATTTTAATCGACTTCGGAATCTGTTCCTTTCGTCGAGAGATTCATCGTCCAAACGAACATTCAATGTCGTTATCCCTTCAAAATACGAAAGAGTATGTGACGACGTCGTCACTCATTTTCAAATGAAAGGTTGGATTATCAAGTACATTAGATACCGGACATTTTCAGTAACTCTTCCGCTTAAACGTTGTCTCTTTGAACATCAACCGGTGTGATTTTGTAACTTACTCATCGTGAAACACCTTTAAGGATGTGACTCATTATCTATTCAAATGGCTCTAAGAAGAGACTCTGACATCGAAATAGATAATGAATTGAAAAAATATATGATTGAAAGTCTCGATAAGGGACAGACTTTCAACTCATTAACGATAGATTCAGTCGTTGATGGATGTGTACGTTTTATCTCTTGGATGAGATTTCCAGTTAATAATAACTTTATGATATTTAATATGGTTCTGGATATTCCATCATCCGATACTATTTTGAACCCAGAGCTTTTGAAAAGTTGTAACAAGTCGGATTGTATCCGACCGGAGCTTTTGAAAAAGAAGACACCGATAAAGAGTCTTCAAATTGATAAAACAATTATCTCAAAATTGGTCTTTGATTACATGTCTTATTGTAACAAGGACGGTGTTCTTATTACAAATACAAAAATGAATACAAAATGATTCTAATTCTATTTAACAATGAGTATTCTATGGCATCATTGTTAAATAGAATTTTTGGTAAAACTCCCGAGAGAGAATCGTCTATTGTTATTAAAGACGAGGAACCGGATATAGAATTTGAAGATGACGACAAACCCGACGATATCTCATATTTAGGTGAATTGGTTCATCAAGGAACCCCCTCAATCTATGTTGCCAACGGAAGAGAGTTTTCAAACCATACACGAAATTGGGCATTCAATCGAGAGATGAATGAGGAGCATATACAGAAACTCAAATTTGATATAGAACAGTCTAAATCTCCAAGTTTCATTGGTACATTTAAAATCGCAATAGATACTCAACGTCGTATCAGATTGATGGATGGTCAACATAGACATGAAGTTCTCAGAAGAATTATGTCTTCTAATACAAAGTTTAACATGGAGATAATATTGGAGGTCTATAATGTGTCTGATGTAAACGAAGGTATCGATACATTCCTTCTATTTGATAAATGTAATACAGTTCTCAGTATCAAGGAAAAAGATATCCCGAAAAAAATATACGCATTTATCGTCTCTAATCTGACAAAGGAATTTCCAATGTCGATAAAAAGTAAAAATCCTGAAACAGGAAGAGAACCTAATTTTCCCAATCTCTCGGAACAGAGATTGTACAGGGAATTATCACTATCTAATATCGTTGAAAAATTTAATATATCCGAAAGAGATTTATTAAACATGATCAAAGAAACGAACCTTCGTCTTTCCAATAAAAATTACAATGAGATATTTACTCATAAACAAACAGACAAAGAGATTGAACGATGTAAAAATGCGTTAGTCAAGTGTCGTAAGAGTGGATTCTACTTAGGTCTTCAGATTGGGAGTAATAAAAAACTTCAATGGATCTATGAGTTGTATAACGATCTCCGTGACAGGGTTGAATAAAAAGTGATTTTTTAAATATTAATGAAGGGAATATCACTCACTTTCGATCATTGATCTTAACTCACTTTCAACGATGTCACTCACTATTCAAGCCAAGAAGTTCAAGGATGGAGAACTTAAGGGGCAGGTTTACTTTATTGAAAACAAGTCCAACAATGTCTATCTTCTCAACGTTGCGAAGAGAACCGTGTCACACAAAGTTGTCAACGGTAAAAAGGTGGATCTCAACTTCGATGATCAGCTGATCATCGAAGTGTATGATCTCGAAGTTGAAGATCAGGATGAAATCAAGGAATCGGTCGAAGTTGAAGATCAGGATGAAATCAAGGAATCTGATGATTCCATTTCGTGTAAAGTAAAGGATCAGAATTCATGGACTCTTTTGTATGAAAGATCACATGAACAGTATACTGGAGAGATAACGATCGACGCATTGGGTTCAACATCTCTTCTCGGAATGTATATTAAGAAGAGACCCGACCAAATCGAGAAAATATTCAGTCGTAATCATTACAAGCAATGTGATGTTGAGGGAGGAATCATAATCTCTTGTCGAGTCGAGAGCATCGATGAATCATTCGATGTGTTGCTGAAGAAAATCCCATGTGATGAGGGAGAAAGAGAGAAGAAGATCCAAAACGATAGAATACTTGGATTGGAGAAGAAGATAAGAATCCTCGAAGAACAGATTAAAACCAGGGATGAAATCGTGGAGAAAATTTCCGGTAGTATGGTCGACTCCACGATTGAATGTCAAACATTCTATCCGAACAGTACGTTCAACATTCCACCTGAATCCCTAATCGCATTCGCAAAGGAATATTCGCACGACTATATCGAATTCAGACGTCAGCAGGTCAACTCTACAGAGACGGAAACTATGGATAAATACAAACTTAATTTGGATAAGCTATCCGACTTAAAATTTTTGTATATGGCTCGAGTGAATAACATGAGTTTCCATATACCTGTCGTGAACTACCATACAGATTGGACACTAACAAATGGAACTTTTATAATGCGACGAGGATGCTGGGTGGCAAAGAAAGAACCAATCGAATCACTAACATCCAACAAAGATGTTATTTATGTTCATAACACATGTTACGGAGTTCAACATAATCCGTATGCACCATTCATCATCACAAGAGAATCACGCACGCCTCTTTCGTCGGCAGAGAAACAGAGATTAAAATTGGAGTGATCTCACATCAACTTCATCTTCTTTATCTCTGGAGGAACCTCTTCCGACGTGAGAGGAATAAATCCTACCACAGTTAGAGAGTTAGCTGTGATCTGTGTCTTTCCTGCATCGATGACATACTCACAAATCTTATCGTATTTCTTGATAAGATCCTCAAGGTCGCCCTCCTTTGCTTTTAGAACAATCTTGGCGTTACCAGATGTTCTCCATGCTGAATAATTTTTTGTCGGGTTCTTCTCTAGTCGACGAATAAGCTTCTCGGTTGTGTGACCAACTTGTCCAGCAATCTTACCTTTACCCATATCAAGTGAACTATTCACAACGAAATACATATGGATCCAATCCTGACTCATTAGTTAATATAGAGATATTAACTAATCGTATCACTTTAACTTCTCATCAGACTTTGTTAAATTTTACTCATACATAAACATCTTTATTGTAGTCATTATTTCAAATGACCTATTAACATAAATGCTCATGAATAGTCATAATACTATGAATTTAACTTCTGTCATATGTCTTCTCAACTAGTCTCTTATCAAATTCGTTACCCATGGATTTATTCTCGTTGTATAGATTACTATACTGTTCTAACAATTCACTCTCATCGTCGCTTTGTTCAGCGAGTTCAGCACATTTGATCTTCTTGAACTCCTTCAGTTTTGTACTCATAATAGGAAGTATGGCTTCTTTTAGTTTCTTAGCCTGTATGTCTGTTACTACATCTCCTTTATTGTCGTGGTAAATGAAATTCTTCCGGTTTTTATCTGTACATTTGTAAATAAGGTTTCCCGATTCATCTCTGAGTACATTATCAACCACCCAATCAGCTTGGCCTATTCCACCTCGTTCATAATGTTTTATAGTGTAGGTATCTTTAATCGATTCTAGTCGTTCTTGAGAGAGATTAAGAGCGTTCATAGTTATATTCTTTGCTTTGATGTTTGTTGTGGTAACACCTGACTTCTCTACCAATCTCTTACTCTGTTCGTGAACGAATATTTGTTCTTTGTTGTATAACTCAGAGTATATGTCTGCTCTCTGTTTTTCAAGTTTGAGAGAGATATTCTCTTCTAGAAGAGAGGCGATTTTTGTACTAAGAGTTTTATTGTCTTCAGATAGAGAATTATGTTTGGTATCAAGAGTTTTATAGTTATCTGACAAAGTTTTATAGTTATCTGACAAAGTTTTATGGGTTGTTTCAAGAGTTTTATAATCTTCACGGAGAGATTTATGGTCGGTATCAATCTCTTTTAATACAAGTAATTCCAATCTCTCCTTCTCTATTCGATGTGGGCATTTAGCCTCGTGTGTTTCTTTTCTGTTTTTTGCGCTAAATTCTTTGTTGCAAAAACTACATTTGATTTCGTGACGAATAGTCTTATTTTGTTTTTCTAGACAATACTTTGCCTTTTCTTGATGATTTCGAAGAACCGATTTGGTTGTCAACTCTTTACCGCAGTATTCACAAGTAAACATTTGGGATTACATATTATTGTAATCGTTTAACATTGTATTACAATAAATCGTCATCTGATGTAATTGTATTACAATAAATCGTCATCTTATTTTCCGAAAATCAGACTTTCAGAGATCCAAAAAACACTCCGAAAGTCATAAGTTGAAAATAATCTCTGTTACTGTATAAATTTGAGTTATGACTTTCGGAGTTCAGAGGGAATCCCCTTTTCTAAAACTATTTGAAATTGAAAAAAGTATATCAAACTCTCTCAATATTTGAGAGAGAGGCGACCTCTCCGCCGAAAAACTTTCTGGTTTCGGAAATGGGTGTGATCTCTGAAAAACTCCGAATTGTCAATTACGGTTTACAGCATATCAATCGTATGGTTGCAACAACTTGCAATCGTATTACAATAAATTACATATATCGCAATCGTATTACATAGTATGTAATTTATTGTAATATTATTACATACTATGTAATACGATTTTCCGAAATCGCATATTTCGGAGATCAGAGATAAACTCTGAAAGTCAAAACTCCGATTTATACTCTATCACGCATTCTTTTCGGATTATGACTTTCGGAGTTCAGAGAGAATCCCGTTTCTAAAACTATTTGAAATTGAAAAAAGTATATCAAACTCTCTCAATATTTGTGAGAGAGGCGACCTCTCCACCGAAAAACTTTCCAGTTTCGGAAATGGTTGTGATCTCCGAAAACAATCTTTTAACTTCTGTCTTATCAAATTCGTTACCCATAATTTGTTCTCGTTGTACAGATTACTAACAATTCACTTTGGTCGGAGAGTTCAGGGTATTAATCATCTTAACTTTATTTCCCAATAAAAATAATTGTTTCCCAATAATATGAACTTTTTCAGAGATATAAAAGTGAGTAACAGTAGAATAATATAAGAATTATTATTCTACTCCTGATTTCGGTTTACTAAACCCAATCCTGTGTACAGGTCAGCAATCGTGGGTATTCCTCGTCTCTTCTACTGGATCAACGCAACTCACCCGGAGTGTCTCATTAAATTGAAGCATGGACAGACTTTTAGGGATCTGAATCTGGAGGTTGAGTGTTATGCTCTGGATAACAATGCTATTATCCATCCCGTGTGTCAGAAAGCACATGGATACGGAAACTCGGATCCGAAGAAGAGCTTTCTTCACCGAAAACCGAAACAAAGGGAACCTCCTCATGAGAAACAGATCTTCTCTCAATTGTGTAGAAAGACCGATGAACTTCGAAAGATTGTGAATCCATCCAAGAGATTCATCTTTGCGACGGACGGAGTTGCTTGTATGGCAAAGATGTGCCAGCAGCGACAACGTAGATTTGTCTCCGCGAAATCGAAAGATAAAAGTCGGACTTTCGATTCTAACAGCATTACTACTGGAAGTGAGTTTATGAATAATCTCTCCAAGTATGTTCATATCAATATTCAACGACAACTTTCTGAGAATCCGGAGTGGGCAAATCTTGAGGTGATCTTCTCCAACGAGAAGGTTCCTGGAGAGGGAGAACACAAGATTATTCAATATATGAAAAGTAATTCTGCTATGTCGTTCTGCATCGACTCACCTGATGCAGATCTCCTAATGTTGACTCTATCACTTCCGAATCCAAATATCTACATTATCAGAGAAAATATCTACAAGAGTATAGACTGCAAGTATTTCGTTGTTGATGTCAACAAGTTTAGGGAAATTATTATTAAACAGTTTCGATGGGGGTCAGGTGAACATGTATATACTGATACTCAACTCATCTACGATTTTATTCTAATCTGTTTTATGCTCGGTAATGATTTTCTCCCCCATATTCCATCACTAGAGATTTCCAACGATGGGTTAGATGTCCTGATGGAAACGTATCCGCGTATCGCAACAAACCATGGACATCTCGTGTACCGATCAAAGAAAACAGGAGAACTGTCCTTGAACACTAAGGCTCTCGGTCAACTTTTCTATTCACTCGCTCAAGGAGAAAAAGAGAGACTTTTGACGAAGTCACAAGATCGAAGTTTGGATTTTCCAGATACGGTTCTGGCTTCCTGTATCACTGAGAGTTTGAAGGAGTCAAAGGATGGTAGTTCTTCTTCATCAGGAAATGGAACCACTCCTAAACTCGACTTCAATAAATATAGAAAACTGTACTATGAGAAGAAGCTTCACGATACGGAACCATATGATGTGTGTCACGAATACTTTAAGGGTATGTTGTTCGTGATTCGTTACTATATTGATGGGATCCCAGATTATCAATGGTTTTATCCATTTCATAAATCACCATTTTTTATGGATATGTATGAGAGTGTGGATGATTTTGACGGTGAAATTTTATTTGAGAATAGAGGGCCTCTTTCATCGTTCGAACAATTATTGGCAGTTATGCCTCCGGGAAGCGTGGATATTCTTCCATCAGCGCTTAAGAATCTTGTCGCAGATGACGATTCCGTTATTGCAGATTTTTATCCGTCGGATTTTGAGATAGATTTAGATGGTAAGAAGAAAGAGTTTGAAGGTGTCGCTGTGTTACCGTTTGTGAATGTCGATCGCTTGAAGGATGCTTATAATACTAAGAAGTCTGATCTGACTGAAATTGAACAGAAGCGAAATAAACTAGGAAAAAGTATGAAATACTATAACTACAATGGACAAGTCAAAACGTCGTTTGTTTAAAAATTGATCAAACAGTATTATTTGAATAGTTAATTAACTATTCAAATGTCCATATTCGCGGAAATTATTTTTGAATCAGATTGTGAGGAGGAAAAGAAAGAGATAAAAAATAAATGTGAAATATGCAATCGACGAGCCGTTCATAATTATGAACAAAAAGACTACGGTATAAGATGTAAAAACCACTTACTACCGGATATGATAAATTTGTTCACATTAGAGCAATCATCACAGAGATTTAATAAGAGAATAAAAGCACTAGGTGGAAAAGTTATAGGTGAATATAAAGGAAAAGATATACCGGTAGACTGTATATGTGTTAACAATCATAAATGTAATCCAAGACCTGGATGCGTCCAACAAGGACAGGGAATATGTAAAATATGTGCTAAAAATGATTCGGAAACATCCAAACAAAATTTTTATAATCAGATACAAGCACTAGGTGGAAAAGTTGTTGGTGAATATAAAGGAAAGGATATACCGGTAGACTGTATATGTGTTAATAATCATAAATGTAATCCAAGACCCGGATGTGTGCGTAATGGTAATGGAATATGTAGAATATGTGCTAATAATGACCCCGAAACATCTAAACAAAATTTTTATGAGCTAATAAAAGAACTAGGTGGAAAAGTTGTTGGAGAATATATCAATAGTGTATTACCGATCGAATGTTTATGCAGTAATAATCACGTGTGTAATCCTAGCCCTAATAGTATACAAAGAGGAAATGGAATATGTAGAATATGTGCTAATAATGATTTGGAAACATCTAAACAAAACTTTTATGATCGAATAAAAGAGTTTGGTGGAAACGTTGTTGGAGAATATATCAATGTCATGACCCCCGTTAAATGTTTATGCAGTGATAATCACGTGTGTAATCCTAGACCTAATAGTATACAAAGAGGAAATGGGATGTGTAATCGTTGCGTACAATCTGGTGGTGAAAAATTTATAATTGCTGTGTTGAGAAAATTAAATATAGAGTTTGATACACAAACAAAAAATAATATATTAAAAGGTAATTTGAGATACGATTTTGAATTTTCTTATAATGAATGTAAGTACTATCTTGAATTTGATGGAGCTCAACATTTTAAATTTGGGGAATTTATGCACAAAACACCCGTTAAATTTGAAGAATGTAGACAGAGAGATCTTATCAAAAATTATGCAGCTGTCGAATGCGGAATAAAGATGATTAGAATAGCGTACAACCAAATATCAAAAACAACGGTTGAGAATTTTGGACTGTATCTTTTAGACCTTATGAAAAGAGATATTTTTATAATTATAGATTCTCCTCTTTACAATTGGATAGATCAACCGTTTTTAGAAATCACAAAAAATAAGTATTTAGTGATATAAGGTAAAAACTGTATTTTTCTAAATAGAAAAAGAGAGTATCACTTCCCTATTCGTGATGGTTGGTACAGAAGAGTACTCTATTGGTGACGAGGTTGTTGTGTGGATGCTCGGTGAATGGAGAAAAGTTTGTGTCATTGGTGTTCACGACGACAAAGTTCTTCTCAAGGATAAAAATCAACAAACGTGTGCTGATACACTTGAAAGTGGAATGTGGGTCGAGAAAAAATCCTCCTTTCTTCGTCAAGAGGCTATATGCTGTATTCAATAAGGTTGACAAAGAGTAATTATATTTCTTAAACAGAAGGTTTAAGAAATATTCTGTTATATAACCTTTTCTCGTTATGTCTGTAGTTCTTTCAAAGTCTAAACCCGCACCATCGTCTGTTGATATTCTTCAGAGGTTTAAAAGAGGTATTATGCAATTTATCGATGATCTGATCGACATCTTCCCCCAGGAATCAGATCTCATAATCATTCGTGTATTTTTTGAGGATCAGGTACCTGTTGCGACTATTGCCGATTCTTTCGTTCATCACGTCCTTCCACACAAGGATATCATTTCCAAACGAAATGATAAATTCTTCCTTGAAGAGAACAATATCTTTGGAATGCTAGATACAGGAAAGGTACTTCATTTCAAGAGATTGTGGACATCTACTCTCCTCGACAAGGAGGATCGCGCTGTTATCTGGACCTATTTCGATACGTTCATCACACTCATCGAGGCGTATAAGAAGAGCCGTTAAACCGTATTAAAGAAAGAAAGTGTAGTTATAGTATCAGAATGTCAGCTGCTATATTTCAACTAATTACAGGAGAGGGGAAGCTTGAAGGTGCTTATGCAAATTGTATCACAGAATACCCTGATGTCACTGCATGGCCTAATATTGGATCGGTAGAAATCATTAATAAGATTATTATTAAAGCCGATCGTATGCCTCGACAGATAGATCTCTACGGTAAAACTCATAATGTCGGAAAGCATTGTAACGGATGGTACTACATCGACGCACATTGTCCGTTTCAACCTCATTCTTGTGAACCAATCCAGTTGCGTGGTCAGAGTACCATTTGGATTGATGCGACTTACACACAAAGTCGTACACCAGTTCTCGGATCCTTTACCAAGGAATCTCGTCCTGTTACAGAATTAGAAGAGAATCTACCTGAAATCCTTACTCATGTTACGTGGGGAGACGATGAATGTGAATTGAAGACGTATGGTATCACTCTTCTTAACTTGCGAGGAGATAGTAAGAGAGCAGTCGAATACATGTATGGACGTGAATACCATTTGGGTAACTGCCTTTGTACCGGACGAATCGATAGATTTGAAGTTGAACTTTAAAAGTGATGTTATGTTTTATACTAGACAGAGTATCATACATGTCTTTGATAATCACTGTCACCGGGATCTATCTTTTATTCACATCAACCACGATACTGAATGTCTTCTTCTTCTAATAACTGGGAACATCTTCTCCGCGTACAAAAATGTGGTGGATATGAGAACTGTAACTGTTTTGTAGGAAATGAGTTTATGGGATTCTTTATTGAGATGGACGACAATGAGAAGAATATCAATGAGTTCCTTCAATGGCTATCTCATCGAACCCCTCCGGTTAAGAAGACACTCACGGTTCTAGAGATTAAGGATCTTGTCTCCGTATGGAAGAAGGAGGAGAATAAGGAGGCGGAATGGAAGAGAGTATAAATTATATTGGTTGGTTGACCAATATAATTTGAAAGTATTGGATTCTCAAAACCCGGAGTTTTGAGATGTATTAAGTTATGCGATTCTCACTATCTGTATAGAGGCATTTACGTTTGCTTGTGTACCACCAATCACAGAATCCAGTGTTACAGCTGAAGCTGAACTATGATTTACCAGAGTCAATACGTCACCTGAAGTTATTAAAATTATTGATGGACCAGTATTTTGTTGTGTTCCCGCTCCCGATCCGTAAATTGTCGAACCATCAGGAACACCATTTATAAATATTGCAAACTGATTAGGTTGAGTTCCTGATACAGAAAATATAATTGAATATACTCCCGATTCGGAAAATATAATCGAAGGTGAAGATGGTGTATGAGAAATTCCAAGGAGAGGCCCGTTGGTATCAAAATTTATTGGTGATTCGATCGCTACTGTAGTAGATGTGAGATTATATACGTATCCATATCCAAGAACATTAGACGGGCCGGTAGCACCAGTAATTGAATTTCCTTGAGGACCCGTAATTGAATTTCCTTGAGGACCAGTAGCACCCGTAATTGAATCGCCTTGAGGACCAGTAGCACCCGTAATTGAATTTCCTTGAGGTCCAGTAGCACCCGTAATTGAATTTCCTTGAGGTCCAGTAGCACCCGTAATTGAATTTCCTTGAGGTCCAGTAGCACCCGTAATTGAATTTCCTTGAGGGCCAGTAGCACCCGTAATTGAATTTCCTTGAGGACACCACCCTTGGTTAATTATCTGTATATTACAATGTTGCGGTTTACATTTACGAATGTTACAAGATGAGTCCGAGTCCGAACCAGAAGAGTTACATGAATCGGAAGAGTTTATCGAGTCATCTCGACAGTGATTTTTTCTAAATGACATAATTAATTATTCTCAAGATAATTAATTAATTAATTATCTCAATTAGTGCTCGTCCACACAATTCAAAAGTGAATATGGACTGAATAATTATAAATGTATTTATACTCATAGTTATAATGGCAAACCCTTTAGTAGAGTCGGACGAAGAGATTTATATTGAATTAGTCAAGACCTGTTACATATGTGAAGATGAAAAAAATCTATCACAGTTTGCAGACTTGAGAAATGGTCAAGAAACTAAAATGTGTCTTGATTGTCGTGTACAGAGACTGGGCTATAAAACAACAGCTAATAGAGCCAAAGATGTTGTTGAAAGTCATAAAGATAAATGTGAACTATGTGGTGACGATGATATGAGTCATATACATTTTGATCATATCGATCCGAAAGAGAAATATAAAAATGTAACGGCTATACTCAAGATGGAAAGTCTACTTATCGAACTTGATAAAGTGAGAACTATATGCGGAAAATGTCACGCGAGACATACAAGATCACAAAGAGATATCGAGCGAGAAGAACGAGATAATAATATCGATGAAACTGATAAGAGACTTGCGAGTAAACGAAAGAGAAAGGAGAGAAATAGAAAGTATGTCGATGAAGTAAAGGTAAAAATCGGTGGATGTCAAATGGAAGGCTGCACCGATGTATTCGATAACACTATTCTCTCATTTTATGAATTTGATCATATAGATGTCGAGACTAAGAGTTATATGATAAGTAATATGGCGGGATCTACTTATAGCACAGAAAGAATCCAGAAGGAGATCGATAAGTGTAGAATGCTGTGTCAGTATTGTCATCGAAAACGAACTAATATACAGTACGGTGAGAAATCTGAAAAATTTAAAACCGTATCTGAACCGACAACGAAAACTAAAAGAGTTGTTGCTAAACTGAACAAGGAGATAGTAAAGAGAATCAGAGAAGATTATTGCTCGGGAGAATTAAGAGAAAAGGATATGATGGAAAAATATGGTGTTTCACGCGCATGTATAAATAATGTTGTAAGAAATACATCATGGATTGACGAGACGTATATTCCTCCAGATTTTAAAACTCGTCATCATAAATTAACTGACGAACAACGACAAGAGATATATGACCGATATAACAATGAAGATGTAACAAAAACTCAATTAGGAAAAGATTACGGGGTATCAAATGTTACGATTGCGAATGTTTTGAATAAATTTAATATTTAGTGTATGTAATCGTGTACATTGTCTGTAATGTCGAAATCCTATAACGTAGAATCCCCCCAACAAAAAGGATATTCGCATAATAAAAAATCCAAGCTCAGCGTGGTCCTTGATCTTGACAACACGATTATATCCTCATTGTCCCTCAAGGAGATTAAGAGAATGAAAAATATCGACAAACGTAAACTTGATTATCAAACTATGGAGGGGTATTACCGAGTCTACTCGCGTCCTCATCTGAAAAAGTTTCTTAGTTACCTATTTGAGAATTTTGATGTCTCGGTATGGACAGCAGCATCGAGAGATTATGCATCGTTCATTATAGAGAATATTATTATGGATGGTAAGAAGGATCGCCAGATAAAGATGTTTCTCTACGACAACAATTGTGACGAGTCTCAGAAACTGTACGATGAAAATAGTCCGAAGGATCTCCGGTATCTTTATAATTTCAAAGGATATCATCCGTGTAACACGGTGATCATCGATGATCTCTCTGATGTGTTTAAAGCTAATCCAAAACAGACTATTCGTGCTCCTTACTTTGACGCAAAGAAGGATTCCTCTGAAACGGATGATTTTCTTCTCGACGCAATCGAAAAATTGGAGGAGTTAAAAGAACGATATGGAAATGGAGGATGTGCATACCACAAACACAATTAAATAGATCTTTAAAAATGATTTCTTGTCATGAGAACAATTTACATCATTAACGATACAGTCATGGCACAAGTCGACGAAAATCTCGAGACATTCAATAGTCTTTTGGAATATGAGGGAGAGAAACTTCCATTGGTTTTAAGGATACTTAATAGCTGTCCATACTCATACAGATCCATGATGAGTGCATTTATCGTTAAGTATGGTGAGTGCCAATCAATTTATGAAGTGCGTGATGATATCTCTAATTTATGTCCTGAATGTAGAGCAATAATTAGAGCGGCGATCAACGACGAGACTGATGCTTAAAATTGATTCATTATGTTTAATTATAATTAAACATAATCAAGATGTCACAATACTATTCGATAGATGTCTCTTCTATTAGAGGAAAGAGAAAGCATTTTCTCGTTTCAGAATCAGACCTTCAGATTAAGGCTGGAAAAATAGTTGTAGAGTATCTTCTACATACCCTCAAAGGAGACGAAACCGACACGGAGAGTCTGAGGAAGTATTGCAATATTCCTGGAAAAGATCCTTCACGTGAAGATATAGAGGGGTGGTTAAATATAGAGATCAATTCTCATCCTACTGATGTAACTTTCGATATAGATACCGATTTGAGAGTTTCAGTCTGGACTCTCGAAGATTGTTCGGAAGTAGAACAGACTACAGAGCGTCTACAAAAAATAGAGGGTAGATACGAAACCGATATCGAAGTATGTCATGTACTCATGAAAGAGATTTTCAATAAGAACGATCTGTCTGATACTATAGATGATTTCTCAACATCACATATTCTCTCCATGCTGAGAACTTTTAAAATTACCGGATGGCCAAGTGATATAAATAGAACAGTGGATATATTTTATCGGACGCGAAATATGGATATCTGTTCGGAAATTCTCTCTTCGTGGAATATAGAATCTTATGATCTATACGAAGATTGTCTCGGTCGTTTGTTAAAGATTATTCAATACGAACCAGATGAGAAAGCTTTAGCTAATAGGAAAATCTCTCTGTTAGAGAAATCAGCAATCTCTCTGATAAAAGAATCCTCTTGTAATGAAAAGATCTCCGTAAAGAGATTACGAAATAGTTTTATGAAATTATTCAACAACAGAACTTTTACACGTGGAGATGAGGAAAAGGAGACAATCTTCAATATCTCCAAGATTTCTTTGGAGGCCTAAATGCTAAGGTAAAATCCTAGAAAAAGTGATTTTTTGAGAATACTAGAAGGATAAATCACCCCTCCACAACACTCACCGACAACTCATTCTCTCCCAACTCTCGTTACTAAGATGTCTTCCAACATGTTCTCTGTTCTCTCGGATTCCAAGCCTGTGAAGTCTCAAGTTCCCAAGCCTGCTGCTGCGTCGTCCAAGCCTGCTGCTGCGTCCAAGCCTGCTGCTGCGTCGTCCAAGCATGCTTCACAGGTTCCGGATGAACAGCGTCCTTGCTACTCACACTTCAAGACTGCGGATGGACTGGATGCTTCAACTGGGAAGCCCCTCTGCAAGTTCGGATCGAAGTGTCGCTACTCTCACGACGAGGATGTCTACATGACTTTCCACGGACTGAAGTACTGCCCGAACAACTGTGGAGGAAAGTGCAAGGAGACTAGCAAGCAGTGTGGAGCTTGCACTGAACAGTGGAAGGTTCTTCGTGAAGAGGAGAACGAGCGCAGATCTGCAGAGAGCAAGGCTCGATGGGAGGCTAAGCAAGCTCGATTTGAGGAGATCAACAAGCGTCCGGATCAGCAGTGCCGCGGAGGACGCAGTCGTGATCAGGATGGATACGTTGTCGGCAAGGGATGGAACTGCCCGAACCTGACCAAGATGGACTACTGCAAGTCGTGCCATGAGACTCAGCAGCAGTACTCTGTGAAGAAGTACTAAGAAAAACCGAGAGAATAATTAGTCTACCGCTCGCGCCACAAATCGAATAAAACAACATCCTACGGGATTTTGTTTTATTGTTCCACTTAGCCTATCATCGGTATCGATACAGAAAAGTGATTTTTTATCCAATACCACGCACCTAATTCACTTCTCTTTCTCACTCATGGCTGCACCTGTATCTTTTACAAGGGTTAAGACTAAAGGTATTCCTAACAAAATCAATGGAAAGGTTTGTCTGACTCCTCGGGATGAGTATCCCGAGGATACTAGATTTCCACAACTTATTGGTTACCAAAACAAAGATGCAATAATATCGATCATTGATAATGATCATCACATTATGATTCGTGACACTAAAGACAATCAGTACGCGAAATTTGTTCTTTACGCTATAGAACGGCATTCGGATCCGAATGATTTCATCGCTGAGACAACTGATGTTGAGGATGTGACACTCGAGGAGCTTGTTGAAATGAAATGTCAACTTAACGCACTGTACGAAAAACTCAAACTTATTATGTGGTAACACTTCTACATTCGCTGAATGATCTGAAAACAGGATGGTGAAGAAACTAGTATACACCGACCCCACCCGAATCGAATAAAACAACATTCCGTAGAGTGTTGTTTTATAAAGAAGCGTTTACAACTGGAAGAATGAGTTGGATCATCTTATCGTTATGTCCCATCAGTAGAAAAAGTGATTTTTATCCAAATATACAATCCAATATCACCACTCCATCACAACACATTCTTTCCACTATGTCTTCATCCAACTCCGTTGTCATTCAGATTGTCACCCCCGTTTCATTCATCATGAATGATATCATCGACAAGAACTTCGGGCATCTCAACAGCAAGTACATCAACACGGAGAAGATCAAGGAGGATCTTCTCCATCTCGTGGATCGTTTCGTTGACAATGAGAACTCTCGACTGGAGACTGCGCGTGAGATCATGACATTCGTGATGGCTCAAGGAAGCAACGTCGACGACGAGGTCAGATTTCTCATGGAGATGGTTCCAGAGATGGAGTCTCTGATGGAGTAAACCATCAGAGAGAATACTAGTCTACCACCAAATCGAATAAAACAAAATCCCATGGGATTTTGTTTTATAAATTGAATCCGGACACCTTATAACCGGTCAATAATTCATGTTGAAAATCATGGGTGTTCCTCTGCGCTCCCTTATCTTAATCTTTGAGTATTGTCGTAATCCGGTCTCTGGTCCGAAATTAGTTGTCCAGATACTGAGCTTTTTATTCTGGGCCTCTGTCTGAAGATCAGCAGTAACATAATCCACAAGATACCCGATAACCATAATGGTCATCTTATCGATATCTCGATATGTGTTCTTGTAGATACTGTCCATCACAGAGACGATCTGACGATCTGAAACAATGATGTTTTTCCCTTCGGAATGAACACCTGCGAGACGACGTGTAATTTCTGTAGAGATGTACAGAACATTTTGAGCCGAAAAGAAAGAGTAGAACACACCTCGGGCATCTCGAGGAATCACACTTCTCTCAATCTCGTAGGGATTGGAATAATAAGAGGTCGACGGATTCTCTGATATACGGGGTTGTGCTCTCTGAAATTCGGATGAGTCGTTATCATATGCATCAACAGCTTCTCGCGGAAGAGTCCATCTATTTCCTGAGGTATCAAATCCACGTTGAACGTTAGACATAGCTATTAGATATTGAACATAAAAAAGAATTCGATTAATTGTGTAGTTTTGTGTTGTTTAAAAGTTAAGACGTAAGACTAAAGTTAGAATATGGCATCTGAACAACCGGACCAACTCCCATTTGTTATTGAATCTCTTGCAGAGATGAATAGGTTTCTCCAACCAGACAAGACTATACGAATGATTCTCTTTCTCTGGAGTAGATTTTCACCCAAGTGCGCAGAACTTATCAATTCAATCCCTCCTGAATGCAAAAGATTTTTCTATTATCTAAATATCGATAATCCTGACATGAGATCAAGTATTCTCAATTCCTCTAGTATAAAGGTTACCGAGGTTCCGTGTATCATTGTTGTACATACTGATGGCATTGTTTCAACTTACGAAGGAGATGCATCCATGGAGATCATTAAGAGTGTCTACTCTATTGTTCAAAAAATAACCCAAGCTACCCAACCTTCTGCGGTTCCTGTCAAAAATCCAGGGTCAACTGTAACTCCTCTATCAGAGATTCTCGGAATGCCTGTTAATGGTTCTCCTTCTCACGACAATGAAGAGAACGAAGAGTATGAAACCGATTTGAGTAAACTCGTTGATGAATCATCATCTCGACATTCAGCTGTGAGAAGTAAAGTTAGACAGGCTGGACGACCAATGGATGATCATCGTCAAAGAATTAAAGAACAAGATCCTCCAGACGTGGGGTTGAGTAGCGCAAGAAGTTATCCAACTAAAGGGGTTGGTCATGACGGATTAGCGAGATCATCGTTGGGTGCAGATATTAAACGTCCATCCAACAAACCTAAACAAAAACAGATGCCTATCTCTGGAGGAGAGATGTTAGATGACGAACTAGATGATATGTTGGAAGAGGACGCAACAATGGATCCAATCATTAGAGATGTAGGAAAAACCGGACGTACTGATAAGAAGGAGGCGATGATGAATGTCAAGAAGGCTGCTGAGGAGATGAAGAGGATGAGAGAGATGGAGGAGGAAGACGATGATTAATCTTGTAACTTTTTCTCTTTGCTATCAATAACCAAAAATGCACGGGTGTCTAAACGCAGCTCTCTCTATTATTATTCTCATTCTAGTTCTAGTTTATCTCTATAATACAAGTGGTGAACATTCATGTAGCCGAACACGGGAGGGATTGACATCACAGGGACTTGTTGATATCAAAGGTATGATACAACAGTATCACGCTAATGCAAGAAAACAGTAATTAGATTTCATTAATTCTTTAATTTAATGAAATCTTTTCCTAAAGTATAGCATGCCTTTTACATCTGAAGCTCAGAGAAAATACTGTTGGGTGCGATACAATCAGGATATTCGCGACGGAAAGAAACCTTCATGGGATTGTGAAAAGTGGGAGAGAGAGACATCCCCGCGCCAACGAAAGAATTTAAAAAAGTGTAAGTGTAGGTCTCGAAGTTCCTCGAGACGAAAGAGTCCTCGTCTTTCAAAGATGAGTCCTAAAGAAAGATCCTCTATGAGGAGAAGAGTCTCGAAGACGAGAAAAATACATACAGGAGCTCGTGGAGGAAAATACGTTATAGTCAAAGGGAAGAAGATCTACGTGTAGGCTTATGGTGAAAAAAAGTGATTTTCTACCCAAAAGAGAGTGTAGAAATCACCTCTTCACAACAACCAACCACTCTCATTCAACGTCACATTCCCAATGTCTGCTACAACTCATTTCTCCCCTCGCATCTCGAGTCATGAAGGATGTTTTCGAGACTCAGGTCGCGAATGTTACGATATACTCCACATCAGAACGTCTGGAGGTGACCAAGATGTTCGATATTCTCGGTTCATGGCCCGAATGCGTCTGTGCGGAGGATCTGTTCGTTCCGCAAGACATTCACCATCTCACTTATTTTGCGGATCATCACCCAGAATGTATTGAGGTGGTCGAGTTCATTCGGGAGGATCCGATGAACAAAGAGGCTACCGAGGTACTCATCGATCTTGCTATCAAACAGATGAACGACCATTCGAATCCCGGTATTCAGAGAATCTGTATCTCTGACTTCGAATCTCTCGCTGAGGAGAATGATCTTCCTCGTCTGATGGATGCGGTGAAGATCTCCCAAGAGAAGTGGACTCCGGCATTCAGGGAGATTGATGAGAAGATTCGCCTCGATATGGAGAAGGAGCTCAAAGACGAACCTCGTCGTCTTATTATTGAGGCCATGGATCTCGTGAAGGACGCGTCTACCGCGTGGAGAGCCCGCAACCTCGTTCGTCCTCATCTGAAAGATGTGGGGTCCATCGGGGACGATGCGCGAGCCATCACTAAGGCAGCTGATGCATTCGACTAATACAGAAGGCAGGCCTTCATAAGAGAAAAAAGTGATTTCTTTCGATACCACACACTCTATTTCACTTCTCACAGTAACTTCTCCACTATGACTCTCACTCGTTCTACCTCATCATCTGTCGTTTCCCCCACTGGATCATCCATCACACACAAGGACCGAACAATCTTCAAGGTCAACGGTTCCTACTTCTACATCTCCACCGGAGAGAACTCTCATGTTAAGGGAATGGCATTTCCGTTCTACGGAATCCGGAAGGATGGTTGGTTCATCAAGCCTCGCGGACTCACCAACTTCTTCGCACTGCGAAATGAGATGAAGCCCTTTTTCCAGGCTTTTCTTCTGAAGGAGAATGTGACCAATGAGATGTGGAACTTCCTCGCACGTTTCTCCTTCGTCTCTCAAATGTACATGTCATACATGATCACTGGAAGAGTGACATCGGTGTTGCTCTCTCCAAGTATCTGAACTTCGACCCATCACTGTACGCGACAGTTTTGGTTCCGACGGACGGAGTGGAGATCTCTGATATTGCAGAGGTCAATAAGTGGCTCAAGACCGATTGTGTCTAAACACCTACTTCCACTCTCCACTTAGTCTACCAGAATAATACAGAAGGCCACTAGGCCCTCTATATTACTAGTCCAGTCTCCAGAAAAAGTGATTTTTCCTGTGTTGAATACTAGAGATTCACCGCTTATCACAGCACTCTCAAATACTTCAAGCACTTTCTTCATCATGGGCTGCCAAGTCTTCACCTCTATCGCCATCTTCAAGACCTCCTCGTCGGAGAGAAAGCGTCTCGAGAAGTGGTTCGTTGATAACAAAGAAAATCTGGATATGGAGATGGGAATTGGGGAGTGGTGTAAGTGGCAGTATGAGACTGATAAGGAGATCAAGTCTCTGTCCAAGGAGTTCCCCCTGATCATGTTCGTCTTCGCCAACTTCGGAGAGAGTGATGAGGACTACCGGTATGTCACCGTCCACAACGGTATCTTCGCATCATTCAACTTCTCCCCATCCGACGATGAGCAGGTTCGAATTGATGAGCTCATCACCGAGATCGATGAGACGGAAGAGAGTTATGAGGACTGCGAACATGATGACAAGATCAAGAAGGGAAAGGAGAAGAAGGGAAAGTGTGTTGAGTGCCGAGAGAAGGACGAGGAGATTGGTGAGAAATATGATCTGCTCTGTGAGCAGAAGGATGCACTTCGCGAGAAGGTCATCAAGAGAATGATGTCTGACATGAATCTCGATGATCTGTCATCTATCTTCTGTGGAGAGGAGGTCGAGATCGAAGAAGAGTCGGATGACGAGGACGAGGCGAGTAAGTCCGACGAAGAGAAGTCGGAGGACGAAGAGGAGGACGAAGAGGAGGACGAAGAGGAGGAGAGTAAGTCTGACGAAGAGGAGGAGAGTAAGTCTGACGAAGAGGAGGAGAGTAAGTCTGACGAAGAGGAGGAGAGTAAGTCTGACGAAGAGGAGGAGAGTAAGTCTGACGAAGAGGAGGAGAGTATCTCTTATACACTCACTCTCAAGCCTATCCTCATGGATGATGATGGAGATAGAAAGGTTCTTCCGAAAAAGTTGTTGGACAATACACTAGCCAAGCTCTACATGACGGAGAATAACCTGGTCGATTACTTTGCAAACAAAGGTATCAAAATCTCATGTGGTGTGGTGGGTAAGAACTTTGTGTTCGAGATTAATGGACAACCAAAAGATCTTGAGGAGAGCTGTGTGGACGACTTCCTCGAGACTCCAGATGACGACGGAAACTATCCGGTGACTATCGACGATAAGGAGTTCTTGGTGTCAACCAAGAAGGTGTCGTCCACCAAGTTTCAGAAGCTGGCTGAAAAGTTCATGGATCTGTGTGAGGGAGACGAAGCTTCCGCTCAGGAGATTGCAAAGAACTCCAAGTATGGAAAGTATGGAAAGAATGACCTGGCGATTCTCTTCCGTCACATGAAGACTATCGGTGAGGATCAGGCGTAACCACATCCCCACACATATTACCCAATTCTTTATCACATATTCCTAGTACACAAGTGTACTAGGAATACGAAATTAAACATTATCTGATACAAGATGTTCATCTTCTCATAGTTCATCTTCTCATAAACGATCACTTTATGGAGAAGGATACTCCTTGTGATTCACCGTATGGCTGAGTCCTTTTGGGAAAAAAGTGATTTTTTCCCATTCAATGGAGTAGATTTCACCACTTCCAAACACAAGCTCTCACTCTCTCTCGTTAAGTTCGATACTATCAACTCAACTCACTCTCAACTCCACTTCCAACATGGATTCTCTCTCTGCTACCATCAACAAGACTGTCAGCGCTGCGGTTGTCTCTACTGTGAAGAGTTATGT
>JAQTUL010000014.1 GCA_028710275.1 Candidatus Colwelliibacteriota bacterium | reverse complement strand
TGGAGTAACGACATTAGATGCTTCTGGAAATGGAAATGTGGGAACAATAACTGGATCAGCTTGGACTACGAACGGGAAAATAGGTGATGCCCTTTCTTTTAGTACTATAAGTGATCGATTATCTATTAATAGTTCTGCTAGTTTAAATAATGCCAGCGCTATTAGTACTTCGGCGTGGATTAAGTCCAATAATGTTTCTCAAGAACAAACTATTATTTCGAGGAATGGTCCGTTTTTCCTTAGGATAAGTGCAAATAGATTAAGAATTGGTATACATACGGATGGAGTCTGGACCTTTATTAATGGTGGGATTCTTTTAACTAGCGGGACTTGGAACTACGTCGTTCTTACATATGATGGTTCTCTTATGAAAAGTTATATAAATGGAATTTTAGACACAAGCACAACAAAGACGGGTAATTTTTCCTCTTTCTCTAATCTATATTTTGGGTATCCTGTGCCGAACGGAGAAAATTATACATTTAATGGAATTATCGATGATGTCCGTATATATAGTCGCAGCCTTTCTTTATCTGAAATTCAATCAATATATAATGCCGGGAAATGAGCAATGGCACCGCTAATTATAAGATGTTTTAATATTGTTATATGAAGGATGGAAAAGAGAGAAAGGATGTAGAGATAGGCAGAGAGGTCGACGTGGTTCTGAAAGCTGACCAAAGAACAGGCCGGCTGACGAGAGGCGTCGTTTCGAGGATCCTTACTAGTTCACCCCATCATCCTCATGGAATAAAGGTAATGCTCGAGGATGGTCAGGTGGGCCGAGTCCAGAATATCGTTGGTTCCTGATTTTGACGAGATATATTTTTCGTGATATTTTCCTCGGAGCAGCTTTTAAAATATAGCGGATGAAAGTAGGGAAGATGATGCATGTCAGTTTTCTAAGGGAGTGTCCCGCTTGCGGGAAAGGTCATATCGATAAGCTGGGAAAGCGTTCTTATAGCTGTCGCGATTGCGACCGCAATTTCTCGGGGCTGAAATTATTCGGTCTCATCCGGATTGCTTGGTTATGATATCACTCCGGTGTTCCTGGTCCGCTTAGGCGGACCTTTTTATTTTTCCACACCTCTTATTTTGTATAATGTATATATAAAACCATGAAGACAAGTGATCTCTTTAAGCTCGTAGTCGCAGTCCTTATTTCGGAACTTGTCGGGGTAGTTGGTTCGTTGGTTACGGTTCCTGCGATAAGCTCCTGGTATATCGGTATCGCGAAGCCCGCCCTTAATCCTCCATCATGGGTTTTCGGCCCCGTCTGGACGGCTCTTTTTCTGCTTATGGGCATAGCGGCATTTCTTGTCTGGAAAAAAGGAATTAAGCGTAAGGGAGTTGGGGTTGCTCTTTTAGCCTTTAGTGTTCAGCTCGCCCTTAATCTTCTTTGGTCTGTGTTCTTCTTTGGGTTTCAGAATCCCGGTCTGGCGTTTGTTGAAATCATTTTCCTCTGGGTGGCTATAGTAGCGACTATGATTTTCTTCGCGAGGGTGTCTAAGCCCGCCGCTTGGCTGCTTGTTCCATATATCATATGGGTAAGCTTTGCCGGATATCTAAACTGGTCCATCTGGAAGTTAAACTCTGTCGCTTCAGTCGGCTGCACTATGGAAGCCCTCCTTTGCCCTGATGGTTCATATGTTGGACGCACTGGTCCTCAATGCGAGTTTTCTCCGTGCTCTAGCGGCACTGCCGGTTATAAGAATATCTCGTATGAGATAGATGGCTCGCCAATCCTCCTTAGGAATGGAGTGTCTGAGACTGAATCGGCACCAGGGTCAGCATCGAAGATTGTTACCCGTTATTTTGGTGAGGAGATTCGGGCTGATCTCGATGATAACGGGATGGAGGATGTTTCTTTCATCGTTTTCCGCAGTGGGGGAGGCAGTGGTACTTTCTATTATGTCGTAGCTGCCCTCATGACGGCGGAAGGATACAAAGGGACCAATGCGATATTGATAGGGGACCGAATTGCTCCCCAAGACCTCTACTATCGGAATGGGATGATCGTCGTAGACTATGTCGACCGCAAAGTGGGGGAGGCTATGACTGCTTCTCCATCAGTCGGGGTATCTAAATATCTAGAAGTTCTCGGTGGACGGCTCGTCGAGGTGGAGAAGTGATTGCAAATTCATCTCAGGCCAGCCTATTTGACGAATATATGATACATGTGGCATATATTTATCAGTTCATTTGAAAAGGAGTGATTATATTGAAGGAAGATCAGGGTAAAAACAAAGGAAAATCCTTGAAATCGAAGAGGGACGATCTGGCCAACGAGATCTATGGGAGGGCATATTCTCTTCTCTGCTCACGTCAGCAGAAGGCTGTAGATGACAGGCTTGCAATGGAGGAAAAGTAGGGAGGTGATAGCATGTCTCTGGTGGTCGTGAAGATTATATTCGATATTAATGACAAGAAAAGATCGACCATAAGAACGAATCTCGGATTGGAGGGCCAGGAAGGATTAGATAAGCTGAATGATCTATTCTGTGATTTTATCCGGGCGCAGATGGGTGCCGGGGCGGATGATTCTAAGCCGAATGATAAGAATATTTATTCAATCGACATTATGCTGGATCTTTCGACGGACACTTTCAGCGTGAAAAGCGACACGGGAAACAAGAGCCTTACCTGCGGTATAGTCCGAGTTATCTGGAATATGCTTGGTAGTCTCGATGTCGGGCCCATTAAGGCCTGACGCAAGCTCTCTTTAATAGAGGGCTTTTATTTAATTTATCCCTTTTAAAGCGCGAAAAATGAAGGATATCTGTCTCACACGGGGCAAATGAAACATTGACAAATATAGATTTATATGGTATTATAACTCTAAGATATTTAATAACGAAATAAGGGAGTGAGTTAGATGAGAGATGGATATACCGGCAAATTATTGGAGTTGGAATATCTGGGTTACTGCAAAGATGTCCTCGGCAACAGGGAGTTCATCGCGTATATGCCCTTCAAAGATAGTGTTAGGAATGCTATGCAAAGACAGCCTTGGGAGGATCCTTCCGATCCGGCTCCGAGGTTTGCAAGTGACCTTCATTGTCTTCTCGCGGAAGAACTTGGTCTTGATGATTATCATGACCTTGAGTTCTATACCTCGGTAGGAACATCACTAGACCTCTATCATGGTGTCGACGCTTTTTTCAGATTAAAGAGGGGAAATACCTGGATGATGGTTACGATGGATCTGACGATGAATCCGGAGAAGGTTGAATACAAAGCGGATGTTGTTGTCCAATATGCCCTTACGGATACAGTCGAGAAGCTTAAGGATATGGCAAGAGTCATACTCCATGAGTTTCAGATGAAATCTGCTTGGACATGTGTATTGCAGTAAAAATAACAGCAGAGAGAGGTGGAACATGGTTTACAAGATTATCTGTAGCTGTGGAACCAGGGAAGTTACCAAAGAAGAGTTTGAGAAAAATGCCGGCAAGGAAGCTCTTAATGAATTAAAAGATAAGATGGAAAAAGGGGAATCTATCGGAGGAATGTTAGTCTTCGATAATGGTTGCCCGGAATGTGTGAAGGGAGAGCATATAAATGCCAATCTCTTCAGCATTAAAAAGGAAACGGTCATATAGACCGACGACCTCGCATATAAGCGGGGTCTTTTTTTATAGATACGGATAATAAGGGTTTAATTGATCTTCGCAGATGAGGCTATAAATTTTAACTTTTAAATATATTGGCAGGCGGATCGATATAGGGAACGAATCAGAGGTAGATGAAATATTTCAGATGGTATTATTAGAATATGGATAAAAATAAATTAATTATCGTTTTGACGGCTGTTGCTGTCATTGTGGTCACGGGCATTGTTATATTCTCCATGAAAGATAAGTCGGCGCCCGTACCGGCGGATAATAATCCCGTCGCTATCCCCGAACAGGTTCCGGCCGTTCCAGTCTCAGAAGAGAACGCTGTCTCGATGACGGATGTTTTGATAAGTGGCTTCTCTTTCCAGCCTGGCAAAATTTCCATAAAGAAAGGATCGACCGTTAAATGGACCAATGAGAACGATATCGGACATGACGTTGTCGCCGATATAATTCCTCCCTATTTCAAGTCGCCGATACTTCTAAAAGGCGAGAGCTATAGCTTTACCTTCGATAAGGTTGGAACCTTTGGTTATTATTGCGGCATCCATCCGTCGATGAAGGGGACGATTGAGGTAGTCGAATAGTCTGACAATGGCCAAGCTTAAATTGCTCGGTATCTGCACTTCGGCTAGAGGTAGGGACTCAAACACCTATTATCTTATGAAGAAGGCCTTCGATGCTTTAATAGACCCCGATGTTGAAAGAGAGATAATCGTCGCCTCCGAACTTAAATTGCGTCCGTGCGACCATCACTATTCGGTTGATTCCAAAATGTGTGTCCATCCTTGTCTCATAACACAGATAGACAAGGAAGATGAGATGTCGAAGATATACGACGGGATAATTTCCGCTGACATAGTGATTTTTTCTACCCCTATATATTGGGGGAATCATTCTCAGCTTATGCAGCTTATTATTGAGAGACTAAACTCGCTAGAGAACGCGAACTCGGTCCACGGAACCGTAGTCGTTAAAAATAAGATTGGAGGACTGATGATTCTGGGTCATGAGGATGGATATCAGCATGTTGCCGGAGGCCTTATGAATTTTCTCTCTGCGATGGGGGTGATATTCCCTCCTCAGGCATATGCTGCTTGGGTGGGGGAGAGTGATGAGGATACTCGCGCTGATAAAGGCAGGATAGAAGGAGATGTCGCCATAAGCGATGCGTTCGCCGACCTTGTCGGAAATGCGGTCGGATTTGCCCGAGCTATCCTTACCTGTCCGGACTGCGGTCATAAGCTTAATTACGAGCATCGGTCTAAGAAGAAAAATTATATCGATATTTCGAAAAAAACATGAAAAAGCCGATCAATGATGCCGATAACTTTGATAACTGCGCCTGCCCCAGCTGTTCATTGTTCTCCGATTGTAATAGGGGTAATGCTGATAGGACATTTTGTGCCAGAACTCCGTCATCGTGCGTCATGGATGATAAAAAACACTGCATCTGCCCTCAGTGTTCGGTCTATACCGATAACGGACTTGTGGGAGCTTATTTCTGTATAGTTGAGATAAAGGAGTAGTTTTTTATCCGGAGCTCATATATACTGCGGGAAAATGAAGCTCCGTATACAGAAGTATCTCTCAGAACAGGGAATATGTTCTCGTAGAGAAGCAGAGGTCTTTATAAAAGAGGGCCTCGTTTCGGTTAACGGAAAAGTGGTTAGGGAGATGGGCGTCCAGATAGACCCGGACGTGGACAAAGTGAAGCTTTTGAGGGGCGGAGAAAAGGTGATGGGCGAGAAGACGAGTGTAGTCATCTATAAGCCTAAAGGCATCGTTTCTTCGAGGGTCCCCGAAGAGGGGAAAACGGTATACGATCTTTATCCGCAGTTTTTGAAACTGAACATAGTCGGGCGTCTCGATAAGGAAAGCGAAGGTCTCCTGCTTCTTTCGAACGACGGCGTGGTAACCAAGGCTGTTACCGGAGATGAACATCTTACTGAAAAGGAATATGAGGTGACTGTAAGAGAGGATATTCCGACTAGAATAAAGCGTCTCTTTGAGGTGGGTATAAAACTAGAGGACGGACTAACTCTTCCGGCTAAGGTTAAAGTTCTAAGTCCTCATATTTTTCGTATTGTCCTCCATGAGGGAAGAAAGCATCAGATACGCCGTATGTGCGAGTTTATGCGTCTTACTGTGGTGAAGCTGAAGAGGGTAAGAGTTGGTCCCGTGACTTTGGGAAAATTGAACGTGGGTGAACATAGGACTTTATCTAAAGAAGAGGTTGCGGAATTCAAAGAGGTCCTCGGTCGGGGACGAATTTGATATATTTATAATATGCCAAAGGAAACATGCTGTCCGAAGTTCGACCCATCTCTCTTAGATGATAAGACGAGCATCTGGGATAATAAACTTTTCATCAAGGACTCGGTCCGTCAGTTGTTTCATATACCTCTGAATATGAACGCTGTCATAACGAGAATGTGGAACGCCATAGAGAAGGCGGATGTTATGGTCGACGATAAGGATATTCTTATGCTGGCTCATGATCCATCTCCTTGGAAATCGGATATATATATGAACGTCAGGGATACTGTTCCAGGAGCCGAGATGGTGAAGATATCGGGAACTTTCATAAGCAAGGTTTTTGATGGTCCTTACAGTTCTGTTCCTAAATGGATTACCGAGATGGATTCGATGCTTTCCTCTCGAGGTAAGAAAGCTAAGAAGTATTATTTCTATTATACGACCTGTCCGAAGTGCGCAAAGGTATATGGACATAATTACGTTGTAGCCTTTGCTGAGGTTTAATCTATAAGAAGGAGCCTGTGGGGCTCCTTCTTATTTTTCTTTGACTAATCCGGCATAACCGCTAATCTTCTGATATTAAAGATATGGAACAGAAGACGAGGGAATCATATAGAACTTTATTCCTAAACATCGGCTACGAGTGCAACAATAATTGTATATTTTGCTATGAGGGAGAGACCGATTCTAAGGTCTCGTATCCGAAGATATCCTTAGAGGAGATATGTCAGACGCTCGCGGCCGCCGTATTGGAATATGAAATGGTAGTTTTTTTAGGAGCAGAACCCACTCTGCGTCCGGACTTCGTAGATATATTAAGATATGCGAAGGACATTGGTTTTAAGAAAATAAGTTTTTCGACTAATGGCCGAAGATTCAATGATCCTGATTTCGCTCGTGATGTCTCGGCCTCTGGTGTTGACTGCATAGTCTTTTCCATCGCGGGAGGAGATGCGGAAACGCATGATTCTGAGACTAGGGCCCCTGGGAGCTTTAATGAGATGGTTGGGGGATTACGGAATATGGTGAAATTTTCCGGCGGTCCCGTAATCTCCGTCAGCTTCACTTTAAACAAGGGTAATTATGGGACGCTTGAAAAGGCGATAGACCTTCTCTCTGAGATTGGGGTCGACGAGGTTACTTTAAGGAATACTTATCCTTTGAGTCATCGGACCTTCGGTAAAGAGGATCTTATTATGAAAATGAGCGATCTCTCGGGATATATAATCGGCGTGCTTGAAAAAAGGAACTTTTTTGCCAATCCTCCATTCAGGCTATTTCTTCAAGAGTTTCTTCCATGCGTTCTGCCTTTGGAGATGCGAAGACATTTTATCGCTAATAGAGGTGAAGGGAATACATATATCAGGATAGCTGCCTGTAGCGAGTGCGCGCATTCCGAAATGTGTTCGGGAATACTCGATACCTATGCCGATATCTATGGAACGGAGGAATTTCATCTCTAGTATGGGTCATCCGCCGAAAGCACACGCCTATATCTACATAAATGACATCTGTAACCAGAAATGTCTTTTTTGCAGTCGTCCTCCTGGAGGGGTTCCGGTATCTTCAAGATATATCTTCGGGAAGATAGATGGCTATGCGGCCGATTCCAATGTTGGGAGGGTGATATTCACCGGCGGAGAACCAACCCTCCATCCTGAACTTGAAAGATATATATCCTATGCCTCATCGAAAGGCTTGATTGTTGATATTCAGACTAATGGTTCTGTTCTTCGCGAAGCGGATTATAAGAGGCTGCGTGATGCCGGTCTTCGCTCGGTAAACTTCGCCTATACGAGTCATATTAAGGGGATTAGTGATGTCTTAAGGGGTGTGGTCGGCGGATTTTCAGAAATAGAAAACGGTCTCGCGGGCGCCATCGCATCAGGCCTTGATATCAGCCTGGTGATAGTCATGAACAATTTGAATATTGGTAATCTCTCCGATATGGTCCGTCACGCGGCCTCTCTTGGCGCTTCCAAGGATAAGCTGCGTCTTAATCTGATGATGGTCTGCCCTAATGGAGCAGCTTGGGAAAATAAGGAGATAATCATTCCGGACCAGATGAAAATGAGAACTTCTCTTATTGATGCCTGTCGGACGAGTTCAGATCTCGGTATCCCGTTCGATATTTCCGAGGTAGTTCCGTTATGTCTGGTTAATGGTTATGAGGACGCTGTTTCTTCGACCGCTTTCAGGGTGCGTGACATAAGAATAATAGATGATAATTATAATAACGAGGGAAGCGCTCTTGATTTCAATAATGATGACCAGGCTATCTCAATGAAAGCTCCTCGATGCGCGGACTGCTCCCTTAATTCCCTGTGTGTCGGCTTTTATCCTAGAATAGCGGAGTTTTGCGGAACGGAAGTGTTCATCCCGATAAATGACGAGCTCGAGGTCATTATGAAGAAGATAGTCTTCGGAGAGGGTGGCTCCAAATGATATCATTATGCAGATGACTTGGATTTCTTTTGTGTTAGCCGTCTTTCCTCTCGCGTTATTAATGATTCTTCTTCTTTGGAAGAGGATGTCCCTTCTTGGCGTCTCGGCTATCGCTTTCTCCGCTGTTTCGGTTATTTCTTTCCTCTACTGGAAGATATCGATAGGGGCTTTCTCTATGGCTGTCGGAAAAGGATTTTTCGTGGCTCTTGATATATTAGTCATTGTTCTCGGGGCAATATTTTTTCTTGAGATGCTGCGTGATTTGAAGGTTATAGACAACATCTCTTATTATTTGGAATCTTTTTCGAAGGACTACCGCATTCATGTAATAGTCCTGGCCTGGCTTTTTGAGAACTTTATCGAAGGCACTGCCGGATTTGGAGCTCCTGCGGCTATTGTCGCTCCATTGCTTGTTGGACTCGGCCTTTCTCCGCTCCGAGCCGTTATCATCGGCCTTTTAGGCAATAGTGCTTCGGTCGTTTTTGGTGCTGCTGGTGCTCCTATCAGGGTTGGGTTTGCTGGTCTTGATGTCTCGGGAGTTCCGCTGACAGCAGCACTTATAAATTGTGTTGGTTTTATAGTTCCTATTTTCATGCTTTGGATAATGGTCTCGGACCGCAGGGATAAGAAGGTTGAATTCATGGAGACGCTTCCCTTTGCTATCTGGTCAGGAGTTGCCTTTGTAGTGCCGTCTCTTCTCTCAGTCGGTCTCGGCCAAGAATTCCCTTCAATTATCGGTTCAGTGATAGGTCTTGGACTTGTTGTTATAACGACCAGGCTTGGCATATTCGTTCCGAAGACTATCCGGCGGATGCATGAGTTGGGTAAACCTCCTGAGTCGCTCTCTCTTCTTAAGGCCTCGTTGCCATATATCATCCTTATCGGTCTTCTTGTGGCCGGGAAATTGATTATCGGATCAGTCAGTATAAAGGCTCCTTTTGGGATATTGCATAATATAGGTCTTTTCAACCCAGGTTTTGCCTTCATGCTTGCGGGCCTCTTTATTGCTGTTTTTTGGAAGAGCGCTAAAGGGGTACTCGGTATTTCTTGGAGAGTCGCTCTAAGAAGAGCAGTGACTCCGTTCCTTGTTATAGTATGTATGTCCTCGGTAGCTCAGGTAATGATTTCTTCGGGCATCAATTCAAGCGGTCTTCCTTCATCTCTTATGGTTATGGCTGAGGTGTTCAAGACGTCGGCATTGCCGTTCTTCGCCCCCTTCATCGGTGCCTTCGGAAGTTTTCTTACTGGGAGTGCTACTGTATCGAATATAATGTTTGGTGGCTTTTTGGATGCGGCCGGAACAGCTCTCTCAATGAATGTCAGTGTCCTGCTGTCTTTAGCCCTTGTCGGTGCTGCTGCCGGAAATATGGTGGCTTTAGCAGACCTATTAGCCGCCGAAGCAATCGTTGGGTTAAAAGGAAAAGAGAGGGAAATTATTTCCGGTGTTCTTATCCCTTGTCTGATATACGTTTCGCTCGTCGGTATTATAGGGGTGTTTCTTACGTGAATTTATGGATATTAAAAAACCGCCTCCACTTATGTGGTAGGCGGTCGGGTATATTACCGATCATCTTCAGAGAGCATTTCAAACAATCTTTCCAGTGATGATGGCGCTATTCCGATAGCAATGACGTTTCCTCTGTCTGAGGATGTCGTCTCGATAACGGCGAATCCTTTGGAAATACCAATGCAATCAGCTTCTGGTTCTAAAGCCAGCTCGTCGAAGACCATGAACCAGAGCATATCGCTTACCAGCTCTATCTCTTTCATTATTGCCTTCTGCTCTTTTTCGAATCTTTTACATGTCTCGCATCTGCCAGTCGCATCGGGATGATGGCCTTCTTTCCCTGTTTTCAGGAAAAAATCTTCACGCATCTCGATTGCTTTTTGGCGAAGTCTGGAAACATAGACCGCGAGAGGTTTTAGATTATCGGGTAGTTCGCCTATAACCTTATCCTTTCTTCCGGCTTTAGGTAGTTCGTCTCCGAGGGCCTTTATTTCCTCGGGTGTGATTTCTTGGAGCTTTGCCTCCAATTTTTTCAGCCATTTCATGCCATTTCCTCCCTTATTTGTATTTTCAAGAACTTTAAAGAGAATATAACATTTCAACAAATTGTCAAATGGGTGTCAGATGCCGAGATTTCAGTCGTATCTTAAATGTTCTGCAACATTCTTTTTGGTATGATTAATGATATGGCTCTGAGGAAAATACTAATAGTTCTCCTTCTTGCTGTCATAGCTTCGGTTGTTGTTTTCTTTGTGACGGGAGGATTAAAAAAGAAGGGTCCTTCGATGGCGGATCTTTCAGGGGGGTATGTTGGGGAATATGAAGCTGATCTTCCGGCGAGGGGATCTCCTGGAAGGCTGATAATGATGACTGTAATGGATGACAATACCGTAAAGGTGGTGACTGACTATAGGAACGGCAAGGCTGTCATGGTCGAGGAAGGTAACTGGAATTTGGATGGCATGGGTAGGTTAGTCGTCTTTCTCCGTACCGGCGGAGGAATCGAATATAAGAAACCGGAGAAAGTGGTTTTTGAAAGCGGAGAAGGAGTCTTGGTCGCTGTCGATTATAATATTGAGACCTATGGTGTTGAAGGATTGCCGTTCACTAAGAAGATAAAATAAATAAATAGAACATGACTGATCAATCACTGCTTCTTATTCTGGGGTTTGCATATGTCACTGCCGGTTTCGGCGCGCTCATCTCTCCTTCATTTTATATGAAGATAGCCAAAGAAAGGTCTTTCCTCGGCGGACTATTAAGGCTTAAAGCTTTCCTTCTTATCTTAGGGGGAGGATATCTCGTATCCGCGCATAGGCTTATGTGGATAATCGATATTCCGTCGTTACTCGCCTTGATGGGTTGGATCTTCTTGATAAAGGGCGGGTTTACCCTCGCTTTTCCTGATGTGTCGACATCGATGGCTGGAAAGATAGCGGGTAAGGAATGGTCGGTGGTTCTTATCGGGTCCCTGGTTTTTGGTCTTGGTCTCACTCTTACATATATAGGTCTTTATATGTGATAGTGGCTACTGAAAGGGTATTGATAGCTACCCACAGAATAATGAAGCCCTTAGTCTTAATAACGAAGGGGCTTTTTATTTTTTTAAGCAGACATCCTCTTTGTTATCAAAAAAGAACTGCTCTCCGTGACCAATTGTTCTTTTATGGGCAGGCCTTCATGTATCCGACTTGCCCTGCTAGTATTTACCTAAATGGAGACATTAAGGCCTTTTCTTATATTCGACTTTGATGGCACAATCGGCGACACCGGCGGGTTGATATTAGGGGTGGCTGATAGACTGGCGGCTGATAAGGGAAGAGGTCCTCTTTCTCCGGAGGAGATGGATGTCTTTGTCTCCGAAGGGGCCCTCGCCTTCATAAGATCTCAGAAGATCCGTCCTTGGGAGCTTCCCGGTCTATTTAGCAGAGGCAGAAAATATTTTTCAGAGGTATCCGGAAAGGTTTCTCTTGTACCTGGAATAAAGGAAGCCCTTAAAGCCCTTAAGGATGATGGTTTCAGAATGGGTATCGTAACCTCTAACGCTGAAGAGACTGTGAGAAATATCATTTCAAGGAACGATATCGATGTCTTTGATTTCATCCTTTCGGAAAAAGGAATATTCGGAAAGGGCAAGATCATTAAAAAGGCCATGAAGACTTACGGCATCTCTCCTAAATATGCCGTCTACATAGGAGATGAGCTTAGAGATGTCGATGCTGCCCGTTATGCGGGATTAAAGATGGTCGCCGTTCTATGGGGACTTAACAGCGCGAAAGTATTTTCTAACAAGAAGGTTGATACCGTCGTTAAGAGGACGGAAGATTTAAAAGGAATCATAGAAGGATTATCCATCTGATAATTCATTGCCGCTCTTGTCTCGTGCTATAATTTCACCGCAATGGAAAAGAACATCAATTTTATTCCTATGGCGGCGATATTAGGCGTCGCCCTTATCATCGCGGCTAGTCTTGTGGCTGGTACTATATATAAGATAAAGGCCCTCGATAACACTCTTGTGGTCACGGGATCAGCAAAGGTTAAAGTATCATCCGATCTGGTTAAATGGACGATGCGTTTTTCGCGCAATGTTCCCGTAACCGACCTAAAGAAAGGTTACTCCGACATGGAGAGAGATCTCGGTGTAGTGAAGTCCTTCTTTAAGAATAATGGCATAGAAGGAGGGTCTTTGGTTATATCTCCGGTATTCGCCGACAAGAACTATTCTTATGAAAAGACAGGGAACGCTCCGGATGTGTATATGTTACAGCAGACCGTCGAAGTCCAGTCTAATGATATCGGAAAGATAAGATCTTTGGCTGCGGACACGAAATATATAATCGATAACGGGGTCATCTTCTCTCCTCAGGCTCCGGAGTACTATTACACCAAACTTTCTGAATCCCGTATCGAGCTTCTCGGGGAGGCGGTCAAGGATGCGAAGTTAAGAGCAGGAAAGATTGCCGAAAGCGGTGGTCAAAAGGTTGGCTCTCTTCGTTCGACTTCGGTAGGCGTCACTCAGGTGACAGCCATCAACTCCATTGACTCCATATCTGATTATGGTGCCTACGACACTTCAACCGAAGAAAAGGAGGTTATGGTCACTGTTCGCGCCATATTTGGGATAAGATAGCCGAATATCGGAAATCTTTATAGAATGCGGGGGTTCTTGTTTTAGGACCGGATTTCCGGTAACCTGTCCTCTCGGACATCGTTTTAATATCGGCACGCATATATCATTTTAATGAAAAACCCGACATCGAATAAGGGTAACTCAAGGGAGACGCTCGGCCTGTTTTTAGAGGCTGCCTTGAGATATAAGGCGCTAATCGTCGTGCTTGTTATATCCGTTCTTTTCGCTTCCGGGTCAGGGGTGATTATCCCTCTCTATTTTAAGAAGTTCTTCGATCTCATGACTGGCGGAGGAGCAAAGACGGATCTCATTACCGGTCTTATGGGCGTTCTTATCGCTCTCATCATATTAAAGGCTATTGAGTGGGTTGCTTGGCGCGTGTCCAGTTTTGCTGTCGTTAGTTTCGAGACGCGCGTCATGGCGGACCTGAACGAGAAATGCTTTGCCTATCTTCATGGTCACTCTTTCGGTTATTTCAATAATAATTTTGTTGGTTCGATGGTGAAGCGGGTGAAGAGTTTTGCAAATGCCTTCGAGATGATAGCCGACAATGTTCTCTGGGAGGTTCTTCCTTTTATTGTCAGTATCTCCGCCATCCTCTTTGTTCTCTGGGGAATAAGTCCTCTGCTTGGGTGGGGAGTCATTGCCTGGATAATTCTGTATACCATCATTTCTCTGGCTTTTTCCAAGTTCAAACTTAAATATGACATCAGGCGCAACGAAGCTGAGACGTTCGCGAGCGGTCTTCTTGCTGATACTATAACTAACAACGCGAACGTTAAGCTTTTTAATGGATATGATAGGGAGGTTTCCGGTTTTACCAAGGCGACCGAGGATCTTAGGGCTATCAGGAAAAAAAGCTGGAATATGGGGAATGTCTTCGAAGCGGTTCAGGGTGTAATGGCGATAGGGCTTGAGATAGGGATGCTCTATATCGCGGTATCCTTATGGAAGAATGACGGCTTGACCCCTGGAGATTTTGTTCTTATACAGGCATACCTGAGTAATATCTTTGGTAAGGTCTGGGGATTTGGTCGGGTTATAAGGCGTTTTTATGAGTCTTTGTCCGACGCCTCGGAAATGACGGATATTCTTCTTTCTCCGCATGAGATAAAGGATGTGCCTAACGCCGCAGACCTTAAGGTTAGTGAAGGTAAAATAGATTTTAAGAATGTCGATTTCCGTTATGGAGATTCCAGAAGAATACTATCCGGGTTTAGTCTATCGATAGCTAAAGGGGAGAAAGTGGCGCTTATCGGTCCTTCGGGAGCAGGGAAGACCACGGTTGTGAAGCTCTTACTCAGGATGCACGATCTTACAGGTGGATCTATTGAGATAGACGGACAGAATATTTCGGAGGTAACTCAGGAAAGTCTTTGGCGGAACGTTAGCCTTGTGCCTCAAGACCCGATACTTTTTCACCGCACTCTCATAGATAACATCCGCTATGGTAGGCCAGACGCTTCAGACGACGAGGTTATTGAGGCTGCGAAATCTGCCCATTGCCACGATTTCATAATGGCGACTCCAGACGGTTATGATACCTTCGTCGGGGAGAGAGGGGTGAAACTATCAGGAGGGGAGCGTCAGAGGGTGGCGATAGCGCGGGCCATACTTAGGAACGCCCCGATTCTCGTTCTTGATGAAGCTACCTCGAGCCTTGATTCTGGATCGGAGAGTCTGATCCAGGATGCTTTGAATGGGCTAATGGAAGGCAAGACTGTCATCGTGATAGCTCATCGTCTTTCGACAATCAGACGCATGGACAGGATAATCGTTATGGCGGACGGTGGAATAATAGAGGAAGGCTCTCATGACGTTCTTTCTGAAAGAAAGGATGGTATGTATAGAAAGCTTTGGGAGCTTCAGGCGGGGGGGTTCATAAAATAGCGAAAAAACGCCTGCAGGGAAGATATATCTTCCTTGTAGGCGTTTTTTGGTAGAATGCATATCATGGCTATCGATAGAAAGAAAAAGATCATCGCATACGCAGCAGTCCTTCTTATTATGGTGATCGGTGTTGCGGTCGGCGTGAAGGCTCTTTCATCTAAGATAGGAGAGTTTATTTCTAACACCGCATATCGTCCGTCGGTTCTGTCTTTTTCATCTGCGGGGTGCCATGGTTCGGCGATAACTTATGGTATCAATGAGATAGATTCCGGCTTCGGCATATCTAAAGAGATATTAGGCGACGCGATGAGAGAGGCTGAGAGCATCTGGGAGAAAGGGGCTGGCGATGATCTTTTTGAAGTATCCGATAAGCCAAGCGTGAAGGTTAATTTAATATTCGATGAAAGACAGGCCGGTACAAACAAGCTCAAAGAGCTCTTTGGCTCCATTGAATCCAATAAGGAGAAATTCGATGCCATCGATGGAGAATACAGGGCTCTTCTCGCCGCTGCAGCTCCCTTTGAATCCGCTTACCTTTCAGCCAAGAAGATATATGAATCAGCGGTAACGGACCTGAATTCCACGGTTGCGCTCTATAACGCTAAAAAGAAGATATATGAATCGGAGGTTGCTGATTGGAATGCGAAAGGTGGAGCACCAAAGAAGGAATACGAACAGTTAAATAAGGAGTATGACGACATAAACGTCCTATATGAACAAATATCCACGAGAGAAGATGCGATCAAGGGCTATTTCGGCGATATGGAGGCGAAAAGGGAACAATATAACAGTAAGGTTGGAGAGATAAATACGCTCTCAGGCATCCTGAAGCGCATGGCCGAAAAGCTGAATCAGGACTCATCCTCTTATAACAAGGTCCAGGGTTCTCGGGATGAATTTGTGACTGGCCTCTATAGTATTTTAGGAAGCGAAAAAAAGATAGACGTATATCAATTCTATGATTACAAGGAGCTTGTCATCGTTCTCGCCCATGAGATGGGACACGCTCTCGGCCTCGGTCACGCATCAGATAAGGCGTCGATAATGTATCCGCAGATATCCGGACAGAGCGCGTCCCTTTCGAAGGAGGATATATCCATGCTGAAGGAAGTTTGTTCTAAGAAATAGGAATGGCCGTCTTTGATGTGTTAGAATCGGTCATGGTCTCATATCTTGAACGCCATGAAAGATGGCTTACGGAGATACTGGAAAAAAACGATATCGATTGGCTTGCTGCCGTTGATTTTCATCGTTCGGAGATATCCCTGCTTCAGGCTGAACGTTTGGCTCACCTTATAGTCACTATGTTTGTGGGAGCGTTCTTATTCGCCTCTTTCGCCATGGCGGTCTTTCTAACCTCTTGGGCCACACTTCTCCTTACTCTTATTCTAATGGGGTTATTCATCGGATATATAAGACATTACTTTCTTTTGGAAAATGGCCTACAGAGGATTTATGAGATAGGTCGGAAGTTGGAAGGCAGGGCGAGATCAGTCCTAAAATAATGGTATAATCTGGTAATATGGCACCACGAAAGACATCTGTTAAAGCGAAGACCGCCGCTGCATCAAAGAAGATAAGGGTATCCTATGGTGGTTGGTATCAGAGGACCACGCTGCACTTGAGTGAGATATATGATTTTTTCTCTTTCGGAACCTCTCATCTGCCACTCCTGAAAAGCGAATTGGAACGTCTTTGGAGAAAGCTCTCCCTTGCGGAAGTTTCCAGGGAATCGGGATATCTTGAATTCATCTCGGCTAAGACGGCTTCCGGTATAACCATCCGTTATTATGAAGATGGTCTGTATATGTTGGAGTCGGAAGTTGATGACATCTCGGAGGTTCCCGATGAAAAAAGGAAGCTAGAGGAGTATTATGCCGGGTCGTTAAGTCCGGCTATCTCATATATCTTTTCATTAGGCGCTCCAACACCGAAGGTTCTCGCCAATATAAAAACTGTTCATCCAACCGTCATCGTTGGAACAATGACGGATCCCTCGAGGTTTAATCCGGATGAGATATTCGGTCCTGTTTATTCAAAGCTATCTTCGCCTGGTGTGTCGGTCGTAAAGACGCCTCTCTATATTTTTGTGATGACATCGCCAGCGGCTGCGGTCGTCGCGACGCCTGTCGTCGAGAACCTTGTTTTCTTTAGGGAGTTTAAGGATCATCTGGAAAAATATCTCGATATCCACAGGACTGTCTGGGAGGAGATATCGGAGATAAAGGAGAGAAAGGATATTTCGGGCACTGAGGTTGATGAGATAAGAGGTAAGCTGGATGGATACCAGAAGACGATTAGTCTTATCTCCAACCGCATAAATCAGATGGGCTCATATGTAAAGACTAGATCATCCATCGCGAAGAGTATGAAGGTTGAGGAATATCTCATTGGATTTTTCCAGTTTAAGTTTGAGACGTTGATAGACACTCTGGATTACATAAAGGAGATATGGAAGATGACTTCGGAATATCTTACCTCATCAATAACTAACCTTCAGGAGATAAAGAATCAGAGCGCGGCGAGGGGAATACAGTCGCTCCAACTTATAACCAGCCTCGGCGTCGTTTCCGGTATACTTGGTTATCTGTCGAAGAATGAAGTTCCAAAGATGACTTTTATAGGGACGATGTATTTTGCGGCCATTATCCTTGTAGCCTGGGGAGCAAACAAAACGATATCCCATTTTTATCTTAAAAAGAGATACAATCTAAAATTCGGCCGACGGGAGGAGAATATATAAGCCTAATACCTTTCTGATATGAAAAAATATCTATGGGTTCTAATCATCGTTGCCATCTCGGCTGTCGTCGCTGCTCTGCTTTTCATCGGCCGCTCGGCCGAAAAAAGGCCTCCAGTTCCGGAGAACGTCGCTCATAAAGATGCCCTCTCGGAGACTGAGTCAGACTTCAATGAGGTTGGAAATCTTGTTCTTACCGAATCTGGTTGGCGGTTAGTCTATGAGAAACCAGGTGCCCCGGCCCTTACCGCAGACCTCATCTTCTATCCTTACAGTTCTTGTGGATCTGGTATTTGTTCTCCAGCTCTACTTAAAGCAGGGGAAAGGGTTCTGGTTGAAGGAAAATCATCCAGCGGAAGAATCTCGGTTGTGAGTCTTGTTGCCACTGAGTGATTTGAGCTGTATGACCTAAAGAGCGATAATGCTCTAATGATAAAACATTCATCCGTAGTGAGGACCGTATACCTATATCTCTTTTCCCTTGTGGGTCTCTGTCTTATCGTCATAGGAGGGGTGAGATTCCTTGATATGGGACTTCGGGCCTTTGTTTTTCCTAAGGCCGATGAAAATGAGGCAGTCATGAGAGTCCCTACTTATCCACCGTTCTCAGAGTCGGATATTAAGAAAATCGCCTCAAAGGAAGGTCTTACGGAAGATGAAAAGGCCTCCATCGAGCTATGGGTGTTAGATTATAAGAAATGGCAAGAATCGGAGGTTAAATACGACTATGTTGCCATGAGGAGGAGTCAGGAAGCTTCGACAAGCATTGCTCTTATCCTTATAGGTCTTCCTCTCTATCTTTATCACTGGTCCGTCGTTCGTCGGGAAGCTTTAGTTAAGGAAGCGGCATAGAAGTATCTTGCATAAAAAGGTAGTAGGTGATACTTTTATTTCCATACTTCAGAGCGCCTGTAAAAAAATCAATGAGGAAACTTATACAAAAGATATTAAGTAACAAGAAAAAGGCTGTCGTAATCGCCATTATTTCTGTGGTGCTGATTGGTGGTGGCATAGCCCTTTTCATGCCTAAGGCGGCGGTTTATGAGAGTGCGGTCGCTGAAAGGTCTGATCTTATGAGGGAGGTAAATGTCACTGGTAAGGTTAAGGCGGCTCAGAACGTCTCATTGGCATTTGAGAGGTCAGGCAGACTGGCCATCGTTAAAGTTTCTCCTGGAAGCAGGGTTTATTCCGGCGATCTTCTCATGAGGCTTGATGTTTCCGATCTTTCGGCCCAATTGGCCGGAGCTCAGGCTAATCTTCGTTCAGAGGAGGCTCGTCAGGCGGAGATTGTAAGGGGTTCTCGGCCGGAGGAGATGAGGATACAGGAAATAAAAGTTTCAAGCGCTATGACCGATGTATCGGAGGCTGAGCGTGGCCTGTTGGATGCAGTACGTGATTCCTATACTCACGCGGACGATGCCTTAAGGAATAAGACGAACGATCTTTTTCTTAACCCTAGTTCCGATCCTCACATAAAGTTCAAGATAGACAGCACATCGGAAACGATAGCTATCGAATCTTCCAGAAAGGATCTGGAATCTCAAATGGCTGCCTGGAACAGTTCATTAAGCACTCTTTCTTCCTCCAACTTCATCGGGGTGTCCGATACTTCCGGCAAAACCTTGGATTCTCTTAAGAGTTTCCTCGATCGTCTCGCTCTGTCGGTTAATTCATTAACCCTTAATTCCGGATTTACACAAACAACTATAGACGGATGGAGGTCATCACTCTCCCTTGCGAGAACGGCTATCAATTCTTCTAAGGCATCTCTTGTCGCTGCCGAGGATAAATACAAGTCGGCTATCACTAGCTATGACCTTGCTAACGAACAGTTTTCCCTAATGAAACAGGGCGCATCTTCAGAGGAGCTTGATGCTGAGGATGCAAAGGTTGCATCAGCCAGAGCTTCTGTCGATGGGATAATTGCTCAGATGGGTAAGAGTGAGATACGCTCTCCTATAAACGGGCTTATTGGCAGTGAGGAGGGAAAAGTCGGTGAGATAATCTCGGCCGGGGTCCCTGTTGTTTCAGTCATCTCAGACAAGAAGTTTCAGATGGAGGCTAATATACCTGAAGCTGATATCGCGAAGATCGCTGTTGGGAATACGGCTAAGGTGACTCTTGATGCTTATGGAAAAGATGTCGTCTTTGAGGCTAAGATAATTTCTATCAATCCCGGAGAGACTGTTATCGATGGGGTCGTAACCTATAAGACCGTGTTTGAGTTCGCTGTCGATGATGAGCGTATAAAATCCGGCATGACAGCTGATGTGGATATCCAGGCCGGCCGCAAGGATGGAGTGCTTGCCATACCTCAGAGAGCCATCATTACGGAGGGTGATATAAAGAAGGTGTGCATACTAAAGGACGGCCGTGAATCAGAGGTTATAATTACCGTCGGCTTTAAGGGTTCTGCGGGCCTGATAGAGGTCGTCTCCGGCCTTAATGAAGGCGATGTTGTGATCACCTCCCTTAAGAAATAATCTTAAAATGGTCCTGCTTGATATAAAGAACGTCGGAAAGACCTATATGTCGGAAGGGGTCGAAACCGTCGCCTTGGAAGATATATCCTTTTCCGTCAAAGAAGGGGAGTTTGTCGCCATAATGGGACCTTCCGGATCCGGAAAATCCACCCTTCTGCATATTCTTGGTTTTTTAGATAGGCCGTCTTCCGGTACCTATACTTTTGATGGAAGAGGCATCGATGAATATTCGGATGAAGAGCTGGCTATCCTTCGTAACCGAAAGATCGGCTTTGTATTCCAATCTTTTCATCTTCTTTCAAGGACGACGGTCATAGACAATGTTAAGCTCCCGCTAGTATATTCAGGAATAAAGGAGACCGAGTGGGAAAAGATGGCTATGGATGCCATAAAAGCCGTCGGTCTTGAGCATCGCGCTTTTCATGATTCCGCGAAGCTCTCCGGAGGAGAAAAGCAGAGAGTTGCAATCGCAAGAGCTCTCGTGAACGGGCCCAGGATAGTCTTTGCGGACGAGCCAACGGGAAACCTGGATTCCAAGTCCGGGAAGATAATTATGGAAGCCCTTCAGAAGCTTAATGATGAAGATGGCATAACGATAGTGCTCATAACTCACGAAACCTATACTGCAGAACACGCAGAACGCATCATTCATATAAAGGATGGCGTGGTCGAGTCGGACGAAAAGGTCTCAGACCGCAAGAGAGCCGACGATTTTATAAAATAAACCGACTATGTCCCTTAAACAGCTTTTTGATATCTCGTCCAAGGGTCTTTTGGTAAACCGGTCTCGTTCGGCTCTTACGATACTCGGTATTGTAATAGGCATTGCGGCCATAATCATGGTCATGTCTATAGGTAAGGGGGCTGAAGGGCTTATCTTAAAACAGGTACAAGGGATGGGATCGAAGAATATCGCCATCGAACCGGGTCGCCAAGGAGAGGGCATGGATTTTTCTTCTATATTCACCGACTCTCTTCGTGATAAAGAGCTCGAGACGTTATTAGACAAGGAAAACGTTCCTCATGGAACGCTTGCAACCCCAATCGTCATGCAGACGCTTAACGTCTCCTACGAAGGGGAAGGAAAGAGAACAACCGTCATCGGAGCGTCTGGAGACCTGTTAAAGATGTTTGATGTCGATCTCGATGATGGTGTCGATATCACGGAAGATGATATAAGGAGTAACTCCGCTGTCGCTATAATCGGATACGACGTGAAACAGGATGTTTTTGGTTTTTCTAACGCTGTAGGGGAAAAGATAAAGATAAAGGATAAAACCTTTCGCGTCGTCGGTGCTATCGGTAAAAAAGGTCAGATAGGTTTTTTAAACGTCGACAAGATGGTCCTTATCCCGCATACGACCGCAAGGCAATATCTTATGGGTATAGATTATTTCAATCAGATAATATTACAGACTGATTCTGAGGCTAATCTTCAAAGGACCGTTGATGATGTGACAGTTACATTAAGGGACCTTCACGATATAACGGACATAACAAAGGATGATTTCACTGTCCATACTCAGGAAGATGCCGCCCAGATGGTGGGTAATATAATGGGTATACTTACAGCTTTCTTAGTTGCGGTTGCGGCAATATCCCTTCTTGTGGGAGGCGTTGGAATCATGAATATAATGCTTGTATCGGTCACTGAACGCACTAAAGAAATCGGTCTCAGGAAGGCCCTTGGAGCGACCGACAAGGATATCATGTCTCAGTTTCTTCTTGAGGCGGTGATGCTCACGGCGTCTGGGGGATTATTCGGGATAATCCTCGGCGCAGCTCTCTCATTCCTTATTTCTATTATCCTTTCCAGGTTTATGGCCTTAAATTGGTCGTTTGTATTTCCTGTTTCTGCCGCGGTTATCGGCATAGTGGTTTCTGGTTTTATTGGCATAGTCTTCGGTCTGTTTCCGGCTAAAAAAGCCTCAGAAAAAAGCCCCATCGAGGCTTTAAGGTCTGAATAGTGGCAAAAACCCCTATAAGATGGTAAGATGGCCCTTGCAGGTTTTTTGTGGCCCCAAGAGGCACTTTTAGCGCGAATAGCCCTTTCTTGGCGATCTCGCGCACCTAAAATGATAGAAGCAGCCATTACGGCAGTAGCGGCCTATAGTCTTTTTGAGCCCTACTGGTTGAAGATAAGGCAATATGAGGTTAAGAGCGGTAAAATACCCGCTTCTTTTGATGGTCAGACCATCATCTTTATTTCCGATATTCATTGCAGCCCAACCTTTCCGCTCTACCGGGTACGTTCATTGGTAAAGAAAATAAATAAGCTTCGGCCCGACATAGTTGTTCTTGGTGGCGATTATATAAGCCAGGGATCTTCAAGAATACTAAAGGTCTTTAAGGAGTTTAAAAAATTAAAGCCGAGGATTGCCTCATTTGGCGTCTTGGGAAACCATGATTATGTGACCGATGCTGAGCTTACCAGAAAGGGGATGAGAGATGCCGGTATAAAATCTTTGGAGAACCGTGGATGCTGGGTTCAATTGGGAGATGGACGTATAAGAGTTGGAGGAGTTTCAGATCCTTGTTCGGATATCCCTCAGGATATAATTCCAACCCTCGAAGAAACGTCTGCCGATGATTTTATATTACTCGTCTGTCATAACCCTTCCTTTATCAGCGAAATACCGGAAAGCTCGGTCGATTTTATTCTCTCCGGGCATACTCATGGCGGACAAGTAGCTCCTCTGGGCTTCCTTGGCTCGATATTCAATCAGGGTTTTAGATCTAAGCATAGAAAAGGGATAGTGACCGAGAATGGGTCAAAAATGCTCGTCTCCGTCGGTATAGGGACGGTAGCGCTCCCGGTTCGATTTATGTCCAAGCCTGAAATAGTACATATAACATTAAGAAAGGTCTGATTTATGTATAAGAAAAGCGTCCCATATATGGGACGCTTTTTTTACCTAATGAACCTTTCTAAAAGGCTTAACATTTCTCCGTTTGTTCTTGACGAGACCATAAGCTCCGGTCTTCTGCTTTTTTCGCCAATCCTTATGATCGGGTGAAGTCCTTCGCATTCTGAGGCCATAGCTATAAGATCTTCTTCTCTTGGCACTCCTGAAACGATGGCATATGAGATTATCTCCTGTGCTGTCGCGTATCGCCTTCCGCCTCCGATTGCTCCTTCTATAATCATGGGGTTTAGGGCTACATATGGCTTTATTGGTATTTTAACCATATCGTTGACGGCCGGAGAAGGGAGTTTATTAAGACCGCCTCTATTCATGAATTCCACCATGGGCATTAGGTCGTAATAACCGATCTTATCAACCGGCACCACCGGGAAGAGACCTCTCACTGTATATTCCGGACCCTCTTCTTCAATCTCTATTATCTTTGATTCCAACCTATATTTTATTTCGTATAGGTCCTTCATCACCCTTGTTGGCATGCCCACACTTTCAAAGATGTGGAGTTGATTTCCAAATCCCATCATTAGTCTGTCAATCCGTGCGAGCCTACAGGTCTTCGTGTTGAACAAAACAGATTCCTCCTTATTAAAGTACGTATTCCGCATCCGCGGTTTGATTATTTGAACATATTTATTATTACTTGTCAAGTAATATCCTCTCGGTCTCTGTGATATACATGTTAGATAGATGTCGTCCTTCAGGGAAAAAGTAATAAGGGTTGTAAAGGGAATACCCGAGGGGGAGACTATGTCATATGGGGAAGTCGCGGCTTCTGCTGGATATCCTGGGGCAATGAGAGCTGTTGGCGGTCTAATGAAAGGAAATCATGATCCTTCAGTTCCTTGTCATAGGGTTGTATGCTCGGATCGCCGTATAGGCGGATACAATAAAGGGGTTGTTGAAAAGAGGCGGATATTAGAGATGGAGGGAGTAGTCTTTGATGGTGAAAAGGTTAGAAAACGCTTTCCTAAGATTGTCACCATCGGCGGGGGTACTGGAAGTTTCGTTATGTTATCCGCTCTTAAAAAACATGATCTAGATATAACGGCCATCATATCCATGGCTGACGATGGGGGATCAACTGGTGTATTAAGGGATCAATATGGAGTACTCCCTCCAGGAGATATCCGTCAGGCTCTTACGGCCCTGGCTGAATCAAGTGATACATTGAGATCACTTTTTAACTATCGATTCGGCGATGGTTCTCTTAAGGGTCATAGCTTCGGTAATCTTTTTCTGGCTGCTCTCGAAAAAACGACTGGTGATTTTGGAGCGGCCGTAAGAGAAGCTTCATTGGTCTTGAATATTAAAGGGAAAGTTGTTCCTATAACTCTTGCCGACATCCGCCTGCACGCCAGATTGAAGAACGGCAAGGTTATTCATGGAGAGTCGAAGATAGGATTAAAGCCGACCAAAACCTCACCGATTGGATCGGTATGGCTTACGCCTTCTGCGTCGGCCAACCCCGAAGCTATTCGCGCAATCATTAAAGCGGACCTTATTATCATCTGTCCTGGTAGTCTCTATACGAGCATAATCCCTAATTTCCTTGTTGATGGAGTGAAGGAAGCTGTCGCAGAAAGCCGCGCCAAGAAAATATATGTGGCAAACCTTATGACAAAGAAAGGCGAGACTGACGGAATGACCGGCAGAGACCTTTTGAACACTTTGGAGACTTATATGGGATCAAATGTTCTTGATTACGCCATCTTCAACAGTAGGCATCCTTCGCGCTCCGCTCTTGGCCTATATGGTCAAGAGGAGGCTAAGCCGATATTTACTCCGAGAGAGCGATTATCCGGGCCAAAGATAGTATCCGGAGATTTTCTCGCCTCCGGAAATCTAATTCGCCATGATCCCGATGGTCCGCTTGCGGAGATAATTTTATCCCTTATTAGCTGATGGTCGGATGCTGTATTCGCAGCCACAATATCTCTGTCTATAATATCCCTCCTCCCTAGTCATCTTCATTGCCTGATCCCAGGCCGTCTTTTTATCTCTTCCTATTATAGGGTCGATGAATATAAGACCCTTTTCTTCGGCTATTTTCCTTCCTATTTCCCTTATCAGGACCTCATCTTTATATGGGCTCGCCGATAATGTCGTCGTAAACTTATTTATTCCCTTTTTCGCCGCGAAGTCCGCTGTTCGTCTTAGTCTTAAGGCAAAACACAGCGCGCATCTCTTTCCTCCCTCCGGTTCATTGGCAAAAGGAGATGTATTTTTTAACCAGTCATTCCTATCATAGTGGTCTTCAAATAGGAGTATATCGTTCTTTTTAGCCGATAATCTCATCGCATCTCGTCTCCTTATGTATTCATCCTCGGGATATATGTTTGGGTTAGAAAAAAAAGCGATCGGATCGTATCCGGCCTTCATTGCGACTGTTACCTCCGATGCGCATATCGCGCAGCAGGTGTGCATTAGGAGCTTTTCCGACATCTCAGCCATTCGGCTTATGTTATAATCGTTTAAAAGAAAAACAAAATGACCAAAGTCCATAATGAGTTTATATCAAAAGAGGACCGGAAATATGGTTTCCGGATCGGGAAATCCGTCGCCTCGTCTCTTGCTGGTTTTATCGCCGGTTTTGTGGTGGCTTCGATAGGTTGGGTGGCTATTATCTATATGCTTCGTCCGTTCTGCAGCAACTAGACAGTCCTGCCTCGGGCCGGACCTAATATACGCAAAACGGACCCTTTCGGGTCCGTTTTGCGTATAGGTCTTTACTGTACGGTCTTATCTTCAATAATCCCATTTAGTATCTTTCTAATCATTTCAATCGAATCGATATCATGTATAGATATCGGGAGAGCCTCTATTCCGGCTGCCTTAAGGTCGGAGATTATCTTATCTACCTGCTCCTTTGTCGACATATCTTTCTTCGATATGAAAACCCTTTCCTTTTTTTCTGCCAGTCCTCCGCTATGAGCGATTAGCTCCTTTCTTATTATTTTATAATCGGAGACGGGGTCTTTCGATTCGGCTGATATTAGGTGGAAAAGCGTTCTGGTCCTTTCTATATGGCGCAGGAATTTGGCTCCCAATCCTTTTCCGCTCGAAGCTCCTTCTATCAACCCCGGTATATCTGACAATATGAGGTCGTAGTATGTCCCGAGATTCGGTTCAAGAGTTGTGAAGGCATAGTTTCCGACCTTAACGGATGCACGGGTAAGTTCATTTAGGAGGCTGGACTTCCCGGCGTTCGGCAATCCAACAAAGCCGACGTCGGCTATCATCTTGAGTTCGAGGTCGAGACTGAATTTTTCCCCCTCTACTCCTGGTAGGGCTATCTTCGGGCTTGTTCTGGTTGGTGACCTAAAGAGGAAGTTTCCTTTTCCGCCATGTCCTCCCCTTGCTATCAGAAGTCGTTCGCCAATCTTAGTTATCTCGAGCGTCTCTCCCGATGGAGTCTTCTTGATGACCGTTCCGACGGGGACCTTTACAACGATATCGCGGCCGTCATGTCCATCGCGGAATTGACCTCTTCCATCGGCGCCGTTCTCGGCCTCGATGGTTTTTTTGAAACGGAACTGGTTTAAGGCCGCTATATCAGGTATTCCTTCGAAATATACGGCACCCCCTCTTCCTCCGCTGCCTCCGGCAGGACCTAGCGACATCATATTCTTATTGAAGGCTATCGCCCCGTTTCCTCCGTTTCCGGCGGATACTTCTATTTTCGCTTCATCTATGAGCATATCGCATGTATTCTGGGTCCTAGAGCGTTTTTTTACAATACGGCTGTTGTGCTTTAATTGATGTCATGAAGAAGGTATGGAAAAGCGACGAGAATAAGGTGATCTTCGGCATTATGGGTGGATTAGGGGAATATTTCGATATCGACCCGGTCGTTCTGCGTGTTGGCTATGTTTTTTTGAGTTTTCTGACCGGCCTGCTTCCGGGATTACTGGCTTATATCGTTGCAGGAATAGTTATGCCTCTAAAGAGGGCGGCTTTCTGAATTTCAGCTTTTCCCGTCATAAAAGGTCGGTCGATGAAAAATAAATAATAATAAATATGAAAATACCTGAAGGCTTGCCGAGTTTTGACGATTTTTCGGCCCTCGTCATCGTTTGTGGGTCGAAGTCCGGTCGCATCTTTCGCGTTGGGGGAGGTGAGTTAGAAGAGATATCCCATATAGAAAACTCTAAAGTGGAGTATTCCGACAAGGAAGGCTTTTTTGCCTCATCCGGGAGCGGGATATCGGGTGGCTCGTCTCCAAAGGATGATGTCGACAAGAAGGAGGAAGAAGAATTCGTCGAAAAGTTAAAAAAGGAGGTCTCCTCCATAATTGAAGGGGGTGATTTCAAGGAAATATACCTTTTTGCTCCTTCATATTCCTCTCGGGAGGTGGTCGATGCATTTCCCGCATCGGTAAGATCGATCATAAAGATGATGAAAGAAGGTAATTATGTTGATCGTCATCCGACGGAAGTTCTCGGCATGATGAGAGACGAACTTTCTTGATTTGAGAGATATCTTATCTGTGCTATCTAAATCGGCTGTGGATAACCACCGCCGATTTTTTTCACTTCTGTCCAATGAGTGCTTCATTCCTCAGTTTTTTCTTTTTTGTGTGCTGTCCCTGTGAGATATAGAATTAGGTTAAGAAAAACGCAACGAACTCCTAAAATCCCATGACAGTCATAAAAAGAGACGGCACCAAGGCAGAATTCGATAAAAGTCATATTTACGGGGCAATAATGAAGGCATCTGAAGCTTCGGGGGAGTTCGGTGCTTCGGAAGCGAGAAAGATTACCGAGATAGTGACTCACTATATCGGTAAAGCTGAGAAGTTTAAGCGAGAAATAGCCGTCGAAGAGATACAAGACATAGTGGAGTTTGCGCTTATGAGCTCTGGTTACTTCAAAACCGCGAAAGCCTATATCATCTATCGTGAAAAAAGGTCCCAAGCCCGTTCGGTTAAAGGGGCTGTCGTCGAAGTAGAAGAGACTATCAATGAATATGTCGATCAAGCGGACTGGCGCGTCAAAGAGAATGCTAATATCGGTTATTCTCTCGGAGGAATGATTATCCGCATCGCGGGAAAGATTGTCGCGAACTATTGGTTAAACAACATATACACGGCGGATATACGCGAGGCACATCGATCGGGGGATATTCACATCCATGATCTCGATTTTTTTGCTGGCTATTGCGCCGGATGGAGCCTTCGTCAGCTTCTCGAAGAGGGATTAAACGGCGTTCCCGGAAAGATAGAATCGAAGCCGCCGAAGCATTTGGAGACGGCGGTGAACCAGATGGTGAACTTCTTAGGTACCTTACAGAACGAGTGGGCAGGCGCTCAGGCTTTTTCTTCTTTTGATACCTATCTTGCTCCCTATGTTAAGAAAGATAATTTGGATGTTAAAAGGGTCAAGCAGTGTGTTCAGTCCTTTGTGTTTGGTCTAAATACTCCGACTCGATGGGGAACACAGACTCCATTCGTCAATATCACTCTCGACTGGGTATGCCCTGATGATATGAGAGAGAAACACCCGGTCATCGGCGGAGAAACTCTTTCTTTCACCTATGGAGAATGTCAGAAGGAGATGGACCTCATCAATAAGGTTTTCATAGAGGTTATGACTGAGGGTGATAGGCAAGGCCGGGCGTTCACTTTTCCTATTCCTACATATAACATCACAAAGGATTTTGACTGGGATAATGCGAACGCAAAACTTCTTTTTGAGATGGCGGCAAAGTTCGGAATCCCTAATTTCCAGAACTTCATAAATTCCAACCTTAATCCCGCGGATGTTCGTAGTATGTGTTGTCGCCTACAGCTCAATCTTAAAGAACTTCGTTCTAGACAGGGAGGTCTTTTCGGATCAGCTGAACTAACCGGATCAGTCGGCGTCGTTACGGTAAACCTTCCAAGGATAGGATATATTTCAAAGAGCAAGAAGGAGTTCTTTGAGCGTCTGGGGCGCCTTATGGATCTTTCTAAGCAGTCACTCGAAATGAAGCGCAAGGTCGTCTGTGAGAATATGGAGCGCGGATTGCTTCCTTTTACCAAGAGATATCTTGGAACTCTAAATAATCACTTCTCGACAATCGGCATCAATGGAATGAACGAAGCTTGTCTCAACTTTATTGGGAAGGATATCGCGGACCCGGAAGGAAAGGCATTTACAATCGAGGTCTTGGACTTCATGCGTGGAAAGCTCTCGGAATATCAAGAGGAGACAGGTAATCTATACAACCTCGAAGCTACCCCCGCGGAGGGTGCTACCTATCGCTTTGCAAGGGAGGACGCTTCACAGTTCCCGGGAATCCTGCAGGCCGGCGATACTGAAGCTCCTTATTACACTAATTCAACACATTTGCCGGTCGATTATACGGAAGACCCTCTTATGGCACTAGACCATCAGGATGAGCTTCAGGCTAAATATACCGGCGGCACAACCCTTCATCTTTTTCTTGGAGAAAGAATTAAGGATTGGCAGACGTGTAGGAGCTTCGTGAGAAAGGTGGCGGAGAACTACAGTCTTCCTTATTTCACCATAACTCCGACGTTCAGCGTTTGCCCGACTCATGGTTACCTTTCAGGTGAGGTTTATGAATGTCCTGATTGCGGCGAGGAATGTGAGGTGTGGTCCCGTGTGGTTGGCTACTACCGCCCCATAAAACATTGGAACAAGGGAAAGCAGGCGGAGTTCTCTGATAGAAAGGTATATTCAGTCCCCAAAGATTAAGCATTGATTTAAAAAAGCTCAATGATTATTGGCGGTATCCAAAAATTGAGCCTTATAGATTTTCCGGGAAAGGTTGCGACCGTGGTTTTTACTCAGGGTTGCGATCTTTTATGCCCCTTTTGCCATAATCCGGAACTCATCCCTTTTCGCAGTGATGGAGCCATCCTTGAGAGAGATCTCTTCGCGCATCTCTCCAAGAATCTAAAAATGATTGATGGAGTATGCGTCACGGGCGGGGAGCCTACTGCGCATCCAGACCTTCCGGATTTTATCAGCCGTCTTAAGGATATTGGTCTTTCGGTTAAGCTGGATACTAATGGTTCGTCTCCAGAGATGATCGAGCTCCTTATTAGTCGCGGGCTTATCGATTATATCGCGATGGATATAAAGGCTTCGTGGGAGAATTACCCCATAGTAGTCCGCTCTCCTAGAGCGGCAGATATTGCGAAGTCAGCTAAGACATCTCTCGGGATTATAGCGGGCTCTACTGTTGACCATGAGTTTAGGACGACTGTTTTTCCGGGAAATCATACCGTTTCAGATTTTATTTCCATAGCAGGTTATCTTCCGAAAGGAGAAAAATATTTTATACAGGACATGCGTACAGAAAAGACCTTGGATAATATAGTCGTTCTGGAGAGATTACCGGCATCATCGCTCGTAGAGATTGTTTTAGATTCTTTTCCCGAACTGCGCGTCGATTGTCGGTGATGTTGGCCTTTCACTTGTAGCTTATTAGGAATTATAATTACTACTATATGAAGAGGGCGATTATCGTCTTTCTCGTCTCCTTATCCGTGATGTTCCTTTTGGTCATCGCGGCCTCTTTTATTTTTCCCGGAAGGAAGAGTTTTATCCCTTCAGATAAACCGAAGGTCGCAGCGACGTTTTTCCCGGTTTATGATATCGTCCGCCACATAGCGGGAGACAAGATGGATGTCGTGCGTATCCTCCCGTCTGGAGCCTCTCCTCATTCTTTCGATATCACTCCGGAGAAGGTAAGGGAGATACAGGGGTCACTGCTTCTATTTAAGATAGGCGGCATAGATGACTGGACTGATCAGGCTGCCGTATCGGTTGGCGCTCAAGAGGTTTTATTAAGCGACGGAATTACCGTTAAAAACTATGATGTTACATCGGTCGGAGATGAGGAGGAGGATGGAAGCGGGGATCCTCATTATTGGATGACTATGCGGAATGCTAAAACGATGGCAAGGGAGATATCTCGGAATCTTTCCGATGTTGATTCTAGTAATGCCGGTTATTACGCAGATAATCTTGCCCTGTTCGAGGCCGAAGCTGATTCGGCTGATATGGAAATAAGGAGTGCTCTATCCGAAGTGCAGGGAGGTAAGATAGTCGCATTTCATAATGCATGGAGCTATTTTGCTGAAGAATATGGATTAAGGGTAGTGGCTTCGTTTGAACCATCTCCCGGTAGAGAACCATCTCCTGCTCATCTGAAAAATCTTTCTGATATTGTGGAAAAAGAGGGTGTAAAGGCAGTCTTTTCCGAGCCATCTCTTTCTGATGCTCCTATGCGGGCTATCATGGGTGATCTTGGTCTTAAGTTATATGTCCTTTATCCTGAAGAAGGACTATCACCTGGAATGTCATTTACGGATACTATGATTATGAACGCCAAGGTGATAGCAGAAGCCCTTTCAGCTGATAAATAAATGGAAGCCCTTCTCCTTGAACATGTTGGTATATCTATAAAAGGAGCGTCTATAGTATCAGACGTCTCTTTTTCAGCCGTGGAGGGGGAGATAATCGCGGTAATTGGGCCGAACGGCGCTGGCAAGACAACTCTAATGAAGGCGGTTCTTGGACTTGTTCCATATAATGGCAAGATATCGGTCTTTGGTGAGGAACATAAAAAGGCGGCAGGGAAGATTGGTTATGTCCCTCAGAGGTTTTCCTTTGATAGGAGTTTTCCCATAACTGTCGGTGAATTTCTTTCTCTCTCCGCTCCTGAGGGGGAAGTTAGCCGTTTTCTTGAGGAGACTGGGATGATTCGTTTCCGCGATAGACAGCTCGGCTCGCTTTCGGGAGGGGAGACGCAAAGAGTTCTTATAACAAGAGCTGTTATGGGTCATCCAAAACTGCTTCTTCTCGATGAGGCGACAAGTGGCGTGGATATCGAGGGTGTTAGGGATTTTTATGAGATGATCAGATTTGTTAGAGATAATTATGGGATGACTATCCTTATGGTGTCCCATGAGATAAACGCCGTATCGAAGCTTGCGGACAAGGTAATCTGTCTTAATAGAAATATGGTCTGTCACGGTGGGCCAAATGAGGCGCTTACCCAAGAGATGATGGAAAAATTATATGGATCAGAAGTCGGATTGAGAGGGCATACTCACGGAACATGATTATGGAAATGCTTCAATATCCCTTCATGCAGAGAGCGCTCATCGCGGGCGTTATTCTTGGGGCGGTCCTGGCCTATATAGGGATATTTGTCGTGCTTCGCCGGATGTCCTTCTTCGGCGATGGAATATCACACGCTTCGCTTGCCGGTGTTGCTGCAGGCATAGCTCTTGGGATAGATCCTCTCCTCACCGCGGTGGTTGTAAGCGCGGTGTTTGCCGTGATTATATATCTTCTTGAGAGTAAGGGTGGGCTTTCTGGGGATGCTATGATAGGCATAATTTTTACCTCAGGCATGGCTCTTGGTGCGGTAATGATGAGCCTTCGGAGTGGATATCAGCCGGAGCTTATCAGCTTTCTTTTTGGTAATATCTTGGCTATTGGGACCAAGGAGCTTCTTCTTATATCATCGCTCTCACTCATGGTGGGAATTGTGCTTTTTCTTTGGCGTCGAAAACTTACCCTTCTCTCGATTGATGAGGAGCTTGCGGTCGTCTCCGGAATTAATCCGAATATTTACAAGCTTCTTCTTTATGTGTTTGTTGCCATCGTCGCGGTATTAGGCATAAAGATATTGGGAATAGTCCTCGTATCAGCCGCCCTCATAATTCCAGTTTCGATGGCTAAAATGTTTAGTCCTTCGTTTCGTTCTATGTCCGTCTTCACCGTCCTTATATCGGAGGTGATAATGCTGGGAGGGATGATGGTTTCCTATATTTTTGATCTTCCGGCCGGAGCTGCCATAGTTCTGTTCGGATCAACTTTTTTCTTCATCGGATATTTTGTCCGCTCTCTGCTTAAAGGTCGATGATAGATATGGATTATTATTCAGAAAATGGATAAAGAAGACTGTTGCGATCTTTGCCCCGAGTGCGGCGCTGAGATGAAAGATGGTCAGTGCGTTGCCTGCGGGCTTCTAGCCGCTGATTGCAGTCGTGATGAGGCAGGTATCTGTTCTTGTTGTGGTAATAAGGCGGAAGATTGTGACTGTTAATAATTTGTTTTGATGATAAGCCCCGGCGGTCTGCCGGGGCTTATTTGTATCCGGTCGGAGAGATTTTAGGGCTTTTGGGGTATAATTGATAAAAGTCATAAAATATACAAAGTATATGAATAAATACATTAAGGATGCCTTGGGTGTCGCCGGTATTGTTCTCGGTGTCGCCGTTTGCTGGTCAGTCATAACATACGCAGATTCATACTCGAAGTCGATACAGCCATCTTCTTTCCGTAGTTTTACTGTTTCCGCTGATGGTGATGAGGTTACTGTTCCTGATGTCGCTGAATTCACTTTCTCGGTTATAACCGAAGGAGGAAAAGATCTTGGCGCGCTTCAAGGAGATAATACTTCGAAGGTTAATAAGGGTGTCGAATTTGTTAAGTCTCAGGGAGTCGAGGCTAAGGATATTACGACCTCCGGTTACAGCGTCTCTCCCAGATACGAGACTTCTAATTGTTACAGTCTATCAATGGATGGAAGAGTATGTCCTCCGCCGGCCATCGTCGGATATACCGTTACCTCGACCGTAAGCGTCAAGGCTAGGGATTTCACTAAGGTTGGAAGCATCCTGTCGGGCGTCGTCGATAATGGAGCAAACTCTGTTTCTGAGCTTCAGTTTGTAATAGACGATCCTTCTATTGCTGAAGCGAAGGCTAAAGAGAAGGCTATTGAAAAAGCGAAGGTTAAGGCCAAAGACCTCTCTAAGGCTGCCGGATTCAACATTGGAAGACTTCTCTCAGTATCGGAAGGTAGTGGTTATTATCCCAGCTATCGTTCCGCTGCTTATGATATGGCTGGAAGCGCGAAGGTTATCTCGGCTGCCCCTGCCCCTGTTATCGAGCCCGGAAGCCAGAAGGTCAATGTGTCGGTAACACTTACTTACGAGATCCGTTAAGGAAAAAAGATAAAGGATAAGGAGATGAATAAGGACCTTGTAAAGATGCTCATAGTGCTCGCGCTTATAATAGCTGGGATGGCTTTGAGTATTGCTTTCTTTAATCGTCCTCAGGGTACAAAGACCGAAGGGGAAGCGGCTTCTCCGGAAAATCCTTCATCTTCAATCCCTTCACTCCCATTGGAAAGCGGCATTTTTTCTAAGGAAGGCGATATAGCGGACATCCCTCCGGATGGATCACTTTCTGTGATGACTTCCGAAGGGGAGCTGCGTGTGAGCATCGATAAGGCTGAAATATCCGATGAATCTGGTGCGATTGTCGATCGGAGTTATCTCGCCCGAGGCATAAAGGTTTCCGTTAAGGGAAAGGACGGCGTTGCTGAGAAGATATCAGTATTATCTTCTCCTGGCATCGTGATTCTATCTCCGCGTAAGGATTCCCCGGTTAATCTTGTATTCAAGATAGATGGGTCTTCAAAAGTTTCCGATGGAGATGTCTACCTTAAGATAAAAAACCGCCGGACGGGTTCCTTATATTCCGACTTATCCGTAAAAGTTTCCGCCTCTGGAGGACGTTATGGAGAATTTTCCTTCCAGACCAACCTTTCTTCCGCCCTCGATATCCTTGACGGTGACATGCTCGATGCCGAGATCTACCATCTCGCGCCAGATAAAAAGATAATCGATCAGGTCTCCTCATCTTGGCTTTATGGAGGAGGGATGGCCGCAAGGATAAAGGTGTTTTTCATCAAGGACGGACAATGCGGTAAGACATCGTCTGTCGACCGTATGATAGATGCTTCTAGATCATCTGCCAGGGCATCCATAGAGGAAATGATTAAAGGGCCGACTAAGGAAGAATATGCCGCCGGATACAGGACGGCCATACCATCTTTGGCGAAGGTTCGTTCTATGGAAGTGAAGCCCGATTCTCTTATCGTCGACTTCACTGGTGATATTTTAGGGAGAGGACAAGTTTGTGATCTTTCTGCTATTCGCCGCCAAATCATGGATTCTCTTTCTCAATTTCCTGGTTCTAAGAAGATAACTATCCAAGTTGACGGAAAGAGTGATAACGCCTTTAATCGCTGATATGACTGCAAAGAATGACACCTCATGGGGGAACGTCGCTGATTGGTATAAAGGCGTCGTTTCCGAGGAGGGGAGCTATCAGAAAGACCTTATTCTGCCTAATCTTTTGCGGATGATGGGGATTTCAAAAGGGGAAAACATCCTCGATCTCGCTTGTGGAGAGGGATTTATGAGCCGCGCTCTTAAGGAGCGCGGCGCGACTGTTACTGGCGTTGATATATCTCCGGAGCTTATCGCCCTTGCGAAGAAAAGCTCAGAAGATATAGATTTTCGCGTTTCTCCGGCAGATAAGCTCTCTTTTATCGCCGATTCATCGCTTGATAAGGCGGTTATCATCTTAGCTGTCCAGAATATGGAGGACCCCATCGGGGTTTTTAATGAATGCTCTAGGATTATCCGCTCCGGAGGCTGTCTTTATCTCGTTATAAATCACCCCTGTTTTAGAGTTCTCAAGGGATCATCTTGGGGATATGACGCGGAAGGAATGTATCGCAGGATAGATAGGTATCTTTCGGAATTGAAAGTGGATATAAATATCCACCCTGGATTGAAAGATGGGAAAACCACGCTTTCGTTCCATCGCCCCCTTCAATATTTTACTAAGGCTCTTAATAAGGCCGGTTTTGCGATATCTCGCCTTGAGGAATGGAATTCCGGTAAGACTAGTCAGCCTGGCCCCAGGGCGGCTGCCGAAAACAGGGCCCGCAAGGAAATACCTCTTTTTATGGCCTTAGAATGTCGCAAGTTGTAGGCTGTCGAATTTTATTCTATATTCCAGACTTATGAAGCTCCACCGTTTTATCGGTGATTTCGATATTAGAAAAGGAGGCGCGATATTGCTTCCTGAAGATTTCACGGACCAGATAAGGTCCGTTCTTAGGCTGCGCCCTAATGACATCATTATCTTATCTGACGGTCATGGATTGGAGGGGAGGGCCCGAATAGCGTCTTTAGGTAAAAATGGAGCAATTGTTGAGATATTAGATGTTTCCCTCGGGGATCGGGGACTAGGGCGAAAAGTTATCCTATTCGCTTCTATTATAAAAAAGGAGAATTTCGAGCTCGTTGTTCAAAAAGCGGTCGAGTGCGGTGTCGAAAAGATTGTGCCAATTATATCTGACAGGACGGTGAAACTCGGTCTTAATATGGAGCGTTTAGGGAAGATTGTCCGCGAGGCAGCGGAGCAGTCCGGCCGCACAATCCTTCCGGAAGTATCGAATCCAGTTTCATTTTCCGATGCGTTGGATATCGCCGAAGGTAAAATAATTTTATTCCATCTCGGAGGAGATCCCTTTATTCCGGCGTCCGGAGAAGATGGTCCAGTCTCTGTCTTTATCGGCCCAGAAGGCGGCTTCACTGAAAAAGAAGCCTTTCTCGCTCGTAATCGCGGCGCAGAAATAACATCTCTAGGAAATCTTGTTCTTAGAGCGGAGACGGCTGCTATCGTCGCTTCATATATTAGCCGCTATGTCTGATATCGATAATATCTTATCTGCCTACGATTACGATTTTCCAGAAGAACTTATAGCGAAGGTTCCGGCTTCCCCAAGAGATGCCGCGCGGCTCATGGTCTTTGATAGGAATACCGGGAGTATGGAAGAATCATTCTTCAGCGACATCGTCGGTTTTATTCCTGAAAGATCGGTCATTGTATTCAACCGGACGAAGGTGATACCGGCGCGGTTCTCCATCAGAAAGACATCCGGAGGATCAGCGAAATTATTATATGTCGGCATTGAAGATGATTTGGTAAAGGTGATGTCCGATAGAAAGCTAGACATAGGAACCGTCGTTTCAGCTGCCTCTGATATCGATATCATCGTCGAGCGTCAGGATGGAAAATATTTTTTCATCCGTTTTCCGGAAAATTTTTTCATTGACGGAAAATTTTCCGTGGCGATGTTTCATAGTTTTCTCTTTAAAAACGGAGAGACCCCCTTACCTCCGTATATCAAAAACACCCCGCTGGAGGAATCGGAACTTCGGGAGGAATATCAATCCGTCTTTGCGGAAGAAGAAGGTTCGGTCGCCGCTCCAACCGCATCACTCCATTTCACAGAAGAACTTATCGGAAAGATAAAGGAGGCGGGACATGAGATATGTTTTATAACTCTTCATGTCGGCTTGGGTACTTTTGCTCCGCTATCCGCCGAAAATATATCGTCAGGGACCTTACATGAGGAATGGTACGAGATACCGGAGGATGCCCTTGCCGTTATTAATAGGGCTCGGGAAGAAGGTAGGTCTGTAATTGCGGTTGGAACGACCTCGATAAGAACGCTGGAATCCGCGGCAGATGATAAAGGAAAGATTATTAAAGCCTCTGGGTTTACGAACCTTTTTATCCGTGAAGGTTATCGCTTTAAAGTTGTTAAAGGTATTATCACTAATTTTCATGTTCCGAGATCCAGTCTTCTGATGCTCGTCTCGGCCTTCGCTGGAAGAGACAATGTGGTGCGCCTATATAAGAAGGCAATAACTGACGGCTTCAGACTATTCTCCTTTGGAGACGGAATGATTATTATCTGATTTTAAAAAAATCCGGCGTATCGTGTTATCAACAGTACACGTAGCTTTATGGATGGTACAATTTATACATAATCATCCAATTTAAAAAAATGAAGTTACGCATCAACCCTCTCGGATCGGTGTTCTCTGCTTTTACCCTCGGAGTCGTTTTATGCGGCTCCATTTTTTTAGGAACGACAGTCATAAATAAAGCTTTAGCCGCCGACGGCTCGGGAACGAATACGGTGAATCCGACGACTGTGACACCCTCTTCGGTGGGTAATACTTTTACTTTCACTTACACAGCGTCAGAGACCCTTGATTCCGGAGGTATAAAGATAGCCGTTCCTGCGGGAGGTTGGAGCGTTCCTCAAGGAAATAACGGCGTTGCGGGATACACGACTGCGAGTTCTACGGGGACTATCGCCGATGTAAAGAATAATCTCGATACTTCGACCGGATGGGCGGTGACGAATCATATGACGCTTTCGGCCGATACGGGTGATAAGCAGGAGGGAAGCGCCTCGCTCTCGAATGCGATAACCTCGCAGGCCGCCGCGAACGAGCAGTGGTATTTTAATTATGGATCAACAGAAAGCTGGGGGCAGATTCTCGGAAGCACAAACCTTAAAGTCGGTATGTGGCTGAAATCGAGTATAACAACATCTGCCGGTGATCTCTCATGGCGCGATGACAACATGGCGGATCTTCCAAGTCCTTTGGATACGATCGCAATTCCCGCGCTTACTGCGAATACTTGGGAATACGTCTCGGTGACTCTGGGAGCGACATCTAGAACCTCGATTTTATCCTATGGATTTCGCTATACGAACGATATCGGATCGGCAACCGTGAAAGCTGACGATATATCGGTTATCTTCCATGCTGCTGATTCGAATAATGGCTGGTCGGGAGACAGTGGTATTACAGACTCGCTGATCACCGGCTCCGGAAATTTTAAGGAAGGAACCGGAGCGGTTCGTTGTACATATGCCGGATCCGCGGGAACGGGATCAAACGGGGACTGTTTTGATAGTGAAATGGCGGTAAGGACGATCGGGCCCGGAACCACTGTTAATTTCTGGGTTCGCTCAAGCGCTGCTCTAAACGCCGGAGATTTCGCCTTTACTGACGATGATTCTTCAAATGTCAGCTCTCCTATTGATATTATTGATCTCCCGGCTATATCAGCGAACACTTGGACCTATGTTTCTCTGATCGCTCCCTCGTCCGGAACCATGCGTTCTTTCGGCGTCAGACAATTAGTGGATAAGGGTGCCATGACGATCGATCTCGATGGTTTTTCCAAAGAAATAGATTCCTGTGACTCGACGACGGGCTGGATTACGCCTACTTCAAGTGTCCAGGCCCTTTCCACCGATAACGGAGTTTTTCATGAAGGAACGGGATCGTTGAAAAATATCATTACTACCTCCGCTACCGCTGGAGACAAGTGGTATTCGACTTTAGGAGTGTCCGAAAATTGGTCAGGTTATACGACTGCGGGATTTTGGATTCGATCGACGGTTGCGACGACTGCTGGACAGCTGAAATTTGAATACGCCTCCTCAAGTGATCTTACGAGTCCCATCGCTTCCATTAATATAGGAGCGCTTGCGGCGAATACTTGGACATATCAGAAATTGACGCTTACAGGGACGCGAACGAGCGTATTGAGTTACGGAGTAAATTATGCCGTCGATATCGGTGCCGCGACCGTGTATCTTGATGATGTTCTTTTGGGTCCCGGCAATATTACTTTCTCCGGCAATGATATCAATGCCCGATTGCTTTCTCTTTCCGGAACACAGACAGTGACCGTTATCTATGGAAACGGCGGAGGCATAAGCGGAGTGACTGCTCCCGCGACGCAGGCTCCTTATACCTTTACGACCAGCTCGAGGAACTCTGATTCGGGAACTCTTACCAATATAGCAATTTCTCCCGTCATTACGGTCAGTCTGCCCGCGACCACGACTTCGGTCGCTACCTCAGGCAGTCCGTCGGTCTATGGAGATTCGGTTACATTCACGGCTACTGTTACTCCGGCGGGAGGCGGAGCGCCTACGGGTGATGTTACCTTCAAAGACGGTTTAACGACCATAGGAACAGGAACGCTTAACGGAGCGAATCCTGGAGTGGCTACGCTTAATATCAGTACGCTCTCTGTTTTAGGATCGCCTCATTCGATAACGGCTGTATATGCGGGAGATAGCGGTCATTCGGGCAGTACTTCTAGCGCTATAACCCAAAATGTAACCGCTAAGGCTTTGACCGTTACCGGTATCACGGCTTCGGACAAAATATATGATCGCTTTACGACGGCGACCCTTAACGTTGCCTCCGCTGCTCTTGTTGGCGTTATATCTCCTGATTCCGTCACACTAAACACTGGTTCCGCCGTCGGCACCTTCGATACTAAAGATGTCGGAGTAGGCAAGACGGTCACCGTTTCCGGTCTTACTATTACAGGCACCGATTCCGGTAAC
>JAQTUL010000013.1 GCA_028710275.1 Candidatus Colwelliibacteriota bacterium | reverse complement strand
CAACCTCAACCTCAACCTCAACCTCAACCTCAACCTCAACCTCAACCTCAACCTCAACCTCAACCTCAACCTCAACCACCTATTCTTTCCGGACCATTTGGTCCTTCAGTACCGATGATGCCTATTCCTACTCCAAGAGGTCCATTTCGTCCATCATTTGATCCACAAATCTTTCCAATTCATCCTACTTTTCCTGACCATCGTCCACAGCGAGGACATTTCGATACCAGTTCTCGATCATCTTCGAGAGATAACAGAGTTCATGACCGAAGATATTTAGGTAACGGAAGATTGAGTGGTGAAAGTTTCAGAGATCAGTTTGATCAATCAGATAATGACCCAGTGGGTCCATTTGAAACATTTAAATTCTAATTCGAATCAATTGGATTGTAAAACTGAATTAAACCCATGATTGAAATAACAAAACATATTTCAACCACAATGAATGCCACCGCCTTAGAGTTCAGTGACGAGACGTATGATTATAAAACCCTCACTCTCGAGGAATTTTTGGTCCAGAATACACCTTCTGGATGGAAGAAGTTCTTTTCACTTCCGACAGTAAAAAAGATTATTCCTGTTCTATCAGAAGCTCTTAAGGAATCCGGAGAAAAGGAAACTATTTATCCTTCGATGGATAACATTTTTCGGGCATTGTATGAAACAGGTGAGGATGCCGTATCTGTTGTGATATTAGGACAGGACCCGTATCATAACGGATCCGCCGTCGGTCTCGCGTTCTCTGTCCCTGACGGCGCTACCCTCAACCCTTCGATGGTGAATATCAAAAAGGAGGTTGTAAATTGTGGGTACGAGATTAAGGCGAAGAGTGGAAATCTCTTTTCATGGGCCCGACAAGGAGTTTTGCTTATCAACACAGCTCTTACCGTAAAGAAGGGAGAAGAGGAAAGTCACTTGAAAATCTGGAACGAATTCACAAAAGAGTTTATTAAGTATATCACCAAGGAGAAAGAGGATCTTGTCTTTATTCTATGGGGTAATAAAGCAAAACTCTACAAGAAGTATTTCACAAAAGAACACCTGGTTGTCGAGACGTCACATCCCTCTCCTCTCTCGGCATCAAAGGGATTTCTCGGATCAGAATGTTTTATGGAGGCTAATGGACATCTTCTATCTCTCGGTAAAGATGAAATCGATTGGAGTGTTTTGTAAGTTTAAAACTTATTTACTATGAATAAATCATGGCGGCTAACTCTTTCGACACCAGTTTTAATCTTACAGAGAAGGAACCGACAATCGGTGTTCCCGTCTATAAGTATCTCGACATCGACAGCACATACAGAAATAGAAACAACTACCCGAATCCGAATAATTTCGTCATTCCAATTACATATCCTGGAAGAAATTCTACCGCGGCTACTGCCATAGATCCTATTGTGGATGCAATTCCATTTACTGCATCGTCCAATCCTCCCGGATCAAATGTTACACAGGCTGGTTCGACTACTAATAGTATTGTTCTTGGAACTGGGGAAACGACTATTGATAACTTCTATGTGAATACGGTTCTTGAAATAGCAGGACAATTTAGAACTATTTCAAGTTATGTCGGATCCACACATATCGCGATTGTTACTGTCGCATTTCCAGGAGCTCCAGTTGCAGGAACAGTTTATTATACACGAAAAATACAACCCTTTTTTGTTGGAACAGTAGCCGCTGTTCCTGCCCCTACACCATCAAGCTTCGCTCTCGCGGGAGGTCCATCTATCATCAATAACATTTACAGCAATAGTTATGTAAGGTTCACAAGTGGTGTTAACAGCGGGTTAGTATTTCTTATTTCGTCTTACGTTGGATTAACGAATGTTGTAACTCTTTCAAGTACTATGCCTAATGTTCCCGGAGCAGGAGACACTTTAGAGCTTGATTCGTTTTCAAGAGATAATGCATCAACTCTTGTTTACTCTGGAACGGTAAATAATTCCAGTCAGAATGCGTATTACGAAATCGAACTTTGCTGGTTGTCAGTTCCAAATTTAATTCTAGGGGTAGGATACGGAGGAGCTCTGGATAGATACCCATATATATATGTGAGTCTCTATAACGAGGGACGTCGATTATATAATCAACCCATGTTCTCTAATAATCCTAATTCAACTCTTGCACTATTCAAAGTACCAGTTAATGAGTATTTTGGAGATACCTCATTCCTCACATTGAAAGATGCCAAGAGTAAACAGGTTGTACGATTTGAAACTAATCAGGATATTAGATTTACTATAACTCTCCCTGACGGAACTATAGTTGAGTACGCAGAACCTGATTCTCTTTCTCCTCTCGAACCTAATCCTTTCAATCAAGTAAACGCACTCTTTGCATTTCGAAAGATTACGTAAAGCATTATATTTTGTAACTTTGATATGAGTTACAAAATCTATATGATGATTAATGAAAGAATAAAGAATTGTCGTTCATATTATTAATACTCTATGAGCGAAGAGAGTGCAGTTAAATATCTTGACGTCGATAGTACATATAGAAATCGAAATAACTATCCTAATCCCTATGATTTTGTTATTCCCTACTCATTTCCAAACAAAGGGTCGACATCATTAGGATTTTTTGATGCCGTTTTGGATTCATCTCCGTACACAGGTTCTCCGACTTTGCAACCGGGTCAGTTAGTAACAGGAATAAGTTTTATGAATTTATTAACAAGCACAATTGATATAACACTCGATACACAAGAAACAACAATTGATAATTTTTATATAAATTCAACCTTACAAATAGGAACCGAATTTAGATCGATTACAAATTTTAATGGGTTAACTAAAGTTTGTTCAGTAAGTCAGCCATTTTTTTCAATCCCTCCTCCAGGAACAGTTTATTATATAAGAAAAGTTCAAACATATTTTGATTCTGATGTATCAATTTATAGATACAATCAATTGTCAAATACTACCGATCAATTATCTCTACTTACGGCATCTCCATCACCTATAAAAGATTTTTATAAAGGAAGTTATATACGTTTTTCAAATGGGACACATGTTGGTGAAACTGCTTTAATAACTAACTACGAACCATTTAGTGAAACTACTACATGGAGTCAGTCGTCTAATCAAGGTTCGAATACTTTTATCGGAACTACATCTGATCAGGGATTTTCTTTTAGAAATTCAATTTCAGGTGTTTGTGAATCTATAATTTTAAATATAGCATCGTTCGGAACTAGAACTCTAAATATATATATTAGAGAAGGATCTGGAATAAATGGAATACTTTTGGGTTCAGAAAATTTTGTATTATCAAATTCGTCACAAACAGATGTAACATTTTATTTTACTAATATAATTAATGTTTTATCAGGATCATTTTATACTATTTTATTACAAGATATTACAGGAAATAATAATGGATATATAAATTTATTTGGAATAACTCCCGGGGTTGGTCTATCAACATTTAATTTACCTGTTTATCCAAAAGTTTCCGTATTGATTAGTCAACCGCCATCTCAATGTTGGATTCAACCTGATAAGTTTGGATCAACTAATTACATATCTGTTAATACATCTGATACATTTGAATTTATTCCATCAGTATCGACTATTTTGAATAGTATATCAATAACTATTATTTCTTTTGAAACTGTATCTTCTGGAAGATCATTATTGATGACTATATTAGATCCGACAAGTACTATAATTTTTCAAGGTACCTTTCAAATATTAGATACACCACAAACACCAACAATCACATCTTTGACACTAACTTCAATTGTAAATGTAACAATTGGTGATACGTTTACTCTTATTCTTCAAGATACAACAGCTGGGGGGTATTCAACTGGATTTATAAATATGTTTGGTATTATACCAACTATTGGTTATGTAACAAGCACATCAGTTTATCCTCAAATTGATTTTTTATCAGGAGGATCAGGGTTTGTTCAAAATACAAAAATTATTGGTTCGAGTGCTTTAAATCCATCATTACAAGGATATTCCTCTGCTTTATCAAGAGATGGAAACACACTTGCAATTGGTGGTCAAGGAGACAATGGTGATATAGGAGCTGTATGGATTTACATCAGAAGTGGTGGAGTTTGGACACAACAAGATAAACTTGTTGGTACTGGAAATATTGGATCATCAAAACAAGGAAGTTCTCTATCTTTATCAGATGATGGAAATACATTGTCCATTGGAGGATCAGCAGATGATTCTGGTAATGGTGCTGTATGGATATTTACAAGAACTGGTGGAGTTTGGACACAACAAGATAAACTTATTGGTACAGGAAATATTGGTTTTGCTAATCAAGGAGTTTCAGTTTCTTTATCAAGCAATGGAGATATAGTTGCTATTGGAGGATTATCAGACGATTCTGGTAATGGTGCTGTATGGATATTTACAAGAACTAGTGGAGTTTGGTCACAATATCAAAAAATTGTTGGTACAGGAAATTTTGGTTTTGCTAATCAAGGAGTTTCAGTTTCTTTATCGGGAGATGGATCAACATTAGCATTTGGAGGAAATTTTGATTCCGGAGGTACGGGAGCTGTTTGGGTATTTGTACTAATTGGTGGAGTGTGGGGGCAACAAAATCTTATTTCAGCTAGTTCTGCTTCTCCAACGGCGTATCAAGGATCATCGGTATCATTATCAGATAATGGAAATGTATTAGTTTATGGTGCACCATTTGATGGATCTGGAGGTATATGTTATAGTATAAATAGAACTGGTCCCGGAGTATGGGATCTCCCTTCTATAATGGGATCTGTATTTCCGGTAACAAATTTAGGAAATTCTATATCAATATCAGGAGATGGAAGTATAGCAATTGCTGGAGCAACTATTTCTAGTATTTTTAATCCAGACGCAGGTTCTTCGGTAGTTTTTTTAAATAATGCAGGAACATGGACCGCGTCACAAAATCTTATTGGAACTGGAAATATTGGAAACGGAAACCAAGGGTTCTCTGTTTCTATATCAAAAAATAATTCTACTATATCTATGGGTGCACCCTTAGATAATTCAAATTCTGGAGCAACTTGGATATTCGATCAATCTTCCTCATCTATATTTTCACAATCATTAAATCCTGTTAAATCATCGGTTGTTTCTACTATATTAGAACAAGGATTCGAATTTACATCATCAATAACAGGAAAATTGTCGGATTTAACATTATCATTAACATCATTTGAGTCATTGCTATCAGGAAGAACATTAAATGTTAAAATATTAAACAATTTTGGTTTAGGTGGAAGTATAGTGTATACCGGTAGTGTTATAATTCCCAATAATAGTGTTCAAACAAGCTATGTTATTCCTATAAATTCTGGAAATTTAATTAACGGAAATGTTTATACATTGGTTTTAGAAGACACAACAATTAATGGAACATTGAATGGAAGTTTATATATTTATGGTATAGATCCTAATGGTACATTTTATGTATTAAATATATCTACTTACCCAAAACTATCAATTACTGCATCTCCGAGTATCACATCTTTTACACAACAATTGAATCCAACAGTATCTGATATTGTTTCAACAACATCAAATCAGGGATTTTTATTTTCACCAGTATTTACTGGAAATATAATCAACATTATATTATCGTTAACATCATTTGATATAACTGGGATTAGAAATCTTTCTATTAGTATTTTAGATGGAAGTGGTCTAGGAGGAAGTGTTTTATATACTACATCTGTTAATATTTCTAATGTTCTTACACGAACGAATTATCCAATAAATTTAATTTCATCAACACCGTTAACTCTGTCCCAAAATTATACAATTTCTATTATGGATGTATCACCTGGAGGAACATCAACTGGTGATATAACTCTTTATGGTATAACACCTGCTTCTCCTTTTATATCTTATAATATTTCTGTATATCCTCAAATAATTATGAAAATTCCATCGTTTATTATCACAATATCGCCTCCAAAATTATTGACAGGGTTCAATAACCCTCCAATTACTTCATTTACCATGTTTGGACCTCCTGGACCAGATACAATAGAATTTAATTCTCAGGCTCACGAAAATGCAACAACTCTATTTCAGAATGGAGTACAAGCTCATAGTGCACATTACTATAAAATAGGATTAAAGTATCTTGTTATACCTAATCAGATTCTTAATGTAAGTAGAGGTGGACGACTTGATAATTATCCATATATCTATGTGCAGATATACAATGACGGTAATAGAGGAGCGTTGAATGTGATGACTTCAGACAATCCCAACGCTTCTCTTGCTGTATTCAAATGTCCAGTTGATAAAAATTTATACGACAGACCGACGTCGTTTTTTACATTGAAAACTCCGAACAAGGATCAGATTGTTAAGTTCAGACCAGATCAGAACATACGAGTTACATTGACTCTTCCTGATGGAACTATCATTTCAAATCAGCTTGTAGACAATACTACACCTCTGTTTCCTAATCCCTTATTACAGGTTAATGCTCTATTTACATTGTTACCTATCGATAAGTACGATCATACACCGAATTAAATGGACTTTTATAACTTTCAAAGTAGGATCTTTTGAAGTTATAAAAGTTAATAATCTATCATAGAATAGACCTTGTTGTTATCAACATAGAGATTCAACGCGTCTTGGAACTGCATAATATCTTTCTTTACACGAGTTGAAACGGTATTATGAAAAGCCCATGTATATTGAAAAGCGGTCTTTCCATTGGACATAAAAGGATGAATGTCTGTTTTTGTGATATATTCTGTCATATGATACTTACATTCTTCACAAGGAACAAGAAAACGAATACTCATGATAAGTGCAATGAATGCTGTTTGATGCTGTTCATTCAATCTCTCAGGAAGATTTGCAGCGATGTAATGCATGATAAACCAAAAAGCATTACCCCAATCGGTTTTAGTAATATTACTATAAATAGAAGCCGCTTGGTCCTGACTGATATCGTTAGTCAGCTGTCCTCGTTTCTTCTTTACGAGATTGACGTAAGAATGAAGTTCATATGTCCATTGGAAAGCCTTTTCAGAAGATCCAATATATTTATCGGGAGGCGTCTGTTGAATAAAACTTCTCAGAGTCTTTCGATAGTTTTCGTCGGGAAGGAGATCACTCAGACAATCGAAGAAACAGACGAATGCAGCTTTTGTATCGTTATCCTTTGGGTTAAATGTTTTACCGACGATATGAATCGCTCTCCACAATTGTTTGTTACTGTTTGTACTCATGTCTATTACTGTATGTGAATTTATTGTTAAGTTTATTTTAACAGATCATAACATAATTATTTATAAATTGTATTTGTTCCAGTATAATAAAATTCGCAATAAGTGAATGACCTGTATTACCAGGAACATTATCCGCGATATATTATTTGATAATTCCATACATAAGTAGATGAAGCATTTGGTGTAGCGTTTGTATATAATTTCCAATCTGTGTTTGTCACAACAATATATGTGTATATAAGTTGTGCTGTAGATGTGGAAGCTGCTGGAGAAAATACAACAGATGGCGCTAAAGTTTGTGCTGGAGAAAATGTGTACGTTGCTAAAAGAATTCCTGCTCCAACTGGGAGTCCTGATCCTGCAGTTGTATAAGATATACTTCCACCATTACGTGTACCCCAAGATGCACCAGTTGATTTTGTTCCGATATTTGCTGGTACAGCCACCATTGGTCCAAATGTTCCTGACGGGATTACTGTCCCAATAATTTGTCCTGTAATTAAATTATTTGGTATTGTTATATTTCTATTGGCTGATTCTATTTGTAATGCAAGACCTCCATATCCAATACCAAAATTTCCATTTCCAACACTATAACTTCCTTGTCCAACCGCCCATTCAACGCCTCCGACAGCTGCTGTTTTAAACAACATACTTGCTTCAGTATTATCAGTAGATGGATAAACAACTAATTGATTTGATGTTCCTTTTACTGAAACATTTGTTAATGTTTTATTTGTTAAAATTTGAGTACCATTAAGTGTAACAAGATTTGGTCCAGCTGTTGTGACTCTTCCTGAACTTGTAATATCACCAGATAATGGTTGTAAAGTCGTTGCCAAACCAACTGATGTTATATCACCAGTTAAATTTCCAACAGTAGGAGCAGCCCATGTTCCTACCCCAACATTATTAGTTGTTAAAACATATCCCGTCGTTACTCCTGTATTCATTTGAAATGTATTAGTCGAGAATCCTGATGTAGCAACCAATGGGACATTTGATGTAACAGATGCTCCTATAGAAAATCTGTCAGTAGATGCTGCATTATTACAATAAAATCTATGCACCGATCCACTGGGACATTGGTATCGAAGTGTGGAATTTGCAATTCCAAACCCACTAAAATTATAAGCGGTTTGATCCGTAGATGTCCCTTCATCATATAGAGCAATCATCTTGTTTGTTATCTGGTTATTCATAAATATATTTTTGGGAATAGTTATTGTTCCACTGGTTGAATCCGCTTTTAATACTAATCCAGGAACTCCTCCTAATCCAAAATTTGATGCACCAACACCAAATGATCCTTGACCTTGAACCCACCCGACCCCTCCAGCAACAGTTGTGTTATATCTTATACTTGTTTCTCCGTTATCAGCTGACGGATACAAATTAATTTGTGAAGATCCTCCTCTTAAAACAAGGGATGAAATATTGGCATTAGTTCCTGTAAAGTTTGTTGTTTGTAAATTGGTTATATTCATATTAGTCCCACTGATAGAATTTATTGACGCATTAGTTCCGGTAAAGTTTGTAGTTGTCAAATTTGTAATTGTTGAAGAGGGAGCTAATATTCCATTAGATGTTATTGTTCCACTTGTATTTACATTAACTATCGACGTGTTTCCAAGCTGAATTGTATTTGATGCACTAACAGTCGATCCATTTCCTAATGCAGTAGAATTTGTCCATGTATCTGCACTAACATTTGAATTATAACCGATACACGTATTACTCGAACTAGAATTTACAGAACTCCCGGCATTAATAAAATTCGCAATAAGTGAATGACCTGTATTACTTGGATGAACTTGATCGGTACCACTAGCTCCCGTCCCTGTATGTCCATTACTCCAATAACTTAATGTATTTGCGTATGGCCAACTATTTCTATATTGCGCTCCCATAGGTAGAAAAACGATTTAATAGTTTATCGATTCAATTAAATCATCATCGATGGCAGACGAAGAGAGAGAAATCAAGAAGATATCGTCATGTATAACCAACTGTACGAGAAATATAAATAATATGAAAAATATAATTGAGGGGATGATTATTGATTTATCCATATACACAACTCAATCCAACACAATAGAAAAATCATTGTTGTATATCGATAATCACATCAACACATTGGAGAATCTATTTCTCGATACAGATTCTCTCTCGGAGAATAAGGATGACCGTAAGAGATATGTTATTCTCATCGAAACAACTATCTCTGATTTGAAGGAATTTAGACAGAAACTAGACAAGATTAAGAACCACAATACCGATATGAAGGAGTTGATCGATTATCTAGATATCACTAAAATATAATCTTACAGGACTTTTAAAATTGAAAACCTCAATTTCAAAAGACTAGATCAACATCTGATCAATCGATTACATTTCAATCACTCAACAATATGTCTTTCATGGATTATGACGATGATTGTGATGGATGTTCACTGGGTGGTTTGGATGGTGTTCTTAATTCTGATAAAAAGTCGGCAGAGGCCGCAGCAGCTCTTGTCTTGTCGATCAAGAAACTTGCAACTGCAATTACCAATGTATCATCTTCAGATGTAAAGGATAAGTATACGAACGAGTGTACGGAATTAATGTCTTCTCTTCTCATTAAAATGAAGTCTGAAACTGAGGGGGTGAATATTAAGGAGGATTACTCTAAGAAGTTCAAATTTGATGCTAAATTCTTCTCGGAGGGAATTAAACCATTTGATGTTGTGATTATCTACGACAAGGAGATTCAGGATATCATCATCACTGAACTCAAGATCTCTACATTCAAGTACGGTGGTCTAGGTCGAGATATGCAGATTTACGTTCACGATCTTTACAATCTCCTACCAAGGATGAAGGAATATAAACCGGAGAAAGAAGAGATTGTTCATGTTTGGACTGAACTTGTTGGTCAGCTCGAGAAGAAGTGTGAGAGTCTCAAGAAGGATATTCTCAAGAAGATCGGGAAGGATACCATCGAGTTTGAGGATCTCTGGTATCTGTTCCCAGTCAATACTGATATTGTGTACGGTCAGTACGATAAGAAGATGGGTATGAAGATTACATCGATTCAGTATGTCGCATCTACTCAGGTCTACTACCATATCACCGGTTACAACATCTCTCTTGGACATAAGGGAAACTTTGTGAAGACTCCGACTGCACAAGTCATCTACACCTACAAGGGAACGAAATCTGTAAATGAGTTCGACATCCATGTTATCTCTCCCGACGAGAAGGAGTCTTTTACAAAGCGAGCAGAGAAGGCTCTCGCTATCTTCAAGGATAAGAAATCGCATTACGTTCACTATAACGGAAACTATCAGTACAACAACGGATACGACTGGGTTAAGATCAATATCGATTCTCGTGTGATGATCGACTATAAGCAGTACCATACGACCTTGGGTCGTTACAAGAAGACAGATACTATGTCTGGTGTTAAGTCCACGGATCTCTATCTCTTCTATCCGTTCGTGTTTGGATATGATCTTCACCAATATCAGAGATGGGGAATCTACGATGTTGAGCACGTGAAAGAGATCGAGTACTACAAGAACGCTTTCGATAAACTCATTCTTCCAGGAGATGATGGAGAGACGAAGAAGGAGACTATCATTGCTCTTCTAGAGAACTTCGCATACTCTTCGCCAGATATTGTTCAGAATAAGAATAGTGGACTCATTGCACTTCTCGGGGGACCTCCGGGTACAGGAAAATGCTTAGCCAAAAATACCCCTATTCTTATGTTTGATGGAACAGTAAAGATGGTTCAGGATATTAAGACTGATGAAAAAATTATGGGAGATGATTCGTCGGAAAGAAATATTCTTTCAACCACGACAGGGAATGAAAACTTGTATAAGATTACTACAATTAGAGGTGATACTTATACAGTAAACGAATCTCATATTTTATCATTGAAGTATTCGGGAACTAAAATACCAGTATGGTTTTCTGAAAAGTATCAGAAGAAAGACGGGGTCATTGATATACATCTGAAAGAATATCTATCACTCCCATCATCGATTAAAGATAAGCTGAAAACATACAGAGTAGGTATTTCTTTTGATGAGATGAAAGTCGAAATAGATCCTTATATCATCGGACATTGGCTCGGTGACGGATCTTCGAGAGATACCGTATTTTCAACAAATGATAAAGAAATTGTCGAATATTACGAACAGGAGATGAAGAAGTATAATCTTTCAGTTGTCAAAATTTCAGGAGATAACTATGATTATCGAGTGACTACTGGAATTAATACGTTCGAACCACGTTCCAACCATTTTAGAAACGTTCTCAAAGATAACAATATGATGAGTAACAAGCATATTCCTTTCAGGTATAAGTGTAACAGTAGAGAAAATCAATTGAAACTTTTGGCTGGTATCATCGATTCTGACGGAAGCTACACTAATAATTGTTATGATATCGTACAAAAAAATAAGACGTTACTTGACGATATCATTTTCGTCGCTCGATCACTTGGATTTTACTGTAAAGATTCCAAAGAAGTAACGAAGATATGTTATAACAGCAAAAACGGACCAGTAGAAGGGACATATTATAGAACCCATATTAGTGGAGAAGGATTAGAAGAGATTCCTTGTCTTCTTGAATATAAGAGAGCCCATGCCCGTTGTCAGATCAAAAATGCACTAGTAGATGGATTTAGTGTAGAATGTCTTGGTGAAGGAGATTATTATGGATTTTCTATCGATGGAAATAGAAGATTCGTGTTGGGTAATTTTATCGTAACACATAACACGATGACCGCGCAAGTTGCTGGAGAGCATCTGAAGCGTCCAGTGTACTATGTGTCTACAGGATCTCTGGGATTGGAAACGGGAAATATCGAGGCTTCGTTCAAGAAGATCGTCACTCTCGCCCAGCGATGGAACGCGATTGTGCTCTTGGACGAAGCTGATGTCTTCCTCGAGGCACGAGACAAGACTGATATTAAGCGTAATGCGATTGTGGGAAGTTTCCTGACGGTTCTGGAGTACTTCAACGGAATTCTCTTCATGACTACGAATCGTATCGCAGAGTTTGATCCTGCAGTTATGAGTCGTATCCACATGACTCTTCACTTCCCACCGATGAAGGAGATTTCACGAGAGAAGATCTGGCGTGCAATGGTTAAAGAGAGTGAACTGGTTGACAAGAATACACCGGATCTCGGATGCGCCATCGTTAAGTATAAGAATCTGAATGGACGTCAGCTTCGTACTATCTTCAATGTAGCATCTACTCTCGCTCGTAAGGATAAGACGACAATTACTGATCGACATGTGATTATGGCATGTGGATTGAATTCATCAGATTAAAGAGTTCTGAATAGAGATTCGTATAATTGTAATTATACGAATTCCTTACCTGCAAAAATGATTTTTTCTCCGATAAAGTAGTGTAAATCACTTAGAGTTCACAACACACTTAAACGTTAAACTCTTCATCCAACTCAACACGATGTCGTCTTCTTCCAAGTCTACTAAGACCTCTGCGCAAACCAAGGCTGCTCCGGCTCCCAACGTGGTTCGCTACTGTCGATTCGAGGATTCGACCTTTGATAACAAGACCCGAGGGTGGGTTCGTCGAGATCTAGAGCGTATCGGTCTTCGTATGTGTCCTCGTCTCGACTGTACTTTTACTCACCGTATTCCTCGTCCGAAGAGCTGCGCTGATGGTGAGAAGTGTGTGTCGTACAACTGTGGACTTCTTCATCCCAAGGAGCGTGCTAAGGTCTGTCGTTACGGAGCTCAATGCTGGCATGAGTCGTGTACTATGGCTCATCCTGATGGACGTCCGGCTGAGTGCGCGAATGGAAGCATGTGTCTCGCATTTGCTGAGGGTGGATTTGAAGCATGCACACTTCTTCATCCGTCGGTGATTCAGAAGGTCTGTCGTTTCCGCGACGACTGTAAGCGTTATGGATGCGTCTACATTCACAGCGATCTCTCACCACATGACTGCGAGGATGGTATGCAGTGTCAGTATCGTATCGCTGATAACCCGGAGAATCGCCGTCAGAACGAGGAGCTAGTCAATGCTTCTGAGGAGGAGTACGCTGCTGCATACAAGGAGGTTCTTTGTCAGAACAAGCATCCTCGATACACCCGAAAGGTCCAGGGAAGTACCGGACTCTATCACTTCGCATAACATCTCCTTTAGTTCACCCTTTAGTCAACCTAGAATAGTACGGATAGCAATCACGCTATACATACTAAAAATGATTTCCCCTTCAATGTGTACTGATTAGTACACAGTTATTCAAATGTCTGTTATCGCTGATACACAAAATGAGGTCACAGAATATAATGTTGGTAAACGATTTAAGAGAGATCAAACATCTTTCCCTATCTCTCTTGTAACACACAAATATCCTCTTCGGGTTATCACACCATCTGAGAAAAAGATGATCAAAGAGATGACATCGAACTGGATTGGGGATCACCCGCGAGTAACAGTAAAAAAGGACCCAGTAAAACGATGGTTTTATGAACGAAAGGGAAGTACATGGGTCTACAAAAAAACAGAGTTTGGATATGGAACTGAAGAACTGTATAAAACTCTCCGTCAGGGGTATGATGTGTGGATGTCTGATAAGTCAAAGGATGTAGCAATATGTGATAGTCTGCGAGGGTATCATCAACAATGGTGGTTTAATTTTACTAAGATGAAGATGATTCCCCCTGGAATTTACGATGAAATCACATCGTATGATATTTCGTTTACCGAGAATATTTTTGATTTTGATAACGAGTTCCCCCGCCAGAAAGAGATTACTATTCTAAGTGAACCAGACGAGAGTCTTCTGAAACCAGTTTCTTTAGGATACACAGAGAGTTCTCTTCATCCGTCATGCGTCGAATACGAATTTTTGAATACTTTCTTCAAACAACATCAGACTAGTAACCAGTATAAGATAGATAGTATCACGAAGATTTCCAATACTGTCCAGGCTCGAAAGTATCACTTTCAAAGATCATTGATGTCAAACCCGAGAGAACTTCTTCTTTTTCATCACAGTAGCTCGAATGAATCTGGTCGACTTACAAATAGTCTTGATATGAGAAGTTATCAATCGATAACAATGGTGGTCGGAACAGCAAACTATCTTTCCGATAACGTGGAATTTACACACAGATATTCAAAAAATAAGAATAAACTTTATCTTGTTAAGTGTTTAGTAGGAGGTTCAGATAATCACGGTGAGAACCCATCACCAGTGGTCCGTCCTGGTGATGGGTTCGACTCTGTTACGTACAAGACAAATAAGACTAATGTTTTCGCGATCTATTCAAACGATCAATGTTATATATCATATGTTCTAAATGTCTCTCCGGTGTCAAAATATAACTATGAATAAAGATCTTAGTGATCATTAAAGATTTTAAGATTCTCTGATCTTAAAATCAGGAATTAGTCTTGAATAGACATGAAGCGAAAATTGAAATCTCTTCATTATTATGGAAAGGGAGTACTCTGGAAGTTAACTGGTGGTCGCCGTCATCTACAATATGTCTGCATCAAAGAAGATTGACATCGATATTGAAGAGGAGAAGTCTGTTAAGACTGTTCTCATTGATGAGGGGAATATCAATGAGATGATTACCGCATGGCTCGGATACAAACCGGTGGAAAAGAATACGGTACAGGCACCTGTTAAGATTGAGAAGACATGGTTTTATAAGGGGGGGGGACGATGGGGTCCTCACACTCACACTGCTTGTAATAAGGATAATGCATTACATAAACATCTTACTGTCGGATACGAAATTTACCAGAATGATACAACAAAATTTCTCTATAAGATTGTTACTGGAATAAATGAACACCGATATGAAAATTGGACTATCGATTACGAACAGATGGTGTTGAAGAGTTCGACTTACGAAGATGGAGATATTGATGGATTATACATTATTCGATATGATGATGAGAAGAAGTACGACATCAAGTGGAATGATAAATTCAACAAGTACATCAAAACAACATTCAACAACATCGAAAAGAGTTTGATGTTTCCTATCGACAAAAAGACACCATACACTACCACTGTTGTAGATATGGAGAGTGACGAATTTAAGATTATCAGAAAGTTAATTACAGAACATTCTAATCCTTTGGGAACCAAAAAGATTGTCATCAAGAAAGTTAAGAGTGTTATTCACCCTAAAATTGCTCGTATGTATGCATTCGAGAAAGAGATTATGAATAACGATCGAGAAGGTCTATTGTTTCACACAAGTAAAGGAGCAGAGGATATTGTTCTAGGTGGTGGATTGGATATGCGATACCCTCAAAGTGATGTATGCGGTAGTGCCATCTACGTGACAGACAGTGTTGATGCCTGTCACACCAATATCTCTCAAAATGGAGGACCACTTACATTCTATATTGTTAGATGTCTTCTAGGAAATAGTGAGGAGCTTAAAAAGTCAAAACGAATGCTCAAGCCATCAGCAACTTTTAATTCTGTACAATATCAAGAGATTCATCCTCATGGAGAAATGTTCTCAAAGACGAATACATTTTGTCTGTATTCAAATTCACAAACATTTATTACTCATGTTGTGAACTACGATGTGGTTGTAAGTGATTGTAAATAAATGGAATACTATCATTAAAAACTGAATATTGGAAAATAATATGTAATGTGTATTACACATTACATATTTACATCATGGATCCTATTACCAAGAAACAGATTCGTGAACAAAACATCGCGTACGCCATCTCTAAATGGACAGGAATACCACCAGAGAAGAAATCGACCGTGGTGGAAAAACAAGAGGACCATAAGGAGTGGGTGTTCTATTACAAGTACAAGCTCGGTCAAACTATCTGGAAAAAAGTAAAAAAGATGAATGACGGACTTTACGATGGACTCCTGAAAACATATACTTGTATTGGGGGAAACTATAGGGACAGTATTTTTAATTATGAAAAGGGTCTTATGAATATTCGGTCCACCGGTATTGAATACGATCTCAAGTGTGAGATGGAGATGATTGGTGAATCAAAAGTGGATCTTGTTACAAAGTATAAGACTTGGTTTAATCTATCTTTGATAGATAGTCTCCAACAATCTATGGATACCAAAGTTTCGGGACCATTAGATTACACTGAGACTGATCTTGATGAGAAGAGCTCAGAATATCAACTTCTAGCCGATTTTTTTAGAGCGAGATCCCACGAGGATAATCAGTATATCTATGAGATCAATAAGATCAGAAAGATCAATCATCCAGTCAAAGCGAGAAAGTATGTTTTTGAAAGAGAAACTGCAGACGATATGACGGAAGCGCTTTTGTTCCATGGAAGACAATGATGTCTTAAGCGGTGGATTGGATATGAGACATTCCGGTATGGGGAATTCCGGTAAGGCCATTTATTTATCAAATAGCACAGATTACTCCCACAGGTATACATCAACATCTACACTATATCTTGTACAAACATTGATTGGTAAGATTCATGAACAAGGTGTGAGTACACAATACTTATCGTCCCCACCAAAAGGATATAATTCAGTGTGGCATTATCAGTCTAATCCAGATGTCAGTACAGAGGAGATAGATATTTTTGCTCTCTACTCCAACGACCACACATTTATTACTCACGCAGTGGACTATAAGAAAAAGTCCCGATAAGTCCAAAAAAGTGAATATTTTAGTAAACTGTGTAAGGATGATACACCGATCAGCTAAACTATTTGAAAAGTTGGAACCGCTTAGGCAAGTCTGATTATCCGACCAGAGCTTTTGATTTTACGAGAAGATGTCACGACCACTCCCTACATTTCTGAAGAAGATTATTGCGAAGAAGGAGGTCATCGTCGAAAAAAAGAAAAAGATTGTGGAGATTGTGTTTGAGAGCGAATCAGAGTCTGAAGAGGAATTACCCGACGAGAGTGAGATTGTTCTCGAATCCGGGGATTCGGATTCGGATGAGAATCCCTCTGGATGTACAGTCGTGAAGATTGCACGAAAGGGTGGAAAAATAGATGTCGATTGTGATGTGTACATTGGACGTCGATGTACCATGGGAGGGTGGAACCTTAAGGAGAGCAAATGGCACAATCCGTTCAAAGTGGATGAGAAAAATACGATCGACAAGGTTCTGGACGATTTCCTCTTCTATATGAAGAGTGGTGGTCGATTCGGTGGAAGAAATCTCATGGAGGATCTTCCCGAATTGAAGGGAAAGGTTCTCGGATGTTGGTGTAAGAAGAAGGGAAATGAGCAGTGTCATGGAGATGTCTTGGTGAATCTTCTCAACGAACAGATCCGAGATGAGAGAAAGAAGATTCGAGAGATGAAGAGAAAGATCGAGGATGACAAGAAGAACAAGGAGATGTCGGACAATGCGATGGCCCTTCTTGAGAAACTTCTTGACGAGAACAAACGGAAGATGAAAGAGAAAGATACGGAGAGAAAGGTCAACGAGGAGAAGAACAAAGCTGCGGTTTCAAAACAATGGGCTCGTCGACGAGAGGTAATAGAGACGTACGGTGAGAATCACGATATTGCTTCACAATGTGAAGATACCGATCGTCCGCTGACACCGATCAGAGACAGTCCTGATTCACCGATAAGTCCCCTGGACATCATAGATGAGTCTAAAGATGATGAAAAAGGTTTGAATCTACATACAATCGAGGAATGTAGAGAGTACGATGAAAGAGATCATTGTATTATGTCACAGGAGACACAATCACTCCCTACAGAAATCCCTGATTTTTTTGATGAAATGGAGTGATCGACGATGTTTGATACAAGAATAAAATAAAGTATAGATACCATCACAAATGTTATCTATATTCGTTCAGAAGACAGTTGGGTTTCAAAATTTAATTAAATGTTGTCTGATATTAAATGTCAGTTCCGCGTAAGGTCTCCTCATACAAGAAATATCTGATCAGTGTGGGTTTTACAGTGAACGGAACCTATACACCGAAAAAAAGCAAAGGACGTAGAACCCCAAAAAGTAGAACCCCAAAAAGTAGAACCCCAAAAAGTAGAACCCCAAAAAGTAGAACCCCAAAAAGTAGAACCCCAAAAAGTAGAACCCGAAAGACACGTCAAAATAAAAAGAACTTCTCGTCTGATGAGAGTGAATCGGAAAGTGGAAGTGAATCGGGAGATGGAAGCGATTCGGGAGGTGGAAGTGAATCAGAACCAGAGTCTCCTAGAAGAAAAAATCTCTCGTCTAAAGAGAAGGCCAAGAGGTTTGTTAAAGATAACAAACATAACTGGAGACTTCTTCAACAGGATTGTGAAGGTAATTTCTCAAAAATAGATCTTGTTAATTTCTCCAAGCATATCGGTGTAAAATCGAGTGGGTCATCAAAGAAGATTTGTGGGGTCCTGAAGAAGGAACTGAAAAAGTATTAAAGGACTTGTTCGTTCATTAATACGTAGAAAACTGATTTTTATAGTGGGAATTAAGTAAGATTTACTTCTTCTACAATGGCAAATCCAGCAGGAAAAAAGACAGTGGAGATTGTTTTTGAGGATAGTGACGACGACATGGATGAGATAAAGATTGTAAAGGCTTCAGGAAAAAGAAGTGTTCCTGTCGATTTGAATACTATCTTTGAAACAGATAATCAGGATGAATGGGAGAGATATTACGAAGTGATGATGGACAAAAATACTCAAAAGGAGGACGGAATTATAGCAAGGTGTTCAAAGGAACAGAATGGCCGACAGAAGGAGAGAAACCTCCTATCTTTCTCATTCCTCGACAAAGAGGAGGACCGAGTTACAAGGATGTCGATCTCAAAGGTGTTGACGATATTGACGGTGTGTTCTTTGCGCCTATCAGTAAGGGATATCCAATGCAGGATGTCTCTAGTTTCACCCTTGGACCAATTGTTGGAGAGGGGTTGTGTCTTGTCAACGCTGCGTTCAGTAAGTCGGTGTGTATCATGCATATCGAAGGAGGAGGTGTTGTTGATCTGAAGAGAAAATCTTTTTGGAAGGCGTCCAAAACTCCAAAGAGAAAGATCACACTTGTCAATGACGATGAGATGAAAGTCGATGGTAAACGTGTTAAGATATTCGAATGGCTTAAGGAGAATGAGGAGTTGTGGTTAGAGGAGTGGGAGAAGTGGCGTCGATCGATCGCACTATGTAGCATGGGAGATTTTCATTGGACGAACGATTCTCCTCGTGTTGGATTCCGATTCAGGGGTCGTTACATCAAATTTGTTGAATGGAAGATAGAATGTTACGTCCGTCCGTCGTACGATCTTCTTCCCTCAGTGGGAGTATTCAGATTTCTTCAAAAAGTGTGGGGTGAGAAGAGAATACCTTTGGGATTAGTTCATCCTAAAGCAAAAGACGGAGGTAAAGAAGAGAGAATGACCAATGAATTTATTTCAGATCTCTTTTTACATGTGATACAATGTGTTGCCAACCTTATGTTGTTGCTGGACGATTGATGGGTGTAGAATTACCGACCGATTTTTAACTTTGAATTCTGTTCCCGGAATCATGGATAAAAAATGAATATTATACCGAATGTGAATGTAGTACTCACAATAATCATGGATCGTCCCACTTTTTTCATTAACGGTTATCCGATCAGAGCGGGTGGTGTATCTTTCTACTCTTTCCATGAAGGAAAAACATTAATTCTTTTATTGAATACTTCTAAATGGTACGAAGATATTGGAGGGAAAACTGAGATTGGAGATCTGGATCTTTTTTGTACAATCTCTAGAGAAGTCAATGAAGAGAGTAACAGACTGTTTGAAATGGATGAGATATATCAGGTGATACAAAAATCACAAGTGACCGTCGCAAGAAAATCAAAATATACATCGTTCTACGTTGAGATTCCCTGGTTTGAGAACACCGATATCTTCGGTAAAAGTGAAGACCACCAACATAACAATCGCGTGGTTGAATGGGTTGATGTATCAGAGATAAGTAAAATAAAACGTAATCCACGGTTGGATTCGTTTTGGGAAAAAACAATGAAAAAGATTCGCCGAGAGATGTGAAATAAATATTAACCAAGTGAATAATTCGGAATAGTTTGTTATAGATATCTATAACAAACTGAATAAAATACTTCTAACGTTGAGGACTGAGATCGGAGAGATTTACATCTGGTCCTCTCATCTTCTTCTTAGCCTTCTGAGGCTGGAATGACATACCTCCTTGTTGTTCGACCTGACTAGTCATCATGTTCATAAAGTTAGTTCCCGTGGAGTTCATAATCATTTTCGATACAATGAAGAATGCCGCGTTCATAATAATCAGGAACAGTAATCTCAACTCTACAGGCCAGTTGGATTGTCCACTCAGATAGGATTTCTCTCCCAATTCGATCAAGAGTCTTTCATATGAGTTCATCGAAACCAACTGTTGCTGAGTAAATCCAGACATATCAAACTTGAACCATCCACCGAGAACCCACTCTACAGCCATAAATCCATATATCAAATATTTCTTATAGCTTTCTACAGTGGAATCAAGACTTAGACGTCTAACTGTATCGTCATACGACTTCTGAAGAGTCCCGATATCTGTGTATTCGGTATAGTCTGGTATAGCAGCCCCCTTGTAAGACCTACGAAGAATATCAAATCGAAAGAGAAGATCTCTCTTCTTAACAGATTCCTGTTCGTCACTCTGTCCTGTGTGAGTCATATCCTTGAGCTGAACATCTGAACCTCCTACCTTGTAAGTTGAAGCATTCACTTCTCCCTTCTCTATATCTGACAGACGAGGTGGCATACGAGCATGTCCTTCAGGCGTCTTTGAGTCAGAAGGTGTTGCTTCTGAAACCGAAGTCTCTTCCCTTTTTCCTTGAAGAAGCTCTTCAAGTCGTTTAGCTGAATCTGTTTTTGGCTCAGACGATTTATCCTCTTTACGATCCTCTTTACTATCGTGATGTCTGCGTCGTCGACTACTATGATCGGTCTTATGACGACTTGCCGTATCAGTTCTCGTTCTGGTATGTCTTGAACGCTTACTGTGATGACGACTTTTATGATCTCGATCATCGTGTCGACGATCCCTATCAGTTCTGTAATCCTTCTCTTTCTCATCACGACGACGATCATCTTTGTCGGTTCTGTCTTTCTCATCACGACGACGATCATCTTTGTCTGTTCTAGAATCCTTCTCCTTCTCATCACGCTCTTTCTTCTCCCGTTCATGTTGTCTCTTTTCTTTTTCTCTCTCTTCCTCATCATGATCGGTCATCTCTTTTTTATATCGTTCAATATCTTTGCTTTCATCATAGTTTGTAAAATCAAGAAGTTTCTTAGTATCTATCGACCTCTTCTTTTCTCTTGGTGAACGAATATCTTTCTTCTCATCCTCAAACTTTATCTCTACATCATCTTTTTTCTCTGCCGGACGAAGAGTACTAACAGATGTGGTGGATTTCGTATTCACCAAATCCATTTGGTTTAATACTCTGGGAATATACTCTTTATTTCTCAATTCGGGTTTAATTTTTTGTTTGTTTTCAAGTAGTTCCAAATACAACATCGGCATCGGAGGAAATTTAGCTGGAATATCCTCGGGAATATAATCCAACGGAATCTTGACAACTCTTAATCTATTCCTTTCCTTCTTTGGTGGCATACCGTGAATTATTTAAAGGGTGGAGTATCTTAACCCGTTTATAAACGATTTCTCTGAATTTTCGACTTTCCATCCATTGAAAAATGAAAACAGCAGATGACGGGAAGAGATACTTCACTCTCACCAGACATCTGACCGAAAAGATGTTTCTCATTCTGAAGGCCAAAATCGACGGAGAATACGTTCCCAATAGTTATTTCGGAATTGTGTATAAATCCCTTCCTGATGAAACGCGAGAAGAGGTTTACAAGAGGATGTGTGAGATGGCGCACGTAGAGTTTAGGAGAAATGAAGATGATATCAAGCATAATCACTTAACACCCAATCTCGATGATATGACCGGATGGGATTTTGAAACGTGGAGTTCACTGTTCGATTCAGACGAGGATGCCGCTATAATGATGTCTGAGAATTTTATCAAATCCTTTACGGATAGAGTATACTCTACAACGTCCTTTTCCGAAGAAGGGAAGGATGAAAACGGTCAACATGTGATAGAGATAAAATATGAAGATGATGCTAGTCATAGTTGGACAACGACAAAGAATAAGGTCTCTGTCATCATGAATGGATTTGAAGATCTTCATTCGACTAGATACGAGAGTATAGAATATCAACTGGTAGAGGTTTAAGATTCTGAATAGAGTATCGATGTTTTTACACTTCACAAGTGTAAAAATGAATTTGACACAGAGATCCCTATTTTAATACACAGATCACTATCTAACACACCCGTTACTCAACACTCGAATGTCTAAACCCTCTGCTATTCCGACCGTCAGTATAAAGAAGATGTGTGAAGATGCGGATGAACTGGATAAGATGGCTCTGGTTCTACTCTTGAATAAATTGAGTACATCTTATCACAACGGAACCTCTCTTGTTGACGACAATACTTATGATGGTGTTAAGGATCTTCTCGAGAAGAAGTTTGGCTTTGTTTTCGATCAGGTTGGAGCTCCAGTTGTTGGAACACAGACAAAGAAGAATCTCCCCAAGTATATGGGGAGCTTGAATAAGATCAAGGACGGAAAGGCGCTTGAGAACTGGAAGAAGAAAAATAAAGGCCCGTATGTCCTAACAGACAAGGTTGATGGCGTTTCCTGTCTTCAGAATAAGAAGGACCTCTACACTCGAGGAGATGGTGTTGTTGGAACCGATATCTCTCATCTCGGACATGCAATCTCTATTCCAAAGGATATCGGAGATGTGTTTGCTCGAATGGAGATTGTGATGCCGAAGGACAAGTTTGAAGAGAAGTACAAAGATGAGATGGCCAATGCGAGAAACATGGTGGCCGGTCTGGTTGGTCGAAAACATGTCGAGTCGAAAGTAGCAAAGGATCTTCTTATCCTCGCATACGAGTACGACAATGAGACGGAGATGAAACAGTCGGAACAGCTTGAGAAGCTAGAGGAGTTGGGATACGATATCCCCTACAAGAAAATGGTCCAGAAGACTGATGATCTCACAATTGAGCTTCTTCAGGAGTTTCTCACGGAACGCAAACAGAATGCAAACTATGATATCGACGGAATTGTTGTGTTTAGTGATGTGCCTTATCGCCCAGTTCCAAAAGAGAATCCAAAGAACGCTATCGCTTTTAAGATGGAGGGTGAATGTGCGGTCACAATTGTGCGAGAGGTACAGTGGAACACTTCCAAACATGGGCTTCTCAAGCCACGTATTCGTATTGATCCTGTAAACTTGAGTGGAGTGACAATCACCTGGTGTACCGGATTCAACGCCAAGTTCATCATCGACAACAACATCTGTGAGGGATGTACGATTGAAGTAACACGAAGTGGTGATGTGATTCCTTTCATCAAGGATGTCGTGATTCCGGGAGATCATGCTGATATGCCTGAAGAGGATTATGAATGGACAAAGAAGAAGTACATGGTTCTTGAGAGTGAGTTGGGTGAATATGGTCGTGACAGAAACTATGACGATATGGACATCGAGATACACGGTGATGAGACGTACTATGTATGGTACAGTGATTCTGCTGTTGATATCCGTATCAAGGGTGAGAATGATGAGATGAGAGTGAAGAAACTGGTCTCCTTCTTCAAGAAACTGGAGGCGAAGTTCGTCGGAGAATCCTCCCTCCAGAAACTCTATGATTCTGGGCATACTACTCTTCACGATCTCTTCAACCTGACTGTGGATGATATCTGCGAGATTGAGGGATTTCAGAAGAAGGGTGCTACTCGTATAGTTGAAGCTATTCAATCGGCGATTACTGATGCTCCACTCGCAAAGATGGCTGCTGCGAGTGGTGTGATGGGTATCGGTATTGGTGAGAAGAAGATTCAGCTTGTAGTCGATAAGCATCCAGATATTCTTGACATTGATCTTCCAGTATCAGAGATGACTGATCTTATCAAGGATGTCGGAGGATTTAAGACTCTGGCTGTACACTTTGCATCCAAACTTCCCGAGCTTCGAGCATTCTTTGAGAATCACCTGGAGATTACACTACGAAAGGAGAAGGAACGAAAGGTGGTGAAGAAGGAGGCACCAAAGAAAGTGGTGAAGAAGGAGGTCGTGAAGAAGACAAAGGAACCGACAATCAAGTTCTCTGCCGATATTCTCTCTCCTATGGAGAATAAGATTCTCACTATCCGAACCTTTGGTGGAGATGAACAGTCGGATCCTGAGTTTGTGTATCTCAACTCTAGACATGACTTGAAGGTTGTTCTCGATGAAGCGGAGGCTCTAACTGATTGTGTCGGAGGAGTGGAGTGGACATTCGAAGAGAAGGATGGTGAGATTCGTGCATCTACATATCACAATCATGGATCTCATCACGATACTATTCTCATTAGATTTATCGGAACAGTATCACCTGCTCAGAAGAAGAAACTCACTGCAAAGCCGAAGAGAGAGGTTCCGATTGTTTTTGAGGACGATGATGAAGAGATTGTTCTCGTAGAGGATGAAGTTGAAGAGACGAAGGACAACGACCTAACCGGAAAGATCGTCGTCTTCACTGGCTTTCGTAACAAGGAGGCTGAGGAGAAGATTAAGGATTGCGGAGGAAAGGTTACTACCTCTGTGTCGGGTAAGACAAACCTTCTTGTTGTTGCTAAGAGATACAGTGGTAACGCCAAGGAGATTGATGCTGATAGTCGAGGAATCGAGGTTATCACTGGAGAGGAGTTCATGGCTCGATATATGTGACAGTCTTCACCCCCCGATACCCTCACACTCGAGATTGATCTACAATCAGTTGTAGAGAAAATTGTCAATGAGAAGTACCAGCTGTTATCAGGGGGTGGATCTCTAAAATCACTAAATCATTCAGATACTTATCTAAACATCAATCTAGTTCAGGTTTTCAATGAAGAGGAATCTGGTTTCATTGGATTGTATCTAGAACAGGCCGTGCAATGGAGCGGACCCATCTCAGGTAAGAGAGTAAACTGTACATACGGAGATGATGGTCTGGTATACGAGATAAAATTCGGAGGGTATGGTGGACGACCGCAAACAATTACAAAAAGAAAAGCTATTCCTTGGGATTCCCTTCCTATTCTGAAAGGTCTGAATAAGATCTCTACTATGCTTACAGAACAGATCTACAACTTCTGTGTAGCTATGTGTTATCCTCATGGTGGAATAGGAATAAATCCTCATCGAGATAAGGAGATGAAAAAAGGAACGACGATATGCGGATGGTCTTTTCTTAGTAAACGTGTGTTAAGAATGGATCCTCCGCGATACATCAAGACATCTCCGATCCAAATCTCTCTTCATCCCGGAAGTATGTATGAATTTGTTCCACCAACAAACGATCATTGGTCTCATTGTATCGAAAAAGATGATAGAGAAGGTAAAAGAATAAGTCTTACATTCAGAAACTACTAAACACCCTTAAATACGTACAATTCTATACGGTGATGTAGCTTAACGGTAGAGCAAGAGTATACCCATACTCTTAGATGTGGGTTCGAATCCCGACTTCACCATACTAAATTCATGTCTTATATGAATTTAGCAAAAATGAAAAACCCACTTGAATCTACAGATATAGTACACAGTTCTCAGATATTCAGTTATAATGGATACTCGACGACAAATTAGAAAACTACAACGACTCTTCGAGAAAGAGGATTCATCTACATCTCCTAAACGAGAGTCTTATACTCTTCAGAGAAAGGTTATTCTCACTCGATTTCCATCATTGAACGAGCATCCTCTTGTTCTTCACATGGAATCCGTAGACAAGAATACTAAACGTAAAAGAGTCGTTACTCGTTCAATGAAGAAAATCTCTTCTGTGGAGGAGGAGAAAAAGGAGGATCATCCGAAAAAGAAGAGTAAGTTTGCAATGCCTTCTCGTGATGAGAGGATTAAATCTGTACTGTCGTTGTGGACCGGAATGGAACCGTATATTGCACCGAAAAAGATTATCGAACCTCCTAAACCGATCGAGACGATTCCTCAGTGGAGTTATCGTATCGGTATTGGACCCTGGACCAGAATGATGGGCGTGTTCAACACCGATACGGAGGAGATCTTTCAGAAATGTAAGGAAGACAAGGCCGTACCCTATTTTTCTAATATCCACACGTATGTAGGATACACTGTCAATCCTGTAAGTATGAAACTCATAACATCGTGTAGTTGGGGGTCGGCACTTTCCACGACATACTATCTTCAACGAGAGATGATTCCCAAAGATCAATACAATGTCGTGGTTGTCGATTGGAATGAGAAATACTCCAAATGGCTCAATCTCTCTTACGTTTCACAAGTTGAGGATAGCTTTATGTCTGTAATCAACAGAGATGGCCCTGTGTATAAGACTACAGATCTCAAACCTACATGCAATGAGTATACGTTTATTCTTGATTTTTTCAAGAATCACCAAAAGTTCGGTCGATACATCCCGAAGAGAATTCGACGTGTCTCTCATCCTATTCAAGCGAGACGATATATGTTTGAAAGAGAATTGATGGACGATAAGACAGAGGCTCTTCTTGTTCATGGAAGCAAGACCTCGGAAGATAATGTTCTCTCTAACAATCTTGACATGAGATTCTCTGGTGACGGAAACTGTGGTCGCGCAATCTATCTCAGCAACAACATCGAGTACTCGAATAGATACTCTGCTGATAGGAAGATGTATATTGTGAGAACTCTTATTGGAAAGGTGGACAACCATGCGTCCGCGCATCGCCGAGTCGTATCTCCGAAAAAAGATTGTGATTCTGTATGCCACTATCAACCAAATCCCGAATATTCGGAACAGACAGTCGACATCTTTTCGATCTACAACAATGCTCAGTGTTACATTACACACGTAGTGGATTACTAAGAAATGAATTTTTTAGTGAACAACACGTGTGTACTCAACCATAAATTTATACAACTAAAGTATAAATTTATACAACTCTTACAACATCTTTTTCATCTTGTACCCATCGATAGTATCGTAATACTTAACAACCGTCTCATGGATCTGGAATCCGACTGAAAGATAAAGCTTCTGCGCGATCACATTATCAACACGAACATGAAGAGTGATGTACGTCCACTTCTTAGATTTAAGACAGTCGAGAGTAGTATTCATCAAGAGTTTTCCAAACCCCCTTCCTCTATACTCAGAGAGAATGGCAAACGACATAACAGAATTTCTAGCGACACAACAATATCCAATCATCTTTGAATTCGCCATCAAGACAAAACTGCAATGCTCGGAGAGAATCTCCTCCCACAAATCCATAGGATAGTTCTCTGGGAGTGTCAGCTCGTTTATACTCTTGATCTCATGTCGATGTTTTCTCTTGGCCGGGAGAATGCGGATTTTCTCCTTTTTAGGTTGTGACGGAGTTACGGTTGAAGAGCTCATCGTTCGGTGAATAGAGATGATGAATATTTATATCGGTAATCAAATTATCATTTTGATTGATCGTTTTTAAAGTAGAGCTTTAAAAACGATATTTAAAGATTTAACTCCTTTTTAAGTATCCAAACCTCCCGGGATGAATTCGACGTCTACGATACTCGATTATGACAGAAGACATGTCGATTCGGACGTCTCTGGTATGAGAGAGTCGTTGTATCCGGGATACAGAGGAAAAGATATCGGAAAGTTCGTCTCGTTACAGAATCATGTGGTGAAGACGAACTCTTCCGAAATCACGAGGGTGGACCTGCCGAAATCTCTATCGGACAAAGCGATAGATGACAGTATTCCCGAATTCTCCAAAATTAAAATTTCAACTGAAACAATCATCGCTGTAAGCAATCTCTTTTTTGATCTCAATAATCTTTATAATTATCTTCCTGTCGTCGAGTATATCGTTGTCAAGAGAAAACGAGGCCGCAAAAAGAAGACTGAGATTATCGATCCCAATAAAGATATTCCAGTTGGGTCTATTATCTCTGTACAAAGTAAAACAAATGTTCGAGGGGCTGTTCTCAAAAAGAAAAAAGAAAGTAAAACCTATTTCCTCAACTCAATTACTGTTATTGTCACACTTGAAGATGGGAAGATGATCAATGTAAAGATCAGTAAGAACGGAAAGTGGCAGATCACCGGATGTAAGTGTAACAATCATTTCATCAACTGTATCCGTTATATCTATGCGAATATTAAACTTGCTGAAGAATATACAGGTGAAAAGATCTGTATACTCAAGAACGATGAGACCCAGCCGAGAATGATCTTTAATATCGTGATGAAGAACATCGATTTCAAGGTCGGGTTCTCAATTCAACGAGACGATCTCGATACGTTTATGAGTGTCAACACAGAGTTCACATCGCATTACGAAGGGAGTATCACTACTGGTGTAAACATTAAGATTAGATCCGAGCATCCATATGAAGAGAATCTTATTCAACTTGTTATCGATGAGGATGGTACACCTCATACAACATCCGTTCCCTATACAGACTATCTTAAGTTTCTTGATGATAAAGAGAAAAAGAAAGAGGCTAAGAAGGTCAAATTTCATACATTCCTTGTGTTCTGTTCTGGAAGTATCATACAGAGCGGTAGCGGACCAGATATGGAGAAAGTATATAAGCAATTTATGAGGATCCTCCTTAAGAATCGTTCTAAATTTGAGGAGAAACTTATAGAAGAATAGTCAAAATTGATAATATCAACTTAATAATACTGTAATTTTACACAATGAGTAAAATTACTTTCGAATTAGAATGTGCGGATTGTTGGTCTGTATTTACATCTGATATCGACATCGAGTTATGTTCTAATTGTATACCAAAACTTCCATGTGTAAAGAAAAGAATCGTAGGACAAAAATATAAGAGAGGAGAAGAAATCCTTATTTGGTCCGGTTCGACGTTGAACTGTGTAGACCATAATAGAAAAAAGAGTAGATGTAAACAGTGTAAAGGTGTCGGTATTTGTGTTCACAATAAGAGACGACATGCGTGTAAAGATTGTGGTGGAGTAAGTATTTGTGATCATGGACGAGAAAAAATAAAATGTAAGGAATGTCACGGATCCTCATATTGCAAACACAACAAGTATAAAACTCGCTGTCGAGAGTGTGGTGGTGGAAGTATATGTAAACACGATAAAAGACGAAGTCTCTGTAAAGAATGTGGTGGGGGAGAACTATGTATTCATGATAGAGAAAAATCAAAATGTAGAGAATGTGACGGATCTTCATTTTGTATTCACGATAGACAAAAATCGTTGTGTAAGGAGTGTGGTGGCGCAACTATATGTGAGCACAATAAACAGAGAAATTATTGTAAAGAATGTAAAGGTACAAATATCTGTGAGCATAATAAATTTAGGAGACAGTGTCTAGATTGTTTCGTGGCACCAGAAAATTTCTGTTCTATTTGCAAATCATCTAGTGTTAAAAAGGGGTATTCGTATTATCCTCTTTGTTTCAGATGTCATTGTTATTCAAATCCTTCTGAAAAAATTCCACGACGCTATAAGATGAAAGAAAATTATATTGATGAATATCTTAAGGAGAAGTTAACCGAATATAAAATCATACATGATAAAATCATAGATGGAGGTTGTAGTAATAAAAGACCTGATTGGCTGATTGATATGTTAACTCATACTGTAATCATAGAGAATGATGAAGAGCAACACAAAAATTATGATTGTGAAAATAAGAGGTTAATGCAATTGTTTGAAGATTTGGGAAATAGACCTTTAGTTATGATAAGATTTAATTGTGATAAATACAAAGAACATGAGGCATGTTTCAAATTTTCAGATAAAAATATAATTTCTTCAACCGGTGAGTGGGATTTAAGAAAAGTAGAACTTCTTGATAGAATTAAATATCATTGTGAAACGGTACCTGAAAAAGAAGTTGAATTGGAATATCTATACTACGATGATTAAAACGATTGGACCCGACTTTTGCTTACCGGTTAAGTATAGATTTGCTTACCGAAAAATTGAATTTATATTATCTGGTAATGTTAATTCATTACCGGATAGACTTCTACCTACAGTATCATGTCTCGCCCATCCACAACGAACTGCCGAATCTGCACCAAGGAGGTTCCGAGATATCAGATTATTGAACATCTGAAATCCTTTCATCAGAAGTGTTCTGATTGCGAAAAGGATTTCACTCAAACCGAGATCAAAGAACACCGGAAAATAAGATGTGATATCTGTCGATGGACAACATGCAATATGAATATCCATCTGAAGAAGTATCACCCATCACATCATCTGTGCGATCTCTGTTCACGGTACACAGATGATCTTCTCCATCAATCCAAACAGCATTGGTGTGGATCATGCGAAAAGACTGTCGTGAACATGAATAGTCATAATCGAAAAGTTCACACACCGGACCCCAATGTCAAACATAAAAACTTCACAACTCACAAATGTATCATCCATTCCGGATCTCATACACCGATGTCAGAAATCAAAGAATGCCCAGACTGTAAGATCAGATGTTACGCGTAACCGATACATAAGTGGAGATGTTTAAAACTGATATACCTAATAAGATAATAAAGTCTATTATCCTATCAACTAACATGAGTGTTCCCATCATTTTTGAGTATGACTACAACTTCAACCCAGAAGGAGATTCTGCACCAGATATTTTCGACGAGATATTTAGAGAGGAGATCGTCGGTGGGTGGGATCTGAACGAGAATGATGATGGGAAAGTTACAGTGGATTTCTCATCAAATAGAGACATCGATTGGTTTCTCTCCAAGATTCGGGAGACACCTGATAAGTTTCCAATGATGTACGCAACTCTAAACTATGCGGATGAATATGATGGATCAGTCGTTCGTTACAGAGACTATGGTACTAAAAGAGTACAGTGTTCTTACTGTCGAGATCTCGGTCTTGCAACTATTCATAAAGGGGAGATCTTTCCCTGTTGTGAAGATTGCTTATGTGTGTGTTCAGAAATCACTCATAAAGGAGACGATGCGTTACCAGAGAATATGAAGATTATCAACCATGGAGGCACAACGTTTCGTGTATGTAAAGACTGTGTAGAGACATTCACCCGTATGGAATCTGAGTAAAAAAGTGAATTTTCCCTGTAATACAGAGAAGTAACACTTCTCGTCCGAACTACAATTATGAGCGCATCTTTCAATACAGAAGAGGATATTATGAAAACCCTTGGAGGGATGATTTCATTTCTTGATACATCCTCAATCTCATACAATCCCAGAGTTACACACCATGACGAATGTAACATGTGCACTGGACACCCGCGGAGAAAGATCTTCCCGTGGAGAATCTCAGTCAAGTCGGAAACAATCGTCGAGACCGATAATGAGTGGATGGAAATGTATCACGGAACAAGAAATGAAAGTATGGAAAGTATTCTACGAAATGGGATCGATCCTATGAAATGTGAAGATTCGTCTTTTGGACATGGGATCTACTTTACACCCTGTCCGAACTTAGCAAAAACCTTTTCGAATAATGGGCTTGCGTTGTGCTGTAAAATCAATACACGTAGTATTCGATGGTTTGATACATACGCTCATTATGCAACGCAAAATATAACTCGAGAACAGGAACAAGACCCCAATTATCAGTATACAGTTCACGCACTTATCGATAGAACGGAGTTCATTGTATTTCAACCTCAAAATGTGGTGTTTACGGGTATTGTACGTACCAGACAGTACGAAAGCCCTGTAAAAAAGTGAATTTTCTCTGTAATACAGAGACGGAAACACTTCTCTTCCGAACTAACTACAAACACACGTTCACTATGAGCATTCCTATTGTCATTGAATACGACTACAAGATGAAAGCGGAGGTTAACCTGGACATTGACCGGTTTGAGGAACACTTCGGGAAGATGATCAACTCAGTGTTGCGATCGTCGGATCCGAAAGTTTCACACATCGATGTTACGTTCACATCAGACAAAGAGATCGGTGATATCAGATCAGAGATGGAGAGAATGCTGGATTTCGATGACTGTTCCTTAATGTACGAGACCCTGGATTATGAAGAGGAGTACACTGGTGGAAAATACTTCACCTTTTTCGACAAGCGAACCAAGACTCTACAATGTGACAATTGTGGGGATTTTAATCATGCAAAGATTCCTCGAGGAGAACGTGTCCCTTGTTGTGATGAATGTCTCTGTGCATGTTCGGAATTCACTCACAAGGGAGAAAACGCTCCGGTCGAGAAGATGAGAATTCTCAACGTTGGAGGAATCAGTTTCCGTGTGTGCGAAGATTGTATTCCTGTGTTCACTTCGTAAAGTTTGGACATCACATGTCCACAAAAATTGATTTTCAATAGAATATTGGAAGCGAGTATCACCCACTAAGCTCACCTCTTCTATTGAAAATTACAATTATACAGATGTCATCCAAGGTTCCCATCATCATCGAGAACGATTACAAATTCAGATCCGAGTGCTCTGTTGATACCGATCGGTTTGTCGAGTTATTCAAGGATTACATTATCTCTATTGAGAGAAAGTCCGATCCCGATTTTCCGGACGAGGATGTCGAGTTTTCTTCGCTGAAGAGTCTCGATGAGATACGCTTGGTGATGAAAGAGATTGAAGATGGACATGTGATGCTTGAATCTCTCAATTACGCGGATGAGTATACCGGGGATCGATACTACGATGAAGAGTAAAGTGCCCGTAAATATCTGAGTGTTGGATATTTATTCTGTTTATAAATTAATCATTTGATTAATCAAATGATTAATAAAATACTTCTCCTTTCATTGGGTGTTGTCATATTTATTTTAGGGATGGTGTTATTGACGAATCAAACTCCTAAAATAACAAATAGAGATCGTCTTATAAAACAATTGGTTAGACAAACAGCTCGATGGTCTGTAGCCAGTGATCAAGATGAGAGTCCTTTAATCTCTCTTCTACATGCAAATTATGGTGTTGCATATGCATCTATCATGAGAGATATAGCCACCGATGAAGAGATTAAATCAATAGCTGGAATAGATATCATAGATTTTCAACGAAAGATTTCGGATATACAGGATAAAGCAACTAGAAAAGTAGCCGATATATGTCCTCTTTTTGTGGGTAATATGGACCTACAACTTTTGGTTATCGCAGGAGACAAAAGTTGATAGAACTTCGGAGATCACAACTATTTCCGAAGGCAAGAGGTTTTTCGGCGGAGAGGTCGCCTCTCTCACAAATATTGAGAGAGTTTGATATACTTTTTTCAATTTCAAATAGTTTTAGAAACGGGATTCCCTTTGAACTCCGAAAGTCAAAGTGTGAAAAGAATGTGTGATAGAGTATAAATCTGAGTTTTGACTTTCAGAGTTTTTTACTGATCTCCGAAAGTCAAATTTTCCGAAATCGCATAACATAATTTAACATCGTTTAACGATAATTTAACATAATTTAACATCGTTTAACGATAATTTAACATCGTTTAACGAATAAACGTTAAATGCATTTAAATATATATCATATTAAGATACAATCGTATCGAAATGGTTAAATGTGAATTTTGTGACAAAGAATTGTCTACTAATTCCAGTCTCAAACTACATCAAACTAAAACAAAATATTGTTTAGAAAAACAAAAAGCGCTCAACATATCAGTATCTATTACTTCAGTATTATGCGCATATTGTGGTAAAGATTTTATACATAAACATAGAAAGGATATACACGAGAATAATTGTACAGAGAGAATAAAGTCTGAGTATCAATCAAAAAATGATGAGAATATAAATTTGAAGAAAGAACTTACTCACATGAAAGAATCTTACGAGAAAGAAATTGCTCACATGAAAGAATCTTACGAGAAAGAAATTGCTCACATGAAAGAATCTTACGAGAAAGAAATTGCTCACATGAAAGAATCTTACGAGAAAGAAATTGCTCACATGAAAGAAGAGAATAATAAAACAAAATCAGATATCTATGCTGAGTTATACAACAAAGACCAACAGTTTATTCTCGAGCAGAGTAAACGACTTGTTGAGAAGGCGGGTACTATTACTACAAACATCAAAGCAAAGAATATCACAATGAACTCTCTTAATCTCTCTCAAGAACGACTTGAGTCTATAAAGGACACCTACACTATAAAACACTATGAGCGAGGAGGAGTTGGCCAAGCTGATTGGGTAGTAGATAATGTAATCAGAGATGATTCGGGAACTCTTATCTACAAATGTACAGATAAGAACAGAAAGAATTTCATTTACCATGACGATAAAGGAAATATAGTTACTGACATACAAGCTAAGAGACTAAAAGAAGCAATACTTCCTATTATGAGTACAAAACTGAAGGAGTTTAAGAAGATCAAATGTGCCGAACTCGCCGAACAAAGTGACGATGAGAGTGAATTGTTGGAAAAGTATAGTAATCTGTACAACGAGAACAAAGCGATGGGTAACGAATTTGATAAGCGATTAATCGAGAAGACCTATGATAAATAAGTTACACAAGAGGTGATAGTTGTATTACCTAGACCTTTCAGTCGTTGTTTGATAGGTCTTTAAAACAATGTTTTAAAGACCTTTAAGAGTTATAACATCTATCGTTATAAACTAACAATTTATAACGATAGATGTTATAAACTAACAATTTATAACGATAGATGTTAGTGATTTCCGATAACCGGAAATCTCCAAAAACCTGAGAATATTAAGCATTACACAAATCACAATCCTCTTCTTTAAAAAGAATCTTTTTAATAAAGGGAAACTTATATGATAGAGCAAAGATGATAACCGATAGGACAAATCCAATAATAAAAGAGTATTTTAAGAGATTGGTCGTATCAATCTTCTCATGTTCTCCAAGAGTTCTCGGTTTGGTCATGATAAATTTTGCCTTTGTTTTTATGAGTATTATCATTCCAAGGAGAAAACAGGCTCCAATGAGAATTCCTAGCCTGGCTCGTGAGAGAACTATTAGATTCCATACTCCTTTCAGATTAATAGACGAGAAACCAAAAGAGGAGGAACTATCTCCCGGAGAGTATTTACCCCCGAAAGACTCTTGGTATTTGTCTGCTAAAGTGTCCACATCTTGTAATTTTTTCGATGAATACGACATCCGCCCTCAATTACTATAGGATGAGAAAACGATTCTGTTTTATTTTTAATCTCATAGTAATATTAAACATGGATACCTATACTATTATCGAAGATGTATTTGGTGATGAGGATGGTGGCGGTCGAAATCAATTAACAGCCGCTAGAGGATTTGTTGGACAATCTCATGTTCCGGATGATATGAGACCTCCTGGTCGTGGTGGAAGAGTAGGTAAAGTATCTGAACGCCCAGATTTTCCCGATCTCGACCCTCGTATGAATCGAGGTGGTCCTCGTCCTCAGATGCCTATGAGAATGCAAAACGATACTAACATGTCTCCTATGGTTAATGCATTGGTATCTAGTGGGCCAACTATGTATCCAGGGGTGGATGCTCTTGCGTGTCGTGATGTATTTACCCATGTTGAAAACTGTCCTCTATGCAAATCATATTTTCGTCATGATGCTAAATTTTACTGGTTGATTATCGGTATACTGATTGTCATTATTCTCCTCATAACTCGAAATGGGAAATAAATCTCAAATGAATTAAACAAATTAATATCATGAGTAAATATAGTTCTTCTTCAGATAAGGATTCTCATACATCGGTATCGAGTGATGGAAAACCCGGCCAGTTACTGTGTTTGTCAACATTCACATGGTACTGTCACATCTCAAAATCCTGTAGATCGCAAGCATGATAAGTATTAAATGAACTAACGAATAACACGATCGATATCGATCAACAATGAAAGTGTTGAAACATTGAGATTAAAGTGAAATATTAATTAGATTTCGGTCTAATTAATAACTGTGATTGATATGTCACGAAGAGCTAGTTCACCATTCAAACGTCCAGAGTCTCCGATCAGATGTAAAGAGGAGATTGCTGTTATAAAGATTATCAAAGAGATTGAAAGAGGAGTTGAAAGATTGAAACTATTCTCTTCTATTACATTCAACCCTGACAAATCTCTGATAGAGAAGGGTATTATTGTGCATCGTCTAGTTCACAAACTGGACGACTGTAAAATATTGATCTCCAAGGGTGGTGTGTCAGAAGAGATCATCGAACTGTATAGAATGAAAGTATCTCTTGTCCGTTCTCTTTCAATTCAAGAGAGAATTCTGGTAGAGGACATCATAAATGAATCGATCGACAATTCAGAAGAACAACTCCTGGTACAGGAACTTCGGGGTGAGAATCTGGAAAAGGAGATTAAGAGACAGAGTATTCGATCAGAAAATATTATCTCTCTTTCTCAAGATGTAGTCCAGATCAATGAGATGTTCAGGGATCTCTACTCAATGATAGAGAACCAGGGAGAGGAGATCAATAGAATAGAGAAGACTGTAGAGGAGGTGAATACCAAAGTACAGAAGGGAAACGAACTTATCAAGGAGGCAGAGGTGATGCAGGACCGAGGATTCAAGGCGAAACTTATCACGGGTTTCTTTGTTGTCGTCGCTGCGATCGGTACGGTAATAGGTATAAAGTCCCATTAACGTGCGAAAAAGTGATTATTTTATATTTACTAGAGTAAATGTCACTCTTCTCTCCACTCTGTTCGCTTCCTGACAACACGCTACACATTCATCTAACCTACAACCATGAATCCCATCAATCCCATCGCATCCGTGTCGTGGATTAACTTTGCCGCTGAAATCGCTCCTCAGATCGTGTATGGTGTTGATTTCAAGTATCTCGCTCTCCGAGGGGTTCCGATTAACCCGAAGAATCAGACGGTGTCCAACCGCCAGCCGACACTCTATCCTCGAGTTAACTTCATCCCCGAGGGAGAATCAGCCAAGGATGCTGTAAACGCAGTGTATAGATTGAAGGGTGGAAAGAACGGTGTGGGAATGAAGAAGGGGTACGCATATCTTCCTTCTGATTCGGAAGAGGAGAAGAAGCGCAAGAGCAAGGCTAAGAAGGCATTCATCAAGTCACATACAGACATTCAGAAGGTAAAGGCGGAAAAGCTCTTTACGGGAAAGACGAAGAACACACGAGTGAATCAGCCGACTCAGAAGGGAGCTAGTGTCAGATACAATCCGGTTTCTCGTCAGTAAACTACGAAAGTCGTAGAAGGTCCTCCCGAATAAATGTAATATAACTTCAGGTTATAATACAAAAACTGAATATCGATAAGTATATTCGACAACAACTAACTTTCTGTTCACAATGGTTACGGCACCTTCCGTTCCGGTCGTATCTGATGTATACATTGTTCTCTCTGAAGAGGAGTATGGTGGATCTGATAAGATCAAAGTTTTTTATCGTCATTCAGACGCAGAAAATTACATTGAAGATGGAGGAATTATTATCAGGCAGGAGATTCTCTCTCCATGGAGTAAGGTTTTCGTTGTTGTGTTTGAGACATTCTTTGGTGGGGACGTGAAGTGTTTCACAACACGAGATAGAGCTGATGAATATCTCTTGGTAAAGGGAAATGAACACAATCTCGACGGTGAGGTGATTGAGACAAGTGTTCTATTGGCGCAATGATCGGTATAGCAGGTAAAAATGATATAGTAATATAAATAATGGAAGTTTATATCACTATCGAACTCATCCGACCACAATGGACACTCCATCATCTACAGAGACTTTTACCACAACTTCTGGTACACTCACTCCTATTCAAACAGTTGATTCCTCATCAGACGAGACCGAAATGGATAACGGATTCTCTCTCTTTGATGAAGATTACAACTCTCCTCTCCCACCTTCAGATGCAGAAGTTTCAGTCAATCCATCAAATCTACCTACAGATGTAGGATATCCTACCGACTGTTTTATCAGTCCTATCGAAGACTATCTTATGTGTAATATCTGCCGAGAGGTAGTTCGAGATCCTATTAACTTGGAGACATGTCCCCATCTCTATTGTCGAAAGTGTATTCTCGGTGTTAAGAATCGACAATGTCCCAGTTGTAGAGTTATCTTTCCTAATAAGCCACTCGCAGGTATTCCCTTTCTCACTCAGATAATCTTTGATAAGAAGATCAAGTGTATCTATCAAGAGAAGGGATGTGAGTGGACCGGTGTTCTCGGAACTGATGATCGAACACTGAACCAACATCTGGAGAAATGTGAGTGGGGAGGATTCGAACCGTGTCCTCAGTGTTCTAAGAAGGTACAGAAAGCATCGATGGAAGATCACATGAAGATCTGCCCAGAAAATGAAGCCGAATGTAAATACTGCTTGGAGAAGATGAAGAGAAAACTTCTTATGGCTCATACATCTATCGGTGAGATTAGCGGTCGATGGTGTGAGAATCGATATAAGTGTCTGTATCCGGAATGTGATGCTGCTGTGAAGAAAGAGGATCGTAAGAGGCATGCAAATGATGAATGTAAGAAGAGAATCACAGTTTGTTATGGATGTGAAAAGGTTCATATTATTCCCGCGTTCTCTTTCAGTTCTCATATCAAGGAAAAAGTTAACACCGTAGAAGACGCTATCAAGTTTATTACTCGAGCATCTATTCCTCCGTCCGGAGATATCGGGTCTATCATTGATATCTCACGCCCAGAGGGTGGATGGCAATTGGCTGAGATTATGGCTGTTCGCGAAGACAAAAGTATAGAGTACGAACCACATGAATCGCCCAATTTCGAGATTGAGGTTCGTCCTCTTCTCGAAAATGTCTCCGATGAAGATAAGACTTTATGGACTTATTCCGGAAATATTGTGAAGATGGGAACACATACTCAACCTATTTCCGAATCCGAATACATTGAACTCCATGAGATGAAGGAGTCTGTCAAGAATTGTCTCAAGAGAGGAGAGTGTACAATCATCGAAGTTCCACATGGATCTTACGAATTTCAACCATTCTATAAGTGTATCACCTGCTGCGGTGATTACAGATACGGTATCGGATGTTGTGCGGTGTGTGCAAGTGTGTGTCACACAGGACATAATCTCGTTCTCGAACTCGAATCTGGAGGGAGTTTTTGTGATTGTGGGTCGGATGAGATGAGAGATACTTTCGGTCGTATTGTAAAGTGTTGCGCTCCCCGTGTGAAAAAGGAGGAGAATAAAGAAAATCTTTCTCCTGATGAAGTTGTGTGTGTCAATCTCTCCGTAGTTGAATCCGGTGAGATAGTTGCAAGTATTACATTCAGAGAAACGATTGAAGATTAAAGAAATACAAATATCAGTATCAAATAAGAATGAGTCTATTTGATACCGAGTTCGTTCTATGTAAGAGAAACTATTGTAGCTCACATTGGTCTCTTGAAACAGGATTTAAATCTATTGAGGAATTAGATCAACGGGTAAGAGAGGTTAGAGGACTTGATAATGGTGGATATATGGTTTCTACAACATTCTTTCCGACCAGAGCAATATATCCGGGTTGGGTAAAATCTCTTCAGGGAAGATACTATCTCTGGCAAACAATAAAGGTTGATTAACTCTAAAAAAATGAGTTGTTAATAATATTGTAATGTAATATTACATTACAATATAGACATACTGCTTGCTTTCTAATGCCGTTCCATACCGAAGATGAATTTCGTGGAGCAAACAGAAAGGGTAATCGATCAAAGGATACTCTGAGAAAACAGTTCTGGAGAGAGAACCCCGTAATCGGTCCCTCTGTTCTTCTCAAGGGGCAAAGAACAAGCGCAGAGTACACTATTCGACGAAAGAATATGAAGATCACTGATTGCTCTTATGGAAGAAATAAATTTGTAAGAGGATTGTATCACTGGGATGTTAATGTGATGGATAAAAATACGAATCGTCGGTTTATGATGAAGTTCTATTCTAGCAGAGACCATCACAGTGTTTATACTGGAAATTCACGGAAGAAGTGGCTTCTCAAAGGATGGTTCATCGATGGTAAGGATTGTAACTTTCATAAAACTAGACGAAACAACCGAGTCAATCGAACATATACTGCAAAGAGGAATGCCAATGTCAATAACGATTTCATGGTGAGTGACAAGAAACCGATTACTTTTCCAGTCAATGTTCAGGCCGATACATTGAAACAGAATATTCCAAAGACCGACGATGTTCTATATTGGTATATCGATGGAGGTTGGAAACGGGATGATACCAATATTATATTTTTTTTGGGATATAAAGAATGTTCTCTCTGTAATCTTATCACAACCAACACCCGCTATTGCGAAGAGTGTGGAGGAAAATACCCTCTGTGTTCTTCACATAAGAAATTTAGAAGTCTGTGTCACGTGTGTGGTATGAAATGCCGATTATGCAAGAAAATCTCCTCTATGAGATTCGACAATCCCTCTCATCTAAAGAGCTTCTCCTTCTCTAGATTCATTAGTAATAAAAGAAAGATGGTTGGTATTTACGATACGTTCGATATCTGTCAGTTGTGTGAAGATGAGATTGTTGAGAGAATTCAGGACATAGATATTATAAAGGATGTAGGAACGATGATTGTCGAGTACGTGAAAGAGTAAAAGTGTTTTTATTCAGTCATTATATGATTTAATCACATCATTATCTGACTTGGATAAATATGGGAACTTGTTCTTCTGACAATAAGCGTCTGACTGATGAAGAACTGAAAGTATTACGGGGTAAGTTTTTGATCGACAACGGATACGATATTGATGATTCGTATGTTTGTGTTGGATATCTACAACGTTATTGTGATAAGTTGGAAATCCGAACCGAACAACCATTAGAATTATCCACGTTAGAATTATCCACATCGATTAAACACATATGGCCAGTTCAACTAAATGTAGGTATCAATCCCAATGGGATAGTAGTCCGGGCAGGTTATAATTAGCAACTTGAGTATGTGAATGATTCTGAATTTAAATAGAATAACGATTACGTTATTCTATTTCTTATGAGCGTAATGTGAAAAAGTGATTTTTCTGTATTCTAAAAAGGGTAGATCACAACCATCATACTCAACTTCCTACTTTATTCTAAGCATGACAATCATCACCCGTCGTTATAGACAGTGGATCGAAACGGTTCCGTACGGAAGATCCGAAAGAACTCAAAAAAATGCAGTCGATTTTTTCATGCAAGGTAATAACGGTTGGTACCGGGTGACTGATGGGTTGGTGGCAGAGATTGAGCAATGTACTGAAAAGAGTTTGGGTTCTTCCGGGTTAAGAGCCCTCTATGGATACTTGAATAAATTGGTAGAAGAATATCGTGTCGAGGTCGGTACGACTCATTCAGGCCATTTATGTTATCGCCATCGTCAACCGTTTCCGATCTCACACTCACGGTTTGAAGAACTATCGCGTCAAGATGAAAGATTGCGTATGGAGAGAGCGCTACAAAAGCGCGATGAGAGAGTGCGACAAAAGGTATTGAGACAAGAGAGACAAGTTGTTGAGAGAATGCAACAGGTGGTTGAGGAGAAACTCGTTCAAGAACAGGAGAGACACGAGTCGAAAGAGGTTGAGAAATTCACACGGATGAGAAACTATACACACCAAGAAACTCCGACTAACATTTGCGAGATCAATAAACAATGGAAAATTATTAGAGACGAGTCTGAACCTGATGATGGAGGTGAACCTGATGATGGAGGTGAACCTGATGATGGAGGTGAACCTGATGATGGAGGTGAACCTGATGATGGAGGTGAACCTGATGATGGAGGTGAACCTGATGATGGAGGAGAAGCTGATGATGGAGGAGAACCTGATGATGGAGGTGAACCTGATGATGGAG
>JAQTUL010000012.1 GCA_028710275.1 Candidatus Colwelliibacteriota bacterium | reverse complement strand
GAAGAAAGAGGATACGAAGAAAGAGGATACGAAGAAAGAGGATACGAAGAAAGAGGATACGAAGAAAGAGGATACGAAGAAAGAGGATACGAAGAAAGAACTCTCTCAGTATAGAGCTAAGTATTGGGATAACGTTATCGATTTTGATCCCTTATTCGACTTTCTTACAGGAAGAAAGTGTAGGTACTCTGCTAAGAATATTATAGACATTTGGAGGGTTCCTGATATATTGTTTGAAGATGAGGAGATTGTAGAAACTTTAGATCGTCTTGAGATCTAAGATTTAGGAACACATTCAGATTTGATATATGTGGTTTCTGTATCGGGACATACTGTACAATATGTTCTTGTATTTTTGGGTGAAAGAGATATTGAATAACTTCCATCCGGTAAAAGATTTAATTGTCCGATAATATTGTCACTGAATGTATTTGGATTCGGAGTTGTGGTTGTAATCACTCCCGTAGAATTTACCTTTATAGCTAGTGCTCCTCCCAACGATGTAATCAGATACACATCCGAAACATTTGCTATGGATTTAACTGTTATGGTACTTTTATCTGTAGCAGTCCACACACCGAGAATAGGCGTATCAAATGCACATAGTGATAATTTTATTGTATTCCATCGAATACCCTTTTTCTTGAAGAGATAAAAACTTATCCCTATAAAAGCGCATACTATAAGACAAGATACTATAGCAGCGATATTATTAGATACCGACATTCTATTTATATTAATCAATAATATAAATGGTGGATTTTTAACAAGCGGTTTTTGTATAGACGATACTACCTCCTGCAGTCTTTGTTAGAGTCAAAGTCGTCCCTGAAAGAACAGCAGTACCAATTGAAGGAATAGTCAGAGTTGTTCCTGAGAGAGTACTTCCAGCAGTACTAGATATAGCTGTTCCCGTTAGAGATTTGAACGCGACTGTATAACTTGGACTGACAAACGTTATTGTCGCTATATCACTCTCAGATGTCCATGTACCTACAAGAGGAGTGCTAGAAAAAGCACACATAACAGTCTTAATATTTCCAGCTCGAATTCCCTTTACTTTATAGAGATATCCACCGATTGCCGCCAAAATACAGAGAAACATACAACAGCATATAAGGATGACACCGGAGTCAGACATTTGTCTTAAGGCAATACTAAAAATACTGTAAAATTGAAAAACCGTTAATAAATAGATTTAACATTATCTTTTGTTAAAGTAACTCTAGTGTCGATATGTCTTCGTCATCTACCCAATCCTCAACTCCAATTACTCCTTCGGATTCTCTTACCCTGTCGAAAATCCTTTCGACCCCTGCACCGAAAACTGCGCTCAAGTCTAAGAAGACAGTCTTGTTTAAGAATGAACATCCATTCGATAAACGCAAAGCCGAGGCAGATCGAATTCGAATCAAGTATCCCGATCGAATTCCTGTGATCGCTGAGAAGGCAGAGAAATCAGATCTTCCCGATATCGACAAGAAGAAGTATCTCGTTCCTTCTGATCTGACTATGGGACAGTTCGTTTATGTTATTCGGAAGCGTATTAAACTTCCTGCTGATCAGGCTATCTTTATCTTTGTCAATAACATTCTTCCTCCTGCAGCTGCTCTCATGTCGCAGATATATAAAGAATATGCCGATGCTGATGGGTTCGTTTATTGCAAAATACAATCCGAAAGTTCGTTTGGGGCACTTCCAGTGGTTCAATAAATTTATTGGAATATACCTCACCAATGCCAGTAAAAGTGTTTTAATGATTTCTCTTCATTAAAACAGACACACCAACTATCATTCAAAATGAGTCGACTCTCCGGATGCTGCCAATTTTGCGAAGAGAATCTGAAGGGACAAAATACGTGTCCTTCTCGTTGTGAGGAGAAGGTTAAGGAGGAGTTATCTCTTCTTCATATCGACGATTCACAACACGGAGATATTCATTCTCTTATAAGAGAATCCACCAACGATAAAGGTGGAGACAACTGGAAGTATGATATGTGTGATTTCTGTAAGACTCACACATCTCTTGAGAGAAGACTTACTATCGACGATACCTCTTATGACTTCTGTTCTTCAAACTGTCTAGTGGCAGCAATGGGGCGTATTTATAGACTTGCAGTAGAAGTAAAAAAGTGAGTGTAAAGAATACCAATATATTATTAGTCAAATGTCGAACTTATCTGTAAGATCGTTTATAGCAATTGATGCTGGTGGAGTTCTTCTTCATCTGAATGAAGGGGTAGATCAATCTAATCGGTCAAGAACTCCCGTCAAAGGTGCTAATGAGGTATTGGCTAAATTGAAATCCGAAGGACATAAACTCTTCCTTGTAAGTTTTGCAGGGAGAAAAACAGCAGAGATCACATTCAATGATATGAAAGAACACTATAACGGATTACTTGATGGACTATTTTTTGTTAAGAATAAGGAGGAGAAAATAGCGTTGTGTCGTTATCTGGGTGCTGACGTAATGATTGATGATACATCACTAGTTCATTATCATATTAAAAACGGAATCTACACAGGAAAACCCAAAGCTATCGGAGGAGTTCCGTCTATTCATAGACTACAGTTCACAGGTGCACCGTTCGGAGGAGATAAAAGTAATCTAGATCTTACCGGGTCTGATGGAGCAACCGTTGTAGAGACATGGGATGAGATCTATAACATATGCTCGGGATTAACTCATACACACAAACCCGATGATAAAATCACTATCACTAAGTATGTGTATCCTGAACATTCATCTGTCTAACTTTGATACAAAATAAAATGATTTATAACAGTCTATGTTATAAATCTTCAGTAATGGTCTATCCATCAGACATTCTTAATCTTATTATAAGTTATACTTCGTTGTATGATATTCTCATCGACATATTCAAGACAGGAATGAAACGTACAGTCTTCTGTGTCGATAATGATACAGTAGAAGAGATAGTCAAACTCACTCTTCAATGTATGAGAATAGAGTATAAGGATGTAACTTCTAGAGATCAAGATGGTGATCTTCTCTTTATTCCTCGTAGAGGGAGAGAAGGCATTGATATAAGAGGTGCAAAGAGATTGGTTACAGTATGTCAGCGTCCAAGAAATCCTCAGATAGTAGGAAGAGCTATTAGAGGACATTCCGTCAGCGATTTAGAGTCATGTTGTATATACAACAGATCTGTGATTATTCACAGTAATCAGAGATAATATCCGTCTCATCGTTGCAGAACTTATGTGAGAGAATATCTCTTATCATGTATTCTCTTGACTCACTTAATTGTGAAAGAACACACATCTCACACCGCTCAGTGGTATGAAATGTCTTATTACAACAGACAACCTTCTCACATCCTATACACTTCTCTGTACACACATGACAGACTCCGAGATTACAACTGAAGAGATGATATGTCTCTGTACACTTTTCACAGTATGTTCCTTCGTTGAAACAGTTATGACAAGTGATATCAGTGTTGATCTCTATATCAGAGAGATTTATAATTTGATCACAACAGAAGCAGTTTCCAGAACATCCCTCACATATAATCTCTCCTGAAGGTAGATAGATATAACACTGACTACAGAGATAGATATCGCATCCCACATTACTACAATACTCCATCAATTCAGTCTCTCTCCCACAAGACATACAAGCATTTTCCTTCTCTTCGACGATACTCGACTCTTCATTTACCTCTGACTCTTGAGAGTCAAACAAAATTAAAGCTCCGGTCTGATGGTTCAGACTTGTTCCAACTTTCAAACCCGTTTTTCCGGGACGACATGTTATTGATTCAGACATTAATTGAATATTGAAAATAGAAAAGATCGTCTCTGAACTTTCTAAAGATTAGAGATTTCCGATCATTATCAATCGATCATCGATCAGGGACTTTTAAAAGTGATCGAAAATATAAGATAACATCCTTCATCATCTCGTTCATCCTCTACTAAAACACACTTAAAAACATCACCCTTACTATCAACCACTAACACAACTCAACAACAATGTCTAAAATCAATGGAAAGAAAGTCTCTAAAAAGAATCAACTTCACGATTTTCTCGATTATGATCTCGATAACCTGGTCTTCGCTGATGCAACTGAAGGTGCTGTCCCCAATTCTAATCCTCCTGTGAAATTCTTTCGTATCAATGTTCTCGCAAAGAACGCTAAGCTCAAGGAGATTGAAGATGAGGACGGAAACGTCTCGGAGGTCCCTGAGCTTACAGAGGCAGTGATCGACGACAAGGGTGTTGTCACTGATGAACCCAAGATGGTGATGTCCGACACGATGGGTGATTTCATGATTACCCTCGATCGTATGTTCTCATTCGGTGTCTCCGAGTCTACCGATCCTGTCAGCCAGAAGGTTACTGGTCACTCTATCTCTCTCTGTATGTACTCTAAGGAGGGTCCTACGGAGAGAGAGATTAAGACTGTAGATAAGTTCGAGGAGCTTATTCAGAAGTTTAAGGACTATCTTATCTCAGTTCGTAAGAGTGTGAAACAACCACTTCTTGAGATGTCGGATCTTAAGAATATGGGAAAGCTTCTCTATTGGAAGAAGGATGAGGATGGAAACAAAGTGCCGGGTATTGGTCCGACTCTTTCTCCTAAGCTCATCGAGTTTAAGGCGAGCGTTGACTCTAAGGGGGTGGAGAAGCCGTATCAGATGGTTACGACTTTCTACCTCGAGGATGAGATCGACGACGAGGGAAATCCTCGTGAAGTGGATCCTCTGTCGTTCCTCAGCGACAATGCCAATAAGAAGTTCAAGCTCTGTTATGTGCGACCTGTGGTAAAGATCGACAGTATCTTCATCGGTTCTAAGATCTCTATTCAGTGTAAGATTACAGAGGCTGATATTGCTCCTGTTCAAGCTGGAGCGCAGAGACTTCTCCATGGTCGTCACAAGATTAAGGAGAACTCTAAGACTATTATCAACTCGTCTAGTTCCTCTAGTTCCAAGGGTATCAATCCTTTGCTCTCTACAAAGAAGTCTGTTGTGAAGGACGATGACGAAGAGTCAGAGGACCACGATGGAGAGAAGAATGAGTCACCCAAGTCTAAGCCAGCTCCTGCTGAGGACGAACTGAAGGATGAACCTGCTCCTAAGAAGAAGGTGGTTAAGAAGGTGGTCAAGAAGGCAGAGTAAACAGGCTAAGAGAAGAGAATAGAATATAACATAAGATGAATCGCTTCTTATGTTATACAGCTGGTAGTGTAGGTACTTTTACAGTTGCTTATTTTTCAGTGAGTAGATATGATTCTACGGGAGAGGTTTGTCCTTTTAATAAAGAAATTGATAACGTTACAGGCAACTCTGAAGATAGACTTATTTACACTTCAAAAGCTCCGGTCGGATACAATCCGACTTGTTCCAACTTTTCATAATATACAGAACCCGATCTTGTACCAACTCGACAATCTAGAGAAAGAAGTTATTCTAGTAGAATGGATAGACTATGCGATAAAAAGAATCGACGTGATAGATTGAGAGATGAGAAAATGAATAGAAAATTTCAAAGATGATTGAAGCTATGTTGAAACTCTTATCCACATATTTATCCTACAGAGAACCTTTCAAAAGTGATTTAAACTCATAGAAAGAATATATAACCACCCTTTATGCTATCTGCTGAGATACCAACTTGTTCACCCATCAAATCCGATATGTCCGCTTCGACCACTACCGCTTTCTCTAAGATCAGAGTTTCGTCATCCACTTCCTGGGCAGATGCACATGATACCCCGTCACCTGTAGCTACAGTTCCTGTGTGGGATGGAGCTTCTTCTTCCTCTTCTAACGATTCCGCTGCAAAGTTTATTACAGCGGATATTCGTCTCACTGACACGGATGGTGATATCCGTCTATTTCATTATGTTCACTGTGACGATAAGTCCGGAGATGATGTGAAGTCTTGTCGTGGTATTATTCGTGATGGAGAGACCATTGTGTGTAAGACTTTCGGATTCACCCCTGAGATCTCATGTTCCGACAGTGATCTCGTCAAGAGTCACATTCATTCTTTCTCTAGCTGCAAAGTATATGATGCAGAGGAAGGAGCAACGGTTAGATTTTGGTTTGACACCAATGATCAGAAGTGGCGTTTGTCTACTCATCGCAAGATTGATGCTTATCGCAGCAGATGGGGAAATCCCAATGCTCAGTCATTTGGAGATATGTTTCAGGATGCTCTTCAATGGGAGTGCATCTCTGGAGAGATGAAGGATAAGTTTCAAGGTAAGAACAGATCGGATCTTCTGACGGAATATACTAGCTCTCTTGATCAGAATAAGACTTATGTTTTCTTGGTTCGTAATTCTAATGAGAACCGTATCGTGTGTGATGCGGCTGATCATCCTCAAGCATATTTCATCGGTTCTTTCGATAGATCAACCAATCTTCTTCTCGAAGGAAATGATTCCGGTTTCTCTACCCCCCAGACTCACGATTTCGCGGACGTTGATGCTCTTCTCGGTTTTGTGTCGAATGTCGACAGTCGTAAGAAGCAGGGACTCATCGTGTATCTTCCTGATCAGACGCAGGTCAAGATTATGAACCAGACCTATCTCGATTTCTTCAGTGCTAGAGGAAATGAACCGAGTATTAAGTATCGTTACCTTCAGATTCGTAAGGATCAGAACATGGTGTCGATGCTCTACACTCTCTATCCGGAACATATTCCTACGTTCGAAATGTACGAGAATGTTCTGACCGATGTCTCTCGTAAGATTCATCGAGCGTATGTGAGCCGATTCATTCAGCGCCAGTTCGTTTCTCTTCCTCAACCTGAGTTCTTCATTCTTCAAGCGTGTCACGGATGGCATATTCAGGATCGTTCGTACAACAAGATCTCTCTTGAGAAGGTTACTAACATGGTGGATTCACAATCACCCACTTCTCTGAATAAGCTTATCAAGCCGTACATCGTTCGTCCGAATGGACAACCTCAAGAGTAAGTTGGGCTTCAGCCGTAATTGAATAAATAGAATTATAAGGTAATACAACTATTACCTTATAACAACCTCTTGTATCTTATTTATCATAAGTCTTCTCAACCAGTCTCTTATCAAACTCATTTCCCATCTCTTTGTTCTCTTTGTACAGATTACTATACTTTTCCAACAATTCACTCTCATCGTCACTGATATCTGCCAATTCTGAACATTTTATCTTCTTGAACTCCTTCAATTTAGTATTCATAATAGGAAGTATAGCCTCCTTTAGTTTCTTAGCCTGTATGTCTGTCACTACATTTCCTTTATCGTCGTGGTAAATGAAATTCTTCCGGTTCTTGTCAGTACATTTGTAGATAAGAGTTCCCGATTCATCTCTGATTACATTATCTACTACCCAGTCAGCTTGTCCAATTCCTCCTCGTTCATAATGTTTTATAGTGTATGTATCTTTGATCGACTCAAGTCTCTCCTGGGAGAGATTAAGAGAGTTCATAGTTATATTTTTACCCTTGATGTTGTTTGTGATATTAGATTTTTCTGATAATCTCATATTTTGAGTTCGAATAAATTCTTGATCCTTAGCTAACAAATTCGAATATATATCGGTCTTTTCTTTTTCTTTTCGTAACTCTATTGTTAACGATAGAATTTCATCTTTCAATATTTGAATATTTAATATATGCTCCGCGCGGATTTCTGCCATGGTATTTTCATACTTTTGACTAAATGGTCTAACGATGCATATTATTTCATGGCTATCCTTTCTATGAGAATGTGTAAAATTTTTGTCACAATATTGACAGCTCAATTCGGTATCATCTTTTTTATTTTGTTTTTCAAGACAGTACTTCGCTTTTGTTTGATGTGTTTTAAGATTTGTTTTTGTCGATAATTCCTTCCCGCAAAATTCACACGGAAACATATTGTTTGATCGTGTTTGTAAACAATGTTAAATTATTAGATGCATTTAACATTGTTTGTAAACAAATCAAATTCGTTTCGGAGAATTTGATTTTCAGAGAACTGTTTCTCTTCATCTGAAAGTCAAAAATTTATAACATACTCTATCACACATTCTTTTCACACTTTGACTTTCGGAGATCAAAGGGAATCCCGTTTCTAAAACTATTTGAAATTGAAAAAAGTATATCAAACTCTCTCAATATTTGTGAGAGGCAACCTCTCCGTCGAAAAACTTTCTAGTTTCGGAAACACACCGATCTCTGAACTCCGAAAGCAACAATTTGACATACATTGAATAATAAAAGAGACTTATCGATAAGTTAAACATCAGGTTGTAAGACTTAAACAATGGCTCTCAAAATCCTCTGTATCGGTGATCAGCATTTCAAACCGTCTAATATTCCACAGGTTGATATTTTTATTCAGAAACTAGAGGGATGGTTGGACAAAAATCCAGTCGATCTTATTATCAGTATGGGTGATCTTCTTCATACACACGAGAGGTTGCATACACAGGCTTTCAACAAAGCAGTTCAGTATGTTGAGCTTATAAGTAAATATGCAGAGGTACCTATCATGGCGGGCAATCATGATTTTTGTAATAATAGTGCTTATTTAACTCCTAACCACTGGCTCACTCCTCTTAAAAAATACAGTAACGTAATCGTGGTTGATGATGTCACTATCATTGAGAGAAAAGGTGTAAAGATTACTTTATGTCCGTACGTTCCCGATGGTAAGTTTCGAATGGCACTTGATACAAAGAAAGGAGAATGGGAGGATTCAGATTGTATCTTTGCTCATCAACTCTTTGACGGCGCAAAGATGGGCGCTATAGTCGCGGAGGATGTTGAGAAGTGGGATGACGACGATCCGATGCTTTTCTGTGCTCATATTCACGATAGTCAGTGGGTGCAGGACAATATGTATATCGTGGGATCAGCAATGCAAGAAGCTTTCGGTGAATCAGAGGACAAAACTCTACTTCTCCTAACACTTGAGAAAGACGATATGTTAGACAAGACTACTCTGTTGGATGATAAAGGGAAGTTCACTCTCATCGATCTTGATCTTCCGAAGAAAAGAATTCTCTATATGGAGATGGATGAACTAGAGGAGTTTAATCTAGATACACTCAAGGAGAACGTCGAGTATAAGCTTACGGTGGATGGAGATCAAGAGGAGTTTGATGCTTTCAAAAAGACAACAAAGTATAAGAGTCTCATTAAGAAAGTGAAGATTGTATTCAAACACAAGAGGACTTTCTTAACAGAAAAACGAGAGAGGACAGATGATGGGATCTCTTCAATAAGAGAAAGACCAGAAGCTCATAAAAAGTTTAATAAGATATTGGAGGAGTTGGTTGAACAGGAGAGCAATCCCTACATCACCGATCTCTTCAATAGTCTGGTACTACAGAGAACGGGAGAGAAAGAGGAGATGTTGTTTCTCTAATCAAAAGCCTGGTCGAATACAATCCGACTTGCCTAAGCGGTTCCAACTTTTCAAAAGCTCCGGGTTGGTGAATCCAACCTTGTTCCAACTTTTCAAAAGTGACTTTTTCATATATTCCGTTATAAATAGTACTTCTCACAATACTCAGTCACCTTCAACAAAATGGCTGACCAATATCCTATCCACGGATCCACTTATCATCACAACTATGTGAACTACGAAAAAGAAAATCATACAACAATTCTCCCAGCACTACTCTTTCATCATCGTGACAATGTTGAGCGTATGTTGAAGGGGACGAGACAGATAACCGATCTCAACAAACCAATCTCCCCGTCAGATAACAACAATCCTCCAATCATCATCGTACGTAACATCGACTCGGTTGATGCCGCACGAGAGATGGTGGCTGAGGGAATTAAGCAGCCTCTGATTCTTAATATGGCCAATCACATGAGTCCAGGATCAGGACAAGAGGGTTGTCTTATGAAACAACTGGCTCTAGCTCTTCCTCTCGAAGACTATGGAGGACTGTACAGCCATTTCCATCCGGATAAAGAGCTTTATCCGATTCCCGAGACAGGTGCTATCTATTCCCCATATGTACCCGTTCTTCGGGAGTCGGAATGGAACAACAACAATAAGGTGTACACTCCGAGTGTAGATATTCAATGTTTCGATGTCCTATCTGTCGCTGCTGTAAACTCATACAGCTTTGTAGCAAAGCGCAAGGAGGCTTACTTAGCAAATGCGTGCAAGGAGGCTGTAGAGAAGTTGGAAGAGCTCTACTTCAAGCCTCTACAGGAGGATCTTCCCAAGTTTCTCGATTATCTCTCACCTAAACATCATCAGATGGCTATCTTCTTACACAAGGTTCTCGAGACAGATGAGGGTCGATCGAAGTTGATGAAAATGCTTCTCTACCCTCCGATCCATCCCGAGGTGACATGGCAACAGCTATCATCGGCTCTCTACGTGGCAGGAAATCAATCTGTGTACCTCGCAGTCAAGGTTTTGACTGATGCTTATATTAAAGATGAGAAAGAGGGACTGGATCTCAAGGCTGCTATGCATGAGCGTATTCGTGGTATTTTTCGTGCATCAATCCGTACAGGACATCGAGATCTGGTGGTGGGTGCCTTTGGGTGTGGAATATTCGGCAACGAACCCTACACAATCGCTACCCTCTTCAAGGAGGTGATAGAGGAGAAGGAATTCCTTGGATTTTTTGACCAGATCTTTTTCGCTGTGACTGATGGTAAGAATTCATACTCAGAAAACGAAAAGATCTTCGAGAAGGTTCTCCTGGGACGAGTATTGTAACTCGGATGAGAAAGGTTAAAAGTGATTTATTCGTATAATGTGAGTGAAATTTCACTCACATTACTAACATCAATATGTCCAAATTTAAGGAGATCTCACACCTTCACAATGGTTGTTCGATTTGTCATCTGAACAACTACACTTGTGCATCGAATCATGTTTGTCCGCATAAACGATTCGAGGCCTACAAAACACTCGAGTTTCTGAAATTCTATCGCAAAGACTTTAACGACATTAATGTGTGCGATAATATGATTACCGAACTACAGAATCGTACACCAGAGATGAAGAAGTCAGACGACGACCAGATAGAGAAAGATCGAGAGTTGATTCGTCTTCATTCCATTGCATACTGTACTTGTCCAGTACAAGATACCAAATGTGTTTGTGGTGCGGTTGAACGGTATGCTGCGCTTCCTGGTGATAACGCCAAGTATCATTCACAATATCTTGCGACACGAGGAGATCCTCACGAACTACCTGAGATGTAATGTTACCGAAACTTTCAAAAGCTCCGGTCGGATTAATCCGACTTTTGAAAGAATAAGTAAACTATTTTCTTTGAGTATTGTAACTCAATCAAGAATGTCCGATTACGTCTCTATGCGTTCTATCAATCTTCGAAATCAGATTATGACTCCAGCCGTGCTGAATGCCTACCGATCAGGAGATCTCTCGTATAAGACTATGCAGAATATCAGTTCACCAGTTCAGGAGATCTATGCGAATACCTATCAGTATCTTCAGTATCCCAATCTCTCGGGAGAGGCACAGGCGATAGTAGCTCTAGTGGCTCCTCAGACTATCGGCAAGTATGTGGGAAATGACGACGTGGCCTATCGTGTAGCTCAGTCCATCCTGCCTAAGGCTAAGTAGAAAAAGTGATTATTTTCGAGTAATATGAGGGAATTTACCTCTCACATCATTCAACACTTTCTCAATCAACGCATGGGTTGTCATACATCAAAGATGATAAACGAGTACTGCCAGTGTGGAAAATGCGGGGAAGGTGTTACTGATTGTGAAACATATGTTGATTCAAACGGACGCAAGGGTAAGAAACAATGGTTCGGTGGAAACCCAAAGAAACGGAGAGTGGTTACCAAATAATGACTTCAGAAAATCACCCATACAAGTCTAATTATCGTCATCTACAGTCCACACCTATAGTCAACTTCCCCAGAATACATCCGATCACTGGTCGACTATATTCATCATTAAGTCCAGTATACGGAAAAAGTGATTTTTCCCAATACCACAGACCTAATTTCACCTCTTTCACTCACAACACTCTCACTCACATTCTCAACCGCTTACCTATTTACAATGTCTTCTCCCTGTGTAACCGAGTTGCCGATCCGATCCTACAGCGAGACATTTTCTCATGTAATGAGAACATCTGGAGCCAACGACGTGATCACAATCTGGATCGGAAGGGTTAAACTTGGGATCGTGACACGGACAGGATGTCCCCTAGCTAACTCATTGCTGCTGGTTCGCAGCGACGAGGATGATTTCGATTTCGATGACAAATTTGTCGACTACGAGGACTTCAGATATGCGTCTCGTCTTCTGCATAATGGACCTGACTAGTCAACAAACCGAACACAACCGAACACCCATTAGTCTACTTCACCAGAATACAACCGAGCACTGCTCGACTATATTCATCGTCATTTACAAGTCCCGTATGTCATCCGAGTACAGCTCGACTATCAGCATTTCGTACAACTCCAGTATACGGAAAAAGTGATTTTTCCCAATACCACAGACCTAATTTCACCTCTTTCACTCACAACACTCTCATACTGCTAACTCTCATTTCCAACGCTTATTCTCCACTTCATCATGACTGACACTATCCGTTCCAACGCTTTCTCCACCATGGCCTCGGGTGATGTGTCGGATCTCATCAAGACCAAGATGTGTCTCTACTACCAAGCCGGATGCTCGAACAAGAAGTGCACCTTTGCACACTCCAAAGAAGAGTTGAACCCTCCGATGTGCCGGTTCGGAATCACATGTCGCAAGTCGGATTGCTACTTTTATCATCCTGGACAGGTTCTTCCGTCCAAAGACGATCTCTTCTTCCGCGCAACCAACGGAATCAAGTTCATCGAACCGGTTCTCACCCCTACATCTCCGCATCTTCCAATCAAGTCGACTGTCGCACCCGTGGAGTTGATCATCAACTTGGAAGAAGAGGAAGAGGAAGAACCTGTGGAGGTGGAGACGAGAGTTTCTGACGGAGAGGAAAAGTCTGCCTCAACCGAAGAGTCTTCCGACTCAACTACCTTCACGGAGTCTCCCGACTCAACTACCGAATCCGATATGGAATGTGACTATCAACCTCAACAGCAGTTCTTCCAACCTCAACAGCAGTTCTTCCAACCCCAACCTCCTCAACAGAAGTTCTTTCAACCTCAACAGAAGTTCTTTCAACCTCAACAGCAGTTCTTTCAACCTCAACCTCCTCAACAGCAACAACCTCCTCAACCCAGACGGAGAATTCAGTTCGAGACGATGATGACTCAAGATGAAATGATGGGGTTGATGAGACTTCTGCGGTCTAAGGGTAACAATCCTATCATCCTCTCACTGGGATAAAGCGGTTTCTCCGAACACAAAACAAACTTAGTCCACCTCATTAAATAAAAACAGAATATTTCAACACCTCCGGGTGTTGAAATAGCAATATCGATATTCTTTCATGTTCACTTAATTTTTATATTTTTTTTCTGACTTAGTATTAAACGTATCAAGATGGCAACTCGCAACTACTCTCCTTATGCACCTCGCTCATATGCTCCTCGAAGCCGAAATAGCTCTCCTCTCAGTAGTTTTTCTTTTTTGACGGACGATAAGACGAAACATTTTCGTATTGCTCTCTGGGTAGTTGCAGCTATACTTCTGGGTCTTGCCGTCTTCTTCTCTTACGCGATGTATCTCTTCAATAAGTTCTCTCCTAGTCAGATTCAGGCTATGTACCCAAATCTCGCATCCACTGTTGCGTGGGTGGGAACAACAGGTGGAAAGCTTTTCCTTACTGCTCTATGGGTTATGTTCGCACTCACTGTTCTTCCTATCGGAGCGGGAGAATGGTTCCGCTCACAACAGAAGAGAATTCTCTAAATAATCATACATTATTAATGTTTACAAACATTAATAACGAGAATGGGATCGAAATTATCAACACGCCCCGCGCCCAGAGAATCAGGAAAATGTTGTATATGCGATGATAATTTAATCTATAAAGCAGTACAATGTACAAGTTCATGCAATTGTTATCGTCCCTGTAAGTGTAAATGGGAGTATAGAAATTCTTATGAATGTAAAAATGGACACATCACAAATAGATATGAATATCGTTAAATAGATTGTACGGCACAACTCTCACCATTGGCGCAGAGAATAAGTTTATCAATCCCTTCAATAAATCCGATCCGATTCTGTGTATATGATTCGTCAGATGGATTAAAACTGGGTGAGTTATATCGTTTGAAGTTGTATTCTCTATCGATTCCAGAACTCCCTCCATCATGACGAAAAAAGGTTTGTTTCGTTACAGGATCCCATGAGAGTAGTATAACATGACCCATTCCTACATGAAGTAAACAGAGATCTATAAACTTGGATGATTGTTTCAGTAAATGAGAGAGACTAAGAAAACTTATATCGTTACGAGATGTAGAAAGTGTGAGTTCTCTATCAAGAGAATCTACAACTGAATAGATAACCAACCATTCAAGTGGAAGATTATATTTATTATAAAGTTCGGTACATGCATTAACTACCTCTCGAGATACAGTATTCAGATCTGGGGGATTTCCCGATCTCACCGGAATAAAAAAGGGCATAGTCTTTACAGATTCTTCAGATGTTCCCGCTCCGTAAGAGAACATTCCGTTGTACTTACCGACATTAGAGAATGCCTCCGAATAATCAACCCGGAGATTTTGAAGAGAAAGTGACATGTTGGTATTATGATTAACTAGATTGTGAAACCTTTAATCATAATACTTTTTCTTCCAGCAAGTTTTACATTTAGTCATCAAACCGTCGACCGTTTTATCTTTATGGAACAGGAGAAGATCTAACTGAACATTACATACTTTACAAGTTTTCACCTGATTAGTCTCTGATTTATCTTCTCTTTCCTTGATACACAAATTACACATACTGTTTACACCATCGCTGTAATTGTCATTTTCATGATAGTGTTCAATCTCCTTTACGTGTTTGCATATCGAACAAATTTTCACACACCCTTGTAATTCATCATTCTCATACATTTTTACAGTACAGTCCTTACATTCAGGTCTATTCTTGTAAAACTGTGCAAAAGTTTTATCCGTTTTACATACAGGACATTCGATAATCTTCTTCTTTTCAACCTTATTCTTATGTAATTGTGCAGCATACGATTTGGTACAAATCGTACAATAAGAATTTAATCCATCTGTGCGCAGAGAATTCTTACCAAACAGTTCTGATAATTTTTTAGTGTCACACTTGGGACAATATTTCTCTTTCACTAACGTCTTCATATTCTTTACTATTTTAGTCGGATCTATAGATCGTAAATGTCGATTGCAATAATCGTTGTCACATGCAGTACCTTTAAGACATACTTGGCCTTGTTTTTCCCCTCGGGTAATAATAAATTTACATTTCTTATCGATTACAAGAATATCGGATTCTTTACTCTCTTCAGTCTCCTCTAAGATAATCTCGATATCACTTTCAATATCCTGCTGTTTGATATATTTTGAAAAGACAGTGTCATCTATTATCTTATCATCATCGATGTTCTTGTGAGCAGATATTCTCGACTCGAAAAATTCAACACAAATATCAAGTTCATGTTTCAAAATTTCCAAATCACCTGTAAACCACTCCTTATAATTTTTTACTCTATACTTCAATAGGGTATATTGTATAAGTTTTTCAATCGGGTTGATATGATCAGTATCGACAAAATGATAGATATGTAGATCATAAGGTACATCTGTAACAGGGGTGGTTCTTTGTCGAACGTTCACAGTTTTACCGATCTTATAGAGTCCGGGAATCTCCTTGTAGCCAAATATATAGAGACCTTTCTTCTGTTCTACATTCACTCTTTTCTTATGATAGAGATTGCTGGTCAGTTTTTGATTCTCATTCAGGAGAGAATTGAGAGTTTCAGATTGAAGGGATTCTCTCTCCTTTAAAGAATTATATTCTTGTTCAATATATTTTTTGACAATCGATTCAAGAGCTAAATAATATTCCCTGGTTTTTTTCCCAACCTCGTTATTTGCCATCATACACATGCCTTTAAAGCATTCGACTGAAATTCTTATTTCCTCCTTGTTCTGACCTCCATTAACCGCTTCCGAGCGCTCGGAAGCGGTTTTTCTGAAGTCTTTATTTTCGGAGAAGTACTTTTTCAATCGATCTTTTGCATGTCCTTTCTTTGAATCAATACCCCATTCAACAAGTAGATTGATATCTACTGGAAATTGATCCTTTGATTCGGCTATAAACATAAACTTTTCAGCAAACTCTAAATCTATACTAGATTCTCCCTTTGAAATAGTATCTCTGACATAATCGATTAAGCTCATCTTTCTTGTTCTATCTATTTGATTAATCAAATAGATAGGCCTTTAGACCTGTTACATCACCATAGTCCGAAACATCGCAATAGTTCAGAGATTTAATAATTTGAAGTAAACGTTCCAGCGTTGGCACCTTTTCGCATAGGCATAGCACGCAACTGCCACAGCTCCTGGTTACGTTTCTTCATCAGTCGCTCCTGAAGTCCCTCACGGAAATACAAAGCGTCCGAGTTATACTGATCGTGAACAGACTGTTTAATATCGTTAACACCAACACTTCTAGCATACTCGGGAAGCACCTTCCCCATTGGATCAACGTAATCTATGTGGTCAACCTTGGATCGAATTCCAAAGTTTGGAGAACGGTAGGCGTCAATGTCGGAGTAGAAGTATTGAATTTGCCCTAAGTTAACGTCTCCGTAACTTCTATACTCATCGCCGTATCCTGTAAACTTAGGATCATAAACATCCTCAAAATTTACAGTACCGGGAGCAGCATCGAACCCGGAGTATCTCGCAGACCATTCGTTACGATAGGGGAGCTCCTCTCGTCTCTCCGGAGAAATACCTTGAGCACGGATAAGTTGTGGATCAATTCTGTGGAAGAGAGGATAGGTTCCCTGAGGAGTAGCAACCTGGTCGAGAACCATAGGAGGGATATCGGGAGTGTAAGAGATACCGAGATTAGAATTGATAGGATAGGCTACGTCTGAATATGAATACTGAGTGGGTTCGATATTCTCGAGATACTTAGTTCTCTCTTCGTTAGATACAGCACCAGGTCCGTAGATAGATGTGATAGTTCTCGGAATCAATAGGTCCTGATTCGGAAGGAGAGGAAGAGCTGATTCCTGATCACCCATAACGCTGTAATCGCTATACACCTGTTGCTGACGTCTCGAGGGTTGATTCTGAGCCATTCTCTGTTGTGGTTGATTAGAAATAACATTCTGTATTGGGGTAACAAAATTTTCACGTCTCATAGGTCTCTGATTCTTGTTGAAGTTTTCATTATGAAACTTCTGGCGGGTATTAGAGAATCCTTCACGAACCGATTGGCTAGGTGGTTGAGACGATTGAGACGGACCGAGATCGGTCATACCGTCAAGAGAATATTGAGATTCTTGGGACGTAGGAATTCCTTGATATTGACCCTGATCTAGATAAGAAGGTCTAGTTCGATCTAGATTTCCTGCAGCAGCAGATCTCGGAGCGAGATTAGGGTTGGAAGAAGGAATATTATTCTGTCCGTTCATACAAACATTTCCCAAGCGATCGAGATTAAAGTTGGTATAACTCTCCATTCTCGGATCAAATTCCTTGTAACTGTCCTCCTGGGGAACAGATGTATATTCTTCAGAGATATCATATCCCGCGGCGTTATAATTAATTGCTGAATGTCTGTATGACGGAAAACTCCACACATCACGATCGTGAGCTCTAGGAACAATAATAGGTTGTTGAGCCATCAATTTCTTCATTGATTGAGAATTCTGTCCGGTAAGAGGGTTTTTATAAACAGGAGGTTGGTCCATGTCGCCGTAGTACTCTTTAACGGTAAGAAAATATAAAATTAAAATAATAATAATCGAAAGGCAGAGAAAGTTTAATGAAAATTTATATTTAAGCACCAACATCACGATGAAGATAACTAATACTAATCTTGTAATGCTATTGACCTTTTCATTTCTAGCCATAATTTTAGTTGGAAAAAGATCTGTATTATCAAATAATGCGCAAATATCCTCAATCCAAATCTTCTTGTTACACTTCCTGTTTACGGAACAAGACATTCCGTAGGTATTACAATAAAGCAACACAATACTTTAAAACGGAGTTGTATTAAACGTCCGTTTTAAAGTACTAAAGTCAAGAAAATCATTTCGGAGGAGATCGTTCGGAGATTGATAAACTGAGAATTATAACTATTTGGAATTCAAATTTATATACTCACCTCTCTCAAAATTTGAGAGAGGTGAGTATATAAATTTCCGAACGAAAATTTTCCAAACTCTCATGTACAAAAAAACTCCGAAGGACATAATCTATTTCAACCCTTTCGTACCAGATATTTATATATTATGTCTTTCGGAGTTTTCACGACTTTGGTTTCCGAAACTCCGAAATGTTTTCGTTTCGTGCAATTTCGTATCATTTCGTGCAAATCCGAAATGATACGAAATGTTTCAAGAAAATCCGAAATGATACGAAATGTTTCAAGAAAATATGAACTATACAGATAAAGAGTTAATTATAAATGATATAAAATGTCGTATCAATGTGAATTTTGTTCTAAATTTTTTATGTCGAAATCATCTCTAAATTCGCATAAATTAAAGGCTAAATACTGTTTAGAAATACAAAAAAATATAGGGGCTATATCAGAAATAAAAGGATCTGAATTATGTATTCACTGTTCTAAAGAATTCCTTAGAAAGGACCAAAGGCAAACTCATGAATTGTCGTGTAACCAAATCGAAATAAATGAATACCGAAAAACTATACAAACTAGAGATGATACAATCGCGCAGCTTATGAACGAACTCAAAATTTCAAATGATAAACTAGATCTTATTTCAAAGGACCTTAAAATTTCAAATGATAAACTCTGTAACACTTTAACGGATTTGAAAGTTGCAAATAATAATGTTGAGATCTATAAGAAAATATCAGATGAAAAAGACACTCTCATAGTAAAATTAAGCACTGAGAAATCGGTTGTAAATAACACAAATTGCAATAACACATCCTCATCGTCGTCAAGTTCTAATAGACAGAATAATATTATTATGGGGCATCTTGATCTCTCCTCTGAAAAAATAAAACTTGCTGTTGAGAGTTATAGTTTAGAGCATTATAACAGGGCATCTGCAGGACTTGCAGATTGGTGTATAGATAATCTTCTTACGGATAATGATAATAATCTTCAATATATCTGTAGTGATAAAAACAGACGATGTTTTCAGTTTAAAACAGAATCAGGTGATATCGTATCCGATCCCAATGCCGACAAATTAAAATCTGCTATCAAACCCATGCTAAGTGACAGATTAAGAATACATAAAAAGATAAATTTCTCTAAAATAGGTGATGAATCCGACGACGAAGATAGTACGAAATCAGATTTGTGTATACAAATACATAACGAGAACAAGACTATGGGTGTTGAATTTGAGAAGGAATTAGTTAAGAAGACATACTCCAAGAAATAAATTAAAATACCTTTGTGTATAATAAACCTTTGTATGGATAACAGGACTCAACCTAGAAAACTTCCGAATCATCTAGAATGCCCTTTTGATATTCTTCTCTACAAAATTATCGAACCTCTTTCAAATCTATTCCATACACTTAATTTTACTCCAAACATGTTGACTACTATATCAACTATATTTGGGGCTCTAGCGTTCTACTTCCTCTATAAAAGAAGAGAGGAATTGTTTGTAGGGTCACTTATCCTCTACTATCTGTTCGATTGTCTCGATGGATACTATGCTCGAAAATACGGTATGTGTACTAAATTCGGAGATTACTACGATCATGTAAAGGATCTCATAGTCGCGTTAACCGTTATCGGTCTGATCTTCTATCGTCTCTACAGATCTAAGAATTATAAATCGATGATTGCTCTCGGAGTTGCATGTGCAACAGTGTTTATCCAGATGTCATGTCAAGAGAGTTTTACCGGACAGAATGTTATTCCTATGGACCATCCGTGTCATGGACATACTTTACAACTGTTCGCTTCGTGCCCTCCAGAGGAATGGAGAAACACGTTCAGATTCTTTGGTGTGGGATTCTTTATTGTGTTTCTCTCGATACTTGTTTGGTACACTAAAGCGGCTAAATAACCATGAAACTAAAAATGATTTGTTATCTTGTGAATGATAACAAATTACAAGTAAACCAAGAATGTCCAACGATTATAAGACTATCGATGACTTCAAGAAGAAAGGTCTTTCTTCTAATAAGGCAAGAGAAGCATGGTTGGAACAAGGTCAATCACTGGCGATTGAAGAAAATAAAAAGAAGATCGACAAAGAGATTGATCATGCAAAGAGAATACTTCTCAAACTTGACCGAAAAGAACAACTTGAATTCGATGATATAGAATATGTGTGTAGATGCTCTAAAACTCCAATTCGGGATGCATATCTATTCGGAAAAGGACTACCGATGACATACATGGGTCTTACAGATCATCTAAAACGTATGACTACCTCCTCCAGATGAGTATTTATATTTTAATCTACTATGTTCCATAACATAATATATTATAACAAACAGAATGATATACGATATCGATGAATTGTTAACAAAGAATGGTATAATATTCATCGACCCTTCGTTATAAGTTTTATATGAATCGTGGCAAGATATACTATCATTGTAGTAAAGATTAAATCCTAGCATAGTTATAAACGCGCAGTAATAAGAGGTTGAAAGGTTATATTTTTTTGCCACGAAATCAAAGAGGATTATAAACAGCATGTAATCAGCAATTGTATCTAACGCTCCTCCAAGTTTACTCTTCTTATTATATCTTCTAGCGATAGATCCATCGAGAATATCGGTCAGCCAACGAAGAACAAAAAGCACACATAGATACTGATATCTAATTTTTTTCTCAGATAATTCCTTATAGATAAGGATATTTAACCCTATAGAACATCCGGATACGACATTAGGATGAACATGTTCAAAAAATTTCACATTATCCATAAAAAACTTTTCCACACTTAGATCACTATTCATTCTCTTATTCTACACAAATAAAATAGTTAAATAAGAGAATAGTTAAATAGAGATGACAACAAGGATATACGTAGACGGTATTTTTGATTTGTTTCATCGAGGACATTTGGAGAGTATTAAAAAATGTAGATCGTTATCAGATAATGTTTTTCTCATGGTCGGAGTTATATCGGATAGTGATGCAACCTCTTACAAAAGAAAACCCATCTATTCTGAAGAAGATAGATGTTGTATAATATCGTCGATAAAAGGAGTTGATGAATTGATATTTCCAGCACCCCTTATAGTTACTAATGAATTTCTACAGAAACATAACATCGATCTTATAGTCCATGGATTTTCTTCTCCTGAAGATGAAAAGAAACAGGAGGGATTTTATAGAGATATTAAGGATAAGTTTAAAGTTATCCCATATTACGACGGACAATCTACATCTTCCATAATACGATATATCAAAAATTCGGATCTGTAATAACACCAGAAAAAATGAATTCTATGCTAACAGACTACTTGTTATCACAGAGAATCTTCTCGTCCAGATGTCGAATTTCTACGCAGTACTGAAAGGAAGAGTTCCCGGTATCTACACCGATTGGAATGAGTGTAAGAAACAGACGGATGGATTCTCTGGTCCGGTATTTCGCAAATTCCCTACTCGCGGAGAAGCAGAGAAGTTTTTGAAGTTGGATCCGGCGAGATCCTATCCTTCAGCATCGGCTGCAAAACCTCTTCCTCCAAAGGAGAAGACTAAGAAAGTACATCTCATCGGATTTGTACGAGCCGCGTTCAATATGGCTATCAAAATCTTTCGAGTGAGTGAAGAGACGATGGAGAAGATCGCTCAAGCGATCTGGGATGATCTGGAGAACGCTGACGAGGGAGATCCTAAAATTTTCCGAGATGTTCTTCAGGAATATCTTCCTCTTCCAGACTGTCTGTATCGACAATCACTCTACACTTTCCTGGACGAAAATCTCGGGTACGGGCAGTGTATCGATCTGTTTCGAACCGCATACATTAAGGATGGTGGAAAGCAGATTCGCAAAGAGAAGAATCAAAAACCTGCGGAGATCGTGTTTGATGATTCTGAAGGGGAGGACGAAGACGATGGGGTTGGTGATCAAGAGAAAGAGAAAGAGAAAGAGGAAGAGGGTGATCAACCGAGTTCGTGTATAGATCTCACTTCTATTCTCTACTCAGATGGTGCGCATAACAAGGTAACGGGAGATGAGGCGTGGGGTAGTGTGGTGAACAAAAATGAACAGGATATTATGTCTGACTATATTCATCTCTTTCCTGACATGAAGACAAAGGTTGAAGATCTTCCTGTTGGAACTCGTCGGATTATTGTTGCGAAGTTCAATGATGTTGCGTCTCAACAGATCAATGGTGCTGAATTACTTGCTCTGGTTGCCGCTTTACGAGCCGCAATTTTCAGTAAAGGTAAGGTGAAGATCATCAGATGTGATTCTAAGTTGATGACCGACTACTGGAGTAGAAATCTGAAGGCTGATAGTAGAGCGAAGATGGACCTTCGAAAAGCCAAGTATGTAGATGAACTTATCTGTCTACGTAAAGAGTTTGAGAAAATGGGTGGTGTTATTGAGAAGATCTCAGGAGACGACAATCCTGCGGATTGTGGATGGCATAAATGAGGGTAAATACAAGTGATTAAAGCATAATAAATTATTACATATTTATTATTCACAATGAGCGCCGAATTAATTTTTGTAGAATACAAGATATGTTGTCGTTGTAAAGAGGAAAAGGAACTAGATGACTAGATGACTTTGCCAAAAATCAAACAAGATGTAGAGTGTGATATCGAAGCGGGTAAAATATATGAGTGCTGAATTAATTTTATAATCAATATGTCGTTGTAAAGAGGAACCCACCAAAAATCAAATGTAGCATCACCAAACTTTAAATACCGTGGTATTCAAAATTGATTTATTTATACAGTTTACAGTATATTTCACCTTATATTTCACCTTACACACTTATGTCTACATCTTTTGTCCACTTCATAACAATTAAAGGATTTTCAATCGATCAATTGAATGATATTGATATTATACTCAAAGATGGGTGGGGAGATTTAACAGTTGAAAGTGATATGAACACAAGAGAAATTTATTTGGATCTCGATAATGATTGGGATATAAGTGAATGTATAACATTACAAGATATTTACAATCGTATTATGAGTAGAATAAAGTATTATGGATGGGGAGGGGGAGGAGGTGGTCCTGAATTCGAAATTTCGGAAGATTTGAGAATTATTTTGCGGTCGTGATCACGACCTGTTGTCGAATACAGTGTAATTCACTATCAGGTATCAAAGTGAAACGTATAGGTATCACGTCGGAGATATTTGATTGTTGTATACAACAATCAAATATAATTAGGTATTACTTAGTCTCGTCGTAGAGATAGAAGTTTCTTCCCGAGTTGGCCTTTCTCTTTGAAGTGTACATCGGCTGTCTACTCATATTCTGAGGTACGGATCTAGTTTTAAATCCTTCACGTTGACTAGCAGGAACAGGCATCTGACATGTTTGGTTAACACATACCCACCCACCCGGGCAATCTTCGCGATAAGTACACATTTGAACCAAATCCGAATCGGATTTATAGACAGTAACAGATCGATCTTGGAATTGATCATCGAATGGGTTCCAATGACTACACACGCCTGAATAACAATATAATTTTTCATGACACTGAGACTTATTTTCACATATATCACCGAGTGATCCAATATATTTAGGTGTAGGAATACTTCCCGAGTTTAAATAGTTTTGAAAATTCATACTATTGTATTCAACATTTCCAGATCCATTTTCGTTATATACTCTATTGGATGAAAAATCTGACATTATAATAATAAGCATAGATTAAAATTGATTGATATTGGAAATCGAAAGTCTTGATAAAAATGATTAAAAATCTCTAGACTCTTCTTATCAACACAGAAAACATTATTCACTATAGATGTCGAAACCTAAACAAGTTGAAATTATATTCGAGTCAGATGATGAGAGTCTTGGAGATGTATCGAAAATTATTCTCTCCGACGGAAGTGATTCAGACGACGGAAGTGATGAAGATTCAGATGGGAAGACATGGTATTTACTGTTTCACATAATATAAAGAAAGCTCTTCATTACCTCTTCTGTGGTACTAAAGAGACTTAAACAATAATTATCAATTAGGGATTGGAGATAAAACTACATCAACATAATATGAATTTACACCAGAATTTCCAATATACGTATTTAGAGAACCGTACACACCATTTCCTGAAAGATTAACATCGTTTGTTTGAAAACAGGATTTCTTTATTAGGTGACACCATCCACTAAACTATTAATAAATAATATTTAAGGAGATTCAACCAAAAATGATTTTCTATCGTTTCAACTAATTCACTATCACCCTTCCACCAACAACTACAACATGTGCCGTCTCTCTTTCTTCGCTCCTTCTACTACTGTTCTCGCTGATCTTCTGAATGCCCGAGTAGCATCTCTGCAGGATCTTCAGACGAAGGGTTTTCGCGATACCGATTCGGCTGCTCGATACCTTCGTCTGGAGCGTGAGATTGGATATCTCACTACTCCTATGGTCGAGCAGCCTTATGAGAACATGTTCTACGTGAATACCTCACCGGATCTCGCTACCACTATCACTCTTCTCCAGACGGCAGCTGCAAGTATGACTGCAGCACCGGAGTCTACGATTCGCCAGTATCTCCAGAACCAGACTCGTCGTACTCAGCTTGCCTCCTATCAGAAGGAGATGGATTCTCTTCTTGCGGAAGCTCAAGCAAACCTTTCGGCATCCTCTTCGAACTCGGTTGAGTCGTGGGCAGAGTAATTGACACGTCACAACCAACAGAATATTCGAACGTCCTGATACTTAAAATAGTATCAGGACGTATACGTCCACCGCGGAGTTGCCGGAGTGGTTATCGGGCCGGCCTTAAGAGCCGTTGAGGAAACTCGCATGGGTTCGAATCCCATACTTCGCATACCAATACATCATGTATTGATATGTGTAATGAACGTCCTGATACTTAAAATAGTATCAGGACGTGTAACTCAGTGGTAGAGTGCAGGGCTTATGTCCCTATGGTCGCGGGTTCGATTCCCGTCACGTCCATTATTTTCACTTAATTAAGTGAAAATAAACCGAATTCTACAGATAAGACAATTAAAAAGGATCTATATTATACAACCATGGCAGATCCTGATACTCTTATTCAGAAAGTACTTCAGAAAGTAAGTCTTTTCGATCTCGATGTCGCAATCCCAAACTTACCCAAACGATTGAAGAGAGAGTATGATATTCTACGAGCTGATTCAGACAAGATTATTTTTCGCAAAATATGGGAAAAAGCTACCCCCGAAGAGAAGATTAAGATCGAATCCGATATGGATTATGAACTCGAATCTCCTCGATCCCGTTCTCAAGGTGGAAGTCGATCTCGTTCAGTTTCCCGTTCTCAAGGAAGTCGTTCCAGAAGTTCTCACGCATCCCGTTCAGATTCCGATTCAAGTTCGTCAGAGAGTGAAAGACGATAAAGTTCTTTAAAACCGATGTTAGTTTTAAAGTACGGAAAGGAGAACATCTCCTTTATTCGAATAGAACTCACTATTCACTCTCTTAATATTACTCTCAGATAGATGTTCGCATGTAACCCTTCTATTCTCCTCTTTATCAGTGTCCCATATGTAGACAATTGTGTTCTTGTCGATATTGAAATGTGGTGTGAGATTTTTAGAAATATAAGTAAACATATCAACGGGTGAATCAACGACTGTACGTTTATATTTCTCATCGATAAGATCTCTGTGTTCTTCAATGAGCTCGAAGTAAACGGACTCTAATTTCTCTCCAAACACAATAGATGAAATAAGAAGTTTTTCATAATCAACTTTACCGTAGAATACATTATCTTTCAGAACGGTTGAGATGCCCTCCTTTAAAAGAAACTTAAATCTCTCAACTCCTTTATCTGGGTTGGATTTATATAGTTCTCTACTCATGTTAACACATGTAATAATCTCTCGAAGAATAAACATAACATCATGTTCGGAAAAATCATCAATATCAATCATCTTATGGTACTCAACCATAAAGGCTGGGAAGCAATCCGAAAAGCTCTTATCAGATGTACGATATTTCATTGGGAGAGTGATAAGATTATTGAATATCTCCAACGATGGTTTATCATATTCGACAAAGAGATCATATCGTTTATAGGATCTACAGTCATCTTTCAGTTTCTCAATAACAATATCACACAGATCATTAGGGAGCATTTTCCATCCACTCTTTCTCAAAACAGGGAGATGTCGAAAGATGAACTTAATCTTATTCGACATCGAATCATACGCCTCTGAATCAACTTCTATATAATAGAATGTAGTAAGAAGAAAGTGATGTACATCGTTCAATCTATCGAACTCGGTTGTTTGAAATCCATGATCGTAGTTATCAGTATTGGACATCATCTTCTTACAGTTCATATTATCAGCGTAAGAGATTCCCATATCGATAATCATAGGAAAGAAACCAAACGTTGGTACGAAATAGTTCTTCCCTCCAATCTTATACACAAATACCGAGTTGATCTCGCACATCTGCATAAGGATGTTAGCTGTGTGAAGATCATAGTGTGTGAGTTTTCTCTTTCTCTGCCCAATCTCAAGGGCGAGCATCACCTGTAGAATCTGAGCAATGATAATATTCTTATCTCCACAATCTTGACACAATCTGAAGAACGGAAGTTTATTTACATACTCCATAAAGAGGACGTTACGAGGGATCGTTTCATCATCAAAAGAGAAAAGACTATTATCATAGGAATCAAATACGAAATCGTTCGATACAGGAAGATTAATCATACCGATACTACGAGAAAAATGAGGACAATATTTTCTCATACTATTAAAGGACTCCATGATATCGAATTCATGTTCTACACTTCTATTGATATCAGTAGATAACTTAAAAACCAACGGTGTTTTTGGAATCTTCTTAATAACGGTGAATCCCACCACTCCTTGAACTCCCTTTGTCGTAAATGAGCGTACGAAATCGAGATGTTGAGATACAACGGATAATTTATTGTTATATGATGAAGCGTCGACTGACATTTTGATTGATGAGAGTAAGGTTCTCTGCTGCTGATACTCTTCATCATGTTCTTTAGAAAGAACATGTGGTCTCTTAAATCCGGGATCCTTACGCGGTTTCTTTGGTTTTTCTCTCTTCGAGTGTCCAGATTTTGACCCTGTGTATTTGATATCCATCAGGAATAACTTCTATATCATCGACTTATCTTTAGTTCCTGTATTGGAGGAATGAATTTTCCGAGTCACACATAACTTTAGTATTTATATAGTATAAGTGATGAGTGCGTCTAAATATTTTGCACCATATTGCATAAAACCGTTATATCTAATCGACTCTCAAGATAATGCCGGGAATTGTGGGTTCGTAAACGGATTGGTTTACTCGTCTATTTTTACAATAACAATTATATTAGCGGGGATAAAATTTTATTCATCCGAAAAAGATGATACGAGACGTCGATGGATATTATACGGAATGTTTATTGTATTATCTCTCTTGTGGATTCTTACTCCCTTAATTCTCTATTCTTCATATAAAACTATATGGGAAGGATATAATAATGCGAAAAAAGATTTGCAAGCACAGGGGTACAGTAAAATGGATATTCTCAATATACTTCAACTGTTTGAACAAAATTCCGCCCCACTTAACGTGGCTGGAGTTGGAGGAATAGCGTTTGCAAAAGGGCAGTCATCTCCCGAAAATACTAATATTTCATCCGATAGATCCAAAGGAGGAAATGGTGGAGTTTTGAAATTATCGGATCACTGACAAAAAAAGTGAAGAATAGCGTTAATAAGTATAAAAAGAACACAAACTATACACAAACCATCATGGCCTCTGAAAAGCTTTCCAATCGTATCGCGAGTCTCGATATCGACGAGAATAAAGAGATGAAGCACGAATTCATCAATCTAAAGAGCAAGGACGGTAAAATCTTTCGAGTTCCAAGAGGAAATGCGAACATTTCCGATTTGGTGTTCGCTGCAATTGAAGGAGAGCCAGATGCTGAGGAGGTTCCTCTTCCAAGTGTGAAGGCTGATGTTCTCACACACATTGTAGAGTATATGAACAAAAAGAAGGGTGATAAGACAGTGGTCGTCGTTAAACCGTTGAAAGTTACTATGGAGGATTCATGTCCTGGTGGAAAATGGGATGCGGAATTTATCAATAAGGTGGCTGAAGATAAGAGTCTTCTTCGTGCGATGGTGATGGCTTCAAACTACATGGCAATCAACAGTCTTCTCCATCTCTCTTGCGCACGAGTGGGTCTTTCACTGAAAGGAAAATCCAAGGAGAAAATGATGGAAGAGCTCGATATCACAAAGGCGTAATGTAACGTCAACAATTAAAGACCGATATCAATGTTAATTAAAAATGATATAAGAGAATATCTTTTCTAATTAAAACAACATGAACACTGTGTCAGAAAATCAATCATCTACAATGTCTAAATTCGCTGATAACCTCGGGTTGACAACTGACGAACAAGAGATGGAGTTCTATCTTTCGGATAATAAGAAATGGAGAGAACAACGTTACGCTCTAGAGCGTGAAACAGAATATCTCCTCGATCCGGCTCAAAAACGTGATAGTCTGTATCCTATTGTACGCCAGGGTATATGGACATATTATGAGAAGCATAACGCAGCTCATTGGGTCGCATCCGAGATCGATCTGTCAAAAGATAAGACCGACTGGGAAACTGTTCTGAACGATGATGAACGATATTACATCAAACATGGTCTTGCATTCTTTGCAGGAAGCGATTTCATCATCAACGAGAATCAGGGAAAGGATGCAGAGGAGGTCACCAGTCTTGAGTACAACTACTTCAATCACGATAAGATGGCTCGTGAGGACATACATTCAATTACGTATGCTAATCTTCTTGAGGAATACGTAAAGGATCCGGTTGAGAAGGATAAACTTAAGAACGCGGTAACTCTCATTCCGGCTGTCAAAGCAAAGGCTGACTGGATGAGAGAATTTATTGCTAACGGAACCTTTGTGGAACGCATGGTTGCTGGAGCAATTATGGAGGGTATCTTCTTCTCAGCAACTTTCTGTGGTATCTTCTGGCTTCGTAAAAGAGGTTTGATGTCTGCTCTCTGTGACGCAAATGAATTTATTGCGCGTGATGAGGGTGTTCATCGTGATTTCGCGTGCTATATCTACAAGGATGAGATTGTCAATAATCTTCCGGAGGCAGCGGTTATCTACATGATTAAGAAGGCCGTGAAGATTGAGCAGAACTTCGTATGTGATTCTCTACCCGTCTCTCTGATCGGAATGAACAACAATCTTATGTGTCAATATGTTGAGTACATGGCTGATCATCTGGCTCTCAACCTCATCGGAAAAAGAATCTATAATGTGGAAGACCCCTTCTCTGATTGGATGGCTGCTATCCTTCTGAAGGTGAAGACCGATTTCTTCGTTCATCGACCTACAGCGTATGGAAACTCGACTGTCTCTGCTGCAAAGGAGGACATCAAGGTGAGATTTGATGATATGTCGTTTTAACTCATTACTATCACTACATTTTGTTTATCGAGAAGATAAACAAAATTGAAATTGCATTACGACTTCTGTGAGAATAGAAATAGTATTAAAAAGACTATCAAACCGATAAATGAGTTCAGAAATTACAGATCGAGAGTACTCCATCAGATTAAGGTTATTTGAAAAACTAAAGTCTGCTGGAGTGAAAGATATACAAATGGAGGTTGTAGTAGATCAAGGAAGAATAGATCTAGTTACTGAATACGAAATTATAGAAATTAAAATAGCTAACTTATGGAAGGGGGCGTTAGGACAAATTTTATCTTACGGAAAAGATCCTAGTGTTGAAAAATTAAATAAACGAATACATCTATTCGGAGTTATGAGAGTAAGAAAAAATATGATAGAAAAAACTTGTAAATCTTACGGTGTAACAGTTACATATGAAGATGAAGTAGAAGATTGGTGTGATAGTGATATCGAGGAAGAAGAATCTCTTATCTGTGAATATTGCGGGAAGGAAATATCAACTAAAACTAATTTGAAGATCCATCAAACAAAGACAAAATACTGTCTCGAATTACAGAAGGCCAGTAATCCTGTTATAGAAATTCCTTGTGAGCTGTGTAGATATTGTGGTAAAAAATATCAACACAAACAACGAAGAGAACAACATGAAGCGACATGTATAACACATGAAATTTTATCCACTGAAATAAATAAATTAAAAACCCATTATGAGAATATAATTATTCCTCAACTAAAATTGGAAAATGATGAAAAAAATTCGTCGCTAAAAGAAGAAATTTGTAATCTTAAAATACAACACGACGAAAATTGTAATCTCAAAATACAACACGAAAAGGAACACGAAGAAAAAATCTCGTTGTTAAAAGATGAGATTTGCGGTCTTAAAATACAACACGAAAAAGAGAAGACTGAAATCTATAGATCTTTATTGAATAAAGATCAAGAGTTTATTCTTGAACAGAGTAAGAGACTAGTAGAGAAGTCGGGTACATCCACAACAACCAACATCAAAGCGAAGAATATCACAATGAATGCTCTTAACCTCTCTCAAGAACGATTAGAGTCTATAAAGGATACTTACACAATTAAACATTACGAACGAGGAGGAATTGGACAAGCTGATTGGGTAATTGATAATGTACTCAGAGATGAAAATGGAACTATAATTTATAAATGTACCGATAAAAACAGGAAGAATTTCATTTATCAAGATGAAAAGGGAAATATGATAACTGATATACACGCTAAAAAACTAAAAGAAGCTATTCTTCCTGTAATTGAGCGAAAATTAAAAGAATACAAGAAGGTCAAATGTGCTGAATTGGCGGAGGTCAGTGATGATGAGAGTGAATTATTGGAAAAGTATAGTGATCTATACAACGAGAACAAATCGATGGGAAACGAATTTGATAAACGATTAATAGAAAAGACATATGTATAAAGTTTAATAATATACAATAGACAATGGCATATTACATCGGATTAACATTTAATTTCATTAGAGTTTTTATCACTGGATATATCTCGTATAAATATCCCAATGAACAATCGCACACAGATCGTTTCCACAGAGCCCTTATAAATTCCATGATATATATCGATCCCGCAGCCATTCAAATACCTTCACAACCAATATTAGATGAAACCAAAGATGAAGAATGCAAAGATGAAGAACCTGATGATCTTCGATGTGTAATCTGTATGGGAAACAAACGTAAAACTATGGTACTTCCGTGTCAACATTCTCATACCTGTATAGGATGTGTGAAGAAAATAGATAAATGTCCTGTATGTAGAGAAAATATTCAGATTAAACTTCCGTACATAAATTAGATTATATTTATTCAATACAAGTTGAATAAATATGAAGAGACTCCTCTGTATTGTAATGTTCATTGTTGTAAGCGCGATTGTATATCTCCTGATACCTTCACCAAATATTCCTGAAAAGTTGGAACCCGGAGCTTTTGAAGATCCAATGACAAAGAGTTTTAGAGACGAGATTAAACGATGGACTGATAGAGCTAACAATGAGACTAATATTTTGAAGTCGACCATCTACAGATCGTACGCGATGTCTAATCTCTATTTTCTACAACCCTTCATCTCTTCAGCTGAATATAGATCTCTCTCTTTGAAAATTGGAGATGTACTTGATCCAAGGGTTCCGAGATATATCAATCCGGACATTGTACTCTCTATTGTAGGTCATTAATGAAATTTATCCCCACGCATATCCTCCCTTATTATAACATCGCTGTTTACCTCTATTTCTAAAGTATTTGATAAATACCATAGCACACTTTTTATTTCTCTTCTCCAAGTTCGGGTTATCCGATAAGGCGGATTTACTATCACTGTGCGATTTCGGCTCTTTGTAGTTGGAAGGGGTGTCAGCCATATAGATCGGAATATTGTTCTTCGCCAACCACGCAGAGATATACACATCATCTACAAAGAAACATTCAGGAAGTTTCTTTCGCATTCGAATGAATTTATCGGATTGATCAATCCATTCATCCGAGACCTTTTTCATAAAGAATTTTCTAGTGTAGAGTGCACCTCCAAAACCCTCTATCACATCAGGATAATCTCCGCTACACGCATCCATATCCCACATCTTTCCACCAGGGCCTACATTCCAACTATGAAACCCGATAACACGTGATTGATCCATCTGATATTCTTTCACTAATGTCTCTATCATTCGTCTATCGTATATCATATCATCGTCGATCGTTACAATAAGTGTGTTTGGGTCTCTCTCTTTAAGAAGAGTAGGATACAGTTTAGTTCCTGGACCGAAATCGTTTTCGGGTCTGTTAAATGAGATCGGAACACCATAATCTTTAGAACGGTCTACCAGACGTTTGAGTTTATCAGGAATCACATACTTATCTCCTTTGGATGATTTATGGGGAATGTTGAGATAGATTCTATCTATCCATTGAGTTTGTTTCATAATATTTTTTACTGTTTTATACAGTACGTCTATACGTGAGGGAATGGTAGTCATAGAGACTACCAATCTCTGTTTCAGCTTAATAGCTGAAACTTTGATCTGTGTCACACACAGTCGATCTTTTACATTAGTCGGCTTTGCAGGTACTCTATCACGAGGCATAATCTTTACCTTCACCTTCTCCATCACCTCCTCCTCTTCATGATCATAATCACGATACATAATTTTATTCCAATCCTTTCCATAAGCTCTGTCAAAATATGTCTGGTGTACTGCCGGACCGTATATCCAGAAATCGGCGAATTTATATTTAGTCAGAGGATACAATTCCTTCACAGGATACCATTCCTTTGGCCACATCTCTCGCACAGATTTATAAAGTGGTATAAGAACTCCATCAACCTCTTTCATAGGAAAGATATCTACATTAGGAAATGAATAGTTGTGTCTACCAGTTGGAGGTCGGTTGGTGTAAAATATCTTATACCCTAACCAAACCTTGACGATAGTATATCCACATTTCTTAAATTGTGGTCTCAAATCAAGGAATCGATTGATATCTATATTTTCAATAGCAACATCCATATCATCATCATGAGGGATCATACCTTCATGTCTAATTGCTCCCAAAAAAGTACCACCAACTGCCCAGTATTTAATACCAGCCTTACAGAAAATTCTGTGTGTATCATACATAATCTGGTATAATAACTTAACAATTGGGCCACTCGTGATTTTGAGTTTATACTTAGGCATTGTTATACTATGTAAAGAAAATGATTAAACATATTATTGTGTAAAGGTAACAATGAGTATAAATCTTCGTAAATTTCCGTTATATTCTCTTCCTAAAATTCTAGGATGGCACATGCTTGTAAAACAGAAGCATGTATCCAAACAGAACAAGAGACAGTTCGGTTATAATTGGTGGGATCTGTTGTACGAAAATCTTCTTCCGGTAAAGAAAGGAAAAATTCATGTTGATACAAGAAAGGCATCTGATGTGATTATTATAAACGTAGGCATAAATGATGTTACGGTTGCAAATAAAAATACAGGTGATATCTATTACGTTAAAACGGGAGGACGATCAACTGTTAACAATATTTCAGATAGCAAGCAGATTACCCTTATAGCTCATTCGAAAACGACAGAGTTTCATATCACTACTATCAGTAATATTGTTCTTGTTCTTGTACAGGTTGAGCAAGCAAGAGAATACGCTATACCTAAGAGTTGTAAACTGTTTACCGATTTTCTGCTGATGAACGGTATCCCCGATAAGGATCAGTATCTCAATACATCCGGTATTGAACCTATGGACATCACAGACGTTGAAGATTGGAGATACGAAGAGGATTCAATCATGAAATCAGAAGTCGCAGAGCTTCTTATAGATCATTGGAAGATTACTAATATTAAAACAAAGAAGAAGGTTCTTGTAGGAATTCCTCATAAGATTCATTGGATCTGGTTAAGTCTTACACCGACCGGAGAAAAGTTTGGAGACATTAAACCTCGATTCTACAAGTTTATGGAGAGCTGGATCGACAGAAACCCCACCTTTGAATTCAATATCTGGACTGATAACCCAGACTTTAAAGTTCCTGCGAGATATAAAGGTATTCTAACGATTAGAGGTCCAGATGATATTAAGGATATCATCAGTCGACTACCTGTTGAGGTAAGAAAGAATATCACGTATATGTTCAAAAATCATCCGAATGTGGGAGCAAGATCGGATACTCTTCGTCAAGTTATTCTCTATATGATGGGAGGTATCTACTCCGATATCAACGACGGAGCATGTTTGGTCTCGATGAAGAAGCTATGTGACAAATTCAATTACATTATCGGTATGGAGCCGGTGATGTACGTTAATAATGCAATTATCGGTTCTCGTAAGAAGCACACATTTTCGAAGAATATGTTGGTGTGGCTGTCTCAGAACGCAAAGGATTTTGTCGAGGAATGGAAATCGGACTATGTGAATGAGGTTCAAGATGCGAAAGACGATTACATCGTGGGAACTACAGGTCCTATCGCTTTGACAAGTGTGATTCTCGGCGCCATGATAAAGAAGAAATATCCTGGCTCTCTTATAGCACCGTCGAGCTATATTTACCCTAACTATTGGAATTCAGCTGCTCCTTCAATGTGGTTGAAACCGATAAGTCTCACAGCGCACTACGACGCAAGAGATTATCTTAAGTAAATATGAAGCAAATACTAATATAAAAAATCGAAATCTTTACATTAATATAATACCCGCTCACTCATGACCACCACCTTCTCTCATACAGAAATGAACATCTCCGAAATCTTCCCTTTTGCTTCAAACATTGAGTTTGGATATCCTTCTTACACCTCCGTTACGAAGGATCGTTTTGATAGATGTAGATCCTTTGATACCCACGAACATCAGATCAGTTCCTCAGATCAGCGCATTATTTCAGGTGAAAAGTCTGATCTTCTCCTTTCCCGTTCCAAACTCAATAGTTCCAATTCCCGCACCATGTGGGATCAACCAACTGCTTGTGACTGGGCAGAGGAGTGTCGAGAGGAACGAGGAGAAGAAGGAGACCGATTGCCCAGCGGGTACAATGTCGGGTACGATTCGTATAGAACAGTCGTTTAAATCCGGAGGTATAATAACTTCCACACTTAGAGATAAGGAGGGACTTAATTCTGTGATTACAGGAAAGCAGATTATGGAAAATCTGTTTATCGACCGATACACTGTCCCAAAGTTCCATGAAATGCATCCTCTTATGTGTAAAGCCGCAAAGAGATCTCTCACTATAGAGAACGCCGGTGGAAAGTCCCAGTATTCAGAGGCTCTCTCTATGCAATATTTCCGTGAAAGATTTCGAGCAACAAATTATATTCCGGAAATGGAGATCAAATACTGGATAGATTATAAGATGTGCGATTTCATCTGCGACATCAAAGGTAATCGCGCGGGTGTATCTGTGTCTCGTGCAATGGGATATCCAACCGCAGCGGATTTCACACCAGAGATTGCTTATCGTCTTCTCCAGAAGAAGCTTCATGGGCTTGTGATCGCTAGTAGAGGTGTGTGTGAAAAGCAGGAGTTTCATATTTCTGTCCTTCACATTTTCTGCCAAGATCAGAGAATCGCTAACATGGTTTCCGATATCTACCCTCAGATTCTATTGGAAGATGATAGTGATACGATAAGAGATGTTATTATGATTCTCACGGTATGCGAACAGGATTATGTATATTCGAATAATATCGATTCCTAACATCGAACAAATTTTATTACAAATGTAATAAAATTTCAAAAGCTCCGGGTACCTTGTTCCAACGTTTCGGAATTAAGCCTTCTGTGGTGCATTATCGTTTCCGAAATAAGAGAAGAAGTCAGCTCCCACCGTACTTCGAGAATGGGTTTTTCCGGTGGTATCAGAGGTAATTCCATCTCTTACACTTTTATACGCAGCAGCCATTTTGGTCGGATCAACGTTACAAGTCGCTGGATCTCCCAATCCAAGAGGACAACATACAGTGAGATAAGTAATACTCTTTGCTGTAGGAGGATAGTTCATTGCATTGGAATCAGACATATTGATCCTAGTGTTAGTATCACATCCATTGGTAGCAATATATTCCGCGTTGTTACAGTAATTGAGAAGAGCAGTACCGTTAGCTGACAGCTTACACGCAGCAAGATATGCCTCAGTTGTATCAAAATTTGCTGGATTTGGGCAGTCGGCGAAACTAGACATCGGATTATAATTTGCAGTAGGGAAGATAGCCATATCATATGCCATGTTCTGATAGTTCCATTGTCCAGTATTAAACTTACCGATTGCAGCAAGACATTGATTAGATTTTCCACTACACCACTGGTTATAGAGGCAAGACGGTGCGGAAGGATGAGTATCACACCATCCTGTAGATTGTGTGGATGCGTAGTGTGGATGATACTGGTCCATCGCACAATCTTCGGCTATAACCTGATCAGCAAAAGTACAATAATCCTGAATCATAGCGAGATTTTGATCATTATCTAGAGATCCTGGATTGAAGTTCTGAATATTCCATGAAGAACTAACGAAATGACCCTTATCGATCAGACATTGTGATGCTGCGGGAGTACAGACTGCAGAACACCCCGAGACAGTTGTACATGGACTCTGATTACAACAGAAGAAATTGAATGCTGCACTTTTAGTGACATAATCGGTCATAGATGATGGGCAAGACGTATCGGCAAGCATCTGTCTACCGGTATCACAAAATGCATTGATAAAGTTACCATTATCCTCTGCACTATAGATATTAAACTTTAGAGTTCCATCTTTCGCGAACACGGTGGAGATATTACCATCTCCACCAGCAGCAAGATTCCATTCCATATTCATAAATTTAGAATTATTTAATGTACAAGAGAGAGACTTACACAATAACCCATACACACCAGTCGATGGATTAGGGAAGTTGGGATCAGGAATACCGATGGTATCCTCGGTATTTATACAGTGTTGAGTAATAGTATTTCCGAGTCCACAAAAGTTACCTACAGCCTTAACATTTGGGGAACTTGGATCAAGACTCGCAAGATTTATTCCCTGTAGGTTGTATGAATTAGTTGCAAATGCACTCTTCCATATGGGACATTGTGCAAAATTAACAGTAGACGCAGCATATGTAGTTGTTCCTCCCGAACTAGCTGCTCCAGAAGGAGAAACTCCCGAACTAGCTGCTCCAGAAGGAGAAACTCCCGAACTAGCTGCTCCACTAGCGGATGTCGAAGGTTTTCCGAGATTAGTTATGAAAGACGGAACAATTTTCGACATTGCTTTTCCAAAAGAACTTGTGGGATACTTTGTAACTATGATTGCAATTGCGCCGTATAAAAGAAGAAGACCTACACATATTGATATCACTATCGTAGACATTGTGTTAATAGTGGTAAAGATAATTTCCATTAAAGCAAAAAATGAAATTAGACCACTTCATCAACATGATAGATGATCGTTGAACGACATTTAAAAATGAATTAGAACCATTTTTTTGATGATTGTACATCAGCATTCGCTTTAAACGACAGTTAAAAAGTATTTCTTATATAGAACAAGCAACCAATTCATCATGTACGTTCTCAAACGCAATGGACAGAAGGAAAAGATGTACTATGATAAGATCACTGCACGAAACATGAAACTTGCAGCCGATCTATCAGTTGATACCGGATCCTTGTCTCAGACAGTCATTGGAGGGTTAGCATCCGGAATGACAACGAGAGACATTGATCAGCTTTCGTGTGAAAGCGCTATTTATCGCAGTATCTACGAGAGGGATTACGGTGTTCTCGCGTCACGTATTGCTTGGAATGATCTTCACAAGAATACTCCTAATACTCTTCGAGAGGCGTTGACTTTGCTTTATAACAATTACAACAAAGTCAAGAAGCGTCGAAATCCCTTGATAAGCAAGGATGCGTACGAATTTGCCATGCTTCATATCGACGAGTTAGAAGCTGTAATCGATTATCAGAAGGATTACAACTATACTTATTTCGCATTTAAGATTCTTCAGAAATCCTACCTTCAGAAAGTTGATGGAAAGACAGTTGAACGTGGACAGACAATGTTGATGCGTGAAGCCCTCGGTATTCACGGGCCTTCACGAAGAAACTCGAAGCGTACAGGACGAGTATACAAGGGAGATATCAAGAAGGTTATCGATACTTACATCAGAACCTCCAACGGTGATTTCACTCATGCCAGTCCAACCAAGTTCAGTGCAGGGACTCCTCGTCCTCAGATGTCGAGTTGTTACGTAATTTCTTGCCCCGATTCAATGGGAGATGAAGTATATGACGACGATGACGAGATCAAGGAGATCATCTCAGAGGAATCAATTCCTGAGTGTTGGAAGCACTGCGCAAAGATTTCTAAACTCGGGGGTGGAATCGGTGTAGATCTTACGTGTGTTCGTCCCAAGGGATCTCCTATCGGTGGAACGAACAATGGTCGTTCTGGAGGTATCATTCCTCTTATCAAGGTTTTCAACGAGATTGGAAGATACGTTGATCAGTCGGGAAAGAGAAAGGGGGCGATCGCATTGTATCTGCAACCGTGGCATCCGGATACTCTTCCTTTTCTTGAACTTCGTTTGAAGACTACTGGAGAAGAGAGTCGCGCCAAGGATATCTTTCCTGCACTCTGGTGGCCTCGACTCTTCTTCAAGCGTCTCGAAGAAGATGGTGATTGGAGTTCATTCGATCCCTCAGCATATCCCGAGCTTATTGATCTCTACGGGGCACCTTTCGAGAAGAGATATATCGAGCTTGAGAAAGCTCACAAAGCCGTTTGGACGATAAAGGCGAAGACTCTGTGGGAAAAGGTTATTAAATCGCTCGATGAATCAGGGCTTCCTTACATGCACAACAAGGATGAGATCAACGAGAAGAGCAATCAGAAGGAGGGATCCAATGGTGAGGATGGAGATTATACGAATCTGGTATCAATTCGAGGAAGCAACCTCTGTTGTGAAATTATGCAGAATCATACAGCAAAGAGTATTGCGAACTGTAATCTTATCTCAGTCGCTCTTTCAAAATACACATCTAGAACGTTTAAGGGACTTGTTGAATGGAAGGGTCTCGGTGAAACAGTAGAAGTTGCGAACGAGAATCTGAACATGATTATCGATAAGAACTATTATCCCATCGATTACTGTGCGGACAATAACTTCGAGTATCGTCCGATGGGTATTGGACCCCAAGATCTTGCAGGAGCATTCGCTATTCTAGGAATCCCATGGGAGACTCTTCAAGAGGATGGAAAGTGTATTACTAATATTCATGCAAAGGTATTGAATCAACTGTTCTCCGAGTGCATGTACTATCATGCTCTCAAACGTTCGAACGAACTTGCAAAGATCTATGGACCTTATAAGAAGTTCAAGGGATCTCCTGCATCAAAGGGTATTCTTCAGTTTGACATGTGGAAGTACAATGATCCTCTAGATACATCCGATCCTCTAAACGGTACGATTATTATTCCTTACTCTCACCCGAGAAATAACACAATCTACAGTAAGATCTCTAAACTTCCACCTACTGAATGGAATGCGAACGGTGTGTTTCCGTTTACTATTCCCACTTATGATTGGGATGTTCTGAAAGAGAGTATTATTGAGCATGGACTTCTAAACAGCTTGGTGATCGCCCCCATGCCAACGGCAACTACTTCTCAGATTCTCGGAAATAACGAGTGTTTCGAACCGTTCACATCCAACATCTATGCACGAAAGGGAGTTGCGGGAGATTTCCCTGCAGTTAACATCCATCTCGCAAGAGATCTTGAATCGCTCGGAAAGTGGAACAAAGAGATCATCAATACGATTATCAAGAATGATGGATCGGTACAGAATATCGACATTCCTCAACACATCAAGGATATCTACAAGACTGCTTGGGAGATCTCACAGAAGACAATCATTGATTTTGCAGCAGATCGCGGGGCATTCTGTGATCAGTCACAATCGATGAATCTCAACTTAGCAAGACCCACCCCGAGTAAGTTATCGAGTCTGTATATGTACGCATTTAAGAAAGGATTAAAGACTCTATCATACTATCTTCGATCACTTGCGATTGTAGACCCTGTAAAATTCGGAATCATGGACGAGTCAGACCCCATCAAAAAAATTAAGGAAGGTATGGAGAAAGAGAAAGCTATTCAGAAGGCAATTGATGATGGGCAGGAGGACGAAGATGATGCGTCTGGAAGTTGTGCTCTGGGAGGAGGTATGTGTAGTGCTTAAACTAAAGTGTATTTTGATATTCAAACGACTATCAAAATAATTTACAGATTCATTAAGAGAAGAGATAATATTCCCAATCCGACCCCGAAACATTGACGTGTTGTATAGATCTCCGAAAAGATCAACATACCAATTATCAATCCATATATACTGGATGCGACATTCCAGCTACAGTTTAGAGACGCTATTTTATGAGTCTTAATAAGAATCAGATATAATAAAAGAGGTATACATGCGTAGAATAAACAACTTAATACCAGATAACCATATTGTTTATTATCTGATGATCGTCTTACACAATAGAGAGCCGAGGCCTCTATAATTAAAAGAATTATAAACCAGAGAATGATTACCGGATTCATCTGTATTGTATACGGAAAATATAAAAGTTCGACTTTATAATCGCCCAGCTTTTTTGAGTTCCGATTTTATATACTGTTCCATCTCATTGTATCTGACAGTATCGGGAACGATAATCAATGTTACGCCTGCCTCCTTACAACGTCGAACCTTAAGATTATCTCTTTCAACCTGATTCTGATAATCATCTGGCGATTTATGAAAGTACGGGGCGTATGTTCTGTGCTGTATTCCGTTATACTCCACAGCAATCTTCAATCCCTCATTATACATATCGAGCTCTAAATTACGACCTGTTTTCGGATTTTTAAGAAATTCTGGTCTTACTTTTTTAAAAGGAAGATTATATATACTCTGTATTATCTCTCGACACCTTTCTTCGTTCTTGTATGTTCCTTTTGGTAACAGAGGTTTCTTCTGGAGTACACTTGTGTCGATTGATATACCAGTATATTCGCCATCCCTCTTTTTGAAAAGCCAACAGATCATGATAGTGAGAAGGCTTACACAAAGAAAAAGTTCCCATCGATAGTTGTCCCATATATTCTTTGTAAAATCATACATCGAGATCGCTAATTTTCTTGGAGAGCGAGAACGCTGGGATCGAACCATAATTTAATATACATAGATATTAAATTATTTAGAACTCATTTACTGAGAATAGTTAATGAAAGGTGATTGAGGATCGAACTGAGCCATACTGTTCATCGATTTTGCAACCGGAGATCCACGCATCGAATTCATCTGAGCCTTCATCGAATTACCGGGAGCAGGGACAAATCGTTCAGGCGGCTTGGCATAGTTGATAAGTCTCTCTTTCGGCTTGTAAAGAGATTCTCTCTTGTTATTTTCAGCCATGCTTCGAAGAGCGGGACTTACGTATCCTTCATACTGACCGGGCTGAGCACATCCACAATTACCTTCAACATTTTTCGGTGTCCACGACATAAAGACAAGAACACCAGCAACCACAACGAGACCGATCAATGCACACAACATATGTTTACTCTTCAGTAATTCAGACATTTTAATATAGAACAAGAAAATAAGAAAAATTATATAGACACGCTACAACTTTAAAGTCTGCCCAAGTCAATCTCGTAAAAAGGACTCATTTGAAAACATTTTGAAGAAAGTGTATTTAGGAGAATCTAAATTTGCAACTTAGGAAAAGTGAATTGTATCCTTCTTTTAGGGAAGAAGAACACACCCTCGTATTTCATCGCAATGACTTCATTCGAGATTTCTGTACAGAAGGCGATCGACCAATCGATCAAGAAAACAGTCAAAGGATATGTAGAGGAATTTTCTACGAAGCTTGCAACCGCTTTGAATAGCGGAAAAAAGAGAGATTGGGATACTGATTCATTTATCGCTTTGTGGAATAAGATAGCGACAAATAGTATTATCAATCCGAAAAAGAAGAAAGAGAAGGAAGTGGATCCCTCTGTTCCACAATGTGAGCACGTGTACGGAAAAGGGGACAAGAAAGATAAGAGATGTACTGATAAGGTCTCGGAGAAATCTGAAACTAAGAGTTTCTGTTCTCGTCACTATAAGCAGAAGGAGAATGTAAAAGACGAGAAGAAACCTAAAGATAAGAACGATAAGCTCTGTTGTTATGTTCTGACCAAGGGAAAGAATAAAGATGATGAATGTGGAGCAAAGGTTTCTGATAAATGTGATAAGGGAAAGTACTGTAGTAAACATCGGAATACTGAGGATAAGAAGGAGAAACCGAAAAAGAAGGTATCAGGAAAAGATGAGCCTATTCGTGCGTATCGAATCAAAGAGGGTAAACTGAAAGGATTTCACGCCTTCGAAAAAGAAGGTAAAAGATACGTCATTGAGGCGGAAACCAGAACTATCAAGGGGAGAGAAGAAGATGGTAAACTGATTGATCTCGATGATGATGATATCAAGATGGTGAGAAATACCCATCCGTTTGTACTCGACAAGAAGTACGAATCTCTATCGAAAAATCTTCCTGATGATGACGACGAAGAGGTTGAAGATGAGAAACCTGATATTGAGGAAGAGGAACCTGAAGAGGAAGAGGAACCTGAAGAGAAATCTGACATTGAAGATGATGACATTGAAGATGATGAGAGTGAAGAGGAAGAGGAAAATGAATAAATCTAGCTTAATAAAAACGATTTAATATCTTCATATTAAACCATTCAACTCACAATCATGTCAAGTGATTCTTTTCTCTTTTCACTCTTGAACTTAGATCGAAAGTCTCTGTTCCAACATCACAATGTCTATTGTGATGTTTGTTCTCGATCTATTACTGGTATCAGACGTAAGTGTCTAACCTGTTCCGACATTGATGTATGTAACGATTGCTATCTTCGAGGATCTCATCTTTCACAGATTAAGTGTGGTCATAATCCTTCATCGTGTATTTTCGTTGAGATTCACAATCAGGAGCAGACCGATAATTTTAATGTATGGATGAGGCGTAAACATCCATACCCAATTGCTCAACCTCAACCTCAACCTCAACCTCAACCTCAACCTCAACCTCTACCTTAACCTCAACCTCAACCTCAACCGCCACCTCAACCTCAAACTCCACCTCA
>JAQTUL010000041.1 GCA_028710275.1 Candidatus Colwelliibacteriota bacterium | reverse complement strand
GATGATGATTTTATAGATAATCTAACCTCCAAGATGGCTGATCGATTAGAGATCGGTCTTCGTCAGGAATCATAGAAACCCACTATGTTCGACGCCCATACAATATGGGCGTTTTTATTACCCTTTAACTCTCCTTTGACACGCACGCTACAGTGTGTTATTAAGTTTATGCTCTACAGCAATTGTAGTGAACGAGGGGCAGCGTATCTGCCTAATATGTTCTTTGAGAAGGGGTGTAATATGTTAGGAACAATCTTAGGGTCAGTCTTGGGTTTTCTTCCTCTAGTGCTGATAGCTATCGGCATTCTCATTATCCTGCTTAATTCTTTCACGAATGCGAAGGGAAATGAGATCATAACATTGGAAAGAAGATGGTTCGGTAAACAGATGCCTGATGGCCGCACGGTCGCCTTGAAAGATGAGGTTGGAGTGCAGGCAAGGGTCTTAGGACCGGGATTCCATGCGTTGGTGCCTTTTATTTACAAGACGACCAAATGCAATTTTCTGGAAATACCCAAAAATAGGGTTGGTGTTGTGAGGGCTATAACAGGTGCTCCGATACCATCCGGGCAGTTCATGGCGAAGTTTGTCGAATGCGACCTGTTTCAGGACGGCGAGGCCTTCCTTAAAAATGGAGGGGAAAAAGGTCCTCAGCTCAGCATCCTTCCGGAAGGCGAATACAAAATCAATCCACATCTCTTCGAGGTGACCGTTGTTGAGGCCATCATGATCGAAGATGACCAGGTTGGTTATGTTGAATCTATTGCCGGAAAACTTGTTGTGCGTGAAGGCGGAAACTTCGGTTCACCCGTCGAGTGCGACAGCTTCCAGAATGCGAAGGCGTTTATAGACAATGGCGGGCAAAAAGGTCCTCAGATCGCTTTTCTTATGCCTGGTTTTTACAGGATCAATACGATCATGTTCCAGGTTGAGAAAAAATCGATTACAAAGATACCTGGCGGACAAATCGGCCTCATTGAGGCGACTGATGGTGCGAGGATACCAGAAGGAAGGCTTTTAGCTACCAGAGTTGAAGGACACAGAAACTTTTTTGACGGCGAGGCATTTCTTAAAAATGGCGGCGAAAAAGGCCGACAGTTAGAAGTGCTTATGCCCGGAACCTATCGTCTTAACCCGGCACTCTTTAAGGTCATCAGTATCGTGGATTGGACGCATGTCGGACCAGACGAGGTAGGCATCGTGACCATCAACGAAGGTAAACCGATCATGGATTCATCCAAGATCGCTGCCGATGAGCTCCCGTTAAACGTTCATAATAACTTTCAGGACGCGTATGCGTTCTTGAACGCGGATGGACAGAAAGGTCTGCAAATACCCGTTCTCCGCGCCGGTAATTACGCTATTAACCCATGGTTCGCGTCCATTGAAAAAGTGGACATGATAAGGGTGGATATCGGCTATTGCGGCGTTGTTACGAGTTATGTTGGAAGCGAAGGCGAAGATCTTACCGATGACAATGTTAATGCCAAGATAGTTAAGAACGGCAATAAGGGTATATGGGGCGATCCTCTTCAACCGGGGAAACATCCTCTTAATACCAAAATCTGTAAGGTCGACATAGTGCCGACAACACAGATATTGCTGAACTGGGCCGATAACAGATCGAGCGCTCATGAGTTGGATTCTAATCTTAAGACCATTACTTTAAGGACCGCAGATGCCTTCAATGTGAACATGGATGTGAGTGTTATCATTCACATCCCCATGAGAAACGCTCCAAAGGTAATCGCCAACTTGGGATCAGTCAAAAATATGATTTCTCAGGTTCTCGAACCGGCCATTAGTTCCCACTTCCGTAATGCGGCCCAATATATCAAAGCATTGGACCTCTATACGCAGAGAAAGGAATTACAGGAAAAGGCCAAGGAGCATATCGACACTGTACTTCAGGTTCATCATATCGATTCTAAGGATACTCTCATCGCCGATGTCGTTCTTCCTATCGAGCTTACTAAAACGGTAACCGACCGTCAGATAGCCGAGCAGGAGAAGAAGACATATGCTACCCAGAAGGAAGCACAGGATGAAAGAAGAACGCTCGAGAATGCAAAGGCGCAAGCCGATATGCAACCCGAAGTCGTTAAATCTGAAAGAAACGTTGAGATCCAGAAGAATATGGCCGAAGGTCATGTAAAAGAGGCTGAGGGTTCCAAATCTGCTGCTATCTTAAAAGCGACCGGAGAAGCGGAAGCTATAAAACTTACCGCTTCGGCCCAGGCTGAAGCTACCAAGGTTACCGCTGATGCTAATGCTGAAGCGACCTCCAAGGTTGGTAAAGCTGAAGCTGAGGTTATCCTTGCAAAGGGTGAATCCAATGCAAAAGCCTATAAACTCGAGGTCGAGGCTATGGGTGAGGAAGCCTTCAGACAGATTCGGATCATTGATAAGATAGCTGCAAGCGATCTTAAGCTGATACCAGAGACCATCATCCTCGGTGGGGGAAGCGGAGAGGGAGGTCTCATTAACAGCTTTGTGGGACTTAGCCTTATCGAGAAGATAACTGGAAAGAAGCTTACGGCCGAGACTCGAGAGGTTAAAGCTGATAAGTAGTTCAGTGACAAGTTCCTATATTACACGTATCAAAACCCGCTCTTTTAAAGAGCGGGTTTTTCATACCTCAGTCGTTTAGAAAACCACCCCATATATCATATAATTCAAGGATATGGGTTCCGACAGACAAAAAGATAATGC
>JAQTUL010000011.1:41520-46437 GCA_028710275.1 Candidatus Colwelliibacteriota bacterium | reverse complement strand
GTAAGAACGATATGGACACGCTCGATACCGAGGAGCTCTGTGATGAGATCGTTTCGCTGGTGGAAGAGAAGAAGGCTGAGAAGTCCGGTTCCAAGAAGAAGGCTGAGAAGTCCGGTTCCAAGAAGAATGCTGAGAAGTCCGGTTCCGAGAAGAAGATTGATGTAGAGGACTACGTACGCAGACGGGTCGTCTCTCGCATCAGCGTCTCCTCGTGTGAAGATTCTAAGAAGTCTAAGACTCCGGAGGAAGAGGAGGTTGTCGAGGAAGAGGAGGTTGTCGAGGAGGAGGAGGTTGTCGAGGAGGAAGCCAAGATCGTCGCTAAGAAGTTTAAGAGTGGAGATCTGAAGGGTCAAGTGTACTTCATCGATGGAAAGACAAATACGACTTTCCTCCTGAACGCAAAGGAACGAACAGTTTCCCACAAGATTGTCGACGATGAGAAGGTCGCTCTCAACTCAGGAGATAAGGCGAGACTCGTCAAGTACGATCTCACTCCAGCATAAAGCAATACGCACAACTCAAAGCAATACGCACAACTAAACCCTAAACAATACATTTTGTAATGATATCATTACAAAATGATCTCCTTTTTGTGAGTAATGAAAAATGAATTAATAGTACCCAACACTAACATATTTCATCGGTAATGTCTTCTTTTCATCAGATCCTCAATACAGAAATTCTTAACACGAAAATTGATGGAGACAAATGGATTTCGGATAATCTTCCACTGTATAAAAAACAATGCCCTGCTCCGAGATGCTTGTGTCACGTACCTAGTGACGGACGATACTGTTATGAAACAAGAGAAAATGTTGAGAATTGAGGAAAAACGGATGAGAGAAATAGCTTATGCATCAGCGCAAAATCAGTGGAAAGTAATTCGAAGTCGATCGCCACCAGAGTTCAGTAGCAATAACCAATCGCCAAATATTCTCTCAGTTGTAAATACAAAGTTAAACTCAACAGAGTTAGATTAATCATGTCCATCAATATCTATCAAGAACGAGTGGCTGTACAGAAAGCGATAGTCGATTATTTTGGTGATGTGGTTGTCACCAAGTGTAGAGAGATTCCAGAAACCCGTAATTCACCTGCTTATTCTGTGTACTATGCAAGAATAGGATGTATGTTATGTATCGACGATCGGTATATCGTAATTATTGTCGAGGCTAATAGATCTTATCCAATGAGACATCAAACCTATCTCTCTAGTCTTAATTGGACATCTTTCCAGACGAGAACTATTGATAAGGCTCCCAAGGACCTGAAAACTCAAACTGCAAAGTCCAAAATCACTCCGGTCATTGCATCCAAAATAAAGCTTGCTGAGAAGAGAGACGACCGGTATGTATACTTTACGGATGGTGTTCCTGTAAAGGTGGAACTTCTGTTCACTAAGAACGATGATTCTTACGCTGAGTTCGGAACCATTCAGAGTGCCCTAGAGACATACAACTGTGTCGTCTCGTTTACACTGTAAATCTCACCTGTGGAGACTTCAAACAACAAGCTTTTAATGTTACAGATAAACATTAAAAGTGATCACATTGCCTTAAATAATTATTGTTTACAATAATAAAGATGTCCAAGAACGAAACCCGAGATACGAAGAGAAAACGATCACAACCCCCGAAAGAGGATGCATCGTCTAGTGATGAGTCAGAACGAACATCAAAAAAAACAAAGCGTTCTCCAGTCAAACGAAAAACTAAACCATTGAACGATGGGTCGTCATCGGATGATGATAAAAATAGTGAACGTAAGATACGTTCTCTCGATAATGCCGATATGAAGAAAAGTAAAGATACTGAAAACGTATTCCAACCTCCCGTAGTTGTTAGATTTGATGAAGATAATGTACCTCAATCTCTTGGAGGGTTTTTGGAAGCTTTAATGGGTAATAGAGGCCCCAGTAAATTGGACATTATTAGAAAGCGAATCAAAGAGTCATCCATGACAGACGATATGAAGGGTAAGCTCAATAAGAAATTAGATAAGACACCGTTTCTTGATCCTAAACAAGATGAATGGTTTGAACAACTTCTCTCTATTCCATTTGGGAAATTCTCTCCTCTTCCGATAGATATCGCAAAGGATGATGTTGAAAAATACTTTATTGGTTTGATGGAGACGCTCAACAAGGCTGTATATGGTCTGGAGAATGTGAAGGAGGAGATTATAAACTATGTCGCACAATGTCTCACCTCTACAAATCCCTCTCCGAGAATTTTAGCTCTTCAAGGAATGGCAGGTACCGGAAAGACTCAAATAGTACGTAATGGAATTGCTAAAGTTCTCGGTACTCCGATGCAGACATTCTCTATGGGAGGAATAAAGGATTCATCTCATTTTGTCGGATTTGACTACACGTATCAGAACAGTAAATATGGCGCTATCTCTCAAGCTCTAATGGATAGTGGGGTAATGAATCCGGTTATCTTTCTTGATGAACTGGATAAGATTTCTGATTGGTACGAGGGAGAAGAGGTGAAAAATCTTCTGATCCATATGACAGATCCTGTTCAGAACCACGAGTTTAAGGATAAGTACTTTGAAGGGTTGAATATCGATCTCTCCAAAGTTATCTTTATTTTTGCATTCAATGATATCGAGAAGATCAATCCCATTCTACGAGATCGACTTCATATCATCAAGATTGCAAATCCCACAGACAAAGATAAGTTGATCATTGCTAACAACTACGTGATCGATGAACTCCTGAAGAATATTACTCTAGAGAAATCAGACTTTACTATTACCGACGGAGCTATGATGAATATTATTCAGAAACATTCCAATAAGAACAGTGGAATACGAAGTGTAAAGGATTGTATCCGTACTATTCTTCTTAAAGTGAATACTCTTAAACTTCTAGGTAAAGCTACCATTAAAAAGATTGGTCTTTCATTTAATCATGAACTGAAGGAAGATAAGAAGAGAGAGAAGAATAAGGAAGAGCCTGTTCTTGCTTACACTTTTCCTATTGTGATCAACGAGAATAATGTTGATGTATTTCTCGGATCTAAGGAATCTTCTGACGAAAAATACTTGTCTATGTACATATAGATCAAAAATGAGTCGATCCATCGACTAGTTCGATGTCCGGGATTCCAATTACAAATTAGATTTTTGTATATTTGGATCCTGGATGAATGGGTGAGAAATGAAACAAGAACACCGGAACCGATCGAGATAGATGTGATGCCTTAATCTGTAACAGGTATGATATTTTTACTATGATAGAATAAAAATAATATTTGGGTAGAATAATATGCTATCCTTTAAGGAAAAGATTTTGGTAGTTGCTGTCTATCTGATAGTTCTAGCGATAGCATGGTATATCATTACTAAGACGTGTTCGTCAAAAGAGCTTTTCAATAACTCACAAAAATATTCAGAAACTCTTCTCAAAAATATTCCCGAGGTCCTAGAGAGATCCAAACATTATCCCACGATTGAGGGATTTGGGGATATGATAACAAGTATAGTTTCCAATGATCCTGTCAAATCGTATGGTACGTTACTTAAAAGTGTGTCTCAAGTAAATGCTCTTTCAAAGAAATTTGCCACTTCGAGATCCGGTAAATTTAAAGGAACCGATGCTATTGTTCTCCCCACTAATTTTGACGGTCGAGTTGCATGGAAAGATTATCTTACACCTGTTATGTCTCAAGGATCTTGTGGTAATTGTTGGGCTCACGCAACAACATCAGCACTCGCTGATAGATTTGCAATCTTCTCGATGGGAAAAATAAAGTTTGTTCCTTCGCCTTATGAAATTACAGTTTGTGCACATAAATTTACCGATATCAAAAATCAATGGGGGAATACAGGCGCGTTAGAACTTATGGATGATTATCTTCACGGTAGTAAGGTAGATCCAACACAAGCCTTACAATCCGCTGCATGTGAAGGCGCATCCCTATTTACTGCGGCGGAGGTTCTATATACAGATGGAGTTCCTTCACTAGACTGTTTTCCTGCGAAAGGAAGTGTATCGAGAAATTCATATAATATACCGACAACTCCGTCGGGGAATCCAACATCACTTCCTTATTGTCACACACTAGAAACTATGTCATTTGATACATGTGTTGATCAAACACATGCGGCTAAAAAATATAGAGCACGAACAGCTTATAACGTCGGAGATCCGACAAAGGATAGTCTTGACGAGTTAGAACACGCAATTAAATATGAAATATTCAAAAGAGGACCTGTACCTACTGGATTTATGGTGTTCTCTGATTTTATGGATTCGTATGATGGAAAAACAGTATACACACATGTTGATAAATCTGCAACATCCGATGGTGGTCACGCAGTAAAAATAGTGGGATGGGGAGAAGACGGTGTTGATGCTCTTGGTAACACAGGAGTACCTTATTGGATTATTCAGAATTCTTGGGGTACCGATTGGGGTGACGCAGGATTTTTCAAGTTCAAGAGAGGAATTGTTGAATGTCAAGTAGAGCAGAACGCAATGGGTATGCTTCCCGATTTTCCCGGTATGGAGATAAACGACCCCAATATCATTCCAATTGAAACCTCGACCGATATTGCAGGTATTAAATCTTTTCCCGAACACTACCTAGATCCTTACACAGGATTTTATCTTTCAGGAATAGAAAAAATCCGCGAATGTAAACTTACAGGAAATGTTGTTCCCTATATTGATCCTACTATACCTCTTCCAAATTATTCTACATTTTACGCAGGTCAGATTTCAGATTATCTAGAAAAAAATCCTATCCCGGTTACAGTTCCTCTTGTATCATCTGTTGTGTGTGGAACTACAAGTGGAACTACAAGTGGAACTACAAGTGGAACTACAAGTGGAACTACAAGTGGAACTACAAGTGGAACTACAAGTGGAACTACAAGTGGAACTACAAGTGGAACTACAAGTGGAAC
>JAQTUL010000011.1:0-41420 GCA_028710275.1 Candidatus Colwelliibacteriota bacterium | reverse complement strand
GTGGAACTACAAGTGGAACTACAAGTGGAACTACAAGTGGAACTACAAGTGGAACTACAAGTGGAACTACAAGTGGAACTACAAGTGGAACTACAAGTGGAACTACAAGTGGAACTACAAGTGGAACGGCCGAAATAATTCCAGCTCCTCTTGTGAATCCAGGAGTGATTGTTGAACCATCTACAACTTCTCAAACCATATCAACAAAAATATACGAATATATAACTTCAAATAAATATATACTAGCGGCTGTTATTATTTTGATTGTAATCGGAAGTAGTATAGGGTTGACGAACCTTCTCGATCTATTAGATGATCCATCTCCTATTAACAAAATATCAGAACCAAGTTTTAATGGATATATAGGGAAAAGTTATCTATAAAAACTTGTGAAGTAATTAAACAGTGTTCACTGTTTAATTACTATGAATAGGATCAGTTTATACTAAGAGTATTACTCTTATAAATTCGATCATGAATCAACTTTGAATTTAAGAAGAGCCATCACATAGACTATTCCGTCTTTTTTATACAATAGAACATTGCAATCATCATCACCTCCATTGATATCAACTTTTTCAATCTTATTGTTTCCATTGTATAGATATTTAGTATAGGGTATATCGATATCGATATACTTATCGATATCACCTATATTATATCCCTCGTTATTCCATACATCAATAATATAGAGAGCGTTAGCTATACTGTAAGCTCTCTGAACTATATATATATTATTGTCAATATTCTCATTCTTGAAGAAATAGGGATACTTCTTATCCTGAGTTAATGTTTTCAGTACAATTGGAGTGTTTCTACTTTCCATAATTACTACATACAAAGAATATTTTTAAACTCAGAAAAGTGAGATTCTGTGTATGTTAGTAGTAGATACTACACCTATCGGATTCTCGTATCAGTAATGTCTAATCCCACATCCTCTATTCCCACGGCCCCTGTACAGAGAAAGAGAAAACTTTCGGAGATGAAAGATTCGACACCCGAAATCTCCGCATCTCCTTTTTCATTCAATCCTTTCACCCCAGGATTCAGTGCAACTCCAGCCTCTGCTTTCACCCCAGGATTCAGTGCAACTCCAGCCTCTGCTTTCACCCCAGGATTCAGTGCAACTCCAGCCTCTGCTTTCACCCCAGGATTCAGTGCAACTCCAGCCTCTGCTTTATCAAGTTCTTCGTTTAAAGGATGTGATCACATCCTCACTCGGGGAGTCAACAAAGGAAAGAGATGTTGTAAGATGAATTGTGCACTTCATCGAAATAGATCTGTACATCTGTATCAAAAGTTTATCGATCGTCTCGTTGAGAAGTCAGTAAATAAAACTATTCAAGGGTCTCTTTCTGAATGGAGATATCATTCAGATGTAGAGAATCATCCGAAAATGAAGTGTCTCTGTGGATTCTCTCGATGCTCCAATATTCAGTACTATAAGAACACAGTGAACGGATGTATCATATCTGTTGGCACTACGTGTCGCAAACATTTCTCTGAGTCTGACGCGAAGCTTCCTAAGAGTACCCGTTTTTTTACTCAATCAGGATACGAGAAGGATGGATTTGTCGTTGATGACAATACCATCGAGATGAGAGAAGATGAAGATCCGAGAATGTCAGAGGAGAAGTATCATATCGATGATGATATCGATTTTGAAGTGGTCTCTGTTAAGGAGATTAAAGGAAACAAGTGTCTTGTTCAATGGAATGTGTCGAAAATTTCGCCCAAAATGTGGAACTCGTATTATGGGATGGGGTATGGGATGGGGTATCGAAATGATGCAGACACTGTTTATAGACACGGAAACAGTGTCTATGTTGTTTGGAAGGACACCTGGATTGATCTCACAAGAGAGATGATGGATCTCTATTATGAACAACGATGTTAAGTTGGAATAAGATACTAGAATATGTAGACAATATATTGTCTACATATTAAAAGATACAACTGATTTTTTGTGTTGTTAGATGATAAATATCACTATTCGAAATGAGTCGTGAAAAATCACCTACTGAAGATGAGATAAATGATATCAAAGACTGTGATTTTGAGCTCATGAGTTTTATGAATAACAAGCTAGTTGTAGCTGATGACATTATGGCTCCTCTTCTCAAAGGAAATAAAAAATATATACACGGAGGATCTTTCTATTTATCTGGAGAACACGATGATATGGATTCGTTGATCGATATCGAATCACACGATATTGTATCTCCCATTACTGTATGTAAGAAAAGAAAGAAATGTCAATCGATTTATAAAAATCTATCATTATTCTTTGCATCAAATCCTCCAGATAAAAAGAAAGGGTCTATTTATTTTGTCGGAGATGCTCACCAATCAGGAGAACATATCGAGGTTCACTGGAACTGTTTTGTATCTGATATAGGTAGTAAGACTCTATGGTGGTATGATTCTTCACACGATAATGACTCTTCTGATGATGCCGGGTATAACTTTTCTCCTGTAAAGAAAGCAGAGATTCATAAGACTATTAACGAAATACTCGGTGTTAAATTGTCAATAGTTATGGTTGCTGGTAAACACAGAGCACAACAGGTTTGTAATGATGACAACGATGCGGTTGATTTTTTCTGTCAATCGTGGGTCCTCATGTTTGCGGCAGCTGTTATCGATAACAAAGTATCCGAATACCTCAATTTAGATTTCTACACATATCAGAATATGATCTTGAAAACATGGCTACACTGCGTGTTCAATCGAAACAAGGACTTACAGAACGAGTTGAAAAATAAGACTAGAGGAGCAGCTATTTCTACTTGTCGATTGGATGTCAATGATAAGATTAAACTGGTCAAGGTTGGAAAGATCAAAGACAACAAGAAGGATAGTTGTATCGCACATGTAATTAAAATGTATCAGAAATAATTCTTTTCAGAGTTCAGAGATTAAGATCGTTTACGAATTTTAGTTTTCAGAAATAGGTACTCAACACACACAAACTTTGTGTGTGTTGAGATATATAAAATCTAAACCAAATAGTTTTAGAAAAAGGGGATCTACTCTGAACTCCGAAAGTCATAATCTGAAAATAATACATAACAGAGAGTATGTATTATTTTTTCGCTAACGTAGTTTTTGAACATCTCTGAAAACTACTAAAATGTTCAAAAAACGACTATAAGATAATAAAATCTTCAAAAAAGATAAAACACTGAAAATAATCCTAAAGAATTATTAAGGAATATTAATAATTCTTTAGGATTTTCCATATTTTTTAATAATAACCCTGGTTACAGGGTTATTATTAGTTGTGAAAATTTGTGAACATTTTTTGATATTTAAAAACCTGGTTCAACTAGTAATTACACGCTGCTATGTTCATTTGTGACTTTTGTGGTAAAGAATTATCATCGAAATTTGTTCTAAAAACGCACCAAAGTAAAACAAAATATTGTTTGGAAAAACAGAAAGAGCTCACAGATCAAAATGGTAAAATTTGTATCACTTATATCGAATGTAAATTCTGTGATAAAAAATTCATACATGACCATAAACTAACTGAACACGAAGCTTCATGTGATCAAAAAGATATTTATTATCAAAAAATTATAGACGAATTGAAAGAAAAAATACACACATTAGAACTAGACCATGAAAAAGAGAAGACTCAAATATACAATAATTTACTTAACAAAGAGCAAGAACAAACTAAATTCTTGATATCTAATCCGAGAGTATCAACTACTAATAACACCATAAAAGCGAAGAATATAACTATGAATTCTCTTAACCTATCACAAGAGAGATTAGAGTCTATTAAAGATACATACACTATCAAACATTACGAAAGAGGTGGAATTGGACAAGCTGATTGGGTAGTTGAAAATGTAATTAAAGATGCTAGTGGAAATCTAGTGTATAAATGTACTGATAAATCTAGAAAGAATTTTATTTATCAAGATGATAAGGGAAATATAATTACTGACACATCAGCTAAAAAATTAAAGGAAGCGATACTTCCAATTATGTTTACTAAACTAAGAGAATATAAGAAGGTACAATTTAATGAACTTGCTAATATCGATGATGACGATAGCAGTTTGTTTGATAAATGCAACGACTTGTATGTCGAAAATAAGGAGATGGGATCGACATTTGATAAACGATTAGTTGAAAAGACTTACGTTAAATGATAATTTTAATACCTATCCAGAGATATTAAAATTACTTACCCAAGAATATCCTCTATATTCTTCTTAATGAGCTTGATGTTCTCATTTGTATTATCACCACCCTTAATCTTTCCGAGTTCAATAGACTTCCCATCTTGAATTCGGAAGAAGTAGATGTACGGAATAGAGTCCACGTTGTATGCGGAAGTAATTCCTCGGTTATTATCAATATCTATATACACAAAGTTAAATTTATGCCCGTACTCCGTCATCAGATCTCTACGATCGATCTTTCCTTTTCTAGCCTTTTTGGGAATCACTATTCGATTTATAAGATTCTTCGATGCTTTGTGCCAGCTAGAAGTAAACACAACAATGAACGGTTTACTTGTATCGTATTTAGACAATTCAGAAACAAGAGAGACACCCGTATGTTGGACACTATCATGAAGAGGATAGATCTGTTTCACGTTCTCAATCCATTTGATCAGAGCATGCTGTCCGTAGATAATCAACTGAGAATCAAGTTGGTCAAAGTCCTTAATATCGGCATAGTATCGTTGTATATATTTGTATTCCGAATAGTTCTTAATCTCCTCCTTATTATTACGTAGTCGAATACGAAGAGTGTAGATAAGCTTCTTTAGGACTGTTTCGTTTGGAACGATAAGCTTGCGATCACGAAGAACACCTGTGACAAGGGAGAATATACGAGGAACTTTTCCGTATACAAAGTTCTCATCAATCTCGATATTTCTTTTAGCAAATCCGATAATATAGTCGGCATCAATATCTCCTTTAGGTGGACGGTCTCTGTGATATAGACTGAAGAGATAAAGTGTATATTCAGTTAGATATCTTGCTATTCTGTGAAACTCATTATACAGAGAGAGTTCGGATTTCTCACTTATGAACGATGGTGAGATGATATCTACACCGTTTTCTAGATCGGTTCTCTCTGGTACAATAGGAATATAGAATTTAATATGTCCTTTGGTCGCATGGAATCCTACAAGTTTTCCAGACACCACATGATTCTTTATGTTTGCTGCACTCTCATGATTCATAAACTTAATCGCCTGTTTCTTTACGATCGTCTTATATTTATATAGAACAGGAATCTCTAGAGGAGGAAGAGGATCGGTAAGAATGCATACTCCATCAGCAAACGATAGGAATCTGGTTTTTCCGTAGAAATCAATTCCCTGGCCATCCAGTGGTGTATCAAAAGAGATAATGATGTCCTTGTCTATTGGATTGCTGAAATACATTTCATCAAAAATCTCTTGAGTTCTTTTAACAATCGCAAAATTATTTTCGAACACTGCCTGCTTCTCTCCATTATTGCTTATACGAACTATCAATTCACATTGAGGATATTCTGCTCTGTCTAGTTCGGATCCCATATGCTCATAGATAAATACTGTAGGATAGTATTCCTCCTTTCCCTTTCGTTTCTTATCCTTTTCATCCTTCTCCTTCTTACGATATGAGAGATACTCCTTCAGATGGTGTGGTGACGAGAGAACACCGAACGGATATTGATCATTCTGTGAAAAGATGAATAGATAACATTTGAAATAATCTTCGATAAGACGTGTGAACATCTTTGGATCCATATACTTATTCTTATCATTCAGATAGGATTCAATTGATTCTGGATTTCGTGAATAGACTACAGTCTGTTGGTATATATCACTCGATTTAACCATATCAACCATTTCACGTCTAACCTCTAAAACTCTAGATAGTCGTTCTTCCTTTGTATACAATTCAAACTTTTTACCTTCAGTCGCCATCAACATAACCTCGATGATACTGTTAAAAGAATGAGTAACACCCTGACGATAATAGATATTGCTGTTATCAATCGATTTGAAATAGTTGTCTACATCCTTTATGAGTACACCGAATCTCTTCAGAGGAACAATCTTGTTTGTTGTGAAGATATGCTTTTCATCTTCATCTTCATCTCCTTTTTTTTTATCCCGGAAATCAGCGAATGTTTTTCCCTCCTCATAATACATTCGGAGAATAGATTTGTTCTTACCTTTCGATCGATGATCCTTTGCATAACAACAAGGAACGATGGGATATTTTTCTGAATTACCAAGTGCATTGATACGTAGAGCGGGATAGATTGTTGGATTCTTAACTGTCTTACCTGATTCCGTGGTTCCGTGATGATCACACGCGTAATAATACTGATTATATTTTTGTCCATCCTCTTCAGGTAGTTTTGGGAAAAGGAGTACTTGAATTCCTTTCTCGTCTTGCATATCCTTAATCTCTTGAGGTTCTTCATCGTCGTTGGGATCTTTAACCCCGACGATACGAGGGGCTCTCTTTGTGGGACAAAGCCAACGTGAGTATCCCGAAATAAACTGATCAGGATCTACATCCTTCAACATTTTACGAGTTCGAGTAGATTTTTTTCTCTTCTTCTCAATATCGGATTTAAGATCTGTAAGAGTGTCTGAGAAATCAGGCATGTACTTATTGTATTTCTCTATTATATCATCCTTCCGTGTAATATATAATGAAATAAGTCCAGTAAAAATACTCTTAAATTTCTCAGCAGTTTCTTCATCCGGAACTCTTGTTATACGTACACGAAGATAAGGGGTATCGGTTTTTAAATCAGGATCCTTAGATATAATCTTAAGATTAGTTTTTTCAACAACCTGTTCAGTCATTGAACACGCCACAAATTTATCATCCGTATCTGACGGAGAAAATGCAAAATAGAGATACACACCTCCCTTCTCCTTCTGGATACGCATTCGCTCATCAACAAAACATCTTTGATAGAAGAGTCTGTCGTTCATAACAGAATCAAGAAATACTGGACGATCGAGATAGAAATTCGGAATAAGAAATTCCGCTTTAATCTGTACTTGTCTTTTGGATTGAATATGAATTTTACTCGGGAATGAATTAAGAATGCGGGTGATAAGATCGATCTCTTTCAAATCCGGATTAATAGGACTTTCTAATCTCATGTAGACTTTACTCGTTCTAACGATCTCATTTTCGAGATCTGAGATCTTTATCTCATCATCCTCTTTTCTCCTCTCTCGTTCCTCTATCTCTAATTTCTCTCTCTCTTTTCTTAATCTCTGCTTTTCTTTGGTTGCATCTTCTCTTTCTCTCTTAATTTCATCGGCTGATTTGGTAACAGTTCCATCTTTCTTCTTTCGGCGAATTGTTCGAACGTCATCCTCCTTTTTACGTTCTTCTCTCTCCTCTTCGCGTCTCTTCTTATCGAGTCTCTTCTTCTCTTTATCTTTTGTCTCTTCATCTCGCAGACGAGTATCTCTTTTACGACGGGACTCTTCTTGAGGAGTTTCAAAATAGATAGAGACAGTGGAATATAGATTCGGGTCAATACGTTCATAGTTCTTTAGGGGTTCATTTTTCACATTCAGGGTTTTCAAGTAGAGAACATCACGTTTGTCACCGAAATCACCTTCAAGTCTTTCACGAGCATAAGACCATCGATCAGAAGGTACAAATCCCTCCATGATCTTATAATACGATCCGATAACTGCAAAGGGAATGTCTCTGCTCATCTTCATGTAGTTGAAGAGCTCGTATATATCGTACTCCACTTCAAAAACCAACTCGGTCTTTACTCTCACAACCTCTATAGGTGTTGAATGAATCTTAGAATGTGTAGAGAACTCTTTAAAATCGGCCAAATCTTTACTAACCTTTTTGGTCAGAGAGTCTAGTTTCGTTTTCATATCAGTCTTAAATGTTCCCATACTACCCTCAATTTTGGAGAAATTCGATGATTGTTTTTCGAGATAGGCATCTAGAGTTATTTGAACGTGAGGATCCATAATAGATTTATCTCCTTCTTTGAGCGCATAGAGATACCACAATCGTGCAAAATTATCAAAATCCACCTTTGGAAAATCCTCTTTATAAGTTTCATAAAACTTCTCTAACTCATGAGGTTTAAATTTCTTAATCTGATCTATAAGATTAAGGGTGGTTATATTTTTGGTTTCTCCATACATCACCTTTATATAATCCGGAAGTGTTTTCTTAGATACAGCGATACGATCGGCGATCGTTTCGTTACTATCCAGTTCGTACGACTGGAAGTTTTTTATGACTTCGGTCATGCTTACTATACAATTGATATAATAAATTGTATTTAAATACAATTTATTATAGTCATGAACCAGTTATGAATTTCTTTATAGTCGATAAATGTATCTTATGTAACGTAGAATTTGAACTTGGAGAAAGTGGTTCGGAAAAAGATATTACGTGTAGAAAATGTTTTGAAAGTTTATTACACCCAATAAATTGTAACGGTAATAAAAGAAAACTATGTAATGATGAAAAATGTATAACTTGTTTTAGTCGAAGTTTTGCAAGTAATGTGTTATGTAAATATTGGAGTAGTAATATCATTTATCCCCGGAATGTGTTTAGAAATTCACATACAAAATATAATTTTCGATGTGAAGTTTGTTATCATACATTTTTAGCATCACCAAATACAATATCACAAGGAACGTGGTGTCCTTACTGTTCTCAACCACCTAAAAAATTGTGTGATAATAACGATTGTGATTTTTGTTTTACTAATAGTTTCGCATCACATTCTAAATCACTGTATTGGAACACAGACAATATATTACTTCCGAGAAATGTATTCAAAAATAGTATTGTAAAATATATATTTAATTGTGACATATGTGACCACGCTTTTTCTATTTCTCTAAGTAATATAAGACTCGATAATTGGTGTCCTTATTGTGGACACCAAAAATTATGTAAAAAAGAGGAGTGTAATATTTGTTATAATAATAGTTTTGCCTCGTGTAACAAATCCGTATTTTGGAGTAATAAAAATATCGAAATACCTCGTAATGTATTTAAGTATTCAAACAGTTCCGTATATTTTGATTGCGAATGCAACCACGATTTTTTATCTACCGTAAGTAACGTTACATCTGGAAGTTGGTGTCCTTATTGTTCGAATCCTCCTCAACTATTATGTGACGATAATTGTGATTCGTGTTTTAATAATAGTTTTGCTTCACACATCAATTGTAAATATTGGAGTAATAAAAATATTCATCTTCCACGAGAAGTGTTCAAACATAGTGGTAAAAAATACACATTTAATTGTGAACAATGTTCATGTGAATTTACAAGTATTCTTTCTGATATTTCAAAAGGACACTGGTGTCCAATATGTAAAAATAAAACAGAACGAATAATACTTGATTTTTGTAGAACTTTATACAATAATGTTGATCGTCAATTTTCTCCATCTTGGTGTATAAATCCTGACACAAAAGGGCAGTTACGATTTGATATCTTAATACCGCAATATAAATTGATTATCGAATGCGACGGCCCCCAACATTTTTACGATCAGTATTTTTGGAATTCATTAGCTAGCGACGTTCGGGATAGAGATTTATACAAAATGAAATTAGCTATTGAAAATGGATACTATATTTTAAGACTTAATCAAAATGATGTTATAAAAAATAATATTGATTGGAAAAATATAATTCAAGAATTTATTATTAAACTAGACGGTAGTTTATGCAATCCGATATTCTTTGGATCCAAAGATATAAAAATGTATGATAATCACGATGTATTATTTATAAATGTTTAATCAGTTCATATGTAGAGAACAATTTGCCGTCAACAGAAGACATCTCTTTACTTATCATCTATATTAAAATCTTTAGTTGAAAATACTCTGATTTCGTAAAAATGATATTAGTCATTAGTCGATGGTTACTCCCAAACACTAACCTTACAAATGTCTGAAACATCATCAAACACCAATCGAGCGATCAGCGATTATATCTCTGAAGAGTTTATCGAATATTATTATTATCCGGTGAGAAGAGACTCATTATCAATGTCGACTATATCAAGGAGAAGATGTTCGGTATCTACATCAAGTATCTAGAAAACGTAGATGTGAAACTGGAAGGGAAAGCGATGCGAAAAGATGAAACTCTAGTGATAGCGACGAATATGAATACGAGAGTGATAGTGATGACGAAGAGCGTCCTAAACATGTATTCGTCAATAGTGTGATTTCTCTTTTCAGCTTTGATAAAATCTCTGTAAGGTGGTGTCTCAATGATGACGATTTGAATCTTCTCTACCAGTCAACGATTCAGATAATCAATCATAGTATCTATGAGTACAAAACAAAATGAAAAATAGAGATCTGAAAAAGGATACATCAACACAGACATCGTCCGACAATGATTGAACCGGAACTTTGGTGCCTTAAGATCGTAATCGCGCATCCCGATTACAAGAGATCTTTTGCAAGTGTGTATGTGAAACACTACACGAATAAAGAGAACGCTGAAATAGAGTTGCGTCGTCAAAAGGAAGAGTTCATGGATGATTGGGATGACGAAGATGAGGAATCAGACGGAGATGAAGAGCTAACTGAAGAAGAGATATTCGATACTAAGTTCGAAGGAGAGATTTTTCTCGTCAAATCGGAAGATTAATAAAACTGTTTAATATCATCAGAATAGATATTAAACAACTACCGTAATGGCTGATCCCAATACTATCTCCACTCTACAATCATCTTCAATCAACAGCGCTGTATCCCAGATGTCGGATACTGAACTATGTGGAGTTCTTTCGTCTATCAATAAGGAGACAGAGGTTGATACACTGATCAAGTGCGATCAGGAGAGTCTTGATAAAATCTACAGAGTGAAGAGAGAAAATGTAGAGACTCTTATCAAAGACGATGACGATGACACCCAGAGAGTACTGAAATGTATTATAGAGTTCGGAAGTAAAGAGAATCCGACGTTCGAAGACTACATGAAGGTGTCTACTGAGATGTCTTGGATGGTAGAGGAGTTGAAGAATGATAATGATCTATGTGAGAAAGATATCACATCTCTTGAACTCGCTCACGAAAAGTGTAGAGAAAACTTCTTTATGTACGAAGAGGATCTCTGTGATGAGTCTGTAAAAGTCTGTAAGGAGAAGATGGAACATACTGAAGGACTTATCCGTTTACGATACAAGACTCTAGAGACGAATACTCAGTTGATAATGGGATTGGAGAGAATTATTCAGTCTATGTCCGAAGGGGCTCCTGTTGATGCTGAGTAACTCAGTCCAGGGAGATTAGCATCTATTCTAAGGATGTTATTGATTGGATCATAAGTTCGTCTTTCTTTTCTCGTTCATTCTGTTCAATGCGAAGCGCTCGTCCTATATCCACTTGTCTCCAACACATATCTTCTCGAGAACAGGTCCAAGATTGTTTACCATAGAGAACACATCGTTTGTTGAGTCGTCATTAACAAACGATTAACTCAATATCTCATATAATATCCATTGATCGGTTTCCGGTCCATTGTTATTTCATATAACGGTGGATTACCCCGTCTTGTTGGTGCCATAGCCCCGGATAGTAATAATTTCTATTAACATCGTATTCCGATATATTTTCTTTATACAGTTAATGTAAAAACTGAATTTATTCTGTCTGACAGAATAAATTCACACATCACATCTCTCTTTCACAATGAACTACCAGAATCTCTACGTCAATTTCATTCTCCTCATGCAGTGTATGTGGGAACTGCCGAAGATCTACTACATGCTCTTCGCAGAGAACTATCATCTCTTTCCGATGATCCCAGCCTTTATGCCTGTCAGCAACTCACCGCGTCTGTGGTTGGTGGTTCATCTTATCCTGGCATTACTAGTTTCATACAAGGTCGGTTGTCAGGTCATCTCTAAGGAGAAGAATCTCGGCGTATTGTTCGGATTCTTCTCGCTCATTGTTCTGATAAACTGTTGGAACTTTGGTACAGCATCTGCGATGGTTGCAATCATTATACAGGTCACTCTCCTCGTAGCTATCGGTAAGGAATTCCAAAATGGATACGATTTCATTACATTTGTTCTCTTGACTATCCCATCGATTTTGACGACTGTAATTGTCTTTTCTCACATTCCATCATCCACTTACGAAACCCATCTGGTCTTGTGTAGATGTGCGATCACTGGTGTTTGTGTCTTTCTCTTTGAGATCTCGTGCACCGGTAGAAAATTAATTTAATCTAAAGTTCAAGATGACAAGTTAAATTTTATAACTTATTTGGGTATAAAATTTAAAGTCGGTATATCACATGATGATGAATAATAGAGGGAACGGACTTTGTCTGTCTACTGTTATAGAAAAGAGTAAAATCCTTGTATCCCTTGTCTAAAAGATGTTCGATCGCAATAGTCTCAGGTGAAACATTCTTTTTCCATTTTCTGTTCACCCATATTATCTTATGGATCATTCCATCTTCTAACCAATAAGGATATCTGTTCTCTATAAGAAGATAAGGTTTATCAACTAATTGATTCTCAATCACTTTGATATCATCTCTCCTCTCTATATCCGACATATTCTGATATTTCGTATTCAATTCTGTCTCCTCTCTCTTCATCGAATATCCGTTAACTTCGAGATGAAGATATTTTTTCAGATCTTCAAATCTGAACGGAGGAGCTGCAGGAAATGGAGGCGACGACATTCTACTTTACTAAAACATTAATTAATATAGTTATACGAACTCTCAATGAACGATCTCCCACCTGAACAATCATAGATTAGACAGACATCTCTATCACTGTCATGAAGAGAACAGTGATAAATTATTGGACCCGAAATTTCAATACATTGTTTTACTGATGGATAATGAATTTCATAAGGACGAGGTCTCTTCTCTCCATGTCGGTGAAAACTAAACGATATATATGTTGGAGTCTCGTTTAAAAATTTTTGGACTTTGAACGATTGCTCAGAGAGATCTATTGTCGCTTTGCGTTTCGACATTTGATTTAATTACTATATCTAAACATATAGTAATTAAATTAATCAAGTCAGATGTCTCTTCTCTCTCGCACACTCACTGCTTCCCATGTCGTTCTGAACGTCTCAGCGACGGTTAGTTGTCTCTTCATGTCATATTTCTGGTATCAGAATGCAAGATCTGTTCGGGAGTCTCGCATTGAACGACTCGACCGCTCACGTCATTATCAGACATTTATGCAAACCTGTCAAGATGTGTACCAACCGAGCTGTTGTCCTGTTCAGGAGGGAGTTTCAATTGTGTCGGAATCCACACCTGTTGTTGCGATTACAAACCCTTCTGTCACATCCGAATGCTGTTCATCATCTTCGTAAAAAACGAGACATTAATTTTATCTGTATATACAGATAAAATTAATTAATTTATATTTTCATCAATTAATTAATTATGGGAAGTTGTTACACGAAACCAAAGCCAGATATTTAAGTCGATATAGAGGGAAATACATGTTTTGATGATATTGAATGTACATCTACCTGTTGTATAGTAACGAAGAAAACAAAATCACCAAAGCACAAACACCATCATAAGAGTCGACGTGACGAGATTGAGATGAAAGAGATAACCACCCTTACTTTCGGCACCACCATAGTCTAACCCGGAGCTTAAGTTTTTCGACAAAGAATTTTGTTCGTCTGCGACCATACGGAATAATATAGTTGTTAGATGATAGAGTAAACAATTTAGAATCAAATTGTACTCCAGGAAATTTAAAAAGAATAAAGGAGACTCCGTCTGTATAGATCATATAATCTTGAACAATGTAGTCTTCATTCAATGTAAGTTTTTCCAATCCCTTCTCTCCTGAATAACTATAATCGGGATGAGAAAATCTAATTTCCATTCCGATAAATAGATTATCAGTTATTGTTATACTCCTCGACATCGGCTCGTATATTATAGAATTGTCGGACGATTGATAGTATCCCATCATGGTTCATATACCTTATATTATCTACTCTTTAAAAGTACACTTTTTAAAAGCTTTTTATTTACTCAATGGAAGATGAACTCATTGACAATCAATGTTGAGATTGCGCGTGTTAAATCAATTGGAATGGATAGAAAACAGACTTACTCATCGCGTAAAAATGCAATAGATCAATTGACTCGGTTACCCCATCGAGATAAAAATCAACACATAGCTGATTGCCTCTTAGCAATGATCTCCGACGATAAGATTCCAATTGAACATAGGTACTCTCTGTTTAGCGAGAATCGATCACTTGATAATGAGGTACAACGTAAATGCCATATCTTCTATTTTAATAATTTTAATCCACCGCGATATCCTATGAGATTGAAATTGATGAGTGCGCAATATCTCTTACAAGTATCGAATAGAGATCAATACGATTTACGAGAGGTGTATGGATTTCTTATTAGAACGTCACAATCCTCAACAACAGACAATGGAACAAAGGCTGAGTGTGCTGATATACTCTCTCGATGTGGATACAGTGAGACGGCTGAACGAATATTTGAGGAGTTAGCAATACCGGCAGTGATAAATGACTATCAAACAACACGTCGATATGTAGAGCCGAGAATAGAGAATCTTCCGGAGGCAAGACGAAGAGTTCTTGTCAAACGACGAACAGTTTATGATGATGGACAGAATGTTCACAATTCATCGATCAATGAGGGAGTGAAAGAGATTATAAGAGAATTGTGTAAAGAACATAGCTCGTCGATCCAACCATCATGTCGAACATCAAATCTCAGTGAAGTGTCCAAACGATTGGTTGTCCTATCAAGAGAGAAATCATTAGTCACGCGACAGAAGATAACAGGTACAGTCGATCGGATAATGATTGATACATCAAAATTCGAATGCGACGTTACACTATGCGATATACTTATCATGGTGTGGATGAAGATTAAGTCTTCCACTCATAAAGAGGAGTTAGAGAAGAGATTGGTCGAAGAGATGGAGGAGATGAACGGTATGTGTGCTACAGGACATCTATCGAGATTGGTGAATGTGATGAGTGGATTCTTTGATAATATGTCGGTGAGAATATCGTTCAAGGATCAGATAAAGAACTACATTTTTAATCACTACAATAAAATTTTAATGAGTGACAAATACGGTGATCTCTCCGATAAGATTATCGATGAAATGACAGAGAGTGAACTGTCAAAGAAAGAGACCCTGATGAAGATGGTCAAAGACAACGATAACAAGGAAGAGCTCAAAAGAGAGTTTCCGAATATTGCATCGATAGATTTCGAAGAGTGGTACACATCGTCTATAAAGAGTTATTGCGGAGTGGAATAGTTTTTCGGAGATCGGAGAATCACCGATTCTCCGAAACTAGAAAGTTTTTCGGCGGAAAGGTCGCCTCTCTCACAAATATTGAGAGAGTTTGATATACTTTTTTCAATTCCAAATAGTTTTAGAAACGGGATTCCCTTTGATCTCCGAAAGTCAAAGTGTGAAAAGAATGTATATAACAGGTTTATTACAACTATTTCGGAAACCAATCCTCTGAAAATTGTCGGAAACCCTTCGTCGGAAAAATCGTTCTGAATTTCTAAAAATTGTTCTTAGAAATTATGAATTAATCAGAACAATTCTTAGAATTTATGAATTAATCAGAAATCTACTTAAAAACCCAGATATAATCATAATAAGGTGAACACAATGTTCAAATGTGAATTTTGCGATAAGCAACTATCATCAAAGTATAATTTGAAAACCCATCAAACAACTACCCGATATTGTATAGAAAAACAACATATTGCAAAAGATAAAACTACGGACGTAGATCATTTAAGAGACGAACTAGCGACCCAAAAAGAGAAATCGAGAAATGAACTAGCGACCCAAAAAGAATATTATGAAAATCTTTTAACCCAGTCGAGAGAAGAGAATTTAGTTCTTAAAAAGGAAAATGAAATATACAATTCTCTCCTCCAAAAGGAACAAGAATTTTTACACAGACAGGCAGAAAAAGTAACTACTGTAACTAATAATTCAATAAAAGGTAAAAATATAACTATGAACGCTCTTAATCTCTCCCAAGAACGACTAGAGTCTATAAAAGATACCTACACTATAAAACATTACGAACGAGGAGGTATTGGACAAGCTGATTGGGTAGTAGATAATGTAATCAGAGATGAATCGGGAACTCTTATCTACAAATGTACAGATAAGAACCGGAAGAATTTCATTTACCACGACAATAAAGGAAATGTAGTAACAGATATACACGCTAAGAAACTAAAAGAGGCTATACTTCCTATTATGAATACTAAACTCAAAGAGTTCAAGAAGATCAAATGTGCCGAGTTAGCAGAAATTAGCGACGATGAGAGTGAATTATTGGAACAGTATAGCAATCTATACAACGAGAACAAATCGATGGGAAATGAGTTTGATAAGAGATTGATAGAAAAGACTTATTAAAAATATCTTACTTGGATCATAATTTATTTCCGATTTTTTATTCTTTCTTTTGTATAACCAAGCCTAGATGAAATTCGTTGTTCCGGTCATTATTATTGTTCTATTTGCATATTTTACCATTACGGGTATGCGAAATCTCCAGGCCACTAAGATGGCGTCCGCAAGTTCCACTCCCACCAAGAATTATCTCTCCGTCTCGGGAGGTGTTCAAGTTGCAATGGCCGCGACTATTCTGTTCATCGCTATCTACACATTCAGGAAGTATGGTGATCTCGACTATTTCTTCCGTGTCATCCATGGATTCCTCAATCCTCAGTAAGTTTCTAAATTCCAACTTTATTTTATTGAACGTTCAATAAAATAAAAGAGTATAAACAACTCGTATTCAAATAAAATGGATCCGGACGATTTTGAATTCGTTGTCAATACTGATGCAAATATAGTGAGGGCATCTAAACCACCTACTAGACCACCAGCAATAAAACCAATGGAGGTGATACACGAAATTATTGAACAGCCATCTATCGACCCTTCAGAAGAAGAACACAAAAGACTCTTCTCAAAAATCCACTCGTCGGAAAAGGGGGTGACCGAGATGAAGAGAAGTGATGAGGATAAAATCAAGAGTGAGATCTCTTCATTCGATAACATGCCAACTCTCTTTGCTGGAATAAACACATCGACGTTTGGAATGAGTTCATACAAGGTTAAGAATCCCTTTCTTAAGATTGCAGAGGTAGCAAAAAATTCAACGACCAGTTGGGAGGATAGAACTCAAGCTATTCGTTATATGCAGAGAATTCCACACATTCACCGGGAGAAACATTGTATCGAGTGTACTATCTCAATTATTACTGATGAGCAATATCCATTGGAAGCACGATACCATTTCTTCTCTAACAATGAGAAGATTATTAAACTCGACTATGAGATTGTAAATGCGTGTCATCATTACTACTTCTTCAATTTCGAAAAGTTCAGATCACCACTATTGTATCGTATTCTCAGCGCGCAGTATCTTCTCTCACAATTTCCTGTTGGCACCTATGATATGGAGGGTGTACAATCCTTCCTGATAAATATCGCCAAAGATACTAATACCGAGATCAACTACAGAGCGGAATGTGCTGATATTCTCGATCGTATAGGGTACGGTGATGCCAAAGAAATTGGTACCAATACTATTATAGAGCTTGGGGAACTCTATACTGATAACAAGAGAAAGACTATCTATACGAATATGCAGAACGTACACGATCTCTCTGTTACAAAGCAGGTTATCGACACGCTTAGAAACCTTATCAAGATGACCAAGACAGAGAGAAATTCTGAAGAGGTGTACAACAGCATTACCGATATCAAAGTTCACTACTCACCAACAGAAGCCGGTGTGACTAAGGAGGAGCTCGCTAAGAAGCGAGAGGCAATTGTCGAGGTGTTCCAACGTATCATTATCGATACGTCTAGATATGAAGGACTTCCGATGTCAGAGATTATGATGTTGGTGTGGGAGAAGATTGCTACATCAGAGAATCGTCGAGAACTAGAGAAACGTCTGGTTGACGAGATGTATGAGATGCACCAGACATGCTCTACTGGACACCTTTCACGACTGATCAATGTCCTAAGTGGATTCTATGATGATATTCAGCCGGTTAAGATCTCATATAAGGAACAGCTACGAAGCAATGTGTTTGCCCGAGTGTCTTCTGCTATCAGAACTCTCGGTCAGCATGAACAAGAAGAAATAACAACAGAGATGACTTCTGATAGTAAACCGTGTATTGAAGATTTTCTATTTTCTTACAACCCGAGAGATGAACTCCATGACGAATTTGTTAAAGGCGAATACGTTTCAGAAGAGGAGTTTGAAGAAATATATAAGAAATCTATAAACGATTTCTTCGGATATAAAAATGAGAGTGATAAACAAGAGTAATCTGTGTTTGTGATTATGAAGAATTTTATACATTCAATAGTATAAAATTTATTTGATATGAACAAGAGAATTGGAGTTTGTGGATGATGGTGAATGTACTGATGTAAATTCTTCATCGGATAGAGATTCAACTTTGGATTTCAGTTTAACAGCATCAGACTCAAGACTAGATATTCTATCCGAAAGAGTTTTTACAAGAAGAAGAAGATCTTGAGGAATCTCTATCTTTTGCTCCTCTAGACTAGACAAACGTTTCTCTATCGGTTTAACATCCGGAATCACAGGGTCTTCTTTAGTTTCAATAGCAATCAGTCGATCACTAATTGACTTCGGGACCTCCATTTTTATCTTTCTATTTTCAAGAACAGCGATTCTATCTGCAAGAAGTTTAGTGACATCGGATTTATTGATCTTAGTCTCGATTGTTGAGATGCGATCGTTAATCACTCTTGTAACAGAAGATTTCTCAAGAGAGAGAATTCGTTCTGTAAGAGAATCGTCCGGTCGACGATTCTCTATAGCAGAGATACGATCGAGAACGGACTTAGGAACCTCTACACTGGAAGAAACAATAGGTTTCGATTCAAGAGAGGAGATACGATCGAGAACGGACTTAGGAACCTCTACACTGGAAGAAACAATAGGTTTCGATTCAAGAGAGGAGATACGATCGAGAACGGACTTAGGAACCTCAAATACTGGTAGATGTTTAGATTCAAGTGCAGAGATACGATTCAATACAGACTTTGGAATCTCGATCGGGGAGGGGGATTTCGATTCAAGGGCAGAAATACGATTTATAATGGATTTGGAATTTTCTAGAGACGGTTTTGGGACGACAGATTTCGATTCGAGACCAACAAATGTCTCAAAAACTTTATCCATATCAGACGAGAGTTTGTCAACAGATTTCGATAATTTATATTCGAGAGATGAAATAATATCGATTACAGGTTTAGGAATCTCAACTATATCAGATATGTTATCTGGGTTAGATTCGCACTGTTCATGACTATATTTTTCTAGGAGAGTTATTCTATCAATCACTGATTTTGGAACACTATGTGGTGACCGAGATTCGATAGCGGATAGACGATCGTTGATAGAGATTGTAGAATCACCTACAATCTTTTTTATAATATCTGTCTCAACTGGTTGATCGAGGATATTAAGAACTTTATCTTCAAGTGTTTTTATCCGATCAGATATATATTCATGTATAATACAAGGCTTGTGTGGAATATTTGCGTGTGTTACTATTTCACATTGTGATTTTTCAATACACGATATTCTATCTATAATCTCTGCATCCGATCCTCTTTTTGAATCATCTTTAACATGATCGGTTTTAAATTTATGATTATGACTCTTAACTAGTCCAGCAACTGATGTATTATCGGATCTTGCCGAGATGCAGTTTTTTATCCGGAATGACATCTTTACAACTTCCAAAGATTTTTATTTACGGTTTAAAAGTTCATCAGAATATAGACTGAGATATTTTAATGCTGATAAGCATTAAAATAATTATTTAGTTAGATGCAGGGTATCCTCCATAGCCGCCCGAAGAGTATCCTTGACGAGCCTGCATTGCTCCACCACGTCCAGTAGCCGATGCATCACATCCATGTTGATCGTAGACAGAGTTCACTGCACAGCGAATATAGTTTGCTTCAAGCTCCTGAGCATTGGCTGCACCATTAGCAGCCGTCTGGTCCGAAGATCGATAAGTAGGTGCGAGCTGAGCCTTCGGAAGAACAGGACGAGTCGTAATAGTGTTACCAAACATAGTATCATAAGGTTGAGACGCTGCATATTCATAATCAGACGCCGACATAGCATCATCACCGACACCAGGATCATTGATCGCACTTGCGTTAAGATATGACGAGTAATGAGGACGCTGCATACTCTCCACAGTCATACGATCGAGAGCAGAGAAACAACCAGGAGCATAAGATTGAATACTGTCACGAGCAACTCCAACGACACCAGAGTCACTCACATTTGCACGAGCAGGACAAACCTGTGCACTGTCATCGAAGGTACGCATACCCTGATATTGCCAAACATTTCCGGTGTTCACCTTGGAATTGCGAATGGAATTGTAGATCGAAACATCACCCATGGTTGATTAGATTAAACAAGGAAAATAAAAAATTATTTCACAACAAAATTTATGTCCAATCTTAGAAATATCGGAACCAAAACTTATATCACTATTTATATGATCGAAGAAAATCTCGGTCCAACGAATAGAGTAAAAACAAATATATTTAGCAATTATTTTTCGGGACGATATAGACTTAGAACATCGCTATTTGTCGATCGTAATGACGGTCCTGACAGTCCGAGAAGATTATTAAGTGTTGTAGGTATTCGTAAGAGAACATGAATAAGAATCGCCATTATAAAGAGAACGGTCATAATAGCCGGAAAAGAAGTAATACAAATTCGGTGTAGGAGTTTATAGTGATAGATTATATATCCGATCAGAAATGTTCCTAGTATGTCGACGATTGCAAAATTGAAAAATCGAAGATCATGAATAGTTTTAGACATCCTTGTACTGAGACAAGAAAAGAAAGAAATGAGTGATCTTCTCTCTATGCTTCTCGCAACAATGAGTCGTGGTGCTCCGCATTCCTACACCTTGAAGAAGGTGTCCTCTATTCTCGACACAGAGGGTTTTGTATATAAGGTGACACATATCCAGAATGATGGTTTCTATTCGACCGGATGTCGTGTAAGTTTTCCGAACACGGATGTGATTCTCTCCGTACAGACCAATCCCGGAATTGCAGGTCCGAACTTCGCTCAGACCGCCGTTCTGAACTCCGAGGGTATTCTGTACATTCCCTCACTCGGATATGATGCTGCTGTTATCGATCACGAGGAACTCGAACCTCTGATGACTCATATTCGTGAGTTGAAGACATCTCTTGATGGACGCAACGCTGTAGATTTCCCCGACTCAGAGGTTCAGCTTCGGGGACCCGCAGGAGGACGTCGCCGACCGGAACCTCCAAGTCCTCCTGCGTCTCAACCTCATGTAGAGGTACCTTCTTCGGAGATTCCTCTCTCCGAAATTCCTGAATCTCCCGCGGGATCAGAGGTTCCTGAAGAACCTGTCACGATTGATGTTGGTATGAGTGAACTTATGAGTCTATTGTTGCTATTGGGACCTCCAGATGCTGGAACTCCTGAATCTGAGAGTCTAGAGAATCTCTTTCAGATTCTCGGTATTCCTGTACCGGACACAGAGGCTCCACCAAGTTAAGTGGCACAAAAGAATAGAATATTAATCGACCCTCGGGTCGATTAATATAACAGGGTATTATTTCGGAGTTTTTTTGTAAGGTAGGGCATTACAAAAATGATTTCTAAAGCTAAATTATATGATATAATCACCACACCACAAAGATGCCTCCGAAAACAAAGATGCCTCCGAAAAAGAAAACCGTCGAATCTGATTCCGAGTCGGAGAATGAGATCGAGATTCAGATCGAAGATTCCTCCGACGAAGATATTCTTCTCGGATCGGAATCTGAAGATGATGAGGTCTTAGAGATTCGTCCCATTCGCACAAAGGAATTGGAGGTGGAGTGTATGGAACTTCATGATCAGATTCTTCACCGTCCTGATACCTATATCGGAAGTGTTCCGAAGGAGAGACATCTATCTCTTATCTGGGTTGCAAAAAATGGACGAATTGTGAAGAACACAGCCACTTTCATGAAGAAAGATAAGAAGGGAATTCTGAAAGAGGTGACGGAGGAGATCGGACCTCTTGTTTCGGAGGGATTTATTCGAACAGTTATTGAGATTATCTGTAATATGATCGATAATGTTTGGCGTTCAAAGGAGTTTGGAATCGTACCGAAGAACATCAAGATCTACATTGATCGTGAGAACGGTCGTATCACTACTTGGAACGATGGAAAACCTCTTTCTCATGCGATACATAAGAAGATGAATAAACGAAATATCGAACTTATCTGTTCTCGACTCTTGACATCGACTAACTACAATGATAAGGAGAAGAAGAAGACTAGTGGTCGTAACGGATACGGTATGAAGTTGACCAACATCTTTGCTACAGAGTTCGAGGTTGAGAGTTACAATCCTCTTGCTAAGGAGGATGACGAAGATGACAAACTTCCAGTGAAGAAGCAGATCTACAAGCAGTTGTGGAAAGACAATATGTACAAGAGATTCGACCCCGAGATTCTTCCGTGTCTAGGATTTCCTGATCTTCCGAAAGGAAGTGGATATACCAAGTTCTCGTGGATCCCCGACTTTAAGCGTTTCGGAATGAAGGGATTCGATGACGATTCTATTGCTGTTATTGAGAAGTACATTTTCGACACAGCGATGATTGTGTCCAAGTACAATGTTCAAGTCTCGCTGAACGGTGAGGAGTTGAAGATGACATCGATCATGGATTACGCGAAGCTTTATCTTCCTCCACCTCTTATCAAGGAGGACGATGAAGAGGATGATGAGAAACCAGCTGAGGAGATTCATCTCTTTTCATCTTCAGATTCCAAGGTTGTGGTACTTCCATTTAGAGAACATCTCTGTGTGTCTTTTGCAAACGGTATTCTGACTCCTGAAGGTGGTATTCACGCGGACGGATGGATTGAGGCGATCTTTCGCCCAATCGTGAATAAGATTAACAAGGTCAAACCTGTCAAGAAGGATAAGAAGAAAAAGACAAAGGCCGAGATTGAAAAAGAGAAGAAAAAGAAAGCGAAAACTAAGAAGACGAACTATCAAGTTGATATTAAGCAGGTGAAGAATCACTTCGCTGTGTTCATCGACACAGAGGTTGACAATCCTGTGTTCAGAGGACAGAATAAGACTTTCCTCGGAGGCAAGACCGATGGAACTCCTATCGAGACGAAAATTAAGCGAACAGATATTCCGAAGATTATGAAGTGGACAGCCATCGAAGAGATCAAGAGATATCTTGAAGTGAAGGAGATGGCGGATCTTAAAGGGAAGAAGGGATTTGTTAAGATCGAAGGGTATGATGCAGCAAACAATTCCAAGAAACCTTCAAAACGAAGAGGGTGTGTCTTGTGTGTGACGGAGGGTTTATCCGCAAAAACCTATGTCGTTGCAGGAATGAAGGTTGGATTGTTGAATATAGATGATGAACTTGTACAGGGTCGCGACTGGATTGGTGCACTTCCTATTCGCGGTAAGTTTATCAATCCACGCGGTAAGTCCATGAAGACTATCTCAGTAAACAAGGAGGTTATCGCTATCATTCAGGCTCTCAATCTTGAACCCGATCTTGATTATACAATTGAAGAAAACTTTGCAAAGTTGAAATACGGGAGACTTGCCATCTTTGCAGATGCAGATAAGGATGGAATTCACATCGTTGGTCTTCTGTACAACTTCTTCAACAAGCTATTTCCTACTCTGTTGAAGGTTCCTGGATTCTTTACTTTCAATCGAAGTCCGATTATGAAGATTACTCATGGTGGTGACAAGTTTACTTTCTATTACCTCGAACAGGCTCGTAAGTTTATCGAGGATAACGAAATCACCAAGAAGAATATCAAGTACTACAAGGGGTTGGGTACCTCTCGCGCCAGTGATGTTAAGCAAGATTTCGGTAAGCGTCTCGCAGAGATTCAACATACTTCATCAACAAACGAACTCGTAGACAATCTCTTCAATCCTAAAAAGACTGCTTACCGTAAGGATTGGATCACATCTTTTGATGCATCCAAAACCATAACAATCGATTATGAGGACGGTGAAATTGAGTTCCTTACTCTTGATGATTTTTACAACAAAGAGCTTATTCTCTTCTCGATAGAGGATTGTAAGAGAAGTATTCCAAACATCTTTGATGGACTTAAGGAGAGTCAACGAAAGATTCTGTTCTCTGTGTTCAAAAGAAAACTCACATACAAGAAGGAGTCACTGAAGGTTGCTCAGTTGAGTGGATACACAGCTGAGCATACTCTGTACGAGCATGGAGAGGATAATCTTCTCGATACTACTCGTGGAATGGGACATCGATATCCTGGCAGTAATAACGTTCCTCTATTGTTGAACGATGGTCAGTTTGGGACTCGTATGGAGAACGGAAAAGACGGTGCTAGCGGTCGTTATATCTTTACTAAAGAGGAGCTCTACACTCGTGACATTTTCCCTTTGAAGGATGACGCGTATCTTCCGAATGTGGAACATGATGGTGATGTCATCGAGAAGGTTCACTATGTCGGAGTTATCCCTATGATTTTGGTGAACGGTAGTGCAGGAATCGGAACTGGATTCTCGTCTAGTGTTCCTCAATACAATGTTGAAGATATCATTGAGTGGGAACGAGTCTGGATTGCTACTGGTGGAAAAGTCGTTGAGGATCTCGGTAACGGAATGATTCTATCCGAGGGGCCCGTTCTCGTACCATACTATCGCAACTTTAAGGGGCGTATCGAGATGGTTGGATCCAAGGCTATTACCTACGGAATTATAGAAGATATCGGAAAGAATAAGCATCGTGTGACTGAACTTCCAATCGGAAAGAAGTCTTGGAGTATCACAAAGTTCAAGGAGAAGTTGGACGATATGCTTGAGAAGAAGGTCATCAAGGATTACGATATGTTGGGTGATGAGAAGGAGATCGACTTCATTATCACTGAGGATCCTGACGGTTTGAAGATGTCTCTGGAGAGTCTCGGACTTATCGATGTCGTTCACACGTCCAACATGGTCCTTTTCACTGATGAGAAGACTCTTAAGAGATATGAAAACGTCGAGGAGATTCTGAACGAGTTCTGTGCGAAGCGTCTTGAACTCTACAAGATTCGTCGCTCTGGAGACATTAAGAAACTTCAAGATGAACTGAAGTACACTAACAACAAGATCAGATTTATCGAGGAGGTGAATCTGAAGGATTCCGATAAGAATCGATTGATCTTGAAAGATCGCGAAGATGAGGATATTCGTCTTGACATGGAGAAGCGAGGATATGATAAGAAGTTCCAGAAGAGAAAGGGAAAGAAGAAAGCAGATGACGACGAAGACGACGTTGATGCGGAGGATGGAGAAGAGAAGGAAGAGGAGAATGGTGTGTGGACATACAACTATCTCTTGTCTCAGGCTATCAGTAGTGTTACCAAGAAAATGATGAAAAAGCTCATCAAGGATAGAGATAATCTTGAACTAGAGATTGCAAAACTTGAGAAACAGACACCAGAGGGAATTTGGTCATCAGAGCTTGACGTGTTCGAGAAGAAGTACAAGGAGTGGCTTCCGAATGCAGATGATGATCGTGACGACTACGAGGCTGGTGAAGGAAAAAAGAAGTCTAAGAAAAAGGCCGGTAAGAAGTAGACACCGAATGGATCCTGTAACTATATCCCTGATCTTTGCCAATCTGATATCGTATGGTCTCCATGCTTTTCATCTGAATAGAAAACCACATCAGTGTTCGATAGTTCAACCTCTCGTTGAAAATAAATCTTCATGTCGTAAACGAAAACGATCTCACAAAGTTACATTCCATACTCTTCCGAGTTCTCAGTCCGAATAAAATGATTTTATTGTAATTATACAATAAAATCTCACTCCTCTTACATACCAACTTTATCGACATCACTATGTCTACTTTCATTCCGAAGACAGACAAGATCTCGACTCGATGTGTCACCCATCAAATCCCATCCGACGCTTTCAATACCTATGATGAAAATGGGGACATGGATGGAGAGTATCATTGGACTGACCGAGACTTGTCAGATGAGGAGATGACTGTGATAGTACTAAAATACGCAGAACCAGATATCAAGCGTGGTGATCTCGTCTATATCGACGACGGCGGGGACAGAGAGTCTGACGCTTTCGTGTGGGATGGAACGAAAGCTGTTCACTTCTCTGGAAGTGAATTAATGGATTACCCAGCATATCCTATAGTTGCAGGTATATCTATTGATGAGTTTTCAACAGTGGATTACTACAAGGATAAGGATTTCTACAACTCTTTCGTATGGTTGAATATTGAGGGATACGAGTTCACACGTATCAACACACAAAAGGGGATCCTTATGAACAAGACTAAAGGTAAGAGATACGAGATTGGAATTATACCAGACGAAGATCGAGAGCCTTCGTCGATTGAAAATGGATTGAACACACTGAAGGAGTCATATCCGACACTCCTCCCGTTTGGGGTGGGATATTGTATCAGTGGTGGATGTTCAACCTTGTACATCAAGGATGTATAGATCCGCTTAATCCTCCGTCCGAATAAAAATGTTTTTATTGTATAATTACAATAAAATCTCCCACATCACCAACTTTATCAACATGTCTACTCTCTACACTATTGTTATGGATTCGATCCTTCCGGAGATCATCAAGAGCAGGGAACTTGGTGAGAAACTCTCAAAGAAGCTCTACACAGATATGGACACCTTCTGTGCGGAAAGTGAACTCCACACCCAGGTCGTGAAGTACTTCACGACCTCTGAGAATCCCGACAGTGATTACTCGGGAATCGTGTGGACGAGCACTGACAAGTACCTTAGTACCTCTTCATGTATTACTGAGGCAATCCTCTATCTGGGAAGTGTGATCGAGGCTTGCAGTGTTTGGCCGAAGTATACCGAAGGTGACATGCATACGTATGTTCCGGTATCTTTGATGAAGGAGGTCTGCAAGGCCTATCTGACGATGAAGGAATTGGCTTCGTAATTGTGGAGATCTTTCGATGTTACTCTGTAGATCTAATCAACCACTCACATAAGAATAATTTATAACTCTTGAGTTATAAATTTATCGTTTAACAGTTATCTCGGATCTTCTTCTCCGAGAGCTCACTTCCACCTTTGAAATTGCACTTCATCTCGACACTATCATCTCCATCACATTTCATAAGGAAGAAATGTGGAATGTTTGTGATTTTGAACTCCTCTGCGAGCTCCTTATTGTCATCAACATCAACGTAGAAGAAATGAGCGTCATCCTCCAGATCGACACACATACCTTTTTTGGAACTCTCATCATAGATTCTCTTCTTGATTGTGGCGCAAGGTTTACACCATCCTGCAGTAAACATCACCACACACAGTTTATCCTTTGCCTTTTCATGAAGAGCAGCCGTAAGATCGCCCATAGTAGAGAGATTGGAGAGTTTGGTTGGATGTGTCATTGTGAAGAGTGATTATTATATGGAAAGATAACTTTAAATTTAATTTGCAACGAACATTTTTTAAAAGCATCATATAGTAAGACATGGCTTCTCAATACTCGGTATTCACCATTGAGCCGGAGATCATAAAGGTTATCCACAAGTATGTGTTTGATTACACATATGAGATCTGCGCAAATCTGAAAAAGACAGACAAGGGAACTCTAGTTCCTCATAATGTCCTAAAAGGAAAATTAGAGGAGTACTCTCCTGGAAAATGGAGGGGTACATGTAGTCATCAAGAGTACAGTAGTAATATTATACACACACATCCTCTTTCAAGTTACGCATATCCGAGTACAGATGATATCATGAAGGTTATCAAAAACTACGGTAAGATAGTAAATAGTCTGGTAGGAACTAAATGGGGGATTTGGGTCGTGAGTAATACCACTTCATCAAATATCTATTCCAAGTCTCAGGAAAGTGTTCTCGCTTCTAAGATCAAAAAGTATCTTGATCGAATAGGTTTTTGTACAAAAACAACAGACAAGGAGAGAGAGACTTCTGACGATAAGTCCAAAGTATTAATGTCGGAAGATTACGTTCTTATAGCGAAAACGATTAAAACCCTTTCGGATCTGCTAATGGTCAAAATAGAACTTCATAGTTGGGATGATATTATGACTACAGGATTGGAGGTAAAAGGTCTTACCGAATATGAAGAATAAAAAATGATCTTTCGCTAAATGTGAAATAAACGTCACATATCACTGGTCTTCTTTCAACATGGCTCTCGATCTTCAATCTCTTAACACTGATCTTCCTTCAGGAGGATATCGAGAAACGTACTCAGTTTCTATCGAAGGCGGAGAGCACCGTACGGTAACTATCATTTTCGACAGTGAGGTTCATTCCGAGGAGTCAGAGGTTGATCAGTATGACGACTGTAGAGAGAAGATTGTTCAGTGGCTTGCAACGCACTTCCCCGGAGAGGTTCTCGCTACTGACGGAAATGATATTGAGAGATCTGGATATCCAGCTGACAATGATGAGGTGATCGACATGCGTACCACTCCTCTGGTGGAGAATACAGATTCTGACGACTCTGAAGAAGAGAATGAGAGAATTGGTCAAGAGGCGGAACTGATCAAGAAGGAACTCGAGATTGCTCTTGACGAACTGGATGAGGTTGAAGAGTACACTATCGAAGAGAACGATACTATGCTTTTTCTCAGAGTTTTTCTCGATGACGGAAATATCTATGATTTCTGGTGGGATGGAGATCTTATGGAGGAGGGAGAGAATGATGGTAAGTGGGATTATAAGAATCTCGAATTCATTAACATCGCCGCTCGTCTCGATAAGAAGTATGGAGAGTGGGGTTCTCACAATCGATTGTAAAAAGTCGGATTCCGACCAGAGAACCGCGACGAACAACTGAATATTATCGTAATTCTTCACGATAATATTATCGATAAAAAGTGATCTTCTACGCGGAACCATAGCGAATTTCACTACTCACGCGTTCCACTCTCAAACTCCTATTCAACAATGTCTACTCGTACTGAAAAGAAGCACATGATCGGAGATGTCTCGATTGATGAAGAGAAGATCGACTTTATTCACGAGAACAGCCATCTTCTCATCGATTTCCATGTGGAGAATGGAAAACTCATGAAGAAATCTGTTCCTGAAAAGAAAACCGGTCTCGTCTCATCGTCGAACGATGTCTGGCCGATCATTCAGGATTTCGCTGACGAGGAGGGATTTGTTCGACATCATCTGGATTCATTCGTACACTTCATCGACACGATCATCCCGGAGATCGTCAAGGAGAATTCAGTCATTGAGCTGGAGGCAGTGAACGATGAGATCGTAAAGCGAAATGTCACTATCACGTTTGGATCGACCAAACTCGGGAAGCCACAGTTCGAAGAGAAGGATGGATCTATCACTGAATATCTTCCGTACGAGGCACGGCTGAGAAAAATCACATACTGGGCTCCTCTGTACATCGACATGTCGAAGAAGGTGAGGAAGGAGAATCTCGAATCGGGGGATATTGGTGAGACTATCGATTATGAGACAATCATTCTCGCGTGGATTCCGATTGCTCTTCAGTCGTCGTACTGTTCTCTCAATGGTATGGATCTCGTTAAGGCGAAGGAGTGTGTTTACGACCAAGGAGGATACTTTGTTGTGAACGGAACAGAAAAGGTTCTTCAGCAACAGAGACGAATGACGAACAACAATGCATTCGTCTTTGAGAGTAAAGACGAAACTCTGACTGCCGAGATTAGATCTGTGGAGGATCGTAGCAGACGTCCACCGTCCACTTTGAAAGTCATTCTCGGAAATAACAAGGCGTTCGGACTCACATTCCCAGGAATTAAGAAGAAGGTTGTACCTCTCTGGATTGTGTTTCGCGCTCTCGGTGTTGTTTCCGATGAGGAGATCATCGGAACTATTACTGATCTTCGAGACACTGAGATCGTCGAGTATCTTCAGCTGAGTCTTGAAGAGTCTTATCATATTGAGACTCAGATGGATGCGTTGGATTGGATTGGAGAGAATGCTATCACTGTGTACAAGACCACAGACGAGAGACGAGATCATGCTCGTATGATTCTTCAACGAGATGTTCTTCCCCATGTTGGAGTTGACGATAAGTCGTATCCGAGAAAGGCAACATTCCTCGGATACATGACGCGAAAAATCATCGAGTGCATCACTGGTCGTCGTGAATATGACGACCGCGACCACACAGGTAACATTCGCATCGACACAACAGGATTTCTTCTCGGATCTAAATTTCGAGATGGATATCAACGTGTTTTCAACGAGGCGAGAGAATTCATAAAAAGAAGAATTACTGGCGAGACTAATTACAACAAAGATTTTTCTTTTAGTACAATCATCGACTCCAAAACTATCACGAACGATCTCGTGAATGCAATCGCAACTGGAAACTGGGGGACCAAGACATTCAACAAGACTGGTGTATCACAAGTTCTCGCTCGTCTAAACTATCAAGCGAGTCTTTCTCACAGTCGTCGTATGTCCACTCCCATCACCAAGAACGGAACTACCGCTAAGCCTCGTCAGCTTCACAACACTCAGTTTGGTAAGATCTGTCCAGCAGAGACACCAGAGGGTGGTTCTTGTGGTCTCGTGACCAACATGGCGATGATGACTAAGTTCAGTAACAACTATCCTCCTGAACTTATGAAGGAGATTCTGGAATCGATGGGTATGATGGACAATCCCTCTTCTCATGACGACATCAAGGTGTTTATCAACGGCAGACTGGATGGTTATCTCGAAGACATGAATCCCTACTACTCTGAACTCAAGCGTCAAAAGCAATATGAGATCATTCCATTCGATATCAGTATCGCACCGGACTACAAGAACGGAGAACTTCGCATCGACACACTTGTTGGACGAATGATCTCTCCTTACTTCGTTGTTGAATATGGAAAGATCAAACTTACACACGAACATATCGCACGAATCAAAGATCCGGCTGATAAGTACTCTTGGTTGAGTTTGAGAGCTGAGGGTATCGTTGAATTCATGGACTCGTACGAAGAAGAGTCCAGTGTAATCTGTAACAAAATAGAGGATCTTTCCCGTAACAACTTCAATGTATGGACTCACTGCCAAATTCATCCAGCAACTATCCTCGGTGCCAGCGCGTCAATTATTCCATTTCCTGATCATAACCAGTCTCCCCGTAATTGCTACCAGTCAGCTATGGGAAAGCAAGCAATGGGAACTTATGCAAGCAACCATGAAGAACGAATGGATACTATGGGTCATGTTCTCGCGACTCCCCAGAAACCTCTGGTCAACACGAAGATGGGTGAGATTATCAACTTCGCAAACCTTCCATCAGGCATCAATGCAGTAGTCGCGATTCTGTGCCATGGAGGATTTAATCAAGAGGATTCCGTGATTATTAATCAATCGTCTGTTGATCGAGGGCTTTTCAGATCATTCTTTACACGTTCTTATACCGACCGCGAGACTAAGTCTTCTACGAAGGAGGAGATTTTTGGGAAACCGACCGGACGCCGAGGAACAAAGGTTGGTGAAGATGGGTGTGTGGCTCCTGGAATGCTGGTGACGGAGAGAGACGATATCATCTGCAAAATCAGCAATGAGAGTGCAACATCTACAGAAGGTGCAAAGTTCTCTCATACAACTATCAAATACGGCGAACACGGAAGGGTGAACAAGGTGATGTTGACTACTGACAAAAATGGAATGAAACTCGCTCAAGTCTCTGTCCGATCTATGAGAACTCCTCAGATCGGAGATAAGTTTGCATCACGACATGGACAGAAGGGTACGTGTGGTATGATGTATCGTCAGGAGGATATGCCGTGGACACATGACGGAATTGTTCCGGATATTATCGTAAATCCTCACGCTATTCCCAGTCGTATGACTATTGGACATCTTATCGAGTGTCTTCTCGGAAAGGCTATCGCGTGTGGAGGAAAAGGAGCTGATACTATGGACGGTACTCCTTTCGCGGAGTACGATCTCTCCGAAGAGGTTGGAGATTTCGAGAGCAATCGACTTGTTCAAACGATTGGTGAGATTCTTCACAAGGCTGGGCATCAGAGATACGGGAATGACGTAATGTATGATGGAGCTACTGGAAAGCCTCTCGATGCTCATGTGTTCATGGGTCCAACGTTCTATCAGCGTTTGAAGCATATGGTGGATGATAAGGCTCATTCTCGATCAACCGGTCCTATGCAGATCCTGGTGCGTCAACCTCTTGAAGGAAGAGCCCGTGATGGTGGGTTGAGATTTGGGGAGATGGAACGGGATGCCCTGATAGACCACGGAGGGGCCGAATGTTTGAATGAAAGACTCTTCAAAGTCTCTGATAGATACACTACTCCTGTATGTAAGGATTGTGGTATTATCGGAACAATCAAGATCAAAGAAGACGAAGAAACGAAAAAATCTTATACGGAGTGTACTGCGTGTGGAAAGAACAATGGACGAAAGATTAAGATTCCTTACGCATGCAAACTTCTGTTTCAGGAGCTCATGGCGATGAATATTCGACCTCGTCTGAAGTTCGATTAAAATTGAAACTCACCCATATTTATATATTTGTAATACTAGTATTACAAATGTTTCATAAAGTATCGTTGTTATCAGGAATTAGTGTATCTGATAGATCAAATCGTAAGATACTTTGTTACGATGAAAGTAAGGAAGGTATAGTTGATAATGAAGTGGTTCAATACAATCTTGAAAAATCTAATATGATAAGAATAACATTTGAAGACGGAAGCATTGTCGAGTGTCCTGAAAATTATAAGTATTTATCGGACGACAACAGATGGATTGAAAGTGACGATCTTATCGAACAACGAATACAAAAGAGTGTTTGTGGACCTATTACAGATTATAAACCTGTAGATTGGAAACTAGACTTTTTATCGGGTGATAATAAGTTAGTAAAACACATGGCATTTTTTAGAATATTGGGATTGTTAATTACAGACGGATCCGTCTGTAAAAATAGATGTGTTTTATTTTCAGGACATCCATTAGATGTTGATAATATACTAAACGATCTGTATTTACTTACAGATCAAAGATGTAAGGTTTCCCATAGAAAACATTTATTTTATATCTATATTCCATCTGAGTTATCCAAAAATATTTTAAGTATCAAAGGTGTTTCTAAAGGTCGTAGAGTTATTCAAAATATTAGGTTACCAGACGTTATTATGGACCAGAATTGCCCATTGGTTCTTGTGAGAGAATTTATCGGTGGTATGTTTGGCGGTGACGGACATTGTCCTGTTCTTACAACACATTCAAAACGAAGAAAAGATTGTGATCAGATCACGAGCGTGTCTTTTTCTCAAACTAAGACTGAAAAATGTATCGATAGTTTGTATGAATATATTAATGATATGAAAATTCTTCTATGTAGACTTGGAATTAATGATGAATGTATTTCAATTCAGAAACATAAAGAGACTACATTATCAAAATTTAAAACATTACAGGATGAGATGTCGGCTAATGATGTTATAAAGAATGAAAAACACTACCAGATAACTTTACAGATTAATGTATCTCAACTTATTTTATTTCACGATAACATTGGCTTTAGATATTGTTGTCATAAATCTCAACGTTTAGAAGCGGCTGTGTCGTATAGAAAATTAAGAGAGAAAACATCAGAACAGACTCGATGGGTAGTTGAACGAGTAAGAGAATTGAGTGGATATATCCGAGGAATAAGAAGTAAAATCTCATTGAAAAAATGTGTTGAACAAGCTCATAACGAACTTAAAGAATGTCCAATATACAATGAATATTACTCTCTTCCTACATATGAGATGGTTCGCGAGAGATTGAAAAGAGACAACTATATATCAGAGAATTTAGATAAGATGAAATATGAAAAATTTCCAACAGCAGAAGAGTATCTTAGATCAATTGATGCATATAAATTCTTTCAAGAAGAAAAGGAATATTTAGTTCCTATTGTATTCGAAGATGAAGAGGATACCGAAGATGTATATATAAAACCTAAAACCGTTAAGTACGGTGTTCATATTGATAGAGACAGTATCCCCACTTTTAATCTGAAAGTTATACATGTATTGAATATAGGTATGCATCAAATATACACCCCACAGATATCTAATTTTTTATCGAACGGTGTAGTGTGTAAACCACAAGAATAAAGTCTATTTAAATTAGAGAATTTAAATAGAACTGAGAAACGATGAGTAACGAACGAAAAGAAAAGACTTTCACGGTTGTGACCGCGCTTTTTGATATCGGAAGAAGTACGTGGGGAGATGTGTACCGAAGAGATACGCGATTGTATATGTACTATCTCTCTTTTATTCTCAAGATGAATTGTAATATCTGTATATTTGTCGAGGAGAAGTTCGTCGATTTTGTCCGAGAGAGTAGAAAGGGAATGGAATCAAAGACTAAAATCTATACGGTACCTATCTCATCACTTCTTATGAACGGTTATAAGGAGAAGATATCAACTATTATGTCCAGTGAAGAATATAAGGCTAATCAGAAAGACCCCCTATGTCCAGAGGTTAAACGCCCTGAATACAATATAGTTGTCAATTCCAAAGTAGATCTAGTATATCGAGTAGCTATGGAGAATCCTTTTACCACCGATTTCTTCTTGTGGATGGACGCAGGATATGGACATGGAACTCTAAACATTCCAAAAGGATTTAAGTTTTATCCAGAGTCCTTTATGAAAGAGGGAAAGGTCTCTATTCTCTGTTTGAAGGATGTATCACTTATCTCTCCAGACTATAAAACATTTTATGAGGAGCATATCGATGTTGTTAATGGAGGATTCTTCTGTTGTGACCGAGAGAGTATAGTTCGCTACAAAGAGATCTACTATTATGTGGTAGAAGATTCTCTTGATAAAGGGATTACCGATGATGACCAGTACACTGTCAGCATGTCGTACACTAAAGATAATAGTCTCTTCTCTGTATTCTATAATAGAGATTGGTATGGAGCTTTTGATCAATTTCACAAAGAAGGTTAAAGATTCGTGTACACGAATTAACCTCATCAAACACAATGTCTAATCAACAAACTATCGAACAAATCAAACCTCTAAATCAAAAGAAAAGACAAACATGTGGTATATTTTCTATTGTAAACTCATGCAGGCTAATAATAAAAAAATCTGAAAAAGAATGGAAAAATCTCAAACTCAGTATCATAAACTTTGTTAAGAAAAAATATCGTATCCATCACAGAGGATTATATTCTTATCAAATAGAGGCAATGTTATTGTATACACAAAACTATGTCAAAACATATTGGAATATCAATCTCGATTTCACTGTATTCGTATTGAAAGACGAATTAATACATCCATTGCTATTGTTCAACAGTATAACAAAATTTCTTAAAGAAAGAAATAGATCGGTTTTAACAGGATTATTTGGGTCAATGACTCATTGGAGTTGTATTAAAAATATAAATCGTAAAAGAATTTATCTATACGATTCCTCTGGGTATAAATATATAGTGAAAGATAAATGTGTTGCGAATCGTAGTATTCATAACGAATCAAATGTAAGAATGGGATTTACTGTGGGTTTATCTATATCTAAAAATTAAGCTTAAAAACTAATAACAATTATTCAATTATGAGTCTACCCTCAATCTACAATTCAAATACGAAGATTAATGATAATCAGGTTGTTTTCGATGCATTCAATACGTTGATGAGAAGCGATGATCGTACAGTATTCTATAAGATGGCTACCAAGATTAATATCTTCAATATGATCGCTTATCTTCCGGGAGATATCATCGAGTGTGGTGTGTTCAAAGGAAGTAGTCTCTTGTTATGGTTGAAGCTTGTCGCTATGACGACTCCGAATAGTATCCGAAAGGTTATCGGATTCGATTTCTTCGATCAGAACTTTGTCGAGGATCTAGAGGATGCCACTGATAAGAAGGCTATGGCTGAAGTGTTCTCTAGGTGTCCTGTCTCTCGTGATGATATCTCTGTAGAGGGTATTACGTCCAGACTTGTTGAGGCTAATTTCTCTCAGTCCAAGTTCGAACTTGTTAAGGGCGATCTCAGTGTCACTTCAAAGGAGTATGTAGACTCTCGTCCGGGAATGAGAATCGCTTTACTGTATATGGATGTCGATCTTGAGAAACCAACTTACGATGCATTGTGTGTAATGTGGGATCGTATCGTTCCAGGAGGAATAGTTGTATTTGATGAGTATGGATATCATATATGGTCTGAGAGTAATGCGGTTGATCAGTTTGTTAAGGAGAAGGAGCTAACTCTTCATCTTCTCGACATTCCGTCCCCAACAGCCTATATCATTAAGAACTAACAATAGGTCTTTTCTATCAATCGCTTATCAAACTCATTTCCCATTGATCTGTTCTCGTTGTAGAGATCACTATACTTTTCTAATAGTTCACTCTCATCATCGCTGATTTCTGCTAACTCGGCACATTTAATTTTCTTAAACTCTTTGAGTTTAGTATTCATAATAGGAAGTATAGATTCCTTCAATTTCTTCGCATGTATATCTGTTACTATATTTCCCTTATCATCGTGATAAATGAAATTCTTCCTATTCTTATCCGTACATTTATAGATAAGATTTCCATTTTCATCTTTAATAATATTGTCGATTACCCAGTCAGCTTGTCCTATTCCTCCTCTTTCATAGTGTTTCATAGTGTAGGTATCCTTTATAGACTCTAGTCTCTCTTGTGATAGATTAAGAGAGTTCATTGTGATATTTTTACCCCTGATAGTATTGTTTGTTATATTTCCAGATTTATCAACCAATTTAGAACTCTGATTATGAGTAAATGCGTGTTCCTTATTAAAAAGAGATGCGTATATCTCTGTTTTCTCTTTTTCATGTAATACTTTAAGCACTGACATCTCTTCGAAGTGTTCTAGTTTAAGATTTAATCTAAGTGTTGCTAACTCTTCGGTGTGTTCTAGTTTAAGATTCAATTTAAGTGTTGCTAACTCTTTCTCATGGTCTAGTTTAAGATTTTCTATTGACGACAGAATACCTGATGTCCGTTCTATTATAATTTTTTCTATACATATATTTTCGTGTTTATCTTTCTCTTGTTTATATTGAAAACTTTTCAAGCAATAACGACACTCGTCAGTTTTACATACTATTAAAGGGTTTACATCCTTTTGTAATTTTAAACAGTATTTTGCACGCGTTTGATGTATCTTCAAATTATTTTTGGAGGACAATTCTTTATCACAGAATTCACACTTGAACATTTTGTTAGTAATAGTTAGTAAGCTATTCATTTAGTTAGTAATAGTTTGGTGTATCTTCAAATTATTTTTTGAAGATAATTCTTTATCGCAGAATTCACACTTGAACATTTTGTTAGTAATAGTAAGTTAGTTAGTAATAGTTCAAATTGTTTTTTTTGAAGATAATTATTTATCGCAGAATTCACACTTGAACATTTTGTTAGTACGTTATTAGTAATAGTTAGAATAGTTAGTAATAGTTAGTAACGAATGTCAATGTGATTTTTTCGGAGATGATGTTTTTCGGAGTTCAGAAACGTCCGAAAGTCATAAATTAAAATGGTACTGTAACACACGATGATACAAATTTATGACTTTCGGAGTTCAAAGGAAATCCCCCTTTTCTAAAACTATTTGAAATTGAAAAAAGTATATCAAACTCTCTCAATATTTGTGAGAGATGCGACCTCTCCGCCGAAAAACTTTCCGGTTTCGGAAATAGGTTGTGATCTCCGAACATCTCCGAAATATCGATAAAGAGTTGATGCTAACACAAAATGAAGAACATATTAGTCTTTATCACTCATGCAACACTAGGATTAGAACACGCCGATCTGTGTATTGAACATCTCGGAAAGAGCGTTGATCCTCTTGTTTTCGATAAAATGATTGTCTATAATACCCATCAACATGAACTCTCTAACGAGAAGATTACTGAGCTTATCACAAAACATAAGATACTCGATCGTATCTGTAAAGAGATCTCTCTCTTTGACTACAATGAATCGACTCCTAAAACTCTTGGACATGACTGTATAAACATCTTTAATTTTCTCTTGAACAATTACTCTATGACCGATAGGGTTCTCATTCTTAAATCCGATATCATGATCAGTGTTAATCTTCTTTCGGAGTTGAGAGATATCCAATCTAGTTTGAAACAGACATTCATTCTCACACCTCCTTTTATCACTGCGAAGGAGAGAGTTTCTAACGATGAAATTCGAGAATATTGTTCTAGAACAAGTATAGTTCTATCTGACGAGAAGACATTTTTCGATGAGGATTGTAACGGTGGAGAGACTGATCACGGTAAGAGGAATCCACTTGATAAAGATATTAAATTTATCTCATGTACTGGAAAGATAGATTTCTCTTGTCATTATATGTCACTTGATCTCTCTTTAGTAATGACTGTTCATAGTAAAACTTGGGGAGGAGTGAATTTCGAATCGTGTAGAGATTTTTGGGTTGGCACAGAGAAATCTTTTACGGTTCATAAATATCATTCTATTGTATCTGAAAATAGAGTAGGGGAACGAGAGGGCCCTATCGAAAGATATTTTAAAAGCTGATACTCTCGTAAAAATGATTTTTATAATCATTTGGTACTAAATATCACTATCATACGTTCAATCATGTCTCAGAAGAAAGTCATCTCTACTCTCCCGCATACGGTCATCGAAACTCTGGGTGGAGGTACTTACGGAAAAGTTGAATCGATAACATCAAACGGAAAACCGTATGCCAAAAAAACGTATCGTAAACCTGATTGTCCAAGTGCAATAAGAGAGATTTCATTTCTCAACTCGGTGAATCATCCAAATATTATTGATATTGAAAAAATCATTTATAACAGTGGACAAATTTCTGTCATCACTGAACTATGTGAAGGGACATTGGATGATTATTTCCAAACATCTCGATCAGAAATTAAGATGATCGAGATCTTTCATTCAATTCTCTGTGTATTAGAATTTATGCACTCAAAGAATTTTGTTCACGGAGATTTAAACGTGTATAATGTGTTGATGAAAGATGGGGTTGTAAAGGTAGCTGATTTCGGTATGACAAGAATTGGTGACAAAGAGGCTCTTGTCACAACTAATATGTGCGCCCCCGAGGTTTTCATGGATTCGATATACACAACGGCGATTGATATCTGGGGTTTCGGAACAATTGCATTCGATTGTTTGACAGGACATGTCTTTGCTGAAGGAGATACTTGGGAAAAAACTTCAAAATCGACATTGAAACGGATGGGATGTCCTGTGAATTGGAAATATAGACAATACTGTAAAGATGAGGAAAAAGACGTACACGAAACATGTGTACTGGTTAATTACTGTGCTCGGTACAAAAATACCAATCAATTTAACGATATGCTTCGCCGATGTTTTCAGTTCAATGATGTAGACCGACCAACTGCATCCGAATTGTTAGAATACCCCATGTTTAAAAATCTGAAGAAACCAGAGTTTAAATGGTTGGATAGTCTTCCCAAGAAAATAACACCACGTTCTGAAGGAACTATCATGCCCCAAAATCCACAATTCGACAAAATGAATGCACTCTTTCCGGATGCGGATATGCAGAAACTTATCCATTTGTCACAACTGGTTTCGGCTGTTGAAGATAGATTTTCTCTTGTGACACAAGATATGATTCTGAGCTGTTATTATATCGTGTCACATCTTGATGACGATGGGTGTGTAGAAGGAGAGAAAAAGAAACCAATTCAGAATAATCATTATGTCGGTACTATATTGTGTGAATTCGATTTCAAGTTCCTACAATTGGATTGATCGGAATGTATGATAAAGAATTATTATAGTTATTAAAGATGTCTTTAATAACTAAACAGAATCGAGTTGCCGTTCTTGTATGTGGTCATACAAGAACATGGAACGAGTGTAAAGAGAGCTTTTTCTCTATGTTTCCTCATGATAAGTTTGATATCTTTATGGAGGCATATGAAGATCAATATGGATATCATCCCTATATCCAAAGTAAACTAAACTATTTTTCAGATAACAAGATAACATCTATTAATGGATATTATAAATCATGTCGTGTTGAGAATAATGTCTTGTTCGACTGTTCTACGTTCGATCCGCGAATGAGAGATTTCACACATGGATATTGTCAGTATAGTAAACTTCAGAAGTGTCTCGAGTTGATGATTCGATATGAATATGATCATAATATTAAATACGATTATGTCGTAAAGACTCGATTTGACTTGGTGTACACTGATGAAGCAAAGACGATCGATTTCGCATCTATAGATGGACTGATACTGGATTCCAACAATACATTTCCAAATGATCATATCATTATAGGGGATAGGGAGAGTATTATCGATCTCCCACAATTTGTTCTATCTGAATATACAACCCCAACGAACAGTCTTAGTTGGACAAATCCACCACACGGTCTTCTTGAAAACTATATCAAGACTAAAAATCTGAAGACGCAAGTATTAAACATCTCCTCAATAAAGAGGATGAATAAAAATTGATTATTGATAAAATTTTTGTGTAATATATTACACTCAAATGAATTCGTTAATTAAACTTCTTCTCGCTCATCCGGAGAAACCATGGGATTGGTATTCTTTGAGTAGTAATCCAAGTATCACACCCGAGTTTCTTCTCGCTCATCCGGAGAAACCATGGGATTGGTATTCTTTGAGTAGTAATCCAAGTATCACACCCGAGTTTGTTCTCTCTCATCCGGAGAAACCATGGGATTGGTATTCTTTGAGTAGTAATCCGAGTATCACACCAGAGTTTGTTCTCTCTCATCCGGAGAAACCATGGAATTGGAATCTGTTGAGTAGTAATCCGAGTATCACACCCGAGTTTGTTCTTTCTCATCCGGAGAAACCATGGAATTGGAATCTGTTGAGTTGGAATCCGAGTATCACACCCGAGTTTGTTCTTTCTCATCCGGAGAAACCATGGAATTGGTATTCTTTGAGTAGTAATCCGAGTATCACACCAGAGTTTGTTCTCTCTCATCCGGAGAAACCGTGGGATTGGAATTATTTGAGTAGTAATCCGAGTATCACACCCGAGTTTGTTCTTTCTCATCCGGAGAAACCATGGAATTGGTATTCTTTGAGTAGGAATCCAAGTATCACACCAGAGTTTGTTCTCTCTCATCCGGAGAAACCGTGGGATTGGAATTATTTGAGTAGTAATCCGAGTATCACACCAGAGTTTGTTCTCTCTCATCCGGAGAAACCATGGAATTGGTATT
>JAQTUL010000010.1 GCA_028710275.1 Candidatus Colwelliibacteriota bacterium | reverse complement strand
CCCTCGTTGAGCTCCTGATAGTGATAGCAATCCTTGCCGTTCTCGCGGCCGCCGTGGTGGTAGTATTAAATCCTGCCGAGCTCTTAGCTCAAGCAAGGGACTCTCAAAGAGTTTCTGATCTTGATACTATGAAGAACGCACTCGCGATATATATCTCGCAGGCATCTTCTCCGAGCCTTGGTACTTGTACCGCCGGTGGTCGTTGTACTTTTGATCCGACTGCTACCCATGGGCCTTTCGCTACTGCGACCTGTGCTGCTGTAAGTACCACTAACACCGTCGCCGGAGCTGGATGGATAAATGTCGACCTCTCGAGCATTGCCGGAGGTTCCCCAATCCCTTATCTTCCCGTCGATCCCTCGAATACGGCCACTTATTTCTATGCCTATATGTGCGCCAACTCCCCGACCCTTACTTACGAGCTTGACGCCAGGCTTGAATCACAGAAACAGAGGTCTAAGATGGCTAGCGACGGCGGAAACAAGAATACTTGCGCGACCTATATCGAGGACACCTGTTTCTATGAGATAGGAACGGATCCCGCCCTCGATCTCTAATCATGCTTTTGTTCGCCGCATCATTCGCAATATTCCTTCTGGGAGCGCAAATAAAATTGCGCTCCTTTTTGGTAAAAAAGGCATGGCTTATGGCCGCCCTCTCTGTCATTTGGGTCGCCATCGGCGCGACCGTCGTATCGGTTCTTCAGTACAACGCGTGGGCCGGCAATGCCGTCTCCAAATATCTCCTGCCTCCCCATCGCGGCATAGATTATTTTTTTTACTATGTGGGGACGAGATATTATCTTCCATTTGGAGTATCTCTTATATTTGCCGCCCTGTTCGCTGCTGCGATGATAGCGATAAATAAAAGGTCTAAGGGAAAGTTTTTTGATGGTGGGGAGATAGCCATCGCTTCGACCGCTATATTTCTTTCTGGATATCCGGGCGTTCTCATATTTCTGCCGGTCCTCATTGTTCTTTATCTTATCTGTCATATTTTTCTTACGGTCCGTGGAAGAAAAGGGGAGAGGATACCGCTATTCTATCTTTGGTTGCCTGTATCCATTTCTGTTATACTTATAAATAATTTTTGGTTTTCAGGTTCGGCGATATGGAGACTGATCAAATTCTGATCCTCTGATGCCGGGCCGATCGGCGCCATGATCCAAATTCCCGTCAATCAACTAAAGGATATCGCGATAAAGGAGGGCCTCATCGATGCGGCGACCTTCGACGCGATAGCTGAAGATTCCATCCGTCTTAAGACGAATGTGGCGGAAGCTCTTATTTCAAGGAGCATTGTTGCTGAGAGCTACCTTTTTCAGCTTCTTAGTCGTTACTTTAATATTCCGCTTGCCGCTCTTTTCGATAAGAATATAGACGAGAACGTTCTTCGTCTTCTTCCTGAGTCGCTCGCGAGACAGCGCCGCGTCATCGTCTTCGGAAGGGAGGCAGATGGTTTTATTTCGGCGGCGATGGAGAATCCGTCCGATCTTGAGTCTATAGAGTTTCTTGAGCAGTATCTAAATGGAAAGATAAGAGCCTATCTTGCGACTGATAGCGATCTAAGTAAGGGATTTGCCCTCTATGGCCGCAGGCAGTCTGAGGATTTTAAGCGTCTGATAGAAGAGAACATCACGGAATCCCTTAAATTAGGGAAGAAAGGAGAGGAAGCTGCCGCAGATGTTCCCATCGTCGCAATCGTCGACAATATCATCGCCTATGCGGTAAGCCTTCATACTTCCGATATTCATCTCGAAATATTCGAGGATGGCATCCTAATCCGTTATCGCATCGACGGTATCCTTCATGAGATAATGAAGATTCCGAAGACGGTACATCCTGCCATCATCGCTCGCGTGAAGCTTCTCGCGGCCCTTAAAATAGACGAGCATTATAAGCCTCAGGACGGGCGTATAAGATATAAGATCGGTCCTGATATGCTCGATATCCGTGTTTCCATAATTCCTACTTTTCATGGCGAGAAGATCAATATGCGTCTTCTTACGGCCGCCCAGCGTCCGCTAGCTCTTTCTGAGGTTGGGATGTTGGATGATACGGTCGCCCTTGTCGAGGATAATATCAAGAAGAGCTACGGGATGGTCATCGTCTGCGGACCGACTGGTTCCGGAAAGACGACCACTCTCTATTCGATATTAAATATCCTTAATCGGCCGGAGGTGAATATAGTCACCATCGAGGACCCCATCGAATACAATATAAAATACGTCAATCAGACTCAGATAAATCCGGCTGCTGGTGTTACTTTTGCCACCGGTCTCCGCTCTATTCTCCGTCAGGATCCGAATATCGTTCTCGTCGGTGAGGTTCGCGATAATGAGACGGCTTCTATCGCCGTCCAGGCAGCCCTTACCGGACACTTAGTGCTTTCATCATTGCATACTAACGACGCCTCTACGGCTGTCCCTCGTCTTATGGATATGGGTGTTCCTCCGTTCCTTGAAGGCGCGGTTCTTAATGCTATCATCGCCCAGCGTCTCGTAAGGAAGATATGTATAGATTGCATCCATTCGCTGTCTCCGACCGAAGAACAAATAGTATCTCTCAGAAAGCAGATGGCGGATCTTGGTCTTGAGAAAGATTTCAAACCTCCGAGGTTTATCTATGCCGGAAGCGGGTGCCCCTCTTGTGGCGGTACTGGTTACAGGGGTCGCATAGGTATCTTCGAGGTTCTAAGTGTCTCTGAGGAGGTAAGAAAAGTTATCCTTTCTTCCCACTTCGATCTTGATGAAATGAAGGTGGTGGCTCGTTCGCAGGGGATGATGAGTATGTTTGAGGATGGTCTTCGTAAGGTCGAAAAAGGCATGACGACAATCGAGGAATTACTTCGCGTCGTAAGGGAATAAAAAACATCCAATGAGATACCATTACGTAGCTTCCCAGGCTGGGGGAAAGATGATAGAGGGAGATCTCGATGCCGGGAGCCCAAATCAGGTCCTTGAGTGGATGGCTGGGCAGGGCTATAAGCCCATCTCTATCAAATCGCTTACCATTGAGTCCCAAAAAGGATGGAAATCATCCTTTGGGCAGAAAATAACCCTTACTGATAAAGTCTTTCTTACTAAGTACCTGGCTCTCATGTTGAAGGTCGGTACAGACCTTTTCAAGGCTATAGATATCCTGATATCCGATTTTGATAAACCGGTTATGAAATCTTTTCTCGTAGAGGTTCGCGAGAACCTTAGCCAAGGAAAGCCTTTCTATTCGACTTTTGCCAAATATCCCCAATATTTTTCGAGCGTTATTGTAAATCTCATAAGGGCCGGAGAAAAATCTGGAAACTTGGATGGAGTTTTCTTTAATGTCTCTAATTCACTAGAAAAGGACCAAGACCTTCAAAATAGGGTTAAAGGTGCTCTTATATACCCAGTCATCCTGATAGTGGTCTCTATGCTCGTTCTTCTTCTTATGGTCCTCTTTGTTCTTCCGAAGATAGCGAATGTCTTTTCTCAGACTTCTATTCAGCCGCCTCTTTTCTCCCGCATAGTTTTTTCTGTCGGTCTTTTTATGGGTAAGTTTGCCGGGATAATATTTCCGCTCTTCATAGGATCACTCATCTTCGGCTTCTATTTCTTCTTTAAGAATCGTCTCGGTATCACAGTGAGGGATAGGATATTAAACAAGACTCCTGTCATTAAGGATATCTTTCAGCATCTTGCCATCCAGCGTTTCGCCGCTACTTTTTCTTCTCTCTTGAGGGCTGGACTTCCAATCCTTGAAGCGATAGAAATAACCGCTAATGCTGTGGGAAACGATGACCTTAAGGCTGCGTTGATGCGCATTGCGAACGAGGGTATTGCGAAGGGAATGACAGTTGGTGAGGCCTTCCGTAGAGAGCCGTTCTTTCCTAAGGTTGTCACCAATCTTATGGCTATCTCCGAAAAGGCTGGCCATATGGAAGATGTTCTGGAGACTCTGGCCCAGTTCTACGCTTCCGAGGTTGATTCTTCGGTTAAAATAATGGTCTCGTTCCTAGAGCCAGTGCTTCTTCTCTCTCTTGGTCTCTCAGTCGGCGTTATCGCTCTCGCAGTCATTGTTCCCGTATATCAGCTTGTATCGAACATATAGCATAAAGAGTGTGGATGCGCGGTTTGTTGTAGCTCGCTCGTTCGGATATCATTAACATGATGTCGAAGCTGATTTCCATTAGGGGACAATCGCTTGTAGAGATCCTAATAGCGGTCGGTATTTCAGCTACGATAATAGGAGGCGTTGTCTCGACCTACGTCGTCTCTTTGAACTCGAATGCGAATGCCCGTTTTTCCGCCATTGGAACAGAACTTGCTCAGGAAACATTCGACAACGTAAAGGCGATTTCTGAAGCCGAATGGAAAACGGTCTATGATGTCACGAAAGGAACCGCTTTTCATCTTAGTCTCGGAGAAGATAGTTTTAATCTCGTATCTGGAGAGGAGGCTGTCACTATAGACGGCGTCCCGTACACTCGTTTTTTTATCATCGATAATGTCGGCCGTACCGGAGGAGGAGATATAGTCTCTGTCGGAGGAATAGATGATCCGTCGACCCAAAGAGTTACGGTTACCGTTTCTTGGCTTTCTGCCGGAAGTCAGCGGCAAACAAAGATCTCCGGGTACATATCGAGGACTAGAAACATCTCTCTGAGGCTTTCTAATTGGGATGGCGGTCCCGGGTCGACCGGTCCATTCATTGGTCAGACGACGACGTTCTTTTCCGATAATAATGTTGATTATGAGACGTTGCCGGGCGTCATCAAACTATTGAATTTTTAAAATATGAAATTCCAAAAAGAAGGCATCTTAAGGAAAGCGGTCATTATCATCTCAATCGTCATAATTCCGTTCGTTGTCGGTTGTCTGTCTCGGGTGGTTTTAGCTGCCACAAATATCGATGCCACCTATCCGAACTATTATGCGTGGTCGGATTCCATTGGTTGGATAGATTTTCTCTCGACCGGAACCGTCGATGTTGAAAAGGACGGATTAGGGGGATATGCCCAGTTCGGTCCTACGGGTGGCCCTTTCAATTATATTTCTCTCGATTGCGCGACGGGTCCTGCTGGGTCTTCCTGTTCACCGGTCAGCTATAAGGTCGTTAATGATTATAACGGCAACTTGAGCGGTTGGGCTTGGTCGGATGTCTTAGGTTGGATAAGCTTTGATTGTCATAATCCGGAGACTGGTGGCGCGTCGCCTAACTACAGCTGTACCCAATCCTTATATCAGGTCAAAATAGATAATCAGGGTCAGTTTTCCGGTTGGGCTTGGAGCGATACGGCAGGCTGGATTAGTTTCAACTGTAATCAGGTAGAGACGGGTGACGGCTGCAGTGTTTCCAATTATAAGGTCAGAAGCCAGTGGTCTCCCGGTCCGGTTAAGGGTAATCTCGAATCGGGAACTTTCGATACAAAGGTGACAACCGGCGCCTCCTTTAACTACATCGTTTGGAGCGGTCAAGCTAACGGTGGCCGGGTATCTTTCCAGTTTGCTTCTTCTAATTGCGAAAATGGAGCTACAAACGCTCCTACTTGTGATGCGAATATAGGTTGGGGGAGCAAAGCATCCGGCGATGGCGCCTTTATCGGTCCAGGAGGAACATCGGTCGACACGGATACTTATCTTTCGTCTGGCCCAGGCTCTCCGGTTAGCATCGTAAATCAGTCAACGCATAACAATAGGCGCTACTTCCGCTACAAGGTCTTCCTTGAGACGGACGCCTCTCAGTCTATGACTCCTATCATTGAGGATATTATCGTCAACTGGAGCCCGTAATCTGCTCTATGCCGATTTCGTTCGTAATAGGGTGAATCTGGCGGTATAGCGACGGGCTCCATGGTATTACAGAGAAATATGGGAAAAAGGCTTCTAACGAAAAATAATGAACGCGGAGTGGCAGCCTTACCTGTCATTCTTCTTATATCCGGTATAATAATCGAGATAGTCGCCGCTTCGGCATTTCTCGCTTTTTCCTTTTCAAGTGGCAGCTTCGGATCTCTCCTTGCGACAGAGGCGCTCTTCGGGGCTAGGGCTGGAACTGACGATGCTTTCTACCGGGTTATTAAAAATAATTACAGAAGCTCGTATAATTTAACTGTAGATGCCGGGTCTCACACTGTCTCCGTCGATATCACTGTGGAAAAGGACCCGATAGATCTCGGAGTCTGTACTGTCTCTTGGGGATGTCACTATAGGATAAGATCGACCGGAAGGGTTTTCTTCCGCGAAAGGAAGATGGAAGAGATATTGTCGGTCGATACGACTACCAGAGAGATACGCAAGCAATCGCTTAAAGAAATAGAACTATAATGAAACCTCTTGAATCTGCCCTTAAGATAATTAAAAAATTAAGCTCCATCCGTATTGCGGGCGGTCTTTCGGTAGATGACTCCGCTATAAGATATTATCGGGCCGAAGATGGAAAGGTTCATATGTTCTCCTTAAGAATTCCTCCCGGCATCATCGAGGGAGGGAAGATTAAGAATAAGGATATGGCAGTCGCTGCCTTAAAAGATCTTAGGGCCATGATGGGAGCACAAGGAAAGACGCTCGATGTCGTCGTAGCCCTTTCCTCTAATGTTGTTTATTCGCAATTCTTCAGTCTTCCACAGCTTGATGCCGCGGGGACTAAAGAGGCTGCGGAGCTTAATCTGCAGATGATATCTCCTATAAATATCGCGCAGTCATATCATGGATATCAGATGATAGGGGAGACGGCTGGCGGCGTTGGTTACGAATTTCTTGGGGCGTTTTCTCTTTCATCAACCATTGATGACTGGATAGCTGCTATTAAAGAATCCGGGTTTTTACCTGTGGCAATCGAATTTCAAAGCCTTAGTGTAGTGAGGGCGGCCGGCGTGACGGGTAAATTATCCAAGGACACCTCAGATCTTATTATCGATATATCGAGCGAAGGGGTTGATATGATGGTCGTGAAGAACGGTAATCTCTATTTTGATTATTTTTATTCCTGGAAAGGTATTCAGGGAGAGGACAAGAGTATATCCTTCGACAAACTTGAACAGAATATAACCGCGGAGGCCGGGAAGGTTATGAACTTCTCGCTCTCCAGATTCGGAAGCGAAGTGAGAAACGTCATCGTAAACGCCGACGATCTTTCTGATAAAATCGTCGAAGCGGTCAAGAGACAGTTCACTAGGGTTAAAGTAGAAAAACTCTCCATTTCTGAAGGAAGGCTCAAATCATCTTGGGTCGGAGCTTTTGGAGCGTCTTTAAGGGGTTCTCTCTCCAGGTCAGAAGATACTATGATATCGCTTGGACCAGTAAGCGCCATAAAAGAATACGACCAAGGACAGATTATGGATATGGTCTCTCTTTGGGGGAAGATATTCATCGGCGCCATGGTCTTTCTTGTGTTCATCGCCGGTGCCGGAGATCTGCTTCTTAGGAGTAATCGCCTAAACATCGCTCAGCAGTCTATCCGCGGACTTTCTCAGAACGAGCTGATAGAGTTCAATCTTCTTTCTTCTCAGTCGATTGATTTTAACCGGTCGGTAGCCCTCGTCGCCGAAGCGAGAAGGGGAGAGACGGGAATATCTCCTTTCTTGGAAAAGCTTTCAAAACTTAATCCTGATATCCGCTTCGGAAAGATATCTATTCCATCAACAATACAGCCGGTCACTATAAACGGAACAGCGCCTTCGGCGGACTCCGTCTCTAAGTTTCATAAGGCCCTTGCGGGACTTAAAGGAATCTCAGACATCCAGTTCCCGCTTTCAAGTCTCGTTAATTCTCCGGACGGAAGGACATCTTTCGTGATGTCATTCAAGGTTCAGGACTTTGATATGAGATAGCGCCTCATTCAACCGCTCCATATCATGGGGCGGTATTTTTTTAAGGACGAAGTCTCCGGCTCTGCCTTGCTCATCATCACTTCTTACTCCTATTCTAACCCTCCAGAAATCCTGGGTTCCCAGATGGTCAATAATCGATTTTATGCCGTTATGTCCTGCGCTTCCGCGGCCGAATTCTATCTTGTAAGTGCCGAGTGGTAAATCTGAATCATCATGAAAAACCGCCATCTCTGATGGCTGTATACCGAAGTGCCTGATAGCCGATGTGACCGCCTTCCCGGATTCGTTCATGTATGTCATAGGGACCATGATTACAACCCCTTCTTTTTTAATGTATGAAAAGGGCTTTCCGTTCCAGATTGAAAATGGCTTCTGAAAATCAGTTCCTTCTCCTGCTATCATTCTTACCGCCATCTCTCCGGCGTTATGATATGTCTTGGCGTACTGACTTCCCGGGTTTCCTAGGCCTACGATGAGCTTCCAGTTTTTGGCGGGGTTATCCATTGCTTGCGCTTGTTGTTTGCGGTCGTTATTATTACAACCAGAGTTCATCCAAATCATAAATCTTAAATGACGCCTTGTGAACGGCGCCATGCATAAATGAAGCGTTTTTATTCGATAATCTGGGAGGCTTTAGAGGTGGTCTGCGTGGCTTTCCTCCCTCTTTTCATCTCTTACCAATTCCTCGCGAGGCCTTTTCTCGTCCAGGGCGCGAGTATGGAGCCTAACTTCCAGAACGGAAACTACCTTGTTGTCGATATAGTTTCCTATCGCTTTGAGAGTCCGTCCAGGGGCGATGTTATCGTCTTTCATTATCCAGGCAACCGCGCCCTATTCTACATAAAGCGCATCATAGGCCTTCCTGGGGATACTATAAACCTCTCTGATGGAGAGATATCCGTGAATGGAGAAAAATTGGATGAAAAATATATTCCTCAAGGAATCGAGACGGACGCCTTCTCGAAATCGGAGTTTATCCTTTCAGGGGATCAATACTTCGTTATGGGGGATAATAGGGTGGCCAGCTTCGACTCCAGAAGTTGGGGGCCGCTCGATAAAAAAGATATCGTCGGCGTGGTGAAATTCAGGGTCTGGCCGCCTTTTGAGATCTTCACCGGTAGTAATAAATAGATCCCTGACAGATGACCACTCCTCCAAAAGAAAAGGAACCGTCGAAGAAGCTGACCCCTTTTCAGACGCCTAAAGGTATGCGCGATATCCTCCCGGAAGAATCGCCATATTGGGAAAAGGCCAGAGAGTCGACCGCTGATATCGCTGACTTCTATGGTTTTGGCTATATTGAGCCACCTGTTCTCGAGAATATAGACCTCTTTGTGAGAGGTGTTGGGATGGGGACTGACATCGTCGAAAAGGAAATGTATACCCTCAAGACAAAAGGGGGAGACAATCTTGCTCTTCGGCCGGAATTCACCGCTTCAATGATCCGTTCTTTCCTTGAGAACGGAATGAGTCGCATGCCTCAGCCGGTAAAGCTTTGGTATTTTGGCCCGGTCTTTCGTCACGAGAATCCTCAGTCCGGCCGTTTTAGACAGTTCTATCAGAACGGTTTCGAAATAATCGGCGGAGAATCGGATCCCATCTATGACGCTCAGGTTATCGTTGCTGGAGTGCGCTTCCTTGAGGCTATGAGGATAAAAGCGCCTTTGATCCATATAAACAGCATCGGCTGCCGGTCTTGCCGAGCCATCTATAGAAAGAAGCTCCTCGATTTTTACAGAAAAGAAATGGCTGCCGGGAAGAAGAAGGGAAAGGTTGTCTGCAGGGATTGTGAGCGTCGTATGGATACCAATGTCCTTCGCCTTCTGGATTGTAAGGACGAGGCCTGCGTGGAACTTCGCGGAAGGGCTCCCTCCATCCTTGATAGCCTCTGTTCTCCCTGTCGGACGCACTTCAAAGGGGTGTTAGAACTCCTTGATGAGATAGGGCTTCCTTATATGCTGAATCCATATCTCGTCAGGGGTTTAGATTATTACAATAGGACTGTCTTCGAGTTTTACACGGAAGGAGAGAACATCGCTCTCGGTGGAGGAGGAAGATATGATTATCTCGCTGAGCTTGTTGGCGGAAAATCTACTCCGGCTGTCGGTGTTGCTATGGGCATTGACCGCATTATTGGCATATTAAAAGATAAGGATATAGATTTCGGACCCCGGAAGAAGGATAAAGTGTTTGTCGTCCATGTCGGCGAGACGGCTAAGAAGAAGGCATTTGCCCTTATGGAGGAGTTTAGAAAGGCGAACATTCGGGCTCTCGAAGCTCTTGGAAAGGATTCCCTGCAGGCTCAGATGAAGGTTGCCGATAAGGAAGAGGTTCAGATAGCTCTCATCTTAGGGCAAAAGGAAATATATGAAGGCGTAGTCATAGTCCGTGATATGAAAACCGGCACTCAGGAGAATGTGCCTATAGGTAAGATAGTCGAAGAGGTAAGGAAGAGACTTCATAAGAATTGATGGACTGTCTGTTTTGTAAGATAGGGAGCGGGGAGATATCTTCGGAGGTAATCTATGAAGACGACCATGTGCTCGCCTTTCTGGATGTCCACCCTATTTCTCTTGGTCATACCCTTATCATCCCCAAAATCCACGCCGAGAACATCCTTGATCTGCCGGAAGAAAGCGTCGGGCCGGTCTTTTCAGCTGTCCGAAAGGTTACTGGGATACTAAAAGAGTCCATTAACCCTCAAGGGTTTACAATAGGTATAAACCACGGTAGGATGAGCGGCCAGGCAATAGACCACCTTCATATACATATTATCCCTCGTTTTGAAGGGGATAAGGGTGGATCTCTCCATTCAGTGGTCAAAAACCCACCGAAAGAACCAGTTTCGGTCACTCGCGAGAGGATTGTCGGTCGATGAATTTTCTGGTAAATACTAAGTATAAAAGCAACAAATAAATGGCTATCACCGTAAAAAAGAAGGAAGGGGAATCGGCTGGATCGGTGATCTTCAGGTTTTCCAAGAAGGTCCAACAGTCCGGCGTTCTTCTCGAGGTTAAAAGGAGGAGATTTTTGAAGCGTCCTCAGAACGCCCGTTCTCGTCATCTTTCCGCCCTGCATTGCATCGGAAAGAAGGCTGAGTACGAGAAGATGAAGAAAGAAGGTCTCATATAAACCAATCAATAAATATCGCAAATGTCCCTGAAGGAAAGGATGATGTCCGACCTCAAGGCGGCGATGAAAAATGCCGATGCTTTCCGCGTCGGCATTTTGCGTCTCCTCATGTCGGCTTTTCAGAATGAATCGATTGCCATTAAAGGAAAGGGCGGAACGGGAGAGCTTACTGATGATGATGTTCTCGCCATATTGAAGCGTGAAGCCAAAAAGAGAAAGGAGTCTATCGTGATGTACGGCGATGCCGGACGCGATGACCTTAAAGAAGGGGAGGAAAAGGAGCTGGCCCTTATACAGGAATATCTTCCTCCGGAGCTTCCGGTAGAGGAGATTCAGGCGGTCGTTGACCGCATCGTCGCCGGAGGGAATAAAGATTTCAATTCTGTCATGAAGGAGGCTATGGCCGAGTTCAAAGGCCGCGCCGACGGTAAGGTCGTTTCCGATATCGTACGCACGGCAATCGTCTAGTATGCCGATTGAGAACGATATTTCACGTTGGGCGAAGAAGACGCTTGCCGTTCTGGGTGTTGAGGGCTCGGAGATAGATATCTATCTTGTTTCCGATGAGCTTATGCATGAGCTGAACCTTTCATACAGAAAAAAAGACAAGCCTACCACAGTTTTATCGTTTGAAGCTCCGGATATTCCCCGCCCGGATACGAAATACAAACACCTCGGGGAAGTGTATCTTGCGCCGAAATATATCTCCGCTCATAATGAAGATATTCGGCGTCTTTTGGTGCACGGAATATTGCATCTTTTGGGCTTTGATCATATAAGAAAAGCCGACGCTGATCTCATGGAGAGAAAGGAGGAAGAGACGATAAAAAAGGCCGGATTCAATATCTCATAACATCTAACCTGATAAACAAGGAATATGGCGCAGAATACCGTACTGGGACTGGACGTTGGATCAGAGAGCATTAAAGCTGTCGTCGCCGAGACCGGCAAAGATAAGCTGAGGCTCATCTATGGAATCACCCGTCCTTCGGCCGGAGTAAGAAAAGGGGCGGTCGTCAGTATGGATGACGCTGCTCGCGCTATAGGCGATGTTATCACTGAGATAAAATCCTTCTATCGTCCTTCGATACGTAATATCTATATGAACGTCGGCGGAGCGAATGTTCGCTCTCAAATATCGAAAGGCATCATCGCTGTCGCTCGCGCTAACTCCGAGATATACAAGGATGACATCGATCGGGTGGTTAAGGCTTCAGAGGCTATTAATCTTCCCCAAAATAGAATGATACTCCATACGCTGACCCGTGAGTTCGTGGTCGACGGCATAGGAGATATAAAAGACCCGCTCGGTATGATTGGAGCTCGGCTTGAGGTTTCCAGTCTCATCGTTGACGCCTTCGGTCCGGCTGTTAAGAACCTTAAGAAATGCGTCGAGGTGGGAGGAGGGGATGTCGGCGGGCTCATCTTTAATCCTCTCGCTTCCGCGAGATCCGCACTCAATAAAAACCAGAGGGAGCTTGGTGTGGTCCTTATCGATATCGGCCATCAGACGACAGGTATAGCTGTATATGAAGAGGATAAGCTTTTACATACGAATATGTTCCCGGTTGGCGCAAATCATATAACGACCGACCTCGCCGTCGCCCTGAAGATTCCCGTTGAGATTGCTGAGAAGCTGAAGATTGCCCATGGATACGCTGTGGCTAAGGATGTTCCGTCTAAGGACGTCATCGATCTTAAAAAAGTCGATATGAACGCCAACGGTAATCCTTCCCGAAGATTCGTGGCTGAGGTTATAGAATCCCGTCTTCAGGAGATATTTGAATTTGTTAATAACGACCTAAGGCTTCTTGGTAAAGCTGGCCGTCTTCCTGCCGGGGCTGTTATCGTCGGCGGGGGAGCTAAGCTTCCTGGAGTGGTGGAGCTTTCAAGACAAGAACTCAAACTCACTAGTCAGGTTGGACTGCCTAATCTAACCCCTTTTGAAGTTCATGACCAAAGTCTGTTAGAATATGCGGAATCACCCGAATATGCCGCCGTGATAGGCCTAATCCTCCTTTGGAGTGATACGGTCGGGGGAGGAGGAGGGTTTAAAGCCTCACCCGCCTCGAACGGTAAAGGTGTCGGCTGGATGGTTCAATTATTAAAGAACATGATGCCCTAATGGCTACGAAGAAAACTGCGAAAACTACTAAAAAGATTGTAAGGTCATCGGATAAGAAAAAGGCTTCATCGAAGACGGCTACAAGAAAGATGTTTACTCCTAATCGTGAGCCCGCTTCGGCTCCCGTTGTCCGCATCAAGGTTGTCGGTATCGGCGGCTGCGGCAATAATGCCGTAACCCGCATGAGCAGCGACTTCATCCGTGGGGTGGAGTTTATCGCCCTTAATACCGATATCCAGGATCTGGAAAAGACGGCCGCTCGTCATAGGATAAATATCGGCCGGAACCTCACGAGGGGTATGGGTGCCGGTATGAATCCGGAAGTTGGCAAGCAATCCGCCGAGGAAAGCCGCGCCGAAATTGTTGAGGCTCTTCAGGGAGCTGATCTCATTTTTCTTACTGCTGGAATGGGAGGGGGAACAGGAACGGGAGCAACCCCCATCGTCGCCGAAGCTGCCCGGGAGGTTGGGGCTCTTACCGTCGCTGTCGTCACAAAACCTTTTGCTTTCGAGGGTTCACAAAGAACAAGGATAGCTGAGGAGGGTATCGCCCGTCTTCGTGACAGAGTTGATTCTCTTATCGTCATCCCTAACGACCGCATTTTTTCCATAATCGGCAACGACACTTCTATAAACAAGGCTTTCCTGAAGATAGATGAGGTTTTGAAGAATACCGTCCAGGGAATATCCGAGATAATCGCCGCGTCTGGTCTTGTAAACGTCGACTTCGCGGATATTAAGGCGATCATGCAGGGCGCTGGAGTTGCCATTGTGGGAGTAGGTCAGGCTAGTGGCAATGATAGAGCTATTAAGGCCGCCACTCAGGCCATTAATTCTCCGCTTCTTGAGCGCTCGATAGAAGGCGCTAAAGGTGTCCTCTTTGGAATTTCTGGAGGAGTAGATCTTAAGATGGCTGAGATAAACGAGGCCGCCAAGATAATCACCGAAAACGCCGATCCGAGCGCGAGGATAATCTTCGGAGCCTACTTCGACCGCCGCGTTCCTAAGGGTGCGCTTAAGATAAATCTCATCGCCACTGGTTTTGGCAATGTTGGCTTTAATCACTCAAGAGAGAGAGAAACGCAGTTATTTACCCAGCCGGTCGTGAATAAGATACCGGAGCTGGATAACACTAAGAGCGATAAGGTTGAAAATCTTTTTTCATCGGATACCAGAAAGGATTTCAAAGAGGCCTCTGTTGTTCCTATAGTCCAGAAAAAGGAGGAATCTATCCTGGACGAGGAAGACAAGAGAGATGATATGTGGGATATCCCTGCATTTCTGAGGAGAAAAAAGAAATAATAAAAAAACGCCCCACCGGGGCGTTTTTTTAAATCTCTTTTCATTCCAGTGTGGGCCGGTAATCTTTATTTATCGGTTGATAATGAGTTAATATCCCCTAAAGCTGTTCTTTCATAGCTTTCCTCTTTGGTCGGACCACGGACAGGGATATTAACTTGTTCCGGTACCGGCAGGCTACGCACCCTGACCGTCCTAAGCCGGTAATTAACACACGACTGGGGTCGTCCCGCTATCAGCGGGATTGGGCGAGAAATCCGGAACCTCTTATCCGCAGAACGGGGGAGCCGGGTCGGCTGAAGGGGATATAACCGCCATATATTGGCGGTTTTTCTTATTTAGACGGGTTGAAAAAAATAGCGGTATCTTGTAATATACCCCTGTCCTTACGTACAGGACGGCTTCAAAAAATATATTCCGCAGTAGCTCAATGGTAGAGCGTCTCCCTGTGAACGGATCGACGCCATGATGAGATCATGGCCGAGAATATGTGCCGGAAGCGGCACAACGCAGCTTTCCGCCGTAAGGCGGATCGAATAACGGGGTGAACTCGGGGAAGTCCCGCTGAGAGGTGGGATAATCCCGAGCCAAGCCTTCGAGACATAAACGAAGGAAGGTGTAGAGACTATCTCGAAAGAGAGTACTGTTCCGGCGTTGCCGGGATGGGAAGCGCCCCGGTCCCCATGAGGGGGACATGATATAGTCCGTCCCTATTGGTAACAGTAGGACAAGCGTAAGGAGCGGGTTGTAGGTTCGAATCCTACCTGCGGAGCCAACTAGAGCTAGCTCAAAATTAGCTAGTTTCAACAAAGATGTTTTATCAAGCAGAGCTTTACATTATGTTAGTACGATAAAAAGTACTCATTTATCGGTATTTGTCCCCAAAGATGTTAGTATTAACAAGAGGTCGAAGTCCACTATATTTTCAATAAATAACACAAATGATCACATCATTGTGCAAAAAGAGCACTCAGGCGATTAATCTTTTTGCCCGTAAAAAAGAGGGTAAAATAAACAAGATGAAGGCTATTAAACTCATTTATTTCGCTGATAGGTATCATATTAGAAAATATGGGCGACCTATTATAGGCGACTCTTATTGGGCTATGAAACTTGGACCTGTTGGATCAGAGACTTTAAATACAGCTAATTTATCAAAGAAAGACCTTGATGCAAGTTGCTTGAAATATGCTCAAGAGTTTTTAGGTCATCCAAAAGGAGATATAAAGTTACAAAATATCATTTCCAAAAAAGAAGTTGATTTAGGGGTTTTCTCCCAGACGGATATCGAGGCATTAGAAGCTACATTTAATGAATTCGGGGATAAAGATCAGTTTGAATTAGCTGATGAATCCCATAAGTATCCAGAGTGGTTAAAACATGAAAAAGAAATAAATAAGGGAAGAAAAAGAGTGAAAATGGAATATTCAGACTTCTTTAATAATTCTCTTCCTGAAGAATCGAGTATTTTTAAGTATTCTGATGAACACCTGGGATTAATGAAGGATGTGTATGAGGAAGATCTTGATATCCAGAAAGCTATTGGCTAAAGAGCATGGAGATAAAACCAAATATCTGGATACCTATGTGTATAGAGAGGGGATCTGTTTATCATTTCCATATAGATAAAGTTAATGATGACGGGTCGCTATACAGTGGAGACAGATTTTTTATTATCCTCAACCTAGACCCAAAGAATGACAAAACCTTAATAACGGTAACAATAACTAAAGAGGTTGATAAACAAAGAAAGTTCGCGGTTTATACTGGCGAAGATCCCAAGACTATAGTTCCTATATCAAAAAAAGACTTTCCAAGGCTTAGTAGAGATAGCGTGGTAAATTGTAATAGGATTTACCCCACGAATTTAAGAGAATTGATAGAAAAGATTGAGAATGGAGGAAAAATTTTCTCTGATAAATTACCCAAGATAATAGTTAATGCTTTGGTTAGTGGTGTGCTGAATAGCAAGCGAGTATTACCCGAGCATAAAGCATATTTAGCTTAAATAATTAATATTATTAGCTAGTTTCAAAGCAAAAACACCTCTTTAAATTAAGGGGTGTTTTTGCTCCGTGATTAGTTTGATCCCATAAAACCAGCGTTTTTAGACAGGATAAAATATCCAAAGTTTGGATATTGAAATTTTGGATAGACCATATTACTATATGGTTAAGTCTATCCAGACAAAGGAATATGCCTATTTTGTTGAACGTCTAAAGAAGGCTAGATTGGAAGCGGGGCTGACACAGGTTCAAGCGGCAAAAAAGCTCGGCCGTCCTCAATCTCACATATCTAATGTTGAGTCGGGACAGCAGAGGGTAGATGTAGTCGAATTAAAGAGGTTCGCAAAGATCTATAATAAGGATATCAACTACTTTTTATAGAAAGGTCCAACCTTCAAATAAAAACAAAAAAATAAAATGAAAAAAACTTCTATCTTTCTGTCATTAATAGCGTTGGCAGTAATAGTGGGGTTTGTTTCCAATAGGGCCTATGCAAGCGAGTCGCAAACAATAACGCTGTATCCTGGCTGGAATACGGTATCAACGCCAAAGGTGCTAACTAGTCACTCTTTCTCCGTTCCGGAAACTATTTCAAACTTTGATCTTTACACATTGGATCCTAGTAATCCGTCTGGATGGTCTACCGTTACATCGGAATTTAGTCCTCTATATGGCTATTTAGTCAACAACAAAACTGGAGAAAACCAGCAGCTTACTTTAAATTTTCAAGAGAATCTAAACCCGAACGAAAGATTATTTGAAAGGGATTTTAATAATACCGGATGGTATTTATTTGGTCCGGCGAATCCTTCTTATACAAAGAAGCAGGGAAGTAACACTGCCGATACAAATAATGTCTCTAGCATATTGGAATCTGTTCACAGTTCTTATAGCGATGTAATCGATTTTACGGATAACGATTCCTTAATGAATCCCGATTCCGTGAAAGTTGGGTCTATATGGAAATCGGCTGTCCCTGTAGATATCAATAATATCCGCGATCTAAGAGAAACTAAGGGATATGCTATTTATATAAATTCCGTTCCGGCAAGATATACCGGATTCCAAAACAACACCGATAGCAGTCAGCCGGGGTCTCTGTTTGTTTCCCAGTTTGGATCCCTTCCAAAAACCAGCGTCCATGTCGGTGAGCACGATGTTGTGCTAGAGAGATTTACCGTTTCAGCTGACTCTAATGAGGCCGTTAACCTTAGTAGGATTATATTAACTAAATCCGGAACAGCTTCAGACTCTGATATTAGTAACTTAAGAATCAGAAAGGTTGGAGAAACCGATGTATTAGGAGGGCCGGTTAGTGTAGAAAGCGGAAGTGCAACATTCAATTTAACCGGCCCGATAAATATCAGTGAAGGAGCCTCGGTTAATTTGGAGTTCGTTGGTGATATTTCTGGCGGAGATAATCATACTGTCAGCTTTGCAATTGCTGGCGGAGACATCATTGGCCAGGGAGTCGACTCTGGAACGAACATTGCTTCGACTGGAACGACTAGCGCAAATACAATTACGATTGGCAGTGAAACCATCACGGTCTCCATGTCTACTAATCATCCTCAAGGTGATAATGCCGTTGTTATAGAGACTACTAACCGGAAAGCTCTATCTAAATTCGATGTAAGAGCGAATGGAGGCGATGTGATCTTAAACACCATCAATGCTAAGTTCATAGATTCTACCGACGACCTAGGTGCTGATAACTATCTATCTTCGGTTGGCATTTATGACGGCGATTCGCTCATCTCAGATTTCTTGACCGTTGATGACGAAGATGACCAAAATTTCTCCCTAAATTACACTATCCCCGCCAACACCACAAAGACTCTAACCATTAAAGGTATTACTAATACTCTTACGCCCGCCGAGGCTGGCGACACATTTACTTCCGTTTGGAGTGGATATTCCGGCTACGGTCTAACCTCTGGAGCTTCAATTACTAGTAATTCTGATGTCATGACGACTGCAATTACCATTTATCCGTCGGGTAGCGTCACGGCTTCAGCCGATACAACAAAGACTCCATATAATCAGACTATTGTAGCTCCCTCAAATAATGTAACCATAGCTGTGCTTAAGGTATATGCTCAAAAAGAGGATATGAAACTCAATGACATTATCCTTACTGTATCCGGATTGGGCTATACTGATGGTGATATTCTTAGTGTTTCTCTTTATGCCGATGATGGCGTAACAGCATTATCTAATCCTGTCGCCAACAGTAATAATAATTATTCTTTTAGTAATGCAGATTTCCTGAATGATATAATCGTTCCTAAATCAACTTATAAGACTATACTCATTAAAGCTAATGTTTTACCGTCTATAGACGGCGCTTCTGGTGTTGTCTTTAGCATTGCTGATATCGCTGATCATCTTAAATTCATTGGTCAGGACTCTGGGATTTTATTTGATAATTCGACTGATGAGGGCGCTGTAAACTTTGCCATCAGCTCCCCATATAACGGTGGAACCTTTAGTTTTGACACTAAGGTTGTTACCTTGCAGAAAGCTTCAACCTCGCCTTCGGGAGCTGTATCTCGCGGAACTCAGTCTGTAATTGGGATTTGGGATGTAATTAACCACGATTCGACGAATGCCGACGCCGTCCTTACTTCTATTAGATTCACCTCGAAGACTGGCTTACCCTCTGCGTTAGATAATGCTGATAACACTGATGACAACCTCTTCTCTCTCTATGACGAAGATGGCAACAGGCTCGCTGGAGGCCTGAATGATGGAACTCAAGTCGTTCTCGATAAAAATAATGGGACTATTACCTTCACTAAGGCTGGTATGCTCACGATTCCAACCGGATCTACTAAACAACTTAAACTGGTTGTTAATACTACCAACACTGCGAAATTTGCTTCAGGCACTCAATTCCAATGGTCGCTTGAATCTGCTAATGATGTCGTTATCACGGATGGGGGAGTCGGTTATGCCTCTGGCATTTGGACCATTCCGGCCGCTACAAATGTTATAACCCTGCCTTAAAGATATGACGAAGCGCATTATTACATTTATCCTAATAGGTTTTTCTCTTGCTTTTATCTCGTCTGCTCGAGCGGAATCATTCCCCGACTTTCCTATGGCTTTCTATGGTCAAGCTACTTTGAATGGAAGCTCTATGACATCAGGGTATACGATCAGGGCTTACTATGGATCTGAACTTGGGGGAGAAATAAAAATTAAAGATAATGGTGTCTATGGATATACTGATTTAAACAAGCAAAGGTTATTGGTTAAAAAAGGTAGCGGGATTATAACTTTTAAGTTTGTTGATTTATCAGGAGTCGAAAAAGAAGGTAGCACGAGTGTCTCGTATCCATCTTTTGTCTCTGGAGGTACTATAGAAAAAAACCTTTTCTTCACAACTACTGTTATAACTTCGTCTTCGGGTGGCGGTGGAGGTGGGGGAGGCGGTGGTGCGCCAGCTCCCATAGTTACCACTACAACTACTATTTCACTAAGCGCCGAAGCTCAAAAAGTTGATACTAATAATGACGGTGTAGTGAATGTACTTGAATTTGTTTCTTTGATGGCTAATTGGGGGAAGGTTGGTCCAAGTGTTGGGGGAGACTTTAATAGTGACGGGAAGGTTGATGTCTTCGACTTTGTTATGCTGATGGCTAATTGGACAAAATAAAATATAAAAATATGAAAAAAAATATAATAACAATTACATTAGCAACGCTTGGCTTATTGGCTTTTTGTAATGTGACCTTAGCAGCAACAGTAGTCTCACTTTCACCTTCGAGTATTAGTGTTAATCCCGGTCAAAGTTTTAATGTATCTGTTTCCGTAAATCCTCAAGGAATTAATAATTTTGTTGAAAAAATTGAGTTGAAATATCCTGCCGATATTCTTCAGGTAAACTCTTTTACTCTCGGAAGCGCTTGGATGGCTCTAACGCAGACTGGTTATGATCTAACGGATAATACTAATGGTGTATTACTGAAGAGCGCCGGTTATCCGAGTGGACTTTCTTCTGCTACTAATTTTGGAACGGTTTCTTTCTCTGCTAAAAAAGCAGGAAAGGGAATTGTCTCGATCGGAGGCAATTCAGTAGCTTTTGAAGCAAACAGTCAAAGTGCTATAAACGGATCACCGATATCAGTTGCCATAACTGCCCCGACGGTCGTTGCTCCGAAATCTACGACTACTACCCCCGTAACATCGGAAAGGGCTCAAAATCCGACTCCGACGCCCTCAATAGACGATCAGCCGATAGCTGCGCCAACCGAACAGCCTGTTATTCCGCAGGTAGCTCCTAATGCCTCGTTTATGGGAACTATAGGCGGTATTATGACTCTTGGAACGGGCAGTATAGCGGTTGGTGTTCTGGTAGTAGTCTTAATTATTATGATCGGGTTTTATGTAATACGCCCTCTCGTTAAGAAAAAGAAGTAAAATCTAAAATAGAATCCAATAAAGGTGTCCATTATTCATAATGGACACCTTTATGATTCAATTTATTCTCGGGATATCTTATAAGGATATCGTCTTATTCTTCAAAAGAATCTTGCTCTTAAAACAGGTAAGTAGTTCTCGTTTTTCTTCGATTGACCCCTCTCTTAATATAAACTTGGCATAGTCTCTGATATCCACATCTTTTATCTGTATTTGTTGTTTAATACCTAGAATTGACTGCTGGAACTTCTTTATTCGCTCAACTTCGCATTTAATCTTCTCCCTCATTCCTATCTCGCTGATGCTTACTTGATCAATTAGTTTCTCAAATTGTTGTATTAACTCAATCTCGTTTATATACCCGCATTTACAGTCCTTATCTCTAGAACGAGTGCATCCGTAGTAGACATGCCTATTCACTGATCCGTCTTTAAGCTTTTTGAATTTTTCATCGGCGCATATACCAGACCCACATAGACCGCAGGTCATCATCTTAGTGAAAGCAAATTCTTTTGGCTCTTGAGTTCGTAATGCCTGGTTTTTAACTTGTTCCTGAACCTGATCAAAAAGTTCTTTGGTAATGATCGGCTCATGTTTGCCTTTATAGAAATTTCCGCTTTTCCTTGGGTATTCAAAAACCCCGTAGTAAAAGGGGTTTTGTAGTATGAGGTAGATATTACTTAAGGCGAGTCCTTTGTTGCCGTTTCTCGTTTTAAAGTTTAGGTCAAATTTAAGCCAGTGAAATAATTTTCTGCCAGACCATTTCTCGTAAGCCACTTTCTCAAAAATTTGTTTTACTATCGGCGCTCGTTCGGGGTCAATAATAACTTCACATTTTTTATCCGATCGTCTTTCGTTTATATATCCGACGGTAGCGGCGCCGGGCTTTAACCCCATTTCGCATCGTGTTCGCAACCCTCGTTTTACATTAATGCTCTTATTGTCGTTCTCGAGTTTCGCCTGACTGCAAAGAATCATCAGCAAAAACTTCTCGTTCGGTGAATTTCTGAATTGTTGGCCGTATGTTCTAATCTCAAGTAATCTAGTCTCATCCATAAGATCAACAACAGAGCCGAGATCGCCTGCGTTTCTGCTTAATCTATCTGGTGCCCAAGTGAGTATGCCGTTATATCTGCCTCGCCGTATGTCTTCCAAGACTTCTTTAAATACTGGTCTTTGTCCGGACTCCTTTGCCGAGTGGGATTCCCGTCTGATATCAATGACGGTTAATTCGTCTCGATCGGCAATCGCAAGCATTTCCTTTACTTGGGATTCAATGGATAAGGCTTGTTTCTCGTCTGATTCAGTAGACTTGCGGGCATATAACACATAGCGAACTTTGGTTTGCGGCACTTCGGTCTTAACACCTAGATTGCTTATATAATGCGTCTCCATGTATATATTAATGACGCAGAACAGCTCTTTTGCTAAGACTATGCAGAACTATGGAAACGTTGCATATCGGTGTATGCCTAGCCTACATCAATATAGTCGCTGTAGTATATGGTTCTATCTTCTTCATATCCAAGAAACGACATTAGCCATGTTGGTTCTTGAGAATGATGATCCATGGTTGTATTTACGAGTAGAGAAAAAGCATCGGCGAGGTCGTCGTGTTTTTCAACCCCGAAACCGACAAGCTCCCGAATAAGATCTTCGCAGCCTTGTCTGGGGAATTTAATAATCCCGGACTTGATAGAGGTTGAAGTTAGCGACAGCCTCGTCCTTTTGTCTCCTTTGGGTTTTATAGATTCTGCCTCTATGCCGTGCATTTCGAGCATCTGCGGGAGGGCTTCTTGGTATGCGACGCTTTCAACGAAAAACCTATCGGTACTTTTAGGCATTTGTGTTGCCTTAAAATCTCTCATTAGGTCAACCTGCGCCGGGAAATTAAGCTTCTGTCGTATCGGATTGGGGAGTATATATATCCGTAACTTTTCCGCTCGACCATAAACATGAGCGGAAACTATAGCGGTGAAGTCCGCCGATTCCTCTGAAGAAATCGCAAGATCCACTCCTGCATAGGTGCCACGATATGCCTTGTGTTGTGCTCCTGGTAGCTCGTCGTAGTAGTTGATCCACTCGGGGTAAATCACCTGATCATCGCTTGGAATAATACGGAGTAGATATTCTCTCTGCCACGATATTTCACTGGCGACTTTTAGCTTTTCTTCCTCAATATCTTTTGAGTCTTTATATTTCCCGGGCCACAAACAAACATCGTCTTTATCAAGTAGGGGATATTCTTTGAAAATACCCCTTGCCCTGCCCTGCGCTATTTCGTCTTTAATGCGCATTAGGAGGGAATCTTCATGGAGTAAATTTCCAACGATGATAAGTCGTGTATTTTTATCTCCGGCAGGGACAACTTCGCCGCGAAGCCAGTTATAGGTTTTATCTCGCCCCTCTCGGGTTCTTGTCGACTGCACGTCTTCTACATCATCACAGATTATAAGATCGGGGCGATGTTCGTTGTGGCGTAATCCTCGAATGCTTTGATCACTTGAGGCAACCGTGATTCTTGCGCCATGTTTCTTAAACACAAGGGAATTAGAACCCCATTCGTCGCTTTCCTCCTGAAATGGACCGAGGTCTCTTTTAAGGACATCGTTATTCTCAAGTTCCGCTCGGATATTCATCATATGCTGTTTTGCCTGCGCTTTGGTCTGGCAGAATATGATACAGAACTTCTTTTGTTGTTTCCCGAGAATCGCCCAGATCGGATATGCGGTCGTGACCATAGTTGATTTACCTGACCCTCTAAAAGCGACTATATACAGGTTTTCGACGGCGCTCTTTTCGAGATTGTGGATTATTTCTTTCTGGAAATCCGCCGTTTCATACTTAACATAGTGGGCATAGTAGAAATGAAAGAAGTACAAGAAGCTGTCTTTCGTGATTGAGGTGCGCACCAACCTATCTCTAATCATGGTATTAACCAATGCTCCAGGAATTATTTTAGTCATGTTTTTGTTTTATGTTATTGATTGATTTTGTCTTGGTGATATTGGCGAGCCTAAGCGCCTGTTTCACGATTTTTGCCTGCGATGGCGTTAATTCTTCCGAATCATCCTTATTGGTGATCTCAAGTTTATCCTTATAGTTCGCGTTTCGGTGTCGAAGCCAAAAACTGATTGCCGGATAGTTCTTCTCTTTAATAAGGGTAAGCAATTGGCTTTCACTCATATCGTTTACAAGAGCCACACCTTCGGCAATTGCTTCATCCATTTTCTTCGCAAAAGAAGGATCATCTTTTCGCCACCGATAGATGCTATTGCGAGACAGCCCTGTCTTTTCGCAAGCGACTTGGATAATGGGAACTTTCATAAGTTCGGCAAAAAATTGATCCTGAAGCTTAGTCTTTTTCATAGTAGTTTTTGATTATTTTTGCTTTCCGACCAGTAAGCTTTTCATATCGGCGAATAGCTAAATCGCAGAACACGGGTTCAATCTCCAAAGAATAGACCTTTCGGCCTAACTGTTCAGCGCAAATCATAGTGCTTGCAGATCCTGAGAATGCGTCAAAAATGATGTCGCCAGGCTTAGTGCATCGCACTATAAACTTATGATGCAGTTCGGGGTTCTTGCTTGTCGGGTGTTCCATTTGGTTAGACGGTAATCGTTTGGTTGCCCAGATATTTGAGATATCTTCAAGAAGCTGATTGCCCGTGCCACAATCCTTGTTTTGTATCTCATTAAGGTTTTTAAGCAGGTCGGATAAATACGGCGATCCTTTCGTTCCGTATACGCAAAATTCCGTGCATTTATTGAATGCGACGGTCGGTATAGGGGAAGAGTTGTTTTTGATCCAGATATTCAGTCTTCGATTTTTGATGCCGAGTTCCATATACAGTGTCTGAAAAACCCAAACCCAAGCTTCATCACACCAAAAGGCGACATGGATATCATTAACTGATACGGCAAGCGACGATTGCATTACTTTGCGAATAAAACTCACATATTCGTCGGGGGACTGATTATCATCAAAACTCCCGCCATAATTGCGGGCGTTGCCTACGCCTTTATCGTAAGAGAGCCCTATATTGAATGGGGGATCGCTGTATATAGCGGTTGCCCTATCATCGCCGAATAACTTTGTAACAGCTTCTATATCAGTTGAACTCGCGCAAAGCAGTTTATGGTTACCCATAACAATCAGATCGCCTGATTGTGTTTGCGGTACCTTAATCTTCTTTAACTCTCTATCAACATCGAATCCGTCGTCCTTAGTATCCTTTTCTTCGTCCCAAAACTTAACCAGCTCTTTCTCATCAAATCCGGAGAATTGAAGCAACTCTAAATCAAAGGACTTTAGTTTCTCAAAATCCCATTCTCCGTCGTTAATGTTGCTTTCGATTCCTATCCTTCGCCGTTCCTCGTCAGTGAGCTTTCGGCTGGGGATCATCACATTCACGGTTCTTACTCCAAGCTCGGCGAGAGCAGTCTTTCGTTGATTACCCGACAAAATCGTGTTGTCGGTATCAATCACGATCACGCTATGGAAACCGTTCTGCGTTATCTTTTCTTTTAACTTATCTAATGCCTGTCTCGAGATTTTTCTTGGATTTTCTTTCCAAGGGAGTAGGTCTTTGACCTCTCGAACTCCTGTCGCCCATGAAAGTTTTTTCATACCCTCTTATTTTTGTTAATAAGGATGTATGGAATAAAAAACGCCTACTCCACACACGAAACAAAAGAAGTTCGACAACTTCGATTATTTCTTGCGCGGAATAGGCATGGCTTGAGAGCGATACGCTATTCTACTTTCTACTACGCAGAAACTAACTCCTGTATTTTATTTCTCTTCTTTTTCCTTTGCAAGACCCCTAAGGATACGTTTACCGTTTTTGCTGTTTATAAATTCGACGGTGTCTTTGCCAAAGACAACAGGGATTCCCTCTTTTGGTAAGGCGATCAAGACTTTATATCCCTTCGCCTCTTCCTCTCTAACCATTCTCATGAGGTCGGGATCGGTTTTTAAAAGATTAAGGGTAAATGTCCTATCGTCAGATACCGCAAGCTTTTCGATAGGGGAATAAATCCTGTCCGGCTTATTCTTTTCGAGGGCATCCTGTATCTTCTTGCCAACCAGTGGGGTAGGGGTCTTTCTGGCAGTGTGGAGAGCGACATCCGTTATTTGGATGACTTTATATTTAACCCCGTCTTTTATGACGGCAGGTTTAAGCTCATATTCCATACCCCTATGATAGCATAAGCACTTGCATTGTAGTATAGGGAGATTTATACTTTTTATACTATGGCAAATAACCTTAGCGACAAGGATAAAAGGGCGTTCGCCCTTATCCGTAATAAGATTGTCCATTATGGCGAGAGCCCCTCACTTCGTGAAATAAACGAGGTGACAGGGGGTAAATCTCCTCGTTCTGCGAGCCTTGTCGTTGACCGCCTGATTGATGCCGGGCTTCTAAAGAAGGTTGGAAGACAATTGATCCTTATAGGATCGCCCTCAAAATCCTCTAACAGTACTATTGATGTGCCTTTGGTAGGCTTGGTTGCCTGCGGTATTCCGATTTTCGCCGAGGAGAACATACAGACCTATATCCCGGTATCTACTGATCTGGCGAAGAGTGGGTTCAAATATTTCTTCCTGCGCGCCGTTGGAGATTCGATGGATAAAGCGGGTATTAATAGCGGAGATCTCCTATTGGTTCGTCAGCAAAACGCTGCGGAGAACGGGGAGAAAGTCGTCGCGCTTATAAACGACGAGGCGACGGTAAAGATTTTAGAAAAGACGGACGGAGCGATCATTCTTAGACCGCGGTCGAGTAATAAAGAACATAAACCAATTGTACTGACAGATAACTTTATGATTCAGGGGGTAGTAGTCGCAGTACTTCCTTCCGATCTCTATTAATCCAAAAAATCGAGCACAAATAAATTCATATTATGACAAAGAAAAACTTTCATAGCGTTCCGTGGGACGGCGACTGGGCAGTGAAAAAAGAGGGCACCGAAAAGCCAATCTCCGTACATCGGACTCAGGCTACCGCAGAAGACAAAACTCATAAACTCGCAAAACAAAACGAAACAGAAGCGGTTTATCATAACCGCCATGGTCAGATAAAAGACAAGGATAGTTTTGGAAACGATCCTCATCCGCCAATTGATAGGAAGCCCTAAACACATGGAACAAAAGACTTATATTATTTCTTACGATCTCCGCATTCCAGAAACATCGGAAGATTATCAGCGACTTATAAAACATATAAAGGGTTACTCGTATTGGGCTAAGCCCTTAAAATCAGTCTGGTTTATAAAAACCTCAAAGTCGACTGCGGAAGTGCGTGACGATCTTAATAAACAAATCGATTCAAACGACGGGATTATTGTTATTGATGTTACTAAAGCCGACTGGGGGACTGTTGGGGTTTCTAAGGAAGTAACGGATTGGATGAGAGAGAATCTATAAACGAATTTATATGGAGGAAAAGACACCAAAAGAAAAAATTATTGAATTTTTTGCCTCCCTATCCTGGCCGGGGATGACTTTCGAGGATGGTAAGATTTCATGTCCTGCCGGTGATATTGTTGTTTTTGATAAAAACAACATCATTATAGATTTCTATTTTTATAACAGTAGCCGAGGCACATACGAGAAAAAAAATAACCGACAGACGTTAGTATTTTCTGACGGTGTAAGCCTCGATAGCGTGCTTATAGTTCGATATGGTAATGGGTATGATATACCATGGATTGACTACATACGAAAAATACTTAGCATCGATGATTCTTTCAGCGAAATAAAAGTCTCAACAACAGGCAAAAAGATTATCAGGAAAGTATCCGAAAAGACCATTCAAATTCCTGAATCAGTTTTAGTAGAAATGGCTGAAGATTCGCGCCAAGTCTATAAGAGTGGAAACTCAAGTAGGCGCAGGCTCGAGACATATCTTATAAATAAACTAAAGCTTAAATACACAGGAAAGACACCCAAGGAGACAACAACTGTTGATAAGGGAGACTTTTCTTTCTTAATTGAACGATTTAATCTAAAAAATAAAAATAAGAAGAAGGACTACGATAATTTTTTAGATCTTGAGGACACTAAGAATCTAGAATATTTCACGGAAAAGCTCATTAAAGATGAAGTTTTTTCAAGGGATTTTTTGCGATCCCTTGACGAGTTTTTTATTAAGGAAAGACTAAGAGATATCATCAAGACCGGGAGAGAAATATTGAGTCTAGGGAAGAGTGATATGTCTACGAGAAAAGCAAAACATGTTATTGCAAGAGTCACTGATTATCCGAACGACATAAAACAACTTGAGAATCTTTGGCAGAGATACTTTGAAAAATATCTTCTTTACTTAGTCTTCTCGTATAAAAAAATATATCCCAAGATTGAATTTAAGGATATCGAGGGAGATAAAAAGTACCCCGATTTTATAGGGATTAATCACTATAATGGTTTAGATATTATTGAAATAAAAACCCACCTCAAAAATGCAGTAACATGGGATTCTTCCCATAAAAACTTCAGCTTTTCTTCAGAGTTAAGTAAGGCTGTTATCCAAACTATGAACTACATGGATGCAATCGTTCAAAAAAGGTTTGAGAAAAACTCTGATGAAAAAAAGATCACGAATATGACCGAGGAAGAAAATCTATACCATCCTCGAGGAATCATAATCATTTCGTCTGATGATAAGCTTACAAAAAGTAAGCTTAATAAAGCGAAAGAAAGGTGTCTAAAGCGCGATTTTACTAAGCTTCGTAATTCGTTACAGAATTTAGAAATATTAACATTTAGCGAGATTTTACAGATAGCGGATGACTACGTGAAAAATATTCACGCTCAATACGAATAATTTATAAAGATAGAAGATTACAATAACCTGTAATTTTTATAGCCGACACAATGTCACTTTTGTCACTTTTTATGAACCAAGAAGATAAAGAAGATCCTAAAAGTTGGACCGAGGAAGAGCGGGACAGGGTAGTAGGGCTATTTCAGCTACTGCTTAAAATAGACAAGAGACAGAACCCCGATCTGTATAGAACGGTGGGAGATAGACAAAATAGGGTGGTTTTAGATAAGGACGGAAACGAGATAACTCTATAGGTGCTCAAAGACCGTCTGGGTGGTAAGATAAAAAGGTTAAAAATGTCCTTACAGAGCTTAGCCGGTTACGGTTCTAGCTCGAGGACGCGAGCTAACTAGAGCTAGCTCAAAATTAGCTAGTTTCTAAGCAAAAACACCTCTTAATTAAAGGGTGTTTTTGTTGTAATATGAAACAATATAATAGATTCATCTTTCGCTAAAGTGCTTTGTATGTCGATGAACAAACTGATGAAATAATCATGAAAAATATTAATAAGAACGACACAGAGTTTTTAATCGACTGTTTAAGAACAGGGAAAGAAATTCCTACCGAATATAAATATGCTCTTTTTCCGACCAAGCAAAAGGAATATGAACTTGTATATGCCGGGAAAGCGCGCAAAGAGGATATTTTAGCAGACAACGAAGAAGCAAAAGCGGTTCCGCTTCAAGTTGAGAAAATCTTTAACGGCACAAAATATCCTCTTGCTGCAAAAGATTGGCACAATCTTTTGGTATTCGGCGACAATCTCCAAATTCTCAAAACTTTTTACAAAGACGAAGACCCGCTCATCAAAGGAAAAGTTAAGGGCAAGGTAAAGCTTATTTACATTGATCCGCCTTTTGCCACAACGGACGAATTTCAAAATAAAGAAGGCGCAAAGGCATATTCTGATAAGAAAAAAGGTGCAGAATTTGTGGAATTTTTACGTCGAAGATTGATTGTTGCACGAGAGATTTTAGCTGACGATGGAGTTATCTTTATTCACCTAGATCAAAAATCTAGTCATTACGTTAAGGTGTTGATGGATGAGATTTTTGGTAAGAATTATTTCAAAAATGAGATTATTTGGAGGTACCGCAGGTGGCCAGCACCTCAAAAGAATTTTCAAAAAATGCACGACGTAATTTTTCGATATGCAAAAACTGACGATGTTTTGTGGAACCAGCTATATGAGGAAAAATCAGCATCTACATTAAAAGCTTTCGGAGATACAAAATTAACGACCGAGATAACAGAAAGGGGTACTGTAAAAAAAATTAGAACTGAAGAAAAGTCTTTAGGTACATATATGTCTGATGTGTGGGAAATTGCCATGATCCAGGGTTCGGCGTCCAAAGAGAGGGATTCCGCAGGTAATTATCCCACACAGAAGCCAGAAGTATTACTCGAAAGGATTATCAGATCCTCAACAAATGAAGGTGATTTGGTGATGGACTTTTTCTGTGGTAGCGGAACAACACTCGCAGTTGCTGAAAAACTTGGCCGCCGATGGATTGGTTGCGATATTGGCAAACTTGCAATCTACACAACGCAAAAGCGTTTATTGGAAATAGAGGAGAGCAAAAGCCTAGACGACTCTAAGAAAAAATATGGTAAAATCTCAAAATCGTTTGGGGTCGTTACTTCCGGCTTATATGATTTGGGGAAGGTTTTTGCTCTCAAAAAAGATGAATATATAGAATTTGTAAAGAGATTGTTTGAGGTTGACGATACTAAGGTAAAATCCATCGGCGGCGTATCACTGGACGGCAAACGCCGAGAATTTTATGTAAAGATTTTTCCATCTTGGGAGGTGCAAAACGCGAGCGTTGATGAAAAATATCTGAATGAACTGCATAAAAATCTCGGCGCAAAGATTGACGGACGAATGTATATCATTGTTCCTGCAAACAATGTTCATTTCATCAGCGACTACCACGAAATTGGTAGTACTCGCTACTACTTCCTAAAAGTGCCGTACCAAATCATTAAAGAATTACACAAAGTGCAATTCAAGAAATTACATCAACCGCAAAGTAAAAAGCAAATCAATGATCTTGATGAGGCGATCGGTTTTCATTTCATCCGCCAGCCGGAAGTGAAATCAGACGTAAAAGTCTTGAAAGACAAGGTCGCACTCAAAATAAAGAAATTTGAATCTGCCTATGCCCAAGATGAGTTGGGAGAGAAGCTGAAAAATTTTGAGAGCTTGGCGATGGTGCTTGTTGATTTGAAATATAACGGCGATCAGTTCTTGATGAGCGAGTATTTCTTTGCACAGGATTTAATCGGCAAGAAAGACGATGAGGAACAAGACGACGAGCAGATACGAAAAGAGCTTGAGAAACGCAAAGAAATTGTGCTAGATTTTGAGCGCAAAAAGTGCGGGGAACAGATGATGGCGATATATGTTGATATTTACGGCAACGAATTCCGTGAGATATTTAATTTGAAATAGCATGGCGGACATCAAGATTTACAAAACACAAGATTTGGTTCTCGGAGTTAAAGAAAAGTTTGATCCCGCAAAATTGAAGCTCAAACAATGGGTTGATTTTATTGATGTGCTTTGCGGCGACAGAGAATATCAAAAAGAAGCAATCCGCGCGGCGATTATCTATATCGCTTCCGGCGAATACGGCTCTATTGAAGATTTGATCTCCGAGAATTGGCGGACAAACGCAGAATTACGCGAACGCTATAAAGACACGCGTGAATATGAAAAGAATCTGCAGTTGCCGCACAAACTTTCTGGCGTTGTTGATTTAGCAACAGGAACGGGAAAAAGTTATGTAATGTATGGAATAGCGCAGATTGCGCTCGGTCTTGGCTTGGTTGATAAGGTGCTTGTTCTTTGCCCCTCGCTCACGATTGAAGCTGGACTTAAAGAGAAATTCCAAAATCTTTCCGGCGATGACCGGATCAAAGCGACTCTGCCCGACAGCGTGGTATATAAAAATCCGCGCATTATTGACGCGAACAGCACCATCAAAAACGGCGATATTGCAGTGGAAAATATCCACGCCGTCTATGAACGCACCGGATCGTCAATTCAAGATAGTTTGAAAGACAACGGCGCGCGTGTCTTGGTTTTGAGCGATGAAGTTCATCATGCTTATAACGCCTCGGCTGACGCGGATGTTAAGAAATGGAAAGCGTTTTTGCTCAATCCTGATTATGGTTTCAAATACATTCTCGGCTTTACTGGAACAGCATACATAGACGATGAGTATTTTAATGATGTGATTTATCGCTATTCTATCCGGCAAGCAGTTGATGAGCGCGTTGTAAAGTCCGTTGATTATGTGGCGAAAGATGAAAGCATTGACATGAATGAGAAGTTTCAGAAAATTTACGACAATCACGACGAATTCGTAAAGAAATATCGGCTCATCAAACCGCTTACGATTTTAGTTACCAAAGATATTTCAAGAGCAAAAACGCTCCGGGAAGATTTAGTTGATTTTCTGCAAAAGCGAGAGAAATTATCGCGTGCCGCCGTCGAAAAAAAGGTTTTGATTGTTACTTCCCACAAAGACCACAAGAAAAACATTTTGCGGTTGAAAAGCGTAGATGACAAGGATAATCCGGTGGAGTGGATTGTTTCGGTTTCTATGCTCACCGAGGGATGGGATGTCAAAAATGTTTTTCAAATTGTGCCATGGGAAGATCGTGCTTTTAATTCAAAACTTCTTATCGCCCAAGTGCTTGGCCGCGGGTTGCGCGTGCCGGAAGCGTATAAATCGCCACAGCCGAAAGTTCGCGTTTTCAATCACGACGCTTGGAGTCGCAATATCCGTGGTCTTGTTGATGAAATTTTGGAGGTTGAAGTTCGCTTAGTGAGTGTCCCGCTCACTTCCGGCGGACGCGCGAAATATCACTTTGATATTCATCATATCGATTTTACGAAAGAGGAAAAGGAAGTTAAGGCGGAAAAAGACACCGAGGAATTTGATTACTCGAAGGGCTATACGAATTTAGTTAGCCAAGTTGAGCGTAACAACAAGGAAACCGAATACGAGGATTTGAGAGGCGGTGTAATGCGAAAAACGACAACGATTGAAAAAGAAACTTTTTCGATTGATGAGGTTGTCGCAAAAATTGTTGATACATTCAAAACAAGGGATTTTGAGGCAAAAATCCGCTTTCCAAAAGGTACATACGAAAAAGAGCATTTGCCACCCGAAAGTGAGATACGGGAGTATGTAAAAGAGTCCATGCGTCGCGTGGGTATCAAGAGCGGCGTTTTGACCGAGGACAACGCTAATCGTATTTTTAGGGCATTTCAGACGCTATTTAGGGCGCGTGGCTCGACAATAGTGTTTGATCGTAAAGTTAAAGCGCCTAAAAAAATGAGTACGAGAGATTTGGAACGCGAGAGTATGGCTGTTGGCGCGATTAAGCATGGCGCGACAGTCTTTTACTCTGATGAATTTGAAAAAGAATGCTCACCTGAACAGGTTGAGATATTGAAAGATATTACTACGGACGAAAGTTTGCCACGAAGTTCAAGTAAAGGGGTAAATCATTATTGCTTTAAGACACCGGTAAGCGTGATCTTAACCAAACAAGATCCGGAAAGAAAATTTGTTGAGATGATAGTGAGCTCAAAAGCATGCGAAAAAATTGACGCTTGGATAAAATCACGCGATCAGAATTTTTACAGTATTGAATATTCGTGGCGTAAAGGCGAACATCCGACACAGGCAAACTTCAATCCTGACTTTTTCCTAAAACTAGGCGATAACATTGTTGTAGTAGAAATCAAAGCAGACGATGACGATTCAGACGAGAATAAAGCGAAATATCGCTGGGCAAAACAACATTTTGAAATGTTGAATGAGGAATTAAAGAAAGTAAAAATTAAACAACGATACTTCTTCCACTTCATAAGTCCAGAGAGTTATACAGAATTTATCGAATATCTATATGATGGGCGCCTATTTAAGAACGAGTTTAGGAGTAGTTTAGAAGATATGCTCAACTAGACCAATTTCCTATTCTCACATTTTTATTTTCCAGGTATATCCTTTCTTTTGAACAAGTAAGTAACTCCCGCTGTTCTCCAATAGACCCCTCCTTTAGGATGAATTTAGCATAGTTCCTGATATCCACATCTTTTATCTGTATCTGTTGTTTAACGCCCAAGATAGATTGATTAAACTTCTTAATTCTTTCTACTTCCTGTCTTATTTTTTCTCTCATTCCGATTTCATTGATATTAATCTGGTCAATTAACTTTTCGAACTGCTTTATTAACTCAACTTCGTTTATATACCCACATTTACAGTTCTTATCTCTCGAACGGGTGCATCCATAGTAAACATGTCTATTTACCGACCCGTCTTTAAGCTTCTTAAATTTTTCATCGGCACATATACCCGATCCGCATAGCCCGCAAGTCATCATCTTAGTGAAAGCGAATTCCTTTGGTTCTTGAGTTCGCAATGCCTGGCTTTTCATTTGTTCCTGGACTTGGTCGAAAAGCTCTTTGGTAATAATCGGCTCGTGTTTTCCCTTATAGAAATTACCGCTTTTTCTTGGATACTCAAAAACCCCGTAGTAAAAGGGGTTTTGTAGTATGAGATAGATGTTACTTAAGGCGAGTCCTTTGTTACCGCTCTTTGTTTTGAAATTAAGGTCAAATTTAAGCCAGTGAAATAGTCTTCTACCAGACCATTTTTCATAAGCCACTTTCTCAAAGAGCTGTTTCACTATCGGCGCTCGCTCAGGATCAAGGATAACTTCGCACTTTTTATCCGATCGTTTCTCGTTGAGGTATCCGACAGTAGCCGCTCCTGGACGGAGTCCCATTTCGCATCGTGTTCTTAATCCTCGTTTTACATTGATGCTCTTATTGTCGTTTTCCAGTTTTGCTTGGGAACAGAGAATCATTAACAAGAACTTTTCATTTGGTGAATTCTGAAAGTGCTGTCCGTATGTTCTAATCCCAAGTAATTTAGCTTCGTCCATTAGGTCAACAACAGACCCGAGATCACCCGCATTTCTGCTTAATCTATCTGGTGCCCAAGTAAGTATGCCGTTATATCTGCCTCGTCGTATATCTTCCAGAACCTCTTTAAATACCGGTCTTTGGCCGGATTCTTTTGCCGAATGAGATTCCCGCCTGATATCAATGACGGTTAATTCATCGCGGTCGGCAATTGCAAGCATTTCCTTCACTTGGGATTCAATGGAAAGGGCTTGTTTCTCGTCTGACTCGGTAGATTTTCGAGCATATAATACATAGCGAACTTTGGTTTTCGGTACCTCGGTCTTAACGCCCAGGTTACTTATATAATGCGTCTCCATATGTATATTGATGACGCAGATCAGCTCTTTTGCTAAGACTATGCAGAACTAGTGAAACGTTGCATATCGGCGTATGCCTAGCCTACATCAATATAGTCGCTGTAATATATGGTCCTATCTTCTGCATATCCAAGAAACGATATTATCCAGGTTGGCTCTTGCGAATGGTGATCCATGGTTGCGTTGATAAGCAGGGAAAAAGCATCGGCGAGGTCGTCGTGCTTTTCGACTCCAAAGCCTACAAGTTCCCGAATAAGGTCTTCACATCCTTGTCTGGGGAATTTAATAATTCCGGATTTAATAGCCGTTGAAGTCAGCGATAACCTTGTTCTTTTATCTCCTTTAGGTTTTATCGCCTCCGCTTCAATGCCGTGTAATTCGAGCATTTGCGGGAGAGCTTCCTGGTACGCGACGCTTTCGACAAAGAGCTTATCGGTACTCTTCGGCATTTGCGTTGATTTAAACTCTTTCATTAAATCAACCTGTGCCGGGAAATTAATCTTTTGCCTTATAGGGTTAGGAAGTACGTAGATCCGTAATTTCTCCGCCCGGCCATAAACATGAGCGGAAACTATCGCGGTGAAATCTGCCGAATCACCGGAAGAAATCGCAAGGTCTACCCCTGCGTAAGTACCTCGGTATGCCTTATGTTCTTTCCCAGGAAGATCATCGTAATAATTGATCCACTCGGGATAGATTACCTGATCATCACTCGGAATAATGCGGAGAAGATATTCTCTTTGCCACGATATTTCGCTCGCGACTTTCAACTTTTCCTCTTCAATTTCTTCGTGAGTTTTATACTTTCCAGGCCATAAGCAGACATCATCTCTATCAAGTAGGGGATATTCCTTGAAAATACCCCTTGTTCTTCCTTGCGTTATTTCGTCTTTAATACGCATTAGGAGGGAGTCTTCATGAAGTAAGTTTCCGACGATGATGAGTCGAGTATTTTTATCTCCCGAGGGAATAACTTCTCCTCGGAGCCAGTTATAGGTCTTATCTCGTCCCTCTCTGGTCTTCGTCGATTGCACATCTTCCACATCATCGCAGATTATTAGATCGGGACGGTGTTCGTTGTGGCGTAGACCTCTAATACTCTGGTCACTCGAAGCGACTGTTATTCTCGCCCCGTGCTTTTTAAAGACGAGAGAATTAGAACCCCATTCGTCACTTTCTTCCTGAAATGGTCCGAGATCCCTTTTAAGAACGTCGTTATCCTCGAGTTCGGCTCGGATGTTCATCATATGTTGTTTTGCTTGTGCTTTAGTTTGGCAGAATATGATACAAAACTTCTTCTGTTGTTTTCCGAGAATTGCCCAGATCGGATAAGCTGTTGTAACCATGGTTGATTTACCCGATCCGCGGAAAGCGACTATATACAGGTTTTCAATAGCGCTCTTTTCGAGATTGTGGATTATCTCTTTCTGAAAATCCGCCGTCTCATACTTTATGTAGTGAGCATAGTAAAAGTGAAAGAAGTACAGAAAACTATCTCTTGTGATAGATGTTCTAATTAATCTGTCTTTGATCATGGTATTGACCAATGCTGTGGGAATTATTTTAGTCATGGCTTTTTTGCTTGATGTTTCTGATTGATTTTGTTTTGGTGATATTTGCGAGCCTAAGCGCTTGTTTTACGATTCTTGCCTGTGCGGGCGTTAGCTCTTCCGAGTCGTCTTTACTGGTTATTTCAAGCTTATCTTTGTAGTTTACGTTTCGGTGGCGGAGCCAAAAACTGATTGCCGGGTAGTTCTTCTCCTTAATGAGGACTAATAATTGGCTTTCACTCATATCATTTACAAAAGCCACGCCTTCGGTGATTGCTTCGTCCATCTTCTTTGCAAAAGCTGGATCTTCTTTTCGCCATCGATAAATACTGTTACGGGATAGTCCTGTCTTTTCACAAGCGACTTGAACAATGGGAACCTTCATTAACTCATTGAGAAATTGATCCTGAAACTTATTCTTTTTCATAGTAACTCTTGATTACTTCCGCTTTGCGACCAGTAAGCTTTTCATATCGACGAATAGCCAAGTCGCAGAACACGGGTTCTATTTCTAAGGAATAGACCTTACGACCCAGTTGTTCGGCGCATATCATAGTGCTTGCTGACCCGGAAAAGGCGTCAAAGATGATGTCTCCTGGCTTAGTGCATCGCATTACGAACTTGTGGTGTAACTCAGGATTTTTGCTTGTCGGGTGTTCCATTTGGTTAGATGGTAGCCGCTTAATTGCCCAGATATTCGAAATATTCTCAAGAAGCTGGTTTCCCGTGCCGCAGTCCTTGTTTTGTATCTCATTAAGATTCTTAATCAGATCCGACAGATACGGTAATCCCTTTGTCCCATATACGCAGAATTCTGCGCATTTATTGAATGCGGCGGCTGGTGTAGGGGACGAGTTATTTTTAATCCAAATATTCAGCCTCCGGTTTTTTATGCCGAGTTCCATGTAGAGCGTCTGAAAAACCCAAACCCAAGCCTCATCGGACCAAAAGGCAACATGGACATCTTCAGTTGATACGGCAAGCGCTGATAGCATGACTTCACGGATAAAATTCACATACTCTTCTGGTGATTGGTTATCATCAAAAGTTCCACCGTAATTACGGCTGTTACCCACGCCTTTATCGTAGGAAAGACCTATATTAAACGGGGGATCGCTGTATATAGCGGTTGCTATATCATTGCCAAATAGTTTTTTAACGGCGTTTATGTCCGTTGAACTTCCACAAAGCAATTTATGGCCGCCCATAACAATTAAGTCTCCCGGCTTTGTTTGTGGCCTCTTGATCTTCTTTATTTCCCTATCTACATCGAATCCGTCGTCCTTGGTATCACTTTCCTTATCCCAAAAACTCACCAGTTCTTTTTCATCGAATCCGGCGAATTGAAGCAACTCAAAATCAAAGGATTTTAATTTCTCAAAATCCCATTCGCCGTCATTGATATTGCTTTCAATCCCTATTCTCCGCCTCTCCTCATCGGTGAGCTTGCGACTAGGAATCAATACGTTAACGGTCTTTATGCCTAAGTCGACAAGTGCCTTTTTCCGCTGGTTTCCAGATAGGATCGTATTATCGGTATCAATTACGATTACGCTGTGAAAACCGTTCTGCGTTATCTTATCTTTCAACCTCTCTAACGCCTGCTTTGAGATTTTTCTTGGATTTTCTTTCCAAGGGAGTAAGTCTTTGACTTCTCTAACTCCTGTCGCCCATGAAAGCTTTTTCATACTTTCTTATTTTTATTAATAAGGATGTATGGAATAAAAAACGCCCACTCCACACACGAAACAAAAGAAGTTCGACAACTTCGATTATTTCTTGCGCGGAATAGGCATGGCTTAGGAGCGATACGCTATTCTACTTTTTACTACGCAGAAACTAACCCCTGTATTTTATTTCTCTTCTTTTTTCTTTGCAATACCCCTAAGGATACGTTTGCCGTTTTTGCTGTTTATAAACTCGACCGTGTCTTTTCCAAAAACAACTGGAACGCCTTCTTTTGGTAACCCGATCAGGACTTTATATCCTTTAGCCTCCTCTTCCTTAATCATTCTTATTAAGTCTGGATCGTTTTTAATCAGACTAATAACCAATGTCCTGTCATCTAATACTGCGTTATCATCGAAATGGGAATAAATTCTATCCGGCTTATTATCTTCAAATGCTTTCTGTATCTTCTTACCCACTAGCGGGGTAGGGGTCTTTTTGGCGGTATGGAGAGCGATATCCGTTATCCGGATGACTTTATATTTAACCCCGTCCTTTATAACAGCGGGTTTAAGCTCGTATTCCATGCCCTTATGGTAGCATAGGTACTTGCATTGTAGTATAGGGAGATTTATACTTCTTATACTATGGCAAATAACCTTAGTGAAAAGGATAAAAAGGCGTTCGCCTTCATCCGTAATAAGATTGTCCATTATGGCGAAAGCCCCTCTCTTCGTGAAATAAACGAGATAACAGGGGGAAAATCTCCCCGATCTGCGAGCCTTGTCGTTGACCGTCTGACCGACGCGGGACTTTTAAAGAGGGTTAAAGGACAGTTAATCCTTATAGGAACGCTTTCAAAGGCCTCTAATAGCACTATTGATGTGCCTCTTGTCGGGTTAGTTGCCTGTGGCACTCCGATCTTCGCCGAGGAAAACATACAGACTTATATCCCGGTATCTACCGATCTGGCGAAGGGAGGATTTAAATATTTCTTTCTTCGTGCCGTTGGAGACTCAATGGATAGGGCGGGTATCAATAGTGGAGACTTACTACTAGTTCGCCAGCAGAATGATGCGGAAAACGGAGAAAAGGTCGTCGCGCTTATAAATGACGAAGCAACGATAAAGATTCTAGAAAAGACGTCGGGAGCGGTCATCCTTAAGCCGAGTTCAAATAATAAAGATCATCAACCAATTGTGCTAACGGATAACTTTATGATTCAGGGGGTAGTAGTCGCAGTACTTCCAGAAAGATTAATTAATTAAAAACTATGAAAAAAGAATATATAAAAAATGCAGGGAAACAGTGGACACCTGCCGAAGAGAGGAAATTAAAAGAGTTAGCTAAAGGCAACACTCCAACTCGTGTTATCGGATTGGAGCTTGGGCGCCCTGAGGGTGGAGTAAGAAGCAAAGCATCAGAGCTTGGTGTTAGTTTAAGACCAACAAATCAGCCCCCTTATAATCGTAGAAAGAAATAATATGTCAGAAATTTTCAATTATATTGATGGGCTAAAGGAGGGATCAGACGAGAGATTTGATTCATTTAAAGTGGAGTCAATATCAAGTATTAAGGCAATAGAAGACAAGGCCTACTTAGAAAAGCCTGTTTGGTTGGGAGGAGATCAAAAATTTGTTTGCTTATTTATTGATTTAGATGACTCTTCAAAGCTCTCTTTTAATAAGCGACCCGAGACGATGGCTAAAATATATGATTATTTTACGCAGAACATTGTAGATATTTTAAGTCACCCGATATTCGGTGCTGATTACATAGATATTAAGGGTGATGGCGCCTTCGGTATTTTCGAAGGCGAAAAAGCATCATTTAAAGCTTTGTACTGTGCCATCACTTTTAAGACAATGTTCGAAAAATATATCAAAGATAAATTTGATATTGGAGAAGACCACTTAAGCTGTAAATTCGGGATCCATAAAGATACAATTCTTGTTAAAAAAATCGGCAAACGTGGCGATAGAAACTATAACGAGGTATGGGCTGGCAGATTAGTCAATAATGCGGCTAAATTGGCTAGCGAGTCCAAAAATATCAATAATCTTCTTAATCCAACGCTCCCTATTTTGATCTCAAAAGAAGTCTATAAAGACTTTTATAACAACAGGCAATATGGTTTTTACAATTGCTGTGACGGAAAAGGCAACCCAGTTCCTCCAGGGACAGAGATGTTTATTAAGTCCGACAATTACTCAGATGAGGTGTTAGGAGATGAATTTTATTACACATTTGTTGGTTGGTGCGCAAAGCACGCTGATAATTATATAAGCCTTATATAAAAACATGGATAATCTGAAATATATATTTGATCAGGTAAATGAATGGATTAGGACGGCAGACCAGAAGGCAATGATTTTGGGTTCTTTTAATATTGCTGGTTTCATATATCAACTTATCAATATCGATAAAATAATATGCGCAGGCACATACACAATAGTGGTATTTATTATATCAATAATCGCTACTATCGCGGCGTTAATTTTTTGGTTATTAATTCTTTATCCGAGGCTTGATAATGACTTAAAGATTTCAAAAATTTATTTTTTACATATAGCGAATGCTTATGAGGGCGATAAGCATACTGGAGTCGACGACCTTCAAAAAATCAATCCGGATGAGTTTAAAAAAGACTTAGCCAGCCAGATTGTAGAAAATTCAATTATCGCAAAGAGAAAATACAAATATATTCAAAAGTTTATTCTATCGTTTAGCGTGCAGCTAATAACTTTATTCTTACTATTGATCAGTCTTATTTAGTTATGGCTGAATTTCAAGAAAATTTAATTAAGGGAACAGATTACTTTTTTAATGGTACTTACGAAAAAGTTCAAGGGAGAATCGTGCCAAGTCCCGATGAATTAGCATTCGGAAAATATGGAAAAGAAGTTGAGTTGGCTATGTTATTTATTGATATAAAAGAGTCAACAAAAATAGTTGATGCTTTTCGTTTGGAAACAGCAGCTAGGATGTATCAATCTTTCTTAAGGGCTGTAACTTTGATATCTCTAAAAAACAACGGCGAAATAAGAAGCTTTAATGGGGACGGAGTGCTAGTTACTTTTTATGGAGATTCAAAGTGTAATAATGCTGTTAGATCAGCCTTACAGATGATGGAGTTTGTTAACTCTGTTTTGAAACCAAAATTAAAATCATATTTTATTAATAACAAACAAGCACAAAATCTTGTCTTTGATTGTGGAATCGGTATTGATGTCGGGAACATATTTGCTGTTAGGGGTGGGATAAAGGGGGATAATAATAATGATCTCGTTTGGGTCGGTAACCCAACAAATTATGCTGTTAAACTTTCAGCTCAGTCTAAAGTTCAAATTCCAAGTAATGTTAGTTCAATACCAACGACAAAGATCTATAATATTCATATCACCAACAGGGTATACTCAAAACTTAAACCGGAGCTAAAAACTATCAAAAATGGTATTTTCTCGGTTAATGTATGGAATAGACAACCATCAATGTTAGGAGGTCTATTACCTGGGTCTTTGGCGACAACTACAATTTACAGGACTGACAAAACAATACCGTTTTAGCCAAAGTTACATTAGGGCGTAACTTTTTAGGCCTAGTCAACGTCATTTTTGTCACTTTTATGGATCAAGAAGATAAGAGAAATCCTAAAAATTGGACTGAAGAAGAAAGAGATAGAGTAGTCGGCCTCTTTCAGTTACTACTTAAAATAGATAAAAGGCAGAACCCAGATCTTTATAAAGCAGCGAAGAATAGGCAAAATATGACGGTTTTAGACAAAGACGGGGAAGAAGTAATTTTATAGGTGCTCAAGGACCGTTGAAATAGCGAGCCAAAACGGCTTAAAATATCCTTACAGAGCTTTACCGATTTTGGTTCTGACTCAAAGACGCGAGCCAACTAGAGCTAGCTCAAAATTAGGTAGTTTCTAAGCAAAAAAACCTCTTAATTAAGGGGTGTTTTTGGGGTAAAATAAAGAAAAGATGACATTTGAACATCAATTAAAAAACAAAAAGGGTTTGCTCATTATCTCACTTGTCATTTTAGTGATCGGTATTTTGGTGCCCACGTATGCACCGATCGTTTTTCAAGAAGGTAATCCTTGGCCACAAATCAAAGGAATTGTTCAATTAAAATTTAGTGGCTCAGAGATAGTCCAATTATCTGGTTCGGATAATAAATACATAACCGAAAGCAAAAACGGAACTGTTATTCATGAATTGATGGAATCTAAAGGATATGAATTTGTTGAGCAAATGGGATCGGGTTATTTTTTCGAATCTCCGACGGGACAAAAAATCGTTGTTACTCATAAATATTACAGTCGTTATTATTCTCTTTGGAATGTCGAAGAGAACATGGTTAGATAAATGGGGTCAGTCACCATTTATCTTATAGGTGCTCAAAGACTATCTGAATGGTAAGATAAAAAGGTCGAAAATGTCTTTATAGAGCTTTACTAATCAAAGACGCGAGCCAACTAGTGTTAGCTAAAAATTAGATAAACAAAGGTGCCTCTAAGACATATTAATATCGATCAAGAAGCCGTAAAAAATAATAAACCACTTTATAAAAATGGTTGGCTTTGGTCTATATCTATCTTCCTATTAATAATTCTGCCATTAACAGCATCACTTAATAAAGCAGATGATGCTAGTCAGCAGGAAGGAATAAAAAATTCAAAGACAGAAACATTGTTGCCAGGTAGTTTTGAGGTAAAGGATCTTGGAAAATGGTTTGGTATAGCGAATGTTTATTTAGGCGCGAGCGACGGTAAATTTGTCGCGACATTTGATCCTTTTATTAAAAAGACCCAAGAGAGTATTTCTATTTTTGCGGTGAGTATAATAGACGAGATATGGGGGAAATCTTTATTGGCGCCTGGGCTATATCAGATTGAGAGCAGAAATGGGGCAAACTTAATTTACTACAATACAAACGACGGAGGAAAGATATATATCCTTGTTGCGAATGATATTGAAAGCGGGAAGATTGCTTCTATGTCCTTTTGGAAAGAAAAATAATTTTTATATCATCTGTTAATAAGCTGATTTGTTAAGAAAATTTCATTTTTAATGAATAAGTGGGAATACAAAATAGAGATACTAAAAAGCGAAGAGCGGCTTATCGTCTGCTATAATTAGCCTATCAGTTTATATATAAATGAGAAAAATCATGTACACAATACCTTTGGTCATCGTTGGTACGCTTCTCTTATGGACGGCAATCAGTTATTTTTTTGATCGCTCAATAAAGACGCCTGAATATACTGTTGTAGAGAAAAGAGAAGGTTATGAAATACGTTTGTATAAACCATACCTCACCGCTCAAGTTGAAGTATCTGGCACTTATAATAAAGCAATAAACCAGGGCTTCAGAATTCTCGCTGATTATATTTTTGGCAATAATACTAAACAAACCGGCATTGCCATGACTGCGCCGGTAACAGAATCAGAGTCCGAAAAGATAGTAATGACCGCTCCTGTAGTGGTAAAAGAGAGCGAAGTCTTAAATATGACTGCGCCCGTAGTTGAAACCGGAGATGATACAAAAAGAATTATCTCGTTTGTTATGCCATTTGAATATACGCTTGATACACTGCCAAAACCAAATAATCCTGAAGTAAAGATTGTCCCCCAAGAGGCCAGAAAAGTGGCGGTACTTAGATTTTCCTGGTTTAGGAGCGCTCTGCGTGTTACAAATAAAAAACAAGAATTACTTAAATTTTTAGAACGAGATTCCATTACGCCGAAAGGGATGCTTGAATACGCTGGATACAATGCGCCGTTTACCGCCCCGTGGCTCAATAGAAACGAAGTAATGATCGGGATTGAATAATCATGAGTACAGTTCGCGCAACAGAATAACAGGCAGTGAGAAAAGATGGTAAGGATAGGTGAGGTCAGTCACCATTATCTTAGATAAGCACCTCCTGTTCTTGTATTATCTTTCTAACACTGTTAACAAATCGGATTAAACCAAAAAAACACGCCCTAGGGCGTATTTTTTTACTCTTATTAATGCGTAATTAGAATAATCAAAGATTGGTCTCCTAGTATTTCTCCACAAAATAATCCTTCTCCGATAATCCTGAACCTCTGTTCTTTATGAGGGCTAAGAGATCTTTGATGTCGTAGAAGATATTCCCGTCGAGAGCTTTTTCTTCAGTGACCCATTCGTTCTTGCCTCCCTGAAAATCTCCTATAAGATCTCCCTTTGAATCTTCCGTTATGAAGATGAAAAAATATTTGTCTTCCAACAGCTCTTTCTGAACGGAGAATATTCTCTCGTGATATATCGTCACATGTTCCAAGTTTGAAGCACTGAGCCCCGTTTCTTCGTTCAGCTCTCTCTTCGCGGTATCGAATACGGATTCTCCTATACGTGTCTTTCCCGTGATGAAGCCGCGGAATCCGAAGAATGGCTGCTTTAGTCTGGTCTGCATGACGTATTCTTTATTTCCGTCGGTTGTTCTCGTGGCGACGATAAGCACGCTGAGCTTCGCCTGTTTCTCTATCTTTATCTCTTCGGAATCTATATCGAAACGGTTGGCGTATTCTTTTCCGGAAACCGTGAGCTTATACAGCCCCTCCTCGGTCTTTTCAATAACTCCCTGGTCGGCGAGTTGCTTTAGATGAAAGGTGAATTGATCGGAAGATATATTATCGGTATTCAGCTCCGAAAAGCGAGCCGTTTCCCTGAGTAATAACCCCTTTAATATCAGCCCTTGTATCTCGTGTATATTCCTTTCCATGACGCCATTATCGAGCCGTCCCGCGGAGCCTGTCCAGTGAAGCAGGCTTAACCTATCAATTATCGGCGAAACTACTTAGGATTTTGGCTTCCTTTTCGCCGCGTGATATTCCTCTTTTAGTTGCCTGACAATCTAATATCGGAATGGAGATGATAGAGGAGAATAGTAATCGAACTAGTGATAAGATAATTATAGACATGGAATTTACGACATCGATAAGAGAAATTACACGGAGAAAAAAAGCTTTTTTAACTTTACTTACTAGTTTATTTATCGGACTAGTTTTAACATCCAAAATTTTTCATTATCCGATATCAGGGTCGAAATATTTATTAATAATCGGAATATTTATAATAATTGGTATTCTAACTTTCCAATTTTTATCATCTATATCAAAGGTCAGGTTATTTATAAACGAAGAAAAGATTGAGAGAATAAACGGTAAATCAGTTGATAAGTTTCTATTTTCCAACATAAAAATAATTAAAATAAAGAGAAGGACAAATGGCGTTATCAGGGAAATTTATATTTTGTTTTCTGATAAGCGGAGCTTGTTTCTTACCGCTTTCGAAGATGATTTTGAAGATATCAAAGACATTCTATTAGACAAAACAAACAAAAAAATTTCCATTAAGGAGGCGCGTGAACCTATTAGTTTTGACCATCCTATATTCTATCCTGCCTTAGGTCTCCTCATAGGCTTCATTAGTATTCTTTCTTTTAGGGCGACTCTAAATGCCAGCAGTTATCAGGCAAGCTTTATTACGATTATTTGCTCTATTTATGCTGCCTCTGTAGGAACATACTTTATTTTTAACAGGCCAATCTCAAGTCGATATAAAGATAAGAGTGCGGTGATTGATTATATTACTGGTTCTATATTCATCTGCGCTGGCATTATCTTAATACTTGCGGAGTTAATAATCTGATCAAGTAATATCTGTTCCATAAATCGGCCATGTAACTACCATCAGAGAGGATGGTCATAGTGTTATTATGGGCGCGGAGCCAACTAGAGCTAGCTCAAAATCAGCTAGTTTCTAAGCAAAAATACGGCAGTCATGTTTCTTTAAAACATTGTTGATACTAAGTGACATCGCTCGCGGATGCGAGATTTTATTTGACAAAGGAGCCAATAAGTGTTAAACCTCCACTTAGTTTATTCCCAATAAAATATCGGAAAGGGTGATTTTATGGCCGTTATAGTCAAAGAAATGGATAGGTCGGTTAGACATGTCTTAGCTCAATTTCTCGCAGCATCAATATATGGGCAATGCTATCATCTCGCACTTGCCATGCATCGCGATCTAGATTGGACCATGATCGGCATTATGGATGGAGTAAACATCATCCATGTCGGAGTTGTGTCTCCGGAAGGAGATATCTGGGACGGACGCGGAAAAGTTTCGGAAGAAAAATTCGCCGAGCCGTTCAAAAAAGATTCAAATAAGATCGTAATAGGTATCAATGAGGCGGACTTGATCGCGACCGGGACGGTGATTGAAGAAATGGTCAAATTATACCTGGAAAAATCCCGGATTATCTGGCCCAATTTGCCGTGGAAAACGCCTTCCTGCCTCGATAGAGTTGTTGCTTTTACCGAGGAACTGGAAAGTCTTAGTCGTAAATACCGACTTTGGGTTTGTGCTCCGTTTCCTGCGGCCAGACCGGCTCTCTTCGAGGGCTATGATGACGAAGAAGGATACGAGCTGGAAATTACGGCCGACGGGAGAACGTGTCTCATTAATCGAAAAATTTAATGAGCAGATGAAAAAACATATCAGAAGTAAAAGTTAAGATCACATTTTCCGTTGCGCGGACATTAGATATTTGTAAGCGAAAGTAGTAAAAAGGCGGCACTTATGTGCCGCTATTTCTTTATTAAAGGGTTAGTAATCTCCGCCCCCTTTCTCTCTTTTGGTCCCCTGATTTATTGAATTTATTATAACATTGCCAAATATAGGTCTTAGTCCGACCTCGCCGTTTTCATGTTAAAATATCGCATATGACCCAGGATGAGGCGCTTTCGATAATGAAGACCGGACGGAACGTTTTCCTTACGGGAGAGCCGGGAAGCGGTAAAACCCACACCGTGAACAGATATGTCTCGTATCTGCGTTCTTGTGGTATTACTCCCGCCATCACTGCTTCGACCGGTATTGCCGCCA
>JAQTUL010000040.1 GCA_028710275.1 Candidatus Colwelliibacteriota bacterium | reverse complement strand
AGCAGGGCGCAGGCAAGCAGGCTAATTGCAGTAGTTTTTCTTGGGTTTGGCATCTTTTTTATCTCCGGACGCTTGTTGTTCTTCTTTCTCTTTCTCTTCTTTATCTTTTTTATCCTTCTCTTCTTTATCCTTTTTATCTTTGTCTTCCTTCTCTTTCGTCTTTTCCTTTTCCTTCTCTTTTTCTTTCTCTTTGCTACTGCTCTCCTTCTCCTTCGCAGCTGTATCCGCCTTTTTGTCGGTGGACTCTTTGCCACTGGAGCTGCTCTGCTCTTTTGCACCGGCATCAGCAGGCTTGGAAGTCTCGGTTGAGCCCGCCGTAGAAGCTGCCCCTGCAGGTGGAGTGTCTGAATTGGAAGAAGCGGTACTCTTTGCGGGAGGAGTATCGGAACTTGCCGGGGTAGTTGTCTGCGCAGGTGGAGTGTCTGAAGAAACGGCTGGAGTACTCGCAGCAGTACTGGCAGTAGTTTTTGCAGGAGCAGTGGTTGCAGCAGCGGCTGGAGTACTGGCAGCCGGAGAAGGTATTGATGGTGATGGCGCAGGCGATGGCGAATCCTGCGTCTGCAACAGGGAAACAAGGTTAAGTCCGACCGGGGCGACCGGAGTAGTTGCAACCAGAGCTATATCCTTCACGACCTGAGTGGCTGCCGGTTTGTCGGCTATGGCCTTTGCATCTGCCGCTGCTTGTGCATCCGCCGCCGCCTTTGCATCGGCCGCTGCTTGTGCATCCGCTGCTGCTTGTGCGTCTGCCGCCGCTTTGGCGTCTGCCGCTGCCTTTGCATCTGCCGCCGCTTTATCTGCCAGCAGCGCCGCACAACCGGGGAATGACGGTGCAGTGGTGCAGGTTGTGATATTGAGGGGCAATACGGCTGTACAGCCTGCCGTTGTCGGGGTTGCGCTGCAGGTTGCAAGGCTCGGCAGAACGGCGCTGCAGCCGGTGGTGGCTGGCGCTGCCGTGCAGATAGTCAAGTCGGGGAGCACCGCTGAACAGCCGGGAGCAGTTGGTGTGGAAATGCAGGCCGACAAGGTTGGCAGAACCGCGCTGCAGCCGGGAGTTGAAGGTGTCGTTGTACATACGGCGATAGTCGGCAAGACCGCTGCGCAACCGGGCGCCGCCGGAGTGGCGCTGCAGGTGGCCAGGGTCGGCAGTACGGCAGAACAACCGGCGGTGGCCGGATTTGTCGTACAGGTTGCCAAAGTCGGCAATACCGCTGAGCATCCAGGCGCGGCCGGGGTTGTTGTGCATGTCGCAAGAGTTGGCAGTACAGAAGTACAGCCAGTGGTAGCCGGGGTAAGAGTGCATACCGCCAAGGTTGGCAGTATTACAGAACAGCCGGGTGCGGCGGGGGTAGCTGCACACTGATCTAACGTTGGCAGAACCGCACTGCAGCCGGGAGTTGCAGGTGTCGTTGTACATACGGCGATAGTTGGCAAGACTGCTGCGCAACCGGGCGCCGCCGGAGTGGCGCTGCAGGTTGCCAAGGTTGGCAGCACGGCACTGCAGCCGGTTGTGGCAGGAGTTGTAGTACATGTTGCAAGGGTCGGAAGAACTGCACTGCAACCAGCCACCGTCGGGGTGGCAGCGCAGATTGCCAAAGTCGGCAATACCGCTGAACATCCAGACGCGGTCGGGGTTGTTGTGCAGGTTGCAAGAGTTGGCAGTACAGCCGCACAACCAGCGGTAGTCGGAGTTGTGGTACAGGTTGCCAGGGTCGGCAGTACGGCGGTACAGCCGGGTGTTGTCGGAGTGGCCGTGCAGATTGCCAAGCCCGGCAGAATGGCACTGCATCCGGCTGTTGCTGGTGAAGCGGTGCAGACCGCGATTGTCGGAAGAACGACCGTGCAGCCTGGAGTCGCAGGTGTGGTTGTACATACGGATATCGTCGGCAATACCGCTGAACAACCGGGTGCGGTTGGAGTGGCGCTGCAGGTGGCAAGTGTCGGCAGTACTGCGCTGCAACCGGCGACGGTCGGTGTTGTTGTGCAGGTTGCCAAAGTCGGCAGTACGGTTGTACATCCTGCTGTCGCCGGGGTGGCGGTGCAGAGCGCAAGGGTTGGCAGGACAGCCGAACAGCCGGGGGCGGCCGGCGTAGCCGTACACTGATCCAACGTTGGCAGAACCGCACTGCAGCCCGCTGTTGCAGGGGTGGTCGTACAAATTGCGATAGTCGGTAAGACTGCTGCACAACCGGCTGAAGTGGGAGCGGCGCTGCAGGCGGACAAGGTTGGGAGTACGGCTGAGCAACCAGGAGTTGCGGGGGTCGCGGTACAGGTGGCCAAGGTTGGCAGCACGGCGCTGCAGCCTGCTGTTGTCGGAGTTGCCGTGCAGCTCGCAAGGGTTGGCAGTACTGCAGAGCATCCCTCGGCAGCCGGGGTTGCCGTGCAGGTAGCAAGGGTTGGCAGTACGACGCTGCAACCGGCAGTGGCCGGTGATCTGCTGCAGGTGGCAAGTGACGGCAGAACTGCAGTACAACCGGCAGTGGCCGGCGATGTTGTGCAGGTCGTTATAGTCGGCAATACGGCACTGCATCCCGACTGTGAAGGTGTGGCGGTACAGGAAGCCAGCGTGGGTAGCACCACGGAGCAGCCGGGACTGGTTGGAGCCGTTGTGCAGGTCGCAACTGAAGGAAGTACCGAGCTGCAGCCGCTCAAACCAGAGTTGGCGATACATTGGTCAATTGTCGGGGTCGGGTCATAGATCGATTTGGTTGCGGTAGCTGGAACGTTGCCGCCGGTATCGACTACGCTGTTCCCGGCCAGTGTGACAGTGCCGGAGGAGGTCACCGGGCCGTTTACGGTAATGACGTCCGTTGTTGATGATGATGCCGCCGATCCTGCGGTAAGGGTGATGGCGCCCCCATTTGTGCTGACTCCGCCTGAGCCGATAGTCAGCGGGCTGTGCGCTGTCAGTGTGATCGGACCTGTTCCTGTCTGGATGGGGTCGCTACCAGTGGTTATAGCTCCGGTGTTGTCGATGATTATCGCACCGGCGCC
>JAQTUL010000009.1:46925-58057 GCA_028710275.1 Candidatus Colwelliibacteriota bacterium | reverse complement strand
CTCCAACCCTTCTTCTGAGAAGCGCATCCGTCGGCCGTGGATAGACCCTTTTTTCCGTTATTGGCCTCATATGTATCATATTATCGGATAAGCAGTGATGGATTGGCAATACAGAAAGATATCCCCTGAATAATTACCTCCACCACGGGAAAACCTGCCATACATGTTTTCCCGACCCCTTTCCAGTTCGACTTCCCGTGAGACTAAAAATCCCGCACATGCGGAGTTTTTTGTCTGCAGCCCCACGGGGAGTCGAACCCCGGTTATTAGAATGAGAATCTAATGTCCTAACCACTAGACGATAGGGCCAATACGGGACCATATTAAAGTATCAGGAGGAAAAACTCAATATCTTTAAGGAAAACGAGCCGCACATCCAAGATATATTAAAAGATTATTTAAGCCATTTTCCATACTGGCGGACAAGAAGTTCTCCCGCCCGATCCGGCTCTGCCATAAGAGCAGCCGTCACTTTTTCCATCCGCATCGATTGGGACCCTTTAATTAGTATAAGATCCCCTTCCATAACAATATCTTTAGCAAAGATCTTAGCAGAATCGGAATCGTCAAAGTGGCGGACCGAATCTTTCGACATACCGGCATCAAGAGCAGCTCTCGCAATTATTTTTCCTTTTTCTCCGACAGCCAGAAGAACGTCGGCAGAAAGAGCCGTAAGTTTTCCAGCCTCGATATGAGCATAATCAGAAAGTCCACCCAACTCTTTCATGTCACCCAAGATAGCGATTTTTCTCCTCGCAGTCAGTTCTTTAAGGGCCTTTAAGACCTCTGTCATCGCGAGAGGTGAAGCGTTATAAGTGTCGTCTATTATCCAACTTCCAACAATTCCCTTTATTAGTCTAGTCCTTCCTGGGAGAGGCCTGTATTCGGAGAGTTTTTCTGCAGCCCTTAATAAATTCACCCCCATCACCTCAGCCACAGCTAAAGCCGCCGCCGAAGCATAGGCTTGGGCGCGACCGAAGCAGCCATCAATCCTAATAGGAAGCAATTTACCAAGAGTCTCTAATTTAAATGAGATGCCGACAGGACGGCCTTCGTCAGAAACATTAAGAAAACCGACAATCCTGACATCAGCGCCGTCGAAGCCGTAGGTTAAGGTTTTACCCTTAGCCTTTTCAACCATCCTTATCACAAGTTCATCATCGGCATTTAAAATGACGGCACCGGTTTTAGGCGAAGCCTCCACGAGGCGGCCTTTTTCTCTAGCTACCGCTTCGGGGTTTTTATAATACTCAAGATGAACAGGAGTTTTTGATATACTCGCAATGACGGCTATATCCGGTTTCGCTATGCTCGTAAGATATCCTATGTCTCCCGGTTTATCGGCCCCGTATTCAAGTATGAGAACCTCCGGATAGTCCCTGCCAAATAATAGATTCCATAAACCCCTACAGACGACATCTATCCAAAAGAGACCTCCGCCCAAATGATCATAATCCCCCAATATAGCAAGGGGAAAGCCAAGTTCATTATTAAAATTACCCCGACTTGCCCTGACTTTCATGGAATCCTTCAATACGGCGTAAATAGCCTCTTTAGCAGAGCTCTTCCCAACACTACCCGTCACTCCTATTATCTTCGGGTGATATTTACTTATCGTAGCCCTGGAAATCCACCTAAGAATAGAGGAAAGGACTGATAGTATGGTCTTCTTCATTTGCAGGTCGTCTGATTAATTCAATTTGTCCGGAGCCACATTGTAATAGTTGAGGATGAAATAAGCCAAATCCCTGAAGGCGGGAACAATCGTCTGTCCAGCAAGCGGAGCACCCTCCGGCTCATCCAACCTAATCAATATGGAAAATTTCGGGTCGTACGAAGGAGCAAATCCGACATAGGTATTTATGACCGCATTATCCTTATATCCCGGCTTCCCGCCGATATTAGGAACAAGCGCCGTACCCGTCTTACCGGCAACGTTGTAGTTCTCTATCGCCGCAAGCTTATTCTTAACAACGGCTGAGGTCATCATATCGACGACTTTCTTCGCAGTATCCTTGGATATCGGACGTCCAATCTCTTTACTCTCACCAATCATAAGGTGAGGCCTCATCATCACTCCTCCGTTCGCGATAGCGTTCACGGCGGATAACATTCTTATTGGTGTTACTGATATCCCTTGACCATAAGAAGCTGTGGCGTAGTTTACAGGAACACCGTCGACTATTGTGCTCGTACTGCCAATTCTTTCTCCCGGAAGATCTATGCCTGTTTTCTCCATGAAGCCGAATTTTTTAACATAATCATAAAAAAGATCATGACCCATCTTATTCATCGCAAAGATGGTTCCGGTATTTATTGATTGTTCGATGACCTCCGTCATCGTCAGTTTTCCATGAGCCTTATGATCCCAGTTGCGAATAGTAAACCCATTGATGGTGGCCGAACCCGTATCGACATATGTCGTATCGGGAGTCACTTTCCCGGCATCTAATGCCGAAGCTATAGTAACAAGCTTAAAGACAGACCCAGGTTCATAAACCTCTTGAATATTAGTGTTTTTGAACCACGACTGATCACTTATCTTCCCATATGAATTTGGGTCGAAGGTTGGATTACCCGCCATAGCCAGAATAGCTCCCGTTTTCGGATCAGAAACGATCACGAGACCACTCTTAGCCTTATATTTAGAAACAGCGTCCCCTAATATCTTTTCAGCTTTCGATTGGATATTCTGATCTATCGTCATATAGATATCCTCACCGTCTTCCTGAGGACTTATCTGATCGCCGATAGCTTCTCCTGGACGACCCTTAAGAGTATCTTCATAAAATGACTCAAGGCCATATTGACCAATTCCATCCGAACCAGAAACAAAGCCGATTACCTGACCGCCGATGGACCCATAAGGATAGTATCTTCTGGACCTATCTTCTATCTTCACTCCTTCAATACCAAGAGCTTCGATAGCGGAAACAGTCGCCGCGTCAGGTTCCTTTATGAGTTCCTCATATGGATCATCCTTCTTATCGAGTTTTTCGATGAGTTTGTCCTCAGCTACATCTGGAATAAAAGGCAGAAGCTTGGCGGCAACCTCCTTTATGTCCGACCCTGAAGATGCTATCTCGGACGGGACACAATATACATATGGATAATCCTTCTTTATGGCAACTGGCACCTGAGCGCCGCTTTTATCCGTGAAAAAAATATTTCCTCTTACCGGATTATATATGCGGCCGATAGAATGCCTGGCCTCAGCCTTAGCTGCATAATCTCCCCCTTTTAATATCTGAAGATGATAAAGGCGGACCCCAAGGGACCCATAGAGAAGAGCAAAGGCGGAAAAGACTAAAGCGAAGCGAATACCCATTTAGGATTTCTATCTTCAACTAAACCTTTCTCTGCGGCGATACCCTCCAATGATTGCGGGTCAGTGATCTTAAAGAGAGAATTACCCAGATCGGCATTTTTAGCCCTTGCGGAGCCTATGTCAGTTTCGAGCTGAGATATATCATGACGAAGACCAGCTATCTTCGAATATGAAAAAACGGTCATAGCAGAGGTTGAAAAGGCTATTATGCCTAATCCTATCAAAGTCATGGTCCAGGCTATCTCTTTCTTATGCTTGTTCGGTTGGATGATGGTCATTTTATTCTTAGATTATCTTTATCGCCCTTATCTTTGCCGATCTTGACCTCGGATTCCTTTCTGATTCTTCATAGGTCGCGGGTATTGGTTTTTTGGTCAGTATCTCCGCCTTTCCTTCTTTGGCCAGCTCCCGGAATCGTTCCTTCACTATCCTATCCTCGAGTGACTGGAAGGTGATTATAACCGCTCTTCCCCCCGGCTTTAATATCTCAGGAATCGATCTTAAAGCCTTTTCCATATGTTCAAACTCCTTATTTATGAAAATACGAAATGCTAGAAACGATCTCGTGGCCGGGTGTATCCTCCCCTTTTCATAGTTTCTGGGAACAGCCGAACGAATAACCTCGACAAGCTCCCCCGTCATCTCTATCCTATGTTTCCTTTCGGCAGACCATATCGCATCGGCTATCTTACCTGCATATTTTTCCCCTGAAACGGCGATTATATCCTTTATCTCATTCCGACTCATTCTCCGCAGCGCATAACTCAATGGCTCATCGTCCGGAGAATAGGTCATGACAAGAGGCTCATCCTTCATGAAGGAAAAACCCTTCCCTTCACCGAGTTGGATTGATGAGAAGCCGAGATCAAGCAAGAGGCCATCAGCCTTCATAAAACCCAATCTTTCCATAACTTCAGGTATCTCGGAATAATTAGCGTTCTCGATATGGACGTCCACGCCGGGAGATGAGAGATTAAGTCTTAAGACCACATCCGGATCCCTATCCACCCCAAGAAACTTTCCATGAGGAGATATACGGGATATCAGCTCCCTTGCATGTCCTCCTCCGCCCAATGTACCGTCAATCATGAAGTCTCCAGGCTTCGGCTCCATATAATAAATAACCTCGTCCAACATGACAGGAATATGAACCCCTTCGTCAGCCTCAAAGGTATCGCTTATCAATATTTCAGAAGAGGCGTTTCTCATATTCCTAATTGACCCATCCTTTCGGAAATATTTTCCGATTCCGATTCAGTCCTCGACCTATAGGAATCCCAAACAGATGAATCCCACATCTCTATACGATTATAAAGTCCTGTTACGACAATCTCCTTTCCGAGACCGGCATATTTTCTGAGATATTCAGGGATAAGCACCCTTCCCTGAGAATCAATCTCGCATTCTACCGCTCCGGCGAGCATCAGACGCGTAAAAGCGCGCGAATCCGCCTGCGTCATCGGAAGAGCAACGAGCTTCTCAGCGAGCTTATCCCAATCTTCAGGAGAAAAAGCAAAAAGACAACGATCTATGCCGCGCGTAACAATAGCTCCGCCGCTCAGTTTATTGCGAAACTTGGCCGGGATAGCAACCCTACCCTTAACATCCATATTGTGCCTATATTCTCCGATGAACATGAGTTTCAACACTTTTCACCACTTTCCACCACTATGTTTGAATTATAGACCACAACCATCCAGGCCGCAAAGCCGTACAATAGCCTATCAAGGCCTATTTTAAAGGGGTTTTCTCGAATTTTTTTATTTATTCACAGGTAAGACATCAAAGCGAGATAAAAGTTATCCACCACTCCATGTGAAAAAGGTTTAATAGTCACATAAAAACGCCCTTCGCAGATATGCTAAGGGCGTTTTGCCAATCATTATTATAGGAGACCTTTCTTTATCTTCTTTCTTATCTCAGCCACATAGTTATTGAAGAAATAGACGTTATGAAAACTCAGAAGCTTTAATCCTGTTATCTCATGCGCCCGGATAAGATGAGCGAGATAGCCCTTCGTGTGGTTTTGGCATACAAAACAATCACATTCCGGGTCCAGAGGCTGTTTTGACACAGCTCCGGAAAGATATTTAGTCTTTGTGCAATCTATCTTCCCTTTGGAAGTAAATGCATTACCATGACGGGCATAATGGGTGGGTACCGTACAGTCAAAAGTATCAACACCAGCCTTCACAATCATCTCCATATCCTCAAGATATCCGATACCGAGAAGATGGCGAGGCCTATTTTCTGGAAGTTCGGCTGTCACCCACTCGATCATCTTAACCATCTGAGCCTTATCACCACCAAACTCTCCCCCAATACCAAAACCATCAAAGGGCCGCGAAGCTGTAAATCTAGCGCTCTCCACACGAAGGTCCCGATATTTTCCTCCCTGCACTATTCCATATAAAGCCTGATCGGACTTTCTAACCTTAAGACATATGTCCGCCCAACGGTTGGTCTTAAGAAGGGATTCGGCAGTATATTCCTTGGTAGCGGTCGGAGAAGTACATTCATCGAAAGCAAAGATTATGTCCGCTCCGATTGATTCCTGGATCTTTATGGATTCTTTAGGACCCATGAATATTTTTGAGCCGTCGACATAAGAGGTAAATTCCACGCCATCCTCCGTTATCTTCAGTAGTTTAGGCTGATCGCCCTTCATGATCACCTCTTCTCTTGCCGACTTTTCAACCTTGCTCGCGCCATGATCTCGTCCGAAGCCGAGACTAAAGACCTGAAATCCCCCCGAATCGGTCATGATAGGAAGATTAAGATTCGCAAACTTATGGATGCCTCCATGATTCTTTAGAATCTTTTCTCCCGGCTTCAAGTGAAGATGAAACGTGTTGGAAATAAGCATCTGACTGCCAGTCTCCATAATCTCTTCGCTATCTAAAGTCTTCACGGTTGCCTGAGTGGCCACCGGAACAAAGCAAGGCGTCTCCACAATGCCGTGCGGAGTTTCAAGAACACCCAAGCGGGCGCTTGATCTCTTAGATCTTTTTGTAACCTTGAAATCTATCATATGTTCTTGTATGCCTCTTCGAGCGGTGGAACTATCTGTTTTTTACGGGACATCAATCCTTTGATATAGACTGAGGCGCTATCCCCGATCTGAACTCCGAAAGCCTTTTCGATCAAAGCCTTATCACCGGCAAAAAATAATTCACTGCCCTCATTGATGATATCGGTCGCGGCGAAGATGACCATCTCATATCCATCGCCCTTCAGCTCCGTAAGTCTGGATAATATCTCGCCTTTCCTTGCCGCCACCTCAGACATATCAACAACCTCTACCGCTCCGATACCGACCTTCTTCCCTCCCATTTCAAAATCCTTGAAGTCCGCGCCTATCACGGACCTTATATCCTTACCTACTATCGAGGCGTTAACTTTCTTCATCTCTATGCCATAGGCAACCGGGTCTTTGATACCACAGACATCCGCAAGGGTTACAGCCATAACCCTGTCTTCTTCGGTCGTCGTAGGAGACTTGAAGATAACCGTATCAGAAAGGATGGCCGATAGAAGAAGGCCTGCCCAAGCAGGATTCGCCTTCACTTCATCCATATACATACCGGCCACAATGGTCGCCGTCGCGCCGACCGGTTCAACCCGGACGGATATCGGCTTAGAAACGGACATCGACAACTTATGATGATCCACTACGCCGACGACCTCGGATTTATCGTCCGCCATCTGAGAGGTTTCGTTGTGATCGACCAAAATCACCTTTTTTCCTTCAGCGTTCGCAAAAATCTCCGGAGTCTTAACCCCGAACTTTGAGAGCACAAAAACCGTTTCAGGGTTTAATTCCCCCGCGACAGCAGCCTTATATCCCTTAATCCCGGCATAGACAATCGCCGAAGCGACGCTATCAGTATCAGGGCTTTTATGACCGACGACATAGATATCTTCCATAAAGGATATATTATGGGATTTAGACCCTTAAATGCAATTAAAAGACCTCGCTTCCGAGGCCCTCTGTCTTCTAAAATCTTATGAACTTATTCCACCTATCATAGAGTTCAGCAGTAGCTATTACGTCTCCCATATTGTATTTCGCGATCTCCAGGAACTTTCCCTCTCTAAAAAGTCCGCTCACCTCATCCCCTTTGACACCGTCAGCCTTCGGGCTTTTGATGCCGAAGGCGCGGCACCACATATGGAGGCTTCCTTTATTACTAAAGACGGCGCCATAAAACGTCAATTGATCGAGGAGATCGATATGCTTACCGTCCCTCTGAAGACTGACAAATCGGTTCGACATAAGGTCTCTCGTCGGCTGGATTCCATTGACCGCCGAGCGAACAATCATATAAGGAACATCGAAAGCCCGACTATTGAACCCGATGAACTCATCGCATCCTTCGGCAAGCTCCCAGAAACGAAGAAGCATCTCTTTCTCCGACATCGCCTTAAACTTCATACCGTTCTCCTCGGAATCAGGAATATCGGCTCCAGGCGCCTGATAATAAATAGCTCCCTTGCCGGTATCGACATCCATCATACCTATAGTCACTATCTCTCCGGTTAGGGGCGAAAGAGCAAACCCTCCCTCTAATTCGTCGAGAGCAGACTGATAACCATCTTCCCCTTCGGGTTCTTTTATACGCTTTGTGATGAGATGCTGAGTTATCTCATCCATCTTAGAAAAATCTTCACCGATTGTCTCTATATCGAAAACAAGCCTTGGCATATATTAATTCTATTATCTATCGTCTCTACTGCAAAATATTTTGACAAAGTACGATAATTATCGTATAAAAGACCATCGTTCTTTAAAGGAGGAATAAGATTGAAAAGAGAGAAAATATCCTACGACCTGAACTTCATAACAGGGCTCCCAGAAAATTCAAACCTCTATACGAAGCTCATGAGGCGACTTATACATCAGGCCGATAGCTTTGATCGGATAAGATTCTTATTCGTCATTATTCCGCAGAACCATCGGCTGGGAGCGGTTGTATATGGGAAGTGGGTACATCTTTCCGAGATGGAGCTAAAAAGAGCTGATGCCCATAACGATTTCATGATGGCCTTCAGACACGCTCCTCATGGAGGATCAGCCATCCAAAGGAAGATAACGGAAGCCTGGCTAAAAAGGACATCCGAATATCACGAGCTGATGGAAATATATAACACTGTAACGGATGTCGAGAGGGGGCTATTCATGGTCGATAAGGACCTCGTCATAAGGATATGGCGGAAGATGGCTGATGCCGCTGAAAAAAGAGGCCTCATCTTCAAGAAAGTTGTCTTCATCGATAAGAACGGAAAGAAGCACGAATGGTCTAGATTCACACCCGCATGAGAAATATGCGGGCTTTTTATTTCATACAGAGAATAAAAAGCCCGTCTTCATATGAAGACGGGCACCATCTTTCGTATCATCGGTCAGCTATCAGACAACTTTCAATCTGCACAAGGACATGGAAGTTCGGAGATATCCCGAGACGGGAACTTATCTCATCCATGAGAAAAACGCATGCCTCATCAGCTTCTTTCTCTGTCAGCTTCCTTTTAGGAAGGTGGGCAGGGACGCCCTTTCTGAAGGCTCTAGTTATGGTAACTAATATACCATCGCAGATATCCATCTTGTACTCAAGGACCGCGATATCATCCTTCGCGCCATTAAATTTCCCTACTGCAGCGACAACCTCGCCATATGCAGCTCTCCGTATATCTCTTTCGATATCGTTTATTTTCAGGGAATATTCCCTGACAGCATCCTTGTGAGCAGTTAAACTCTCCCTAAGACCTATGATAGCCATTTGCCATCAAATCCTTTCTATTAAGGTGCAAGGATAAGATGACATTTATAGGACCGCGTTGTCAATGTCTAACTGAAGTATTTTCTCTCCTTCAGCTTCTCCGGCAGATAATCCTGCTCCACCTTTCCTTTATAATCCGGATTATATTTATATCCCTTTCCGTAGCCGATATTCTTCATTAGCTTCGTGGGAGCGTTTCGGAGATGTATAGGCACAGGCTCGTTCGGAAGATTTTTTATATCATCCTGCACCGCCTGATACCCTTTATACAGAGCATTGCTCTTTGGACACTTCGCCATGTAGACGACCGCCTGGGCGAGATTGACACCGCACTCCGGCATGCCGATTAAATGACACGCCTGATAGGCGGCAACCGCCTGTGTAAGGGCTGCCGGATTAGCTATCCCTATATCTTCGGAAGCGAAACGGATTATGCGCCTTGCGATATAGAGAGGTTCCTCCCCCGCCTCAAGCATTCGGCCGAGCCAATATATACTCGCATCTGCATCTCCCCCTCTCATTGATTTATGGAGCGCGGAGATGATGTTGTAGTGCTCTTCGCCAGCCCTATCATATAAAAGATGATTCTTCTGAAAGGCGTCCTTAATGAGGGCGTCACTTATCTTTGCCGTTCCGTTCTTTAGTTTCTTTGACGATTTAACAGCCAGATCTAGCGCGTTCAAGGCCGATCGGGCGTCGCCGTTCGCCATATCAGCAAGGAAACGGATGCTCTCCGCAGATATATTCACCTTTATCTTTCCTAAGCCTCTCTCCTTATCGGATAATGCCTTCATAATGAGAGCCTCGATATCACCCGCATCAAGAGCTTTAAGAACAAAAACCCGGCATCTTGAAAGCAAAGCGGAATTAACCTCAAATGAAGGATTTTCAGTCGTCGCTCCGATGAGGGTTATCGTGCCATTCTCGACGAAAGGCAAAAAAGTATCCTGCTGGGACTTATTAAAGCGATGTATTTCGTCAGCAAAAAATATCGTACGGACGTCATGAAGCCTACGACGCTCGTCAGCCTCCGCTATAACAGCCTTAACCTCCTTTACCCCTCCGGTCGCCGCCGAAAACTCCACAAAGACTGATTTTGTGAGCTTCGCTATCACCTTCGCGAGGCTCGTCTTCCCGCATCCCGGCGGACCCCAAAATATCATCGAAGGGATCTCGTCCCTCTCAATGGCCGAACGGAGAATCTTTCCTTGACCTACGATATCAGCCTGACCCATAAAGTCATCCAAGCGCTCCGGCCTCATCCTATCGGCGAGCGGAGCATTGTGGCGGATATCTTCCCTTATCTTGTCCTCGAAAAGGTCCATCGCCTGTATTCTAACTCCCGGCGAGAGTAATAAAAAGCCACCATATGATATGGTGGCTAAAATGCTCGAGGTGGTTAGATGGGAATAATTTCGCCTCCTTCAGGCTTCCTCATAAGTCTTCCTTCAATAAAAAAAGCCTTATCGGGATTATGTCCTCGGCCAAAAACAGGCTTATCTTCTTCCCAATGGAGACGTCCACAGATATTGCATGGAAAAGCAGCATCGCCACACCGACATCCCGTTTGAATAATTACCTGATTTTCTGGTTTCATCACAACTATCCCCTTACAATCCAACTCCGAACAACCGAATGTTTTCATAAAATAACCTCCCTATCGCATATTAATGTTTGAAATGTACCGTTCTTATTTATAATAAATATTCATTTTTGTCAACATAAAAGGCCCTTATCCGAATTTAAAAAAACCGCTCAAAAAAGAGCGATTTTGTGATCCGCGGATAGCAAAAATTATCCTTTAAAAATATCCCTTAAAAAAAGATTTCTCCTGTTCCAGGGTAAACCGAGCTTTATTAATCCGCCGTTTACGTCGTGCATAGCGCCACATTGCGGGCACGGGTAGTTTATAGCCATACCGGAACGCTTAGGAATAAAGGTCGGCATACTATCAAACACGCAACCACATTCCTTATTCAGACATTTCATATATCCACCTCCTCTTAAGATATTAAAGACCGATT
>JAQTUL010000009.1:0-46825 GCA_028710275.1 Candidatus Colwelliibacteriota bacterium | reverse complement strand
CACGGGTAGTTTATAGCCATACCGGAACGCTTAGGAATAAAGGTCGGCATACTATCAAACACGCAACCACATTCCTTATTCAGACATTTCATATATCCACCTCCTCTTAAGATATTAAAGACCGATTAAGATAAAAAATCGTAGTTCTTAAAAATTGACACATTTTTGATTAATAGTAAATCTACAGTTTCTTTGTTTTAAGACGCAGAGAATTACCCACTACGGAGATACTTGAAAATGCCATCGCCAGACCAGCAAAAGCAGGATTAAGGGATATACCGAAGATCGGGTAGAAGAGACCGGCAGCGAGAGGGATGCCTATAACATTGTAAGCAAATGCCCAGAAGAGATTCTGTTTTATCCCTTGCATAGTTAGTTTGGATAATCTGATAGCCTTCACTATCTTCGATATGTCTCCATGAAGAAGAGTGATGCCAGCAGACTCGATAGCCACATCGGTTCCGGTCGCCATAGCGATACCAACATCCGCCTGAGCAAGTGCTGGAGAGTCATTTATTCCGTCTCCTGCCATAGCCACCTTCTTTCCCTCGGCCTGTAATTCCTTTATTTTAATAAGCTTATCTTCCGGAGTCATTCCGGCAAAAACCTCATCGATACCGACTTCAAGAGAGACACGCCTTGCGGTCCTTTCGTCATCTCCTGTCGCCATTATGACCTTGATACCTAGTTTATGAAGGCGACCTACCGCCTCCTTCGCCTCTGGCTTCACGGTATCCATAACCATCACGATAGCAAGCGCTTTTTCTCTGGTTGCCAGAATGACGGGCGTCATCCCTTCCGAAGCGCCCTTATCCAAAGCTTCTTTATCGAACGTTACACCGAGCTCACTAATTAACTTGGTGTTTCCAGCAAAATACTCGACGTTATCGATATGAGCCCTCACCCCCTTTCCTTTGATAGCCTCAAATTCACCTATCGGGCGTTTTTCTATACCTTTTTCCTTCGCATATGAAATAACGGAATGTGCTATCGGATGTTCAGAGACAGACTCTAAAGAAACAAGTATCGATATTAGGACCTCGTCGCTCATTTCGGAAAGATTCGTTATCGACGAGAGCTCCGGCTTACCCTTTGTTATCGTTCCAGTCTTATCGACGATAAGAGTATCTATCTTATACAGCTTCTCGAGGGTAGCCGCATCCTTGATTAGAATACCTTCTTTGGCTCCCTTTCCTACGCCGACGATGATAGCGGTCGGAGTGGCTAATCCGAGAGCACATGGACAAGCGATAACAAGGATGCCTACAAAAGACATAATAGCCATTGAGATTGCCTGAGATGAGCCGAGATAAAAGACTCCGACCGTGAGCCATATAATAAGTGTCAGTAGTGAAAGAACAAGAACAATCGGAACAAAGACTCCTGATATCTTGTCGGCGAGGGCTTGTATCGGAGCCTTACTACCCTGAGCTTCTTCAACCATCTTTATGATGTTAGAAAGCAAAGTCTCCGCACCGATCTTCGTCGCCTTGAATCTTAATGAGCCGCTCGTATTGATCGTTCCGGCAGAAACGGTATCACCGATCACCTTTTCGACCGGAATCGGTTCGCCGGTAATCATCGACTCATCGATATACGAAGACCCATCGACCACGACGCCATCAACTGGTATCTTTCCGCCCGGCTTCACGATGATGACATCTCCCTTTATAACCTCTTCTATAGAAACCTCGGTTTCCTTTCCATCACGGAGAACGTGCGCGGTCTTTGCTTGAAGCCCTATCAGCTTTCCTATCGCATCACCCGTCTTCTTTTTCGAGCTCAATTCCAGATATTTACCGAAAGCAACAAAACCGATAACCACTATCGAGACATCGAAGTATGTAAAATCAGGAAGACGAAGAGCTGTCGCGACCGTCGGAAACAGAGTTACGATGACGCTGTATACATAGGCCGTAAGCGTTCCGATACCTATAAGCGTATCCATATTAGCAACTCTATAACGGATGAATCGGACTACTCCCTGCAGAAATGGCTTGCCTATCCAAAACATCATAATAGTCGAGATAACCATCATGACCGCACTTAGAATATACGCCGGGACCGGCACTTTCGGTATAAACGATACCGCTCTCGATAAGATATCCCATATCATAATGATGAAAACTATAATCGTCGCAGGAAGAACAAACTTCATATTCCCTTTTTGGATTGCGAGCTCCTTATCATCATCTTTCCCCGGTAATATATGGCGAGCATGTTCCTCGGCGGACATTCCTTCCATACCAGGCATCTCCTGCATAGTCTTCTCTCTCAGCGTATAGCCAAGCTTCTCTATCTCGCTGTTTATCACATCGAGGGGAGCCTTTTCGGGATCGAAATCCACCTTCGCCTTATCGGTTGCAAAATTGACCGAAATATCTTGGACGCCGTCAATCTTCAAAAGCCTACCCTCGATAATCGAAGCGCAGCTCGCACAATGCATACCCTTGACGTCGAATATCTTTGTAGCCATGTCTTTAATTAAATATACAACAACTTATTCCACCTCTATAGTTCCTTGAATCATCCCCATCCAGCAACTAAATTTATATCTTCCAGGCGTCTCCGGAGTAAACTCAACGACCGAAGTCTTTCCACGCGTCAGTGATATTTGGTCTTTTATGAGACCTTTTGCTATCACAGCATCGGTGCATCCGCTCGTTCCCCTGTCGGTTATCTCCCAACGCACCGGAACTCCGGCTTTGACTGTAAAATAGTTAGGTTTGTAGCCATAGGAATAAGCATCCATCTTTATCACTTGTTTACCTGAAGCCGGCTTTTCCTCGACCTTAGCGCTCTCCGGATATTTTGAGCTACGAACATCACTAAGACTTGCGGTTCCCAAAACGTTCAGCTGACTATTGATATTGAAAGCCGCAAAAAGCAGCAGGAGAAAACCAGCAGCGGCAGAGAACATCATTCCCCGATTCTTGTCTTTTACGAGAGTTGATCCGGACATACCGATTATAAAAAGAGATGGCGCGGTACCAATGGCAAAGGAAAACATCATAAGCCCACCTCTTAATAAACTTCCCGAGGCAAGAGCTGCGCTCTGTGCCGCAATAGTGAAGCCACAAGGTAAGAAGAAAGTCAGAAATCCGGATACAAAGGGAGCAAACTTTCTCTTTTTTTCAGCCAATTCAAGCACTGACCGGGAAAATCTCTTACTAATATTTATTTCCGGGATGCGAATGCCAAGCATCTTAAGCCCAGAGACGACCATTATGACTGAAGCAAAGATTACTATCCCAACCGAGACCAACGACGAGAACCGCATCTTTTCGCCAAGTATTCCTAATACTGAACCGAAAATCGCATACGATATCAGGCGGCCGAGATTAAAAGAAATATGGGGGCACGCTTTCTCTGCGAATGTCTTTTCATCCCCCTTACTCCAGCCTTCCGATAGGGATAATACCAGTCCGCCGACAAGAGCAGCGCACGCAGAAACTCCAGCGATCAGCCCGAGCGCGAGAAATGAGATGAAGGATGAATCGGAATCTACGTTAAGCATACCGGTAAATCCTAGGCGCCCAATGAGATAGAAGATGACTGAGATGAAGAATGCGATGAAAAGCCCTTTTATGACCGCGCCGTTACCTCGGTCTTTGAGCGGTCTATCGGAAAATGTATATCCACTTCCATTAAAAATATTATTTAAGCTGTCGGCGCTCAGCTGATCTCCGTCCTTTATCACAACCTCGCCTTTCGATAGACTGGCTGCCGCCTTACCCACCCCTTTTTTATGGGATATCTTATCTTCGATTAGTATCTCGCAGGCCCGGCAATGCATACCGGAAACGTAGTATTTCCTCTCTTTCATATTTATTTAAGCTCTTTCGTGAAGAGCTTCGTCACCTTCAAGACCTCATCAATCATCTCTCCTTTTTTCTTTTCGTTGCCGACAACCATTGCCGATCTAAAGCAGGTATTAAGATGTCTTTCCATAAGCATCTGGTGAACCGACTTTAGAAGACCGATGACGGCGAGATTCTGTTGCATGACGTCGATACAATATCTCCCCTCCTCTAGCATCCTAATGACATTGTCTATCGAGCTTCTCGCCTTCTTTAGGTTGAGAACAATCTTCTCCGCACTTTCGCTCTTTTTTTTCATTTCTTTATTGCATCATTATACCCCTACCCCAGGTATGGGTGTCAACGGCGAATAAAAAACCGACGATTATATCGTCGGTCTCCTCGAGAGAGTAACGGCCTCGGCCACGGTCTCCTCGAGAGTGTCATAAACAGGAAAAGGGGCGCCAAGAGCCTCTGAAAAATTTCTGGACATAACATCACGTCCTGGAAAATCTTTTTCCGCCCCGATGACGACCTTTAGCTCCTTATCGTACATCAGTCTTCCCCGCCATTCTCCAAGCTCCCCTCTGGTATCCATCGCATAAGGGAAGCCGTCATTTCGAGGATATTCCACGCTTTCGGTCGGAAGCCAGAATATCACACATCCTTTATGAGCAGCCTGATTGAGATAATAGCGCTCCCAGGGTAATTGCCGGTCAAAGAATCTCTCCCCTACCTTATAGGGATAGAGGCGATGGTTCAGACTATATCTACATGGGACCGCCGCACAGAAATCGGCAATATTCCTGCTTATCTCGACACAACATGCCGATTGCCAATCACCACCCCCTTTTATCGGCCCACCGATAAAGAACAATGGTTCCTCCATCACATTATAAATGTCCTTAGGTAAAACGATCTTCATCCAAATCCCTCCTTCAGTGCAAGGATAACACCCGAGATGGAGAGGTCAAACAGACCTATCCCATACAAAAAAGACCGCTTCAATAAGAAGCGGTCTTTATCAGGATAAAGTTATCCGTTCAGGTCGGTCAGAATACCCGCCAGATCTAATCCATAGGCTTCACATATCATCCCTATCGAAAGATGATCCATCTCCATGGCCGCCATCGGACAATGGGGACAAGGGACATTATGCTTCGTGAGGACCTCGAGGGAACCCTCTATAGCGGTGATCTCGCTTAAAGTAGAATCGGCGGTAAATTTGGTCTCCATAGGAAATATATATACAGGAAACGCCAGAAATAGAAAAGACCCCTCTGATATAGAGGGGTCTTGGCAGGCCATAATCATCTAGCCAGTAGCCTTAGCCTGAAACGTATTGCTTTTTCGGCAGCAGAAGCTATAGATTTCCACCTAAAGCAATGACCTTTCAGGATCATAAGCTCATCATGAAAGGTTTGGACGGAAGTAACCCCTCCCACATCAAGAAGGTCCACAACAATCTCCGGACAGTCTTTTGTGTCGACTTCACTGATATTCCACCAGATGCCATCATACTTCTCTGAAACAAGCCCTCTGGGAATAGAAATGTATAAAGCCTCTCCATCTTTCGTCTTTCCGATATCGATTTCTATTTTAGACTTCGGCTCGGAACGAATGATAGCGGCGCGAATATACCTATGGACAACGCTGACAGGAACCGATTCTCCCGTAACAAATATTTGGACCTCATAAGGCATGAGAACTATATCTGTTATACCTATTCCAGTCCCGATCAGGTTTCTGACCAGAGGCGGAGCACCGGTAAAATCACCTTCCTTATCTGGGAACACCATTTTTCCTACGGATATCCTCTCAGATACATTAACTGATAACCAACCGCCTTTTTTAGATAAAGATAAGATCCTTACTTCCATAAAATAAAACCTCCTTGGTAAAGTACGTTTTCCCGTATCGGGTTTTGGAATTTAACACTTTTAGACCGCGAGGTCAATGGGACTAAAATTATTCTTCCCAAAAAAGTTCCGATAATATATCATTTTCTGGTCAGGGCGCTTAGCTCAGCTGGTTAGAGCGTTGCATTCACATTGCAGAGGTCACTGGTTCGAGTCCAGTAGCGCCCACAATAAAAACACCCCCTTAGGGGTGTTTTTATTAAAACCAGGTCACCTGGAACTATTGAAGTTCCACGGAAGCTCCGGCTCCCTCAAGGGAAGCTTTGAGAGCCTCAGCATCTTCTTTCTTCAATCCTTCTTTTACAACCTTAGGAGCTCCATCAACCAGATCCTTAGCCTCCTTAAGTCCTAAACCAGTAGCCTCACGAACAACCTTGATCACATTGATCTTTTGATCTCCGGAAGCCTTAAGGAGAACATTCCAAGCGGTCTTTTCCTCAGCTTCGGCACCAGCACCGGCAGCAGGAGCAGCCATAGCGGAAGCCGAAACGCCGAACTTCTCCTCGAGAGCCTTGACGAGCTCAGAGAGCTCGACAACGGTCAATCCCTCGATCTTCGAGATTATATCTGCGAATTTTTCCATTGTTTTATTTTTTTATTTAAGCAATCTTATTTGCCCTCTCCTTCAGCACATACATGAATGAGCGAAGCGGAGCGGCGACCATACCAACGACCTGAGAGATAAGAACCTCTCTCGAAGGAAGTTTGCCGAGCAACTCAACCTCTTCAGCAGAAACGAATCTTTTAGCATCCAGATCATAGCCGCCCAGTATCTTCGCAGCAGCGAACTTATAGGCTGGAGCAGCAACGATATAAAGCTCTTCCGAAGAGATAATCGTTCCGACCTGAGATTCAAAAATCTCAGGGTCCATGTCGATACCTGCCTTTTCGAAAGCAACCCTTAAAAGCTTCTTCTTGATGACAGTCATCTTGCCTCCAACGGTTCTAACACTCTTTCTGAAAGCATTCAGATCTCCGGTCTTAACACCAGTGAAATCGATGAAGACGATCGAGCGAGCCTTCGCGATATCCGCGATGGCTGAATCGATAACCTCCCCTTTCTCTTTTTTATTCAGCATCTTTCATTTATGAAACTTGCGATATTCGACCTTTTGCACCGCTAAACAAAAACCGCGGTCATGCCGCGGTTTAAAGGCAAATGCCTTTGTCCTCAGGAGGGCCGCCTGTTATAGCGATTATTCGGTTTCCCGACCCGTCCTTCTGCGGATGCAGATAGATAGTACCATAAAACAAGCAAAGGTCAAACTGTTTTAGCCTTATCAGGGAAGTCGGTGAATATACCGTCCACCCCGAGCTTTTTCATTAGAGTGATATCTTCTAAGTCATTAACTGTCCAAACAAAGACCTTTAATCCTCTTTGATGAGCATCCTCTATAAACTTAGGAGAGGCCGCCTCTAAGGCAATGTTTGCGGAATAAGCGCCGAGTTTCTCGACATACTCGGCATATCCAAGCGGTATATCACCCATAAGAACTCCTATTTTAACCTCCGGGCATATCTCCGAAAAATGATGAAGCTCATTATGCTCAAATGAAGAAACTAAAAAATCATCGTATATCCATCCTTTCGAGACATATAAACGGATAACCTCACAAACCTTCTCCGCTGAACCAAGGGCTTTCAGTTCTATGTTTATAGGAACCTTACGGTCGATAAGCTCTATCACTTCTTCCAGAGTGGGAATCTTCTCTCCGTTTCCAGCATTAAGGGCGCGGACCTCCTCCAGTGTCTTATCAGACACCAATCCTTTTCCATCCGTCGTTCTATCTACCTTTCGATCATGTAATACAACAAGGTGATTATCTTTGGTTAGGTGGACATCCAGCTCTATCATATCCGCTCCGAGTTCGATCGCTTTTTCAAAAGATCCGAGCGTGTTTTCTCCGATATTATTGTCACCTCCCCTGTGTCCGATGATTAACATGATATTTTTTATTATTTCTTTTTCCCTACTATCAGCGGGACGAATCCAAACCCAATATATTCCTTAGACTCAAAGCTGTCTGCTGAGACCTTGTCTACGACAAGAAGGCTACCCTTCACGGGGATAACCATCCTGCCCCCGACAGCCAGTATACTTTTCCATGAACTAGGGACCTCTTCAGCTTCAGCTGTAGCGATTATCCTATCAAAGACCTTTTCTGGACCAGAATAGGATGAAGCATCTCCCAAGATGCAGTCTATGATTCCTTCCGATATATGACCGGAACGATCAAGATTATCCTTCGCAAAGGCGTAAAGCTCAGGAATGCGTTCAACAGTCACAACCTTCCCTTCATCACCCACAAGCCTAGCGAGCACCGCTGTTTGCCATCCACTGCCCGTACCAACATCCAGAACCCTATCTCCCTTCTTCGCCATTAGAAGCTCCATCATGAAAGCCATGACGAGAGGTTGTGAGGCGGTTTGATCAAACCCTATAGATAGCGGCTTGTCCTCATAGGCGAACGGCTGCTGCTCTTCAGGCAGGAACCATCGTCTATCTTCAGCCTTCATAGCAGATATTATTTCTGGAGACCTAAGATAACCACTCTTTACGAGGGAGTCTATAAGGCGTCCGTGATCAAAATCGATATCTTCCATATAGATAATAATATACCCATAATATGCAAAACCGCCCATTACGGGCGGAATCACCTATTCTATTTCTTACCGGATTCCTTGTGGGTGGTGTGCTTCCTGCAGGTAGAGCAATATTTGCTCAGATTGAGCTTTCGCTCGACCTTCTTCTTGTTCTTGCGGGTATAATAATTAACGCGGCCGCAGGTGGCGCACTTCATCCTGGTCAGATTCTCCGAAAATTTGGACTTAGCCATGCGAGGTTAAATGTAATAGGATTTGGGCTTTTTTGCAATACGCGGGCCAAACCGCCTACGACAAACGCTTATTTTAATAGTTAAAGCCGCCCTTGCGACGGTTTTAACTAAAATAGCGGAGCCAAAGGTGGGAATCGGACCCACGACCTCTTTCTTACCAAGAAAGCGTTCTGCCACTGAACTACTTTGGCGAACAGGGGAAATTATAACCTGGGAGGAAGACAAAATCCAGCTTTGAGCCACCTCTCGGATTTGAACCGAGGACCGACGCTTTACAAAAGCGTTGCTCTACCACTGAGCTAAGGTGGCACGATTCAAACCCCTGTCGAAGTTCAGATTAACAAAATGACTGGATGATTGGCAAATATGAGCGGCGGATATCTAGTCCTTATCGATTTAATACTACTTCCACGCGTCCATCCATATGAATCCACCTAATCCTCATCATCTATATCGCAGAAGATAAATGAACAATGAGAAATAATGAATAAACAATGAAATGTCAAAGTATTCCCTTTTCTGACGGCCGTCAGAAAAGGGAATAGAATCTGTCGTATTACTTCGTTTTTAAGCTCGCCCCCTCTATTTTTTTTACTAAAAATCTTTATTTTAGTGTTCGATTTCTTACTGTATCGTGCAAATAATTCAAAAAGCCCCGTAATGGGGGCTTTTTGAATTGTGCACAGGGAAGGATTCGAACCTTCGTAGCCCGGAGGCGACAGATTTACAGTCTGTTGTAATTGACCGCTCTACCACCTGTGCAAACGAGATCAGACGCACGCGCGACCGGTCACAGGTCGATCGATGCGTCGAATAATATTTAAGCAGATTAGCCTTTTTTTGGCTAGCTTTCGTTGTTTGTCGAAGGAAGGTCTGGCCCTCTTCTCTTTCCACTATCTTTCATGAGGTGGAGCTTACTAGTGACGATGTTATCCGCCTTCAATATTACTATCTTAAGGCGACGAAGTATCTTATGGAAAAAGAGATTCAAAAATTCGTCCATCTTCTCGACGGGAACTTTTCCAGCAAGGGTCTCAAGACGCCCCTTAAAAGACCTATGAGCGGCCATCTCATCCTCAACACGAGGAAGAGCCCTGGCTATAACGACCACAGCCGTTCCTAAAGCCAGGAAAAAGACAGTCTGAAGTATGAGACTATATGGCATAGCGGCAGAATCTGCCCACCTGTATATTCTCGCCTAACTTGGCGATAACGCCCTTAATGAGATTCTCGATAGTGATACCACTATCCTTAATAAACGACTGAGTAAGGAGGTCTTCTGCAGATTCGGGATCCATGGCGGCTATCTGCATCGCGATATCATGACCAAGACCCTTGAAATCGTCCGTGTGGGCGACAAAATCGGTCTCACAACGGAGTTCAAGAAGAATACCTACGCGATCTCCATGGAGATAGGAAAATATCATTCCTGAACCGGTAGCACGATCCGATTTCTTATCGGCCTTTGCTATACCGCGCTCCTTTAAAATTTCCTTAGCCTTATCCATGTCGCCGGCAGCATCTTCCAACGCTCTCTTAACATCCATAACTCCGGCACCGGTCATATCTCTGAGCTTTTTGATATCCTCAGCGGTCATTTGTTTGGTTTTGTACTTTGTTTTTAAGACTTAAGCCTGCTTTCTGAGCGCTGACTCAAGATAGTTCAATACCCAGCTAACGCTCTTTGTAAGACGATTGTTACCAGGGATGCAATACTCTACGAACGAAGGATCATTATCAGTGTTCATAAGGGCTATAACAGGAATCTTGAGCTCTTTTGCCTCATAGATGGCAATCTTGTTTTCCTTAGGATCAAGTACGAGTAAGGCTCCCGGAAGCTCAGACATGGCGCTTATACCCTCGAAAAGAAGCCTCATCTTCTCGATTTTCTTATCAAGAAGAACCCTTTCCTTCTTGGTATATTTGTTCAAAGCGCCGCTTTCTCGATCCGCTATGAGCTTATTATAATACTTTATGCGTTCCGAGATTACCTTAAAGTTAGTGATTGTGCCACCGAGCCAACGCTCACTGACGTAAGGCATACCAACCTTCATAGCCATTTCCTTAACCGGACCCTTAGTCGCGGGAGAAGTGCCTACGATAATAACAGACTTACCGGATGCGATGATCGACTTCAAGAACTCACCTGCCTTTTCGATACATTTTATCGAAGACTCAAGGTTGATTATCTCCACTCCGCTTCTTATAGCAAAGATATGGGACTTCATCTTGGGGTGAGTCTTGCTCTTCATAAGACCATAAAGGAGACCAGCCTCAGCCATCTCCTGTAAGAGCAGTATTTCCTCAGTTGTGAGAGATTCGACCGCTTCCGGTTTCTGAATCTCCTTTATTTCTTCTTGGGTTGACGTCATAGCTGTACGCAGAAGAGTATAAACTTTAGGGGGGGTCATGTCAACGATTTAGGGGCCTTTTTGGCCCTCCATTCGTTTATTTTAGCGTGATCTCCCCCCATTAAAACCTTTGGTACACGCCATTTCTTACCTTTTTCTGGCTCAAAAACCTCAGGCCTAGTATACACAGGATAAGAGCCCTTTATAGTCTCTAAAGACTCATATTTTCCAAGAACACCAGGTATGAACCGACTTACAGCTTCAACAAGAATCATAGCCGGAATCTCGCCTCCAGCAAGAACATAGTCGCCTACAGATATCTTCTCGTCAGCGATATGCTCAACCACCCTCTCATCAACTCCCTCATAACGGCCGCAAATAAGCACCAGTCTATCGTATTTTCCAAGCCTTTTGATTATCCCGTCGTCAAGCTTCTTTCCGGAAGGACTGAAGATTATAACTCTAGTCTTTCCCCTCCCTTTTAAGACGCGCTTAATGGCTCTGTATATAGGCTCAACCTGAAGAACCATCCCTGCTCCCCCTCCAAAAGGACGGTCATCAACCTTAAGATGTCTCTCTTTGGAAAAATCCCTGAGATTCCAGGTCTTTATGGATATAAGTTTATTCTTAACCGCCCTGGCTATGATTGATTCTCCGAAATAAGAATCGAATATTCCGGGAAATATAGTTATGATATCGAATTTCATCTTTTAATATATAAAAATCCGCTCGCCGAATGGCGAACGGATTTAGAGCCGCCATACGCGGCAAAATTCAGAAACAACCAGAAACCAATTACTCGGCCGGAACCTCTTTAGAAGCTCCGCTCCTCAAACCACCTTCAGGCTCTTCTATCTTCAGATTGACGCGGGCATTATTTTTAACGCCTACTATCCTCAGAAGCGATCGGATCGCCTTAGCGGTGCTGCCTTCTCTGCCGATTATCTGTCCCATATCCTGGGGATTAACCTTAAGAGAAAGCAGAACTCCCATCTCATCTATTTGCCTTCTAACCATCACGTCCTCCGGGTGATCAACTATAGATTTGATCATGAATTCCAGAAATTGCTGATCGGCAGATGATTGGTCCATTATTCGCGCTTTTGGAGTTTTTAATTTATTGGATCCGACCTTTTTTAGTCTTTTATTTCGATACCAGTCTTCTTAAGGTAATCAGCGACGGTGTCGCTGGGCTGAGCGCCTACGCCCAACCAATAGGAAACGCGTTCCTTGTCGATTTCGAATTTGTCGGTATGAGGATTAACCCAACCAAGGTCCTCAACGAATTTGCTCTTGGCCTTAGAGTGGGCTTCAGCTGCAACAACCCTGAAGGAAGCTTGTCCCTTTTTCCCTATACGGCGCAATCTGATCGATAACATAGTCGATTGAAATAGTATCGGAAAAGGGGGTTTATGTCAATTATGACAGCTTTAAAGACACTATCTTAGAGGAACCATCGTCGCCCATAGTTACCCCATAGAGAACATCGGCAGATTCCATGGTAGCCCGGTTGTGGGTGACTATTATGAACTGAGTCTTACCCTCAAAACGCTTCAATATCTCGCCTAATCTACGGGCGTTACGCTCATCAAGGGCGGCATCAACCTCATCAAGGACTATAAAAGGCGGAGGAGATATCGAGATAAGTCCAAAAAGGATAGCAACGGCAAGCAGACTCCTCTCTCCTCCAGAGAGCACCTCGAGACCCTTGACCCTTTTTTTAGGCAGAACGACCTCTATTTCTATACCTTGTCGTATATTTTCTTCTGAAGCCTCTCCTTCGGGCAATATAACCCCTTCGGCTTCAATAGAAATAACGGGCGACTGCAACTTAAGAGCAACTCGCCCTCCGCCGAACATAAGCTTAGCAAAGTCCGCTAACTCCCCATTTATCTTATCGAGCGCCACAGTAAATTCGTGATGAATCTTATAATCAAGCTCCTTTATCAGTTCTTTTAGGTCAGAGGTCGCCTTTTCCAGCTCATCTATTTGAGTAACAAGGATATCGTGTCTCTCTCCCGTATCCTTAGCCTCTTTAACAATCGATTCGTCGACATCTCCTATGGCAGCCAACTCATTCCTCAGCTTGAATATTCTTCTCTCGGCGGTAAAAGAGTCGAAGTCGGCCGAAACATCAGACGCGTTCGCGAATTCAGCAAATGATCTTCCAATCACACGCAGTTGATTTTCTATCTCTTCCTCTCTGTATTTTATCTTTTCTCGCTCGAAGACCACTCGCTCTCGCCTATCGATTAAGGCCTGAATATCATCCTTTTTCCTCTCGACGGCAGTGAGTGAATCCCTAAAAACCTTATTGAAACCCTCAAGCTCCGTGGTTAGTTTTTTCTCTGCAACGTCGAGCTCTTCAAAAAGACGATCAAACTCGGCGACCTTAGACTCAAAAACATCATCTTTTTTCACGATTGGAGCAGAATGGACGACGGGAACCGATTCCAGGTCGATGATCGCCGATATTATCCTCTTAAGGACAGCTTTAAGTGTTTCGGAATCCGATGAATCGAGGGCAGACTCAGCAAAACCCCTTATTTCCCTCAATATAGCCAAAGGATCCTTCTTTGCTTTGTGTTCAATGAAGGGAGAAGGAATAAGCACTGGTCTAGGCACTAGAGCCATACGTTCACCGAAAAGAACCTTACGCCTCTCTCTGATGGATTCGAGATCCTTTTTTGCTTTAGGTTCAGAAGATTCTATGCCCTTGAAACTCGCTTCGAGAGCCGAAAGTTCCTCTTTTTTTATCACTATGTCGCTATCTGTCGCCGATATTTCAGGGTCGAAACGGCTGAGGTCTGAAATTATCGCGCGGACCTTGGAACCATAAAAAAGTTCTTCAGTCTCCTTAAGCTCAAGGGCAAGATTGTCCCTCTCCTCATATCTTCCCACCTGACGGCGAAGAGTCCTAAGATGAGGCTTTATTTCCTCGAGCATAGCGCGCGCCTTATCGAGATTAACTCCAGTATTCCTCAATTCTCTCACAGCCGAATTCTTCTTAAGAAGATATTCCTTAAGACCCAGCGCCTCCTCTATCAGCTCACGGCGTTCTGCGGGAGTAGCTCTGAGAAAAGCATCGCTTTCACCCTGGCTTATTATATTTAATCCCCTAGCTCCCAATCGGGCCCTCGCAAAAAAATCAATTATGTCCTTAAGACGCATCTCGGCCTGATTGAGATAGAAGGCTGAATTACCATCACGGTCGATACGCCTCGTTATGACGACCTCCTTGTATTCGGTGGGAAAAAATCCCGATGAATTATCAAAATAAATGGAAGCCTGAGCTATACCCATTCTAGACCGCTTCTCTGTGCCGGCGAAAATAAGGTCATCAGCCTTCGCACCACGAAGGTTTTTAGCTTCCCTCTCACCTAAAAGCCATCGGATAGCATCCGTTACATTAGATTTTCCTGAGCCGTTAGGACCAACGATAGCGGATACACCGCCGGGAAAATCGAGAACAGTCTTACCTGCAAAAGATTTAAATCCTTGAAGTTCTAGTCTCTGTAAGAACATGGACGCTGATTATGCGGATTAAACAGATCTATACGGACGAATTCTACTATAAAAAGCTCCCTCCTCATAGGATGGAGCTTTTTATCCGTGGCGGATGACCATTACGTCCCCGTCCGCGACCACGTATTCCTTTCCCTCCAATCTTAACCACCCTTTTTGTTTGGCTGCAGCCCAACTTCCCGCCTCTAGAAGTTTATCTGTTCCTATTACCTCAGCACGGATGAATTTCTTCTCAAAATCAGTATGTATCGCCCCAGCGGCCTGTGGAGCCTTAGAACCCTTTGTTATAGTCCAAGCCCTCGTCTCATCTTCACCAGTAGTGAAGAAACTAATAAGACCCAGAACCTCGTAAGCTTTCCTTATTAGATCTCCCAGGTCGACAGCGGAAGAAAGGTCATAAATAACATATCCAGCTTTAAGGGATGTCACTTTTGATTTAAGATCGTCGCTCACATCTTCGGGTGATCCATTGAAAAGATATATCTGAGGTTTTGCAGTTAGAAGAGTCATTTCTTTGACCACAGACTCGGAGACCACATCATCGATGTTAATGACAAGAATACCCGCCTCCAACCCTTCTTTCACTTTTTTAACTGTCTCCACATCTTTTGCCTTCTGCTTATCCCCCGCTCGCGCCTCTTTTTCAAGGCTCTGGATACGCTTGGTCACGGTATCCAAGTCCTTAAGCATCAGCTCCATATTTATAACCTCGATATCGCGAAGCGGATCAACGGAAGCTTCGACGTGTATTATCTCAGCCGATTCAAAAACCCTAACCACTTGAACAATGGCATCCGTTTCCCTGATGTGTGACAGAAATTGATTACCCAATCCTTCACCGGCGCTCGCGCCTTTGACGAGGCCCGCGATATCATAAAACTCAATGACCGCAGGGACCACCTTTGCCGACGAGCTCATATGGGAAAGCTCATTAAGCCGACCATCAGGAACAGTAACTATGCCGACGGATGGGTCGATGGTTGCGAAAGGATAATTCGCTATGACGACATCCTTGCTAGTTAGAAGTTTGAATAAAGTGGACTTCCCAACGTTTGGAAGACCGGCAATACCTATTGATAGGTTCATAACGATGAAAATCTAACATTATGATGAGGTATAAGACAAACACCTAAGAAAATGAAAAAGCCGCGCGAACGCGGCTTAAAAGGGTTAAGTGACCCTACCTATAAGAAAACCTATCTCTTTTCCAGCTTCCTTAAGCAGGTCCCTCCGGTGAAAATAATGGAAATTTATGACGGCAACTCCGTATCTGCGAGGAACGCATAGGGAATAATGCCTAACAAGATGGGAAAGCGATATCCGGATAAAGATCTGGAGACGGTCATTTCTGAGGTCTTTTATATCGACAATGAATCCGTATCCTTCGTTCTTACTAACGCTTACCTCGAACCGAATACCGCTATTCTTGCAGTCTTCCATTTCAGATATCCTATCGCGCAACTTTCTAGCAATATCCTCGGCAGCCTCTTTTTCTATAGAGACCATTTTGCAGAAAAACAGCGTTTGCCATAGGACCTCTGATCCCGCATAAACCGCCAACGCAGCTAAAGCAAGATATAGAAAGATAAGCAACATCATCGTTCTAGCATCATTCGCGTACCACGCTCCCGATAAAGATAAGACGCAGACGACGAAAATAGATACCCAACCGACAATGAGACAAACGAGCCCGGTTCTTAATTTCCACACCGGCCAATACCTCCTTTCTTTATTAAAGAAACTAACGGATTGATATCATAATAATCTATAATTGTCAAAATAATTACTCTCCGTAAGATTCTTTATTATTTTATGACTTTAGAGAGCGAACAAATAAAAACCGCGCCTCTTTTTAGAGAAGCGCGGCACCCGGATCAGCTTTTAGGAAGCTGATAGGCAGACAAGTCTTTAAGGAGCTCGGCAATAAACTTATCGAGGTCTGACAAAGAGAAATAACTCTTTGATTTTCCCGTATCGATGCCTAGAGAAAAAGTCGTCGAACTGGCCATAACCTCAGATATATTGACCATAACTTTCAAAACCTGCGCCTCTTTTTCCGCCGGAGAACCGTCTTTGCGACAAACAAAGAAATTTATCCCGGTGGGATTATATCTCATCGATATCGGCCAGAATTTCCTCTTCTCATCATCTAAATATGAGCCATTCTTCTTAACCAGCTGCTCTGAAGAGATGTTCGCGATATAAACGACAAGATCGAGACTTCTGGACCTCGATGATGACCTTAACCCATTTACAGTCTTTATATGGGCTATGACAGCTCCGAGAATTCCGGCAACAGCAATGATTAACGACGCCGCTATCAGCAACGATGTATCACCAGATACAAAAAACGATAAACAGATCAGAAATCCAAGAGCTCCAGCAGTAATAACCAGACTTAAAACAGTATGATCTCCTTTTTTCACAAAAATACCTCCTCTTAAAGTTTTTAAAGATTAGGGAATAGTACCACTAAGATAGTGGTTTGTCAAATAAAAACCCTATTAATAGGTTAGGGCCGCTCGAAGTTCCCATACTATTTCCCTTGGCAGGGGCTCTCCCGGCTTCGTCTTTCCGGGATATTTCCAGGCAGAAACGATCTTTTTAGAAGCACTCTCCTTAGATACCATTACCCATATCTCGTAAGGATGCTTTATGGTCCCTGCTGATTTCATCACGGCGACGGTGCCTTCAGCTATGCCTTCCTCAACCCTTTCGGGGGAATTGATGACTCTTTTAACGCGGCTCTCAGAAAGGCCATGTTCTCTCATCTTAAACCTGGAGTGGGTAGTCCACACTAGCGGTATCATCTTATTTCCTATGAAGTTTACTGTATAATAAGCATCATGGAAAAGCCAAAAAAGAAGGGCGTATTCCCATGGCTCGCGCTCGCCGTTATTATAGCCGGTTCTTTCCTTCTTATGGTCCGCTCTTCATCGGGAGAATCGGCCATAATGGACGAACTGGCTCATATACCGGCCGGCTATGGGTATGTTGCTAAAGGAGATTATAGATTGAATCCCGAGCATCCTCCGCTTGTAAAAATAATTAGCGCACTGCCGATTGCGGCTGTCGGATTCAATTTTCCAACAAATATAAAAGCTTGGACAACGGACGTAAATGGACAATGGGATATGGGAACCGCTTTTCTATATCACTCCGGGAACGACGCTGATAAAATCGTCGGCCTAGCACGTATCGGTCCCATGATCCTTACTCTCATACTCATACTGATGACCTATATTTGGTCAAAACAAATGATGGGAGAAAAATGGGCGATAATACCAACTACCGTGATCGCCCTCTCTCCGACTTTCCTTGCGCATGGTCATTATGTAACGACCGATATAGGAGCGGCGCTCGGCGTTCTCGGGGCAACATACTTCTTTGTGAAGTCACTTGAAAAGCCAACGGCAAAGAACATTATATTTGCCGGATTATTCTTTGGCATCGCGCAGCTACTTAAATTCTCAATGGTATTACTCGTCCCCTATTTCATCCTGCTAGCAGCAGTATATGGAACAGCAAAAGCCATAAGGAACGGCAAGGGCCATAAGATAAAAGCCTTCTTCGGCCAAGCGGGAACGCAATTAAAGAACCTCTTCTTCATATCGGTCATAGGATGCGCACTCATATACCCGGTGTACTTCGCAACCACAAAGAACTATCCGATTGAAAGGCAGGTATCGGATACTAAATTTATCCTTAATTCCTATGGCGGCGGACCAAATGAGAACGCCTGCAAGGAAATGAAAATCAGGTGCATCGCCGAGACGACGATATCGATGGCCGCCAGCCCTGTTCTGAGGCCATACGCCGAATACATACTAGGATTCCTGATGGTTAGTCAGAGAGCGTCCGGAGGGAACACCGGATATTTCATGGGCGAGGTTTCAGCTACGGGATGGACGGCTTATTTTCCCGTCGTATTCTTACTTAAAGAACCTCTACCTATCCTTGCTCTAGCCGCCCTAGGACTCATCCTTGCCGTTATCAGGATATTAAAGAAACCTTTATCGACGGTCGGAAAAAGACTAGTTGACTATCTTGGAACTAATCTGTCGGAGTTCTCCATGATTACGTTCATAGCAATCTATGCCTTTGTCAGCATAAGAAGCCCTCTAAATATAGGAATAAGACACCTCATGCCAATGCTCCCCTTCGTCTACATCCTCTCGATAGCATCATTAAAGAATTGGAGCTATAAGCATAATAGGGTGATAGTGGTAATTCTTATCGCGTGGTTAGGAATAGAAACAGCCTTCGCTGCACCGAACTATATCTCCTATTTTAATGAGATAGGCGGAGGAAAATGGAATGGATACAGATACGTGACAGATTCTAACTATGATTGGGGGCAAGACCTGAAGAGGCTTAAAAACTTCACGGAAAAAAACAATATAGACAGGATAGCAGTGGACTATTTTGGAGGAGGAGACCCTGAATATTATCTCGGAGACAAAAATGAACCATGGTGGTCATCAAAAGGAGATCCGAGGGCTCAAGACATCGAATGGGCTGCTATCTCGATAAACTCGATTCAACAAGCCAAAGGGAAAACCCATGAAGGATTTTACCGCAAACCGGAAGACGAATACTCATGGCTGAAAAATCCGTACGAGCCGTACGCCAAAGCAGGGACATCGATATTCATCTATAAGCTAGTCGATTAATACAGACAAAAAACAACATCCATATGGATGTTGTTTTTTGTCCGATCAACCCACTTTCCCGCCCTATACTCCTTCACTTCCTGCGTGATTAGCGTTCGCGCATATATCCGCCATTTATCTTGAATAATAATTATATCAGAGAAGATTATCTAATCTATTCCCTTTTCTGACGGCCGTCAGAAAAGGGAATAGATTAAGCTGTGGGGCTTAGAGTGAGGATATCCATCTCTTTGTAAGGCTTTATTTCAGAAAGCATCCTTTCATTAAGCTCTCTAAAAAAGACGTATTTCTCCCTTAGTTCCTCTACACCTCCGGATATCTTTATAACATCCGATACGAGAAGTTTATCTCCCCATTCCGTCCTTAATTCATCACCTTTTTTATATCTTCCATATTCACGGCTGACCCTCACCGAAAAGACTTTCTTTCCCTTGGATATCCGCAATCGGATATCGCTCTCTTCTTCAACCGGAAAATTTATAATATTCATCAGTTAAGACGATAGAACCCTTTTCCTTCAACGCGAAGATCGAGATATTGTATTCTTGGCCATTCACCTGATTCCATAAGAGTCCTTATAACCGACTCTCCGAAAGAGGGATCGTTTTTCAGATCGAAAAAGAGCTCTTGACCTCCAGGAAGTTTGACGGAAAGCTCCTTAAGATAAGCATCCTTAAATGCTATATCGGAGACCACCCAATCAAATTTATCGAAGAGCGATGTCATCTTATTGAAATTTTTAAGCTCATCTTCGGAAAGAGGCTTATCCTTAATGTTTAACTCTCTTCCCGAGTGGTCGTTTACAACCATTATCAGGGCTCCTTCAGCATCCGGGCCGACTGAAAATATTGCTCCATCCTTATCTATCCAAAAACATTTCTTTGGCTCCCCTTCTCCGTAAACAAGGCACCAAATAAGAAATTCCTTTCTTTCAGAGACCGAAATGCCTATCTTTCTCGATGACCTATCAAGAGAAATTTTAACATCCGAAAGGCGAAATATCCTTTCCTTAAGTTCACTCTCAGGAAAACGCCCCCAAGCAAAGATATGATCTTTGCCTAAAATTTTCCCGAAGATGTTTCGGGAAGCTATATCGTCAGCTTCTTTTTTTATATCGCCGGAAGAAACAGAAAGATTACCAAAGATGTCTATTCCTGATATCCGTAATTCCGGAGATTGATGTATAAAGAAGGCTGCTCCAATAATTAAGGAAAGAGGAACTAGAACAATAACAGCTATCTTCAGCCGGCGGAAAAAAAGTTCCTTTCTGAACGATGCTACCTTCTTCATTCAATATAATTCTAAACTAAAAGAGATTTTTATTGCATAGAGAAGGCAAATGATTATCAGACGATCACGCGCTTAATGGAAGGGTTTATCCTAGTAACAAGCTCGTAATGACTTCCGCCGAACCTACGTGCGGCGTCGGCGGCATCATATATGACAGAGACTTCATCGCCAAACTTAACAGGGATACCAGTCACATCAACGACAACCATATCCATAGATACTCTACCCAGGATGCGAGCTTTTCTGCCTTTTATCATTACATCACCCACCCCGGAGAGCGACCTAGGAATACCGTGCCAATATCCAACCGGTATGACCGCTATGGAAGCATCGGAAGTAAGCCTCTCGACGAGATCATAACCGACGTAATCACCCATCTTCGCTTCTTTCATTTCAGCCACAATCGCCTTCCACTTTAGAGCCGGCTTCAGTTTTATTTTATCCCCTAACTGGATCTCAAGCTCTTTAGACGGCCAGAGGCCGTACAGACCTATGCCGATACGTACCGCATCAAGGTGATATTTCGGAGATATCATTGTCCCGCCGGTCGCCGCAACATGACGGATAAGATTATTAAATCCTTCAGCTTCAAGAAAGCGGACAGAGGTCATAAAACTGTCGAGCTGATTATCTGAGAAGGTCGGATAATTAATATCCTTCGCCGAAGAAAAATGGGTAAATACTCCCTTAAGAGACCTCTTAAGCCTAGCATCCATAGAACACAGCCTTGCGACAGAGGCCATACCATCAGGATAGAACCCCTGGCGTCTCATGCCCGTATCTATTTTCAAGTGAAAATCAGGAATATTTTTCGCCTCCCTCAAAGCCTTAAGCGCCGTTAGATTTGATATTGAGATGGTCGTTTTAGATCTATAAGCAGATTCCCATTCCTCCGGCATGGAAAAACCAAGGACTAATATGGTCTTCTTTATGCCTGATTCCCTCAAAGCAACTGCCTCAGCGACGCTATCGACGCAGAAACCATCTGCCATTTCGTCAACTATCCCAGAAAATTCTAAAAGGCCGTGCCCATAGGCGTTAGATTTGACGACGGCAAAAATCTTCGCAGAAGGCTCTACGAGACGACGAAACACCTTATAGTTCGATTCAACCGCCTTCCGATCGACTTCCACCCATGTCTTATTTTCAGTCGGATACAATGATCTCATCTTTTCCAAAATACTTTCTTAAGACCTCTGGAACGACGATTCCGCCGTCCTCGCGCTGGAAATTTTCCAAAATGGCGAGAAGGGGCCTCTCGCTGAAAGCGGTGGCGTTCAATGTGTGAACAAACTCATTTCTCTCCCTTCCATCATCTCCCTTAACCTTATAGGTGATGTTTAATCCTCGGGATTGGAAATCGGTAGTATTTGAGCAAGAGTGTGTTTCCCTGTATTTATTCTGGCTTGGAATCCAAGCCTCGACATCGTACTGCTTAGCGGCATCAAATCCCATATCTCCAGTCGAATTGACTACAACCCTATAAGGGATACCTAACTTAGACATAAGCTCCTCCTGTCTCGCAAGAAGGAATTCATGCTCAGCTTCGGAATCTTCAGGACGACAGATAACGAACATCTCCAACTTGTTGAACTGATGCACCCGAAGGATGCCTCGAGTATCCTTCCCGTAGCTCCCAGCTTCGCGCCGGAAACAGGTCGAAAAACCAAGGAACCTCAGAGGCTTGGACACGTCCACCGACTCATCCATGAACATCGGGGCGATAGACTGTTCAGAACTCCCTACGAGATAGAGATCATCTTCAGAAACATAGAAAGCATCTCCCCCGTCTATAAACTTTCCCTTTCCCATACGGCGAAGTATTTCCGGCTTTATCATCACAGGAGGCAAAGTAAGACGGAATCCATAAGGAAGAAGCGTATCCATACCGAAGCGCAGCATAGCGAACTCAAGCTCAGCGATATCCTTCAGGATATAGCCGAAACGGCTACCAGCTATTTTAGAAGCACGGTCCGTGTCTATAAGACCGCCTGCGAGATCGACATAATCCTTAGGAGCGAAGCCTAATTCTGTCGGAGGAAGAACAGCCCTAAGAAGAGAATTATCGGAATCATCCTTTCCTTCAGGGACATCATCGAAGGGAAGATTTGGTATCTGGTCTAATATTAAATCCCTTTCCACACTCAAGACCTTCACTTTCTCCTCATTCTCGGTTATCTCTTCTTTTATCTTCTTAGCTTCATCTCTTGATTCCGCTCCGAGATTTTTCTGAACGGCACGAAGGTCATCAACTATCTTCTTTAAAGATCTCCACTCACCGTCTATCTTTATGAACTTATCTATAAGGGCGGGATCAGCGAGCTTTTTCGCCATTCCCTTTTTGAACACATCGGGATTTTCCCGAAGAAAATTTATGTTTATCATTTTTATTTTTTATCAACGGCTTTATCTTCTTCATCTGAAGGCGATGATCCCGCCTTCCTCTTCATAGATGGGAAGAAGACCGTCTCACGCACCGGCTTATCCATAAGAAGAGCGAATAGACGCTCAGAGATACCGAATCCAGCAGCCGGAGGCATTCCATATTCCAAGGCTTCCAAGAAGTCCTCATCGAGCATCTGAGCCTCAGCATCTCCCTTCTCTCTTAATCTCATCTGATCCTCAAACCTTTCCCTCTCGTCTATCGGATCATTAGCCTCGGAAAAGCCCTTTCCAAGTTCTGACCCACAGGCGACGACCTGAAACCTTTCCACCTTATGAGGAGCAGCAGCAGATCTCTTCGCAAGAGGCTCTATCTCTATCGGAGGATTCACAAGGAAGCATGGCTGAACCATTCCGGTTCTCGCAAATTTCTTGAATAAAAGATCGATAAGTCTTCCTCTTCCGAGCGAATGATCAACCTTAAGCCCGGCCTCTTTTGCTTTCTCAATAAGATCGCTAGTCGAGGCCTTTTCAAGATCAAGGCCGGTCTTCTTTTTAAAGATGTCATAATATTCGACGCGGGGCCATTTCTTTGACCAGTCTATTTTGGTGCCCTTATAGGTCGTGATATAGGACCCACAAGTGGCTTTTACGACCTTCTTATAGGTCTTCTCTATAAACTTCATAAGGTCCTCGTAATCAGCGTATGCCCAATAGAACTCCAATTGAGTGTAATCCTGCAGGTGTTCGGCATCGATACCTTCATTGCGAAATATTCTGCCTATTTCGAATACCTTAGGAAAGCCCCCGACAAGCAGTTTCTTTAGGGATATCTCAAGGGAAATACGGAGGAAGAAATCCGTATCAAGGGCATTGTAGTGGGTAATGAAAGGCTCTGCCTCCGCACCGCCAGGAGTAGCCTCAAGAACCGGGGTCTCAACCTCTAGAAAACCTGCGCTTAAAAGCTCGGAACGGAAAGTAGACCAAAAGACGCTCTTTCGACGGAAGAGATCACGCACCTCCGGTTCCGTTATAAGTTCAAGATATCTCTTTCTAAACCTGGTTTCCGCGTCCGTGACACCGTAGAAGTCGGTCGGTATAGGAAGTATTGATTTAACGATGACCCGAGCCGATCGAGCCTCAATGCTCTTTTCTCCTTTCTTAGTCTTCATAAGCGGACCACCTACCTCGATAAAATCTCCAAGGTCGACCGAAGACCTGAAATCATCGAACTCCTTAAGTATCTTCTTCGAGATAAAGACCTGAAGGCGAGCCGTCCCATCATCAACGACCGCGAAGATAAGCTTTCCCTGGTCGCGAAGCGATACCACCCTGCCAGATATCCAAACCTTCTTTCCCGATTTCATAATCGGGGAGAATCCCTTTATAACATCTTCAATGGAGATAGAACGCCTGACCGTTGCAGGATATGGATCAGCCCCTCGTTCCCTAATAGCTTCTATTTTATCTTTTCTGGCCTTTATTATTTCTTCTAACATTTTTCTTGCCCTCTTCGGGCTGTTTTTTGGATGATTTTCATTATGGCTCCTAAACACCCATGATTCAAGAAAAGGGCCAGATAACCAAAAACCCGCCGTAGGCGGGTTTTTCATCTAAATATCTATCCAATGCGGATTACCCTATAGGTAATGTCGCCAATAGGCGCTTTGACCGAAATAGTATCACCGACCTTCTTTCCCATTATAGCTCTTCCGAGAGGAGACTCGTTCGATATCATCCCCTCCTCAGGCTTTGCCTCATTTGATCCCACTATGGAGAATTTTCTGGTATTACTATTAACCTCAACCTCAACCTCGCAGCCGAGATCAACAAACTCCTGAGAGCCGGATTTTTTGATTATCGAGGCGTTCTTAATTATCTCATCAAGCTCATCAATCCTCCCCTCAACAACCTCTTGCTGTTCGCGAGCCTCCTGGTATTCGGCGTTCTCAGAGAGATCACCGTATTCCTTCGCCCTCGCAAGACGCTCGGAAACTTCTAAGCGCCTAACGGTTTTAAGTTCAATAATCTCTTCCTTCAATTCCTCCAATCTCTTAGGAGAAAGGTAATAATTCTTCATTAGTAGGTTTTTTTATCTAAGGCTATTTCGACCCTCTAATCTTATAAGCGTCGGTCCAGAGCCAAAATCTTATCTTAAGGACATCTCTCAAAACTCCTATATAGGCAGACCCTTTAACCGTCGATCTAGTATCATTGACCCAAGTAACCGGTATCTCCTTTATCTTATATCCCATAGTCTTCGCTAAGGATAAAGCCTCTATATCTATTGCCCAACGGTTGATCTTCATAAAAGGAAAAACCCTCTCGGCAACTTCAGCAGAAAAGCATTTGAAGCCACACTGAGTATCCCAAAGTCCAGGAAGGAGAAACATCTGAATAATAAGGTTTCCCACGTTCCCCAGAGCCCTCCTATAGAAAGGCTGCGGAGGAACAAGTTTAGACCCCTTAACATCTCGGGAACCAATGACGACGTCATATTTCGTTCCTTCGGTACCTTCGAGGTAAGGAATCATCTTAAAAAAATGATCTATCGAAGTGGAATTATCAGCATCGGTGAAAAGTCTGAATTTTCCCTTCGCCTCCAGCATTCCCTGACGTACCACCTTCCCTTTCCCTTGATTAACCTTATTATCGACTAGCCGAAGGTTTGCAACGATCGGTTCGAAGTTCTTAACAACCTCCGCGGTATTATCCTTAGAGCCGTCGTTTATGACCAATATCTCATAATCGAAGTCTGCTCCTCTTAAATGCTTATCTATATCGACAAGAGTAACGGGAATACGCTGAGCTTCGTTGTACGCAGGAATAACGACAGAAAGATACGGTTGTTTTTCCATAATCGCTTTTAGCGCTTTGCCCACTGAGGAGCTCTCCTTGCTTTCTTTAAGCCATACTTCTTTCTTTCAACAGCTCTAGAGTCGCGAGTCAGGAGACCATTAGACCTTAATGTCGGACGGAGAGATGATTCCATTTCAACGAAAGCCCTCGCGAGACCGAGAGAAACCGCATCAGCCTGGGAGGCAAGCCCGCCACCCATAACCTTGACGCTTACACCAACTTTCTCTGCAAGCGCAACCTTAGAAAGAGGCTTAACAGCAGAACTGCGCTGGTCTTCCGTCTTAAAATAGGCCTTATAATCGATATCATTGACGATAAATCCATCGCCAGAGGGGATGATTCTTACTCTAGCGGAGGAAGTCTTACGACGTCCGATACCTTCGAAATATTTGCTTTCCTTCTTCATGATGGATATTAGTCTTCTATAATGAGCTGTTTCAGCCTCTTATCTTGGAGCCTATTCTTAGGAAGCATTCCCTTCACGGCATGTTTCAAGACCCAAGCGGGGCTGGCAGTGAAAGCTTCCGTGAAAGTCTTTTCTCTAAGATGACCCATGTAACCGGTATGCCTGTAATATATCTTCTGCTCAGCCTTCTTACCGGTTATCTCCAGATTCTTTATGTTCTTCACGATGACCTTATTATCACCGTTCAAGCGGGGTTCGTAGGCAGCGGTATCCTTTCCCTGGAGGACCAAAGCGATCTTTGAGGCAAGGCGTCCGAGTTTTTGATCTTTTGCGTCTATAATTATCTCCTTCATGTTCGTTTAAACAAACTTTATCTCAACAATATCGACTCCATCGCGAACGCGGCTCTTAGCGGTCTTCAAGACTCTTAGATATCCGCCTTTGCGATCGGCGTACTTAGGGGCGATGTCATGATAAAGCTTGAAAGCCGGCTTCTCAGGGAGGCGACTCATTAGGAGGCGCAACGAGGCAAGATCCTGTTTTTTAGCGACAGTAACGAGCTTTTCAACCCTAGGTTTTAATTCCTTGGCGCGCGCAGGAGTAGTCTTAATACCACCTTCCAAGATAAGGTTGGTCTCGAGGGACTTGATGAAATTTCTCCTATCACCCCTCTTCCTTCCGAATTTAGTTCCTTTGACTGCGTGGCGCATTGGACAAATATACTTTTATTCTTCTTCCTTTGCAACTTCCTCTTCAGCTCCGGCGAGACCTATCTTCCTGAAATGATCAACAAGAATATTACCAGCCTTATGAAGAGCCTCTGAAGGCATTATGGAACCGTCGGTCTCAATCACAAGATTAAGACGATTGTAATCAGTGCGGTCTCCGATACGCATATTATCGACATTAATGGCAACATTCACGACAGGGGTGAAAATAGCATCAAGGGCGACAACTCCGATATCGAGCTTACCGAGTTTGCGGCGTTCAACAGGAATATAACCGAGTCCTTTTTCAACAGTTATTTCCACCTCAACATCAGCCTTCTTATCAGTAATAGTAAAAAGATGAGATTCGGGATTAACGACTATAACTTGAGCGTTTGACTCGATATCAGCTCCCGTTATATCACCTTCTCCCTTAACCTTAACGGTTAATACCTGAGCCTCATCAGCTGAAAATTTAAACCTTAATTTCTTAAGATTAAGACCAATTTCGACGATATCCTCCATAACTCCCGGGATGGTCGAAAATTCATGCAAAACCCCCTTTACCTTAAACTGGGTAACGGCCGCTCCAGGAAGAGATGACAAAAGAACTCTCCTAAGACTATTGCCAAGAGTGAGTCCGTATCCAGGATATAGGCCTTCGATATCAAAAACGCCCTTCACGGCATCTTCCGAGACCTTCTTAACCTTAAGGCTCTCACTGAGGTAGGTGTAATTCATTGTCCCTTTTAAATTTGACTTTACTTTAAATAATAGTTAACGACGAGGTCCATATCGAAGGGCATATCGATGTCCTTCGGATGAGACGACATTTCCGAAGCCTTCTTCTCCTTATCAAGTTTGATCCACGTAGGAGCCTCAAAGTTCTTGAACTTGTCCTCCATATCTTTAAAAACAACGTGATCGGCAGACTCCGGACGAATGGAAACCCTATCCCCCATTTTCACTTCGACCGAAGGAATGGTCACCTTTCTCCCATTAAGCATCATGTGGCCATGACTTATGAGCTGCTTCGCAATGCGACGGCTTCCGGCAAAACCGGAGCGGAAAACAAAATTATCGAAACGTGATTCTAGCTTTTTCATAAAAGCCTCATTGGTAGGCTCCTTAGAGCGGTTAGCCGCCTCGAAATACTTTCTCATCTGAGACTCAGTAAGAAGGTAACTGAAACGAACCTTCTGTTTTTCAGAAAGCTGTTTACCGAACTCGCTTACCTTCCTAAAAGACTTGGTGTGGGGACCAGGCTTGTAGGGACGCCTAACAGAGGCGCATTTTCCGGATGAACAGCGTTCAGCCTTCAAAAAAAGCTTTACGCCTAACGCTCTCTCTTTTTTTTCTAAGATCCTCGGCATGTTTTTTTAGACTCTTCTTACTTTCTTAGGCTTAGGACCGTTATGCGGAACAGGAGTGACATCCTTTATCGAATTGATGCTGAAGCCATGATTAATGAGCGAACGGATGGCAGAATCGCGGCCGACAGAAACGCCGGAAACGATGACGTCGACATTGAAAGGACCAGTCTTAGCGATCTTCTCGGCGACGGTGGCAACGACCTTCTGAGCGGCAAAAGGAGTAGCTTTCTTAGGACCGGCGAATCCAAGGGATCCAGCGGAAGCCCAAGCAACGACATTACCGCTCTGATCGGTGACGGTTATAAGGGTATTATTAAAAGAAACATTGATATAGACCCGGCCGGCCTCGATACTCTTTGCTTTTTTAGCAGGAGACGAAGACGTCTTGGTCTTAGCTTTGGTTTTTGCTTTGGCCTTAGCCTCAGCTCCCTCTTTTGCGGTGACTTTTTTCTTAGTAGCGGTAGCCATGTGTTTGCTTTACTTCAGCTCGACTTTCCTCTTTCCGCTCGTCGCGGTCTTTCTTATGTTTCCGCGGACGGTGCGCGAGTTGGTCTTCGTTCTCTGGCCGTGGGCCGGAAGGTGCTTCATGTGCCTCGTACCCCGATAGCATTGGATGTCTTTCAGGCGACCAATATCGGTTTTGATTACCTGACGAAGTTCTCCTTCTATCTTGATGTTCTTATCAAGATGTTCCTTGATCTTATTGACCTCGGTCGGGGAAATATCCTTAGCGCGGACATTAGGATCAATCTTGATCTCCGAGAGGACCTTACGGCTAGTCGTAAGACCGATACCGTAGATATATGTAAGCGCCACTTCTATGCGCTTCTCATCGGGAATATTTATACCAGCAATTCTCATTGTTTAGATTTAGACTCTGACTATTGATTAACCTTGCCTTTGCTTATGCTTAGGGGTCTTGGCGCAAATCACATAAATCCGCCCCTTACGGCGGACGATCTTGCAATCCTTACAAATTTTCTTTACAGAGGGCCGTACCTTCATTTAGTTCTGATTTATAGTCTTCTTGAGATCCTTCCGCGCTTTTCGTCATAGGGTGTCATTTCGACCGAAACCCTATCTCCGGGAACGATGCGGATGTGGTGCTGTCTCATCTTTCCAGAAAGATAAGCCAGTACTTCCCGCCCATCTTCAAGGGTCACCTTAAAGGTCGTGGCCGGCAAGGACTCGATAACAACTCCTGTAACTAACATACGATGATATATTTTATCACGTGAAGAGAGCGAAAGTCAACCAACCAAAGGTATTTCCTTCAGTATCGGACAGAGCATACTATAGGAATAATCAAGGCATCGGTCAACCCCACTAGGTCCGAAAAAGCATGAAAAGACAGGTCTATCATCTATTCGACCGTAACGTTGACCCTCAAGCCGTCTTTCGGCACCGAAAAGACCCAAATAGGCCAAAGATCGGCCTTACCGCTCTCTATGCCAGAAACTGAGAAGATGAGGGCTTTTAATTCAGATGAATTCTTACTTATCACCTTGTCCTTAAACTCAGACGCATTGAAGGAGCGAGACCATAAGCTATTAAACTCGACAGGGACAGTCATCTTCCCAGAGGTGAAATCGATAGTCGGAGAACCGTAGGAAAAGACGTATTCTTTCAAGTCGAATCCATCCGTATGTTCACTGGCAAATTTAGCCTGCATAAGAGAAAGGGCATCATTCTCCCTAAAAGCGACTACTTTAGCCTCAAGCATAATGCCGTAGGTGAACTCGCCTTTTTCATTTGCATCACCGACCACTCCTTCTTTTACCACCCTAATATCGGCTCCCTGGTCAAGAACCTTGAAGCCTGTCGGGACACTCGCCATGATCTCGGCCTTAAGGGCATCCTCAACCGAACGCCTGGACACTTCAGCGGCATTTTTAAGGTCAGCCTCAGTAGGAACCTTTATCTCTCCCACCTTTCCCCCAGAAGCGCCCTCCTTAAGCTCACCGTAAAAGCCGTCATATTTCGGCGTACCCTGGAATCCGGGAATCGTAAGCTTGGAGACAGTCTTAGTGTTATAAGTATCACCCGCAGCATCCGCGACGACGGCTGATTCGACCGAAGACGGAATTATCTTACCGTCGACAATCTTGGCTCCCGGGACGGTAAGTGAGGCAGTAACTCTGAATATCTTTCCATCCGGAGTGACAAACCGGGTGTTTTTGACTAAGGGCTGAGCGTCGGAACTGTAAGCGTTATAGATAGTAATCTTACCGGTAGCCTTATTTTCTACCATCTTCGAGCCGCTCGCAGGAAAAGGATAGACTCCGTTCTTTGATATCTTGAAAAGCTCGGCCGGAATCGCGGAATTTTCAACCGTAACAGCCGCTACACCAGGAGAAGCTGTAATATTCTCCTTAAAAGACCATTCTGTCTTCTTCATGGTCATCCTTATGTCAGCCCTAGGAAGTTTAAAGGCACAAATATAAAAAATACCTCCTAAGACGATTACGGCGGAAAGAACGATAAAGAACCTTCTTATAGGATGCCTCTGTCCATATTCCCCGTCATCAGAATCAGAGAAAGAGGAATTATCATCAGAAGAGAATTCATCGATGTCCTCAGTCTTGTGGTGTTCACACTCGCACTCATCGCCATGCCTTACAGCTGTCGGATGATCAGTCTTCGGCCTATTGCCGGGCATAATATCCATCAAAGGCACCTTCGATCTCCTAAAAAGGCCGTCTGCTACCTCAAAACCACAGGCCGAGGCGAGTTCCAGAGCGTCACCATCAACGGACTCAACGATTACGTTCTTTCCGACGGCCGAGACCTCTCTTTTGATAAGCTTGAAGTTTTTGGGATCGGACGACACCTCTGATCCTTTCGGTACATAAAGGACGATATCATCCTCCGGACAGGAGAGTATCTTGTGGACGACAACGGTCGGAGAATCGGTCTTCGTTATGTATATTTTCTTCATATATCGATGGATTACTTATGGCACATAAGCCACTTCATCCTACGTCTCGCTATTTTATTGAAAGCATTCTCCACATCGGCAGCTGCAAGCTCATGAAAGGCGATTTCCGAACGATCTATAGCCGGAAGAAAATTGAGCTTCAATGAAGGCTCTCCCCAATTGATGCTCTTTGGATCAAGTTCCGCAAGGTCATCGCTCATGACATGTACTATAGGACGTCTCATTTTAACATTATGAGTCGCGGCAGTCACTCCTTTCATAAATCCAGAGAATGGCTTACTCACAATACTTCTCAGATTCTTAACCATGTCGGATGACATATCGGACCGGGAATAACGACGAACCATCTCTCTGGCGTTAACATCATCGATGCCAAATCCGGACATCACATCATTTACTATATCATCCGATCCCCAACCGAAGTCGCTTATGTAGGATATACGCTCGCCTTCCTCTGACCTGTAGAGAAATGTTCGATCATGGGAAACAGAGGCGAATATGAAATCCTTATGTTTGGAATCCTTCTGTATCAACCAGGCACAAGAAGCGGCAGGCTCCATTGTAAGTACAATCTCACCCGTTTTGGGCGCACCTTCCTTCATACTCTCAGAAAGGTCTCTTGTTATCAGAGTCTCAGCAAGACCTATCTCGATCTTTTTCGCCGTAAAACCGACCGGATTAACAACAACCGAACCGTCTAATTTAACGAAAAGGACACGTACATCCGCCATAAGGACATCCATCTCGGAAACATCCAATCTCTTTGAAAAGAACATTCTTTCTTCATCAAAGAGCTTCCATATCACGGAAGCAATGGCGTTTTCCATCTCTGACTCGGTTATCTCCGCTTTAGGATTATCGCGTTCGATGATTTTAGACGAATAAACAGATGAACCTTTCGGGGGAACAACGGAAACAGCATATCTATCGTCGCCGAGATGAAAGTATGAAAAAGACATATATCCTTATTTTATCGTTATGGCCTTTATTCTTCTTATTCCTGAAGAGGCAGATTCCTCCTTTATTATCTTAAAGTCCCCTATTTCAGACGTCTTTGAGACATGTGGCCCTCCGCATATCTCTATCGAAACCTTACCATCGCCTATGGTATAAACTTTAACTCTGTCGCCGTATCTGTCATCGAAGACGCCCATCGCCCCTGTCTTTTTTGCTTCATCAATATCCATCTCATCCACGATTACAGGAAGATCGCTCCTTATCCATCCATTAACCAAGTCTTCAACCTTCTCTATCTCCTCGTCTGTCATCTTGGTCGGATGAGAAAAATCGAAACGGAGCCGTTCAGCTGTTATGTTGCTGCCTTTCTGAAGCACGTGATCCCCAAGAACAGCCCTCAAAGCCGCGAGCATGAGATGCGCTGCAGTATGGAGACGCGTCGTCTCCTCAGATGAGTCAGCAAGACCTCCCTTAAACATACCGGCAGAAGCGGTCCTTGAGAGGTCTTGATGTTTCTTGAGCTCCTCATCGAAACCGGACCCATCGAACGATATTCCCTTCTGTCCACAAAGTTCCTCTATATCCTCCTTAGGAAGACCGTAACTCTGATAGAGATAGAAAGCTTCTTTGCCTGATATATTTCCTTTACCGGCCATCTTATCGAACTCCTTTATGCCGTTCTCCAGAGATCTGGCAAATTTTTCTTCCTCCTTATCAAGCTCTACAGAAATGAAACCAAAATTTCTTTCGAGTTCCGGATAGACTCCGGCATATATATCGAGGACTGTCGGAAGCACAGTCTTCATCCAGCCGGATTCCGTTATGCCAAGCTGTCTACCATAGCGAACAGCTCGACGTATAAGGCGACGAACTATGTATCCCTGACCGACATTAGAAGGAACAATCCCTTTATCATCACCTATAAGAAAGGCAGCTGCCTTAAGGTGATCGGCGACGATTTCAAAAGAGCGCATGTCATCGCCATATCTCCTTCCGGAAAGAACTTCAAGCCTATCGATGATTGGAGCGAAAAGGTCGGTCTCAAAGATATTTGTAATTTCGTTCTCCGCCATAAGGATACGCTCGAGACCGCCGCCAAAATCTACGTTCTTATTCTTTATTTCCTCCCAACCACCGGCGGTTTTCTTATACTGCATGAATACGGAATTACCAATTTCTATAAATCGGCCGCAATCGCAGTTTAAATGGCAATGTTCACCAAACTTTTGATCATGGGGACGACCCGTATCATAAAAAGTCTCAGAGTCCGGACCACCAAGCTCTCCTATCGCATCCCCTCTCTTCCACCAGTTCTTATCCCGATAGGCCATGATGCGTACGCGGGAAAAATCAATTGGAACACCTGGCCCAACAGCTCCCTTCCCTACGGTTTCTTCCCCCTCCTCAGCATCGATGCCGTACTCTTTGAAAATATCCCTGATTATCGATATTGATTCCTCATCTTTTTCAGCTCCTATTGCAGGATCACCGACATAGACAGTCTGATAAAGACGCTTTGGATCTATTTTTAGTCCATCTACAAGAAATTCATACCACCAATGAAGTTGTTCTTCTTTAAAATAATCACCAAGAGACCAGTTACCGAGCATTTCAAAGAGAGTGTCATGACGGCTGTCACCAACCTCTTCTATATCCTCAGAGCGAAAAGACTTCTGACTATTCACAAGTCTGACCCCTGAAGGATGAGATTCTCCAAGAAGGTAAGGAACAAGTGGAAACATGCCACTGTTAACGAAAAGAAGGGTTGAATCGTTCTCTGGTATTAGAGAGGCGGAAGGAATGACGACATGTCCCCTCCCCTTATAGAAATCAAGGAATTTTTGTCTTATCTCACGAGAGTTCATAGCTTTATACAATTATAGTTATTCAAGGCACAGAAAACAAAAAAACAGCCCTTGGCGGGCTGTTTTTTAAATTAGTATTCCCTCAGCTTCTCTGATCCTGAGTGGGCGCGAATCTTTTCCAAGGCTTTTGCCTCAATCTGTCTGATACGCTCTCTAGTTACACCAAAAACCTTACCAACCTCCTCAAGAGTATGAGTGACATCATCTGTCAGACCGAAACGGAGCTCTAATATCTTTTGCTCCCTTTCAGTAAGATCATTCAAGACCGCTTTGATCTGGTCCTTCAATAGCTCCCTGGAAACAGCTTGATCAGGGGAGAGAGTCTTCTCATCCTCGATGAACTCGGATAAAACGGAATCTTCCTCTTCTCCAACGGGCGATTCGAGCGAAACGACCTCTTGGGATATCTTCTGGATATGATGAATCTTCTCGACGTCGGTCCCCATCTCCGTAGCTATCTCCTCAGCCAACGGTTCACGGCCAAGCTCCTGCATTAGTTTGCGCTTAGCCTGTGTATACTTCGATATGGTCTCGACCATATGCACAGGAATACGGATAGTGCGGGAATAGTCGGCAAGGGCTCTAGTTATAGCCTGTCTGATCCACCAAGTAGCATAAGTGGAAAATTTAAAGCCCTTCCTGTAATCGAACTTCTGGACGGCGCGGAAAAGACCGAGATTTCCTTCTTGTATAAGATCAAGAATTGAAAGCTGCGGAGAACGGTTAACATAGCGCTTGGCGATAGAGACAACAAGACGAAGGTTGGCCTTAATCAGTCTCTGTCTGGCCTCCTCATCTCCCTGACTGACCCTCTTAGCTATCTCTCTTTCCTCAGCGGATGAAAGAAGCGGCGTCTTCCCTATCTCTTTAAGATATATCTGGACGTTATCCGGAAGCTCAGAACTAATAAGGGTCGCTTCCTGAAGTTCTTTCTGAGTTATTTCGTCGCCGGGAAGCTCTATAAGATTACCAACCTCGATGACCTTAATGCCTGATTCCTCAAGCTTGTCATATAGATATTCAAGAAACGAGATGTCCGTCTCTATGCGAGGAAATGCCTTTAATATTTCACCATCAGTCACAAAGCCCTTCGAGCGGCTGATATCAATAAGCTCATTCAAGAACTCCTCATCAAACTTAAAGTGTTTAGGGGTTTCCTTCTTAGTCGCAGCGGCCTTCGATATAGAGACCTTTTCTTTCTTAACAGCCTTAGGCGCAGCCTTAATGACATTCTTCGCCTCTTTGGGCGCAGCTTTTGCTATCGGCTTCTTTATCTTCTTTACAGAGACCTTCGGTTTAGCAGTCTTTACGGACTTTATCGGTTTTTTCAAAACGGTTTTTACGGGCTTCTGGGGCTTCTTCGGGTGAGGCTTTGATTTTGGGACGGCTTTTTTTATAACGGGCTTCTTAACTACCTTTTTTGCCGTCGCGGACGACCTTCCAGCGCTCGGTTTCTTAGCAGGTTTTTTAGCCATTTTTTTTGTTGTTTTTGACCATTTCTATTTTCTTCGAGATATCCTGATGCTCTAAAAGAGCATTTCTTTCTTCCTCTTCCTCAAGGCGACCGGACCTCACGCGTTCTGAAAGCGCTTCCCTTCTTTCCAAGAGGTATTCCATCTCTAAATTATTTATAAGGTCCTCAAGTTCATTACCATCCTCTTCGGAGACTTCTTCCCTACTTAGACCCGATCTAAGGGCGATATCGGTCAAAAGACCTTCTATATCATTATCATCAGGGGGTACACCGAAAACAGCACCATTATAGAGGCGTAAAGCTGATTCTGGCAAATAATCCTTCTTATCACCTAAGATATCCTCCTTACCTCCTGACCCCACAACCAATGCCACAATGCGGTCCGCTATCAGCTCTATCTTAGTCTTTTTTACCTTACGGCCTACAGAGACCGATGGTCCGGACAGATTCTCGACCGACGGACGGCGAACATCTTTTAACGATAATACTCTCATTTCTTCCATTATTTCCGATTCACGAGACCGTGAGCGGAAAGCTAACTCCTTTAACCAATAACCCCTTTCTACCGCGCTCGGTATATTCCCTATCTTCTTGATAACAGCGCGAATATTCCCCTTTCGCTCTGTTATTTCTTCTACCGAAACCGGATAGCGGATAAAATAATACTCCATGGCGTTTATGGAATAATCCACAAGCTTCTTCATCTCTCCAGGGCTCGCCTTCGCGATATCTGCCGGGTCCTTCATCCCTTTAACTTCATCCGAACACTTTGAAAAATCCAGGACACTAACCTCAAAATCCTTAGCATAAGCAAGGTCGATACTTCGCTCCATCGCCATACGTCCAGCCTCATCATTATCGAAGTTCATAATAAGTTTCGAGGTATAGCGCTTCAATGTCACTAACTGATCATCGGTAAGAGCGGTCCCTGATGTGCCGACGGCGTTTTTTACACCATCTTGATGACACATAATGACATCCATCTGTCCTTCGACCAGAAGAGCGCTACCTACCTCCCTTATACCCTCCTTCGCTCGCGAAAGGCCAAACAGAATACGTGATTTGGAAAAGATTGGCGTTTCGGGAGAGTTCATGTATTTAGCCGTCTCGCCATTATCAAACGCCGGGAGGATGCGGCCAGAAAAACCAACAACCTTACCAAAGCTCGATTCGAGCGGAAACATAACTCGACCCCTGAAACGGTCGATAACCGTTCCTCTTTCCGTCTTTATAGAAAGGCCGGAGCGCACGATATCCGGCATATCAAAACCCTTATCGACGAGATAGAGCGTGAGATCCTCCCAATTCTGCGGAGCAAATCCTATTTCAAAAAGGTCTACTGTCTCCGAAAGAAGACCTCTCCCTGAAAGATATTCATTGACGGCAGGCGTCTTTTTTAAGGTATTCCTATAAAAATCGGCTGCTTCGCGATTAAGATCATAAAGGACACCGAATTCCTTCTGGTCGGAGGGGCTAACCTTTTTTAGTTCCACACCTGCTTTTTCTGCAAGCAGTTTAAGCGCTTCGTAAAATTCGAGGTTCTCATATTTCATTACGAACTTAAAGATATCGCCGCCCTCGCCGCAGCCGAAGCAGTGCCATATCTGGCGATCTGGAGAAACCATGAAGGATGGGCTCTTCTCCTTATGAAAAGGACAGCAGGCCTTGAAATTACGCCCTGCCGAACGAAGCTCCATATACCCCTTTAGGAACTCCACTATATCTATCTTCGCCTTTATTTCTTCTATTGGAGTGCCAGACATCGGTTGAATTAAACTACAAGAACGCAAGCTTCGCCAATCACGAAGCCCAATCGGCCGAAAGAACAATGGACTACATTCCGAACCTACGGATGGCAGAAGCGATAATGTGGTCCAGAAGCCGGTCCATACCGAGACCATGGGCCGCAGCGGCCTGAGGAAGAAGACTGGTTGAGGTCATACCGGGAATTGTGTTTATCTCAAGCACATATATGCGTCCGTCATTGCCGATTATCATATCAGTCCTCGAAGCTCCCGAAGCATTGATTATCCTATGGGCAGCGACAGCTATCCGCTGGACCTCTAGTGTTATATTGCGCTCAAGAGGAGCGGGAGTTATCTCATGAGAGGCACCGGAGGAATATTTTGATTCGTAATCGAAGAAGGAAGCTCCCTTAGGGATTATTTCTGTAGGAGGAAGAGGTAAGACTCCCTTCTCATCCTCTATGACGGCACAGGTAATTTCGCGGCCGGAAATATACTTCTGAACCATGGCATGGCGACTGATATCAAAAACGTTACAGATAGCATCACGGAGACCATCCTCATTCCGGACAATGTTCACACCAACAGAAGAACCTCTATCGGCCGGCTTAACGACGACCGGATAGCCGAAATCAGCCTTAAAATAAGCCCAATCTCCATGCCGGGCAATATCGTTGAACTCAGGGATATCAAGACCGTAAGCACGGAAGAGCCGCGATGAGGCAGCTTTATTCATCCCGAGCGCGCTCGAATGAGCGGAGCTTCCAGTATAAGGAAGGCCGAGCGTTTCCAAGAAATCCTGAACACGACCATCTTCTCCATATTCTCCATGCAGGGCGATAAAGGCAATATCTGAATTATCAAGGACATGCTCGAACGGAAGATTCCATTCGCCAGCCTTATCTATATGCACTGGAAGAACTTCATAACGTGAAAGATCGAGATTTTCACATACCGTTCGACCACTCATAAGGGAGACCTCGTGTTCTGAAGAAGGACCGCCCATCAAGACGGCCACCCTAATCTTTCTCATATTGGATTTTATTTTATAACAAACATCGAAAATATCAAAGATGAAAAGGGCGTGGTGACTATGGATGCTGAAGCGGTCTCCCACCTCAGGCATCCGTAGTCTTAACACCTCCAGTGCCCAATCAAAATCATATTTTTCCCCTTAGACGCATCGCCTCGATAACGCGCCGGACAGCAATCGAGTACGCGCCCATACGGAACGGAATTTTGCTCCCTTTCTCTTTTTTAAGGGATATCCACTCGCCCCAAGCGTTACCAAAAGCAGGTTTCATAACATCCTCCAGCCTCTTCCTAACCTCCTCTACTTCCCAATAATATCCTGATAGATTCTGACACCATTCAAAGTAGGACACGATTACACCTCCCATATTCGCAAGCACATCTGGAACTATAATAACTCCTTTTTCCGTAAGTCTGGCTTCGGCTTCCGGGGATATGGGACCGTTCGCCATCTCTATTATGTTTTTTGCCTTGATTCGCTCGACGTTATCTCCTCTTACAGCATTTTCTAGTGCGGCCGGAACGAAGATATCGCATTTGACGTCGAGTATCTCATCCGCCGAAACGATACGACCGGCACTATATCCGACAAATGAACCACTGTCAGCTTTCCAGGCAAGGGCTTTATGAACATCTATGCCCTTATCATCAAAGATGCAATTTCTACTGTCTGAAAGAGCTATCACCTTATATCCGCCATCATGGGCGAACTTCGAAAAGTAAGAACCGACATTACCAACTCCTTGAACGGCGATAGTCGGCTTTTTTTCCAACCCTAAGGCATCGACGAGAAATTTAAGAATATAGTATCCACCAAGACCAGTCGCTTCGGGACGTCCCTTAGAACCCCCAAGAGCAAGCGGCTTACCGGTTATAGCTCCAGGCTCTCCATGCTTAACCTTCTTTTCATATTCATCGAGCATCCACGCCATTATCGAGCCATCCGTATTGACATCCGGAGCCGGGACATCTTTCTTATCACCTATCACAGGAGAAATTAAACGGGCGTAGGCGCGGCTAAGCTTTTCCAGTTCAGATACGGAAAGCTTTTTAGGATCAACGATAACTCCTCCTTTTCCCCCGCCGAACGGAATACCGGCGAGCGCACACTTCCAGGTCATCCATATGGAAAGAGCCTTCACTTCGTTTTCAGTAACTCTCTCATGGAATCGGATGCCTCCCTTGTACGGACCGCGGGCGTTATTGTGCTGACTTCTCCAAGCCTTAAACTTCTTAATCTTCCCCTTGTCGTCCTTTATGGATATCTCTCCTTTCAGCAGATTATCTATCTTTAAAAGTATTTTTATCTCCTTATCAGACAAGCCGATTAGTTCGGCGACGGAACGAAGCTGAGCTTCAGCATTCTTAAGAGGGTCGTTTACCATCCCTTAATTATACCCTGAAATCAAAGACCGGTTATCCACCACTGAAATACCTATAATCTGTCGCAACGGATGCCTGATACCCCATCACGGGTATCAATAAAGACATCTGCGTGGGGCGGGTAGAAGGTAAAGCTGATAAAGGCCAGGAGAAGCGCAGTGATAAAAATGGCTGCCACCCGATGGGTTTCTTTAGGAAGGTCCTCCGTATGAAGGGCCTTATACCAAAGGAGCTCTCCGAAGGCCACACCCAGAACGAAGAGTGAGATATCAGCTATCAAGAAATTTCTGCCGATAATGGCCGTATATGAATAATATCCGGAAACAATAAAAGACATCGCGCCGAGGAAAAAGGCCGAGCAGGCTATCCAATAATTCCTTCTTTTACCGAAGAAGAAAGCTCCCAAGATGACCGGAATCAATCCCGGAAAGAAGACTAATTTCAGATGTTCCCAGATGCTTTCGTTTACGGGGACAAAGGGAGCAATACCAAGAGAACAACCTAAAAAAGAAAAGGATGAATGAACAACCGTCCCTATGACGATGATAAATATCCATGAAAGAAAGCCGAATAGCACTACATTCCTTCCATTAGAAGACATATTCTTATTATAACCTCTGAATACGAAAACACCCCCACTTACGTGAGGGTGTTTTTGCGTTAGAACGCGAGCTTACCAGCTCTGTCCACCACGCGAGAAGCCACCACCGCGATTAAAGTCCCTCTTAGGGCGATCTTCCATCGGGCGAGCCTCATTTACGTTGATAGTGCGTCCACCGAGGTCCTTTCCATCGAAAGCGTCTATAGCTTTGTCAGCATCAGCATCGTTGACATATTCAACGAAACCAAAGCCCTTGGAACGGCCGGTAGCTCTATCCATGATAACGGTCGCAGAAGCAACCTCTCCGATCTCGGAGAAGGTCTCCTTAAGATCAGAATCCCGGGTAGCGTAAGGCAATCCGCCTACATACAATCTCTTGGCCATGTATTTTACTTTTTTTGATATTTTGTAAGCCGCCGACCCTTTCCCCGGGATTTCGCTTTTAACCGCTAACTTCCGCACTCATCTTGTTCCTTTCCGATCTCCCGCTGAAAGCAGGACGGAGGAAACCAAGGAAGGAAACTTTGAACGTAACTTACGCGGGTAATTCTACAACATCCCCACTAACGTGTCAAAGAGAAATCCCCAGGACCAGCCTGGGGATAACTTAAAATCCAGCATTAACGCGAAGAAAGGCCGAGAACAAGACTCTCGAGGTCCCGAACCGGATCCGGAAAATCTTCTTTTGTGAACGATGTCGGTTCTCCGAAGCGAAGACTCATCCTCCTCCAAAACCTAGGAAAAGGAAGCTTCCCTTTTCCGTCATTATAGTCGACATTAGGTATCACCCCTTCTCCTCCTTCGGTCCATACGGGAACGACGATTGGTGCCGCCCTTTCAAGTATCTTATCGATACCTTCCTTGAAGCGTCTTATACGCTTTTTCCCTGATGTCCGGAATTCCATCCCTTTATATGTCCGACCGCCTTCAGCAAAAAGAATAGCCATCCTTCCTTCTTTAAGGACAGATATCATAGAGATGATAAACTTTCCGCCAGAAACGGCGCTTGTTCTAACTACGGGTAAACAAGTCGGACGTATCATAGAAAACCACCAGGCATCATAGAAACGGATGTCCGGAGTGGATACCGGCATGAGCTTCGGCGATAAAAGGTAATAAGGGAAGAAGAGACCAGGTATAACAAACGTTTCTGCCATCGACGGATGATTGGAGACGAAAATAACTCCCTTGCCCGTGTCGCGCATAAGCCTCTTAAGACGACGAACATCGAGACCTAAGACCTTTACCCGGCCTAAAAGCCGAAGTAAAGCGACAACCAACCCTATTAGCAGTCCAACAGTCCATGCTGTGACCAATATCAGAATATTTTTTGTCTTCAATAGAACCGCTCCTTTCTTCAATAAAAAATAAAAGAACTACGACAGCGAGTATAAGACGGAGGACAAAATTAATCAAAAACCCAGGTATGCCAACCTGGGTCTCCTCATTCAGCCGACGGAAATCATCCATGATAGTCAAAAGAGATGCGGTTATATTCCCTTACATCATAAGAAACCACTTCTCCTTTAAAATATCTGACGAAGGCACCTAAACCAAACTCGACCATCATCTTACTGCAGATAGTGCAGTAAGGTTCCCTCTCGTCGGAGATGACCACTCCATCATCAAGCCTGACAAAATACATGATGGAGCCCTCAAGCCTTTTAACATTACCGGCAATGAGCGCGTCCATGATTGCTCGCTGTTCCGCGTGGATACAACAGGTTTTGTCAGTCACCTTTTCGTGATATTCAGATTTCTTTCTTTCACACCGCCTCTCTGATTCATCGTTCCCAGCCGGAGAATTAAACCCCGAACCGAGAAGTGAGCCGTCTCCGCCCACAATGACAACGCCGCATTTAGCTCTTGAGCAAGCCGCATCGCGGGCCACAGTATGAGCCAGTTCAAGAAATCCCAGAGCCATTTCTTTAGACACCCCCTTCAGATACTCCATCATATCTCCTCCTTTTAAACGAACAGTTAATCAGATTTATAAGATATACAAATAGAAAGCACAAGAAATAAAAACCCCCGCTCAAGAAAGCAGGGGCAGAAGGTTATCTAAGAATGCCTCCCTGTAGAAATACCGCGAACTCATCAGGCCTATTAACCCTGATAAACTCGACGATGGGACTCCTTAGTCCATTAATCAAGAAACCGTTCATCTCGGAAAAATCGAATATCTTAGTCTCTAACTCATAAGAAAAACCCTTGACGAGCGAAGATATCCGACCTAAACGATAGTTTAGATTATCCTGCTCCACTATATCCGTCCTTATAAGGAAGTCTCCCATCCTGTAAGCCGTCCTCTGTATAGAGAGACATGCGAACTGCTCATATCCGGCCTTAATGAGAGAAGGGATATCTAGATTATCTATACCCAATATCCCCTTAATGACATAAATGTCATTAATGATCTTATGCCTACCACTGCCATCAGGAAGCTTCATCTGCCAACCGATACCTCCTCTATGACGAAGCCATTGGTCTTTTTTAACAAGATCTAATCCAGTGCGGTCATAGTAGGTATCGACGATAGAGAATCTTTCGATTACACCCGCAGCCGAATCAAGAACCCTTAGATCATTATCTGTGATAATAAAATTCATTTCTGGTCCTCCGATAAGTCTTCTTACCGCCACGATGTTAAGACATAAGTCGAACTTGACGAGAGTAACCGGAGAAAGCTCAATGGAGTCTTGATCTCCATTTAGGATTTTAAATGATTCATCTGCAAGTTCCGAACCATAGAGAGCAGCTTCTTCTTCAGTGATATGACCAGCTCTCTTTCGGATAACTTCGGTTACCATGGCTGATCCGATCATAATAATCTCCCCCTTATTAAGAACATCAGCGTTCTTTAATATGCATAAGGGATATTTCTCACCAACATTAACCGTTTCAGAATCTCCAAATACGGTTTCTTTCTTATGACCCGACAAGATGACGTCCTGATATCGCTCAGAAAAACCAAATATCAAAATAGCCAATTAGATTACCTCCTCTTCATAATAAGTATTAATAAGTTAAATAACTGAGGAGATACTAGACCAAAATGAAGGCACTGGCAAATGAAAACCGCCAAAGAACCTATACCCCAAAAAAATCATCTAACGGCGGTTTTCAATGTCTTTTGGCCCGAACTTCCGACGGATTATCTGAAACACCCGCGATACCGAGAGAAAAAGGAATACGAAAGCTGAGATGAAGAACAGCGTAAAGAACACCGGCTCTTCAAAACGAAAAACCATATAAAATAAATTATGAGCCAAAAAACAAAAGACGGCGATAAATAGATATGATATCGGCTCTTCAAAGGCTTTTCTAATCCGGGGATATTTTTTAAGCATCGGAGTAAAGATTGTCACGCTTTTCTATTCCATCCCATAAGATATCCTCCGACTATCAAAAGAACCGTAATCGAGACCGCCATAGATATTATCGGGTCGATCATCGAAGTGAAAAGAATAAGTACCGCGGAGATTATCGAAACGCTTCCCATCAGCTTTTGTCTATCCATCTTCATAATCCCGATTATATCACCACATAACAATCAGAAATAACGTATGCCTTCCTTCCTTAGCTCCTTTCTTAATTCCAGATAGTTTGGGACCGTTCTACCGACCAATACCCAGAACCTCTTAGAATGATCAAATGACCCAAGATGACAGAGCTCGTGGACGATTATGTAGTCCGATAACTCGGCAGGAAGATAGATGATGCGATAATTGAAATTTAGATTCCCGGAGCGAGAACAGCTTCCCCACCTCGTCTTCTGGTCCCGTATACCGATATGCGCAACTTTGAAACCATATAGGCGATTGAAATGGCCTATCCTTTCTTCCGCGAGAGCCAGCGCCGCATCCTTATTATCCAAAAACGTCTTGCGACTGCTTCTGGGAGCTCCATATCTAATCTTTCCGAAGTGATCTAGCCTATCGAGAACCCATTTAGACTTCTTATCAATAAAGTTCTCGACAATCCTGATATCAAAACCGACTGGAACGGTTGCAACGCAACGTCCATCGTAATATAAGGCGACCTTAAGTCTCTTTGCCCGCCTACTCCATTTTATCGTGTATCTTATGCCGTTCTTTTCAGCCATATAGTCCGATATCATCAATAACACCGATCCGGAGATATCTCTAGTTAGCGGTCTTTATCCTTGCTATGAGTTCGGGGTTAATGCCGATAAGCTTATCGTAGGAAATATCCACAAAAACAGGGCCTACCGCATATGGCGCGACGGCATACTGACCGAATACTATAGTTATTCCTTCCTTGTTGAAATTGAAAATCGAATAATTATCAGCCCTCGGTTCCGTTCCGAGAGATGCCATATCTTCAAAATAGACTTGTTGAGGCTCTAACTGTCTCTTTACATCCTCCTTAGCTATGGAAGACAAAGGAGATAGATAATCCGATCCGGACGAAAAAATATCAGAAATAACAATCTCTTTATTCTTATCGATATCATAATTGAAAACGCGGTAAACCGTCTGCGGGTGAGCCATGCCGGAAACATAATAGAAGTCCGTGAATCTGAGGCTTACGAACGACCTTGTCTTAAATAGAATATCGTATTTGGACGTAAGTTCGCTTTTCACACCTTCTATCTTTATCGAATCCCGAGAAACATCATCGATAAAAGATGAAAACATATCCTGGGCCTCGACCTTAATGCTGTCGTTGACAGTTTCCATAACCTTCTCATCCGATATTGAAAGCTCCGGATAGCCGATATTAACCTTATATCCATCCATCTCCTCGACTATCTTCTTTTCCGATATGCCGGAAAGTCCGACCTCCGATATCCGCGGACCGACAACCACGCGATTGCCGAGCATAATAGGTATAAGTATGACAATCCCTATAAGGACGATAAGAACCACTACCAAGGAAAATACCGACGATCTATTCATATGATGATTATACATCCTTGTCCGAAACAGGTATAAGGACCCTCCTTCCAAAAACGTCGGATACAAACTCAGTACCGAAGGCGGCGTTCAGCTTTCCGAGGTCGAGATGCCGCAAGACCGGCATACCTTCTTCGGTAAAGAAAGTTCGTCCGGTGCGATTATCGAGCGAACAAACAAGGCGCCCGTAACCAAAGACTACATATCCAACAACCTCCTTTTTAGCCCTGAAATCAGGGTTAACTCGAGATATAAGAACAGGGTTAGGACGATTTTTCTCATAACCCCGCTCCTTTATATGTTCGAGAGCATATTCGGAATCCTCGATATGCATCAGAGGATCAGGCGAATCAATGGCGCCTTTTATAGCCTTTGCTTCAGCCCGACAACCTCCACTGCAGCGGGATAATGCTTTACAGCTTAAACATTCCTGGGGGACATATTTCATATCCCGCCATCCGGAAAGACTCTCCCATATATCAGTAAAGGGCTCTTTTATAATATTTCCGACCACCTCATCTAACTGGGCGCACGGACGAACGTCGCCGTTCGGAGAGATGGCAATGTTTGTAAGGCCCGCAGAACAACTTCTACCACAGGATGATGCATAAACATCCGTGTCTTTGACGGCACATAAAGGATAAACACGCAGACTACCGACAGGGATATCGTTTTCTTTTCCGGCTGATGTCAGATCGGAAAGATAGGAGCGGAAATCGGATAGCCCAAGAGAAAATTCCCCGAAGTCCGGACAGTTCAGCGGAGCTGACGCCCTAGTGGCATTGAATACGGAACATCCTAACTCTTTTGAGAGACGACAGGTCGCGGCAATATCTCCGATATTCAATTTTGAAACAACCATACTTATCGGGACCCTGATCCCTTTCCCGACTAATAATCTTATGTTTTTAACGGTTTCATCGAAGGCGCCTGCGCGGCCGGATATCTTGTCATGCATCTCGGGCGTCGAACCGTTTAAGGATACAAGAACATTCAGAAGCTGGTCATATTTTTTAAGCCGGTCGGCATCGTCTTCCGTAAGGCCGATAAGCGAGGAATTCAGGCTCGCGGTCATAAAACCTTTCTCCTCGATGCGATCCAATATATGAAACAACACCTCTTTACTTAAGAGAGGCTCTCCTCCGGTAATAACCAAAGTGAATACCTTAAGGTCGTCCAGGACATCCACTATTTTGTCAGAGTCGGCGAGCGAGAGACTAGAAAAAGACCCAGCTTCATCTAAGCCTTTCCCGTGCCGCCAAAAATTATAGCAATGGATGCAATCATTAGGACAGGCGCCCGTCAGCTCAAGGTTAACGATAAAAGGACCGGATATTCCGGAGAGTGGATTATTTTGCCGGATATAGTCCATCGGTCAAATAAAAGCCTACGGGAGAGGGTGTGTCAAACTAAAAGTTTATTTTAATCTAAAAAAATAAATCAATTGCAGAATCCAGGACTTTTCTGCTATAAATTACTGGTTACTGGAGAGGTCGCATAGTGGCCTATTGCGCTCGCTTGGAAAGCGGGTATGCCGAAAGGCATCGAGGGTTCGACTCCCTCCCTCTCCGCATTAATCATAAAACAGCCCATGATGGGCTGTTTTATGATTATCTTTCCATATCTCTTAGGGCTTTTACCCTTTCCTCTATCGGCGGATGGGTCATAAAGAGCTTAGACATCCCCTTCATGCTTCCCTTAAACGGGTTTGCGAGCCAAAGATGAGCTGTAGCATTGGAGGCGCTTTTCATCTCCGTCTTATCCCCACTTATCTTTAAGAGCGCGTTCG
>JAQTUL010000026.1 GCA_028710275.1 Candidatus Colwelliibacteriota bacterium | reverse complement strand
AACCGTGGGATTGGAATTATTTGAGTAGTAATCCGAGTATCACACCCGAGTTTGTTCTTTCTCATCCGGAGAAACCATGGAATTGGTATTCTTTGAGTATGAATCCGAGTATCACTCCCGAGTTTATTCTCTCCCATCCGGAGAAACCATGGCGTTGGGCGTGGTTGAGTAGGAATCCGAATATCACACCCGAGTTTGTTCTCGCTCATCCGGAGAAACCATGGAATTGGTATTCTTTGAGTGGGAATCCGAGTATCACTCCCGAGTTTGTTCTCTCTCATCCGGAGAAACCATGGGATTGGGAGTGGTTGAGTAGGAATCCGAATATCACACCAGAGTTTGTTCTCGCTCATCCGGAGAAACCATGGAGTTGGTATTGGTTGAGTGGGAATCCGAGTATCACTCATGAGTTTGTTCTCGCTCATCCGGAGAAACCATGGAATTGGGATTGGTTGAGTGGGAATAAATTTAAATACGATCCATCACTTCAGAAGATACATTTGGATAAACTCAAGAAAATTAGATCCAAGGTGAAGTCTCTGCGAATTAGAAACTGGTACAAATTGTATCTTTTAACGAATGACAGGTCTCAGTGTTTCTGGAAGTGGTATTGTGGACCTGATGATGGAAATGGGGGAGGAGTTGGTAGAAAAGTGGATATTGCTAGAGCGGGTTGTATAGATTAAGAATAACAACGATTCTAAAAGAACATCATCTGTAATTAAAAATGGGTGGTACAACATCTTTATATGTAATAGAAATAAATGTGAGTGGATATTTTAAGAAGTTTTTTCTAATCACCAAATCTCAAATGAAAAAAGATACTGGAGAGATTGTTATCAATTATTTATCGATGTTGGAACCATATAATTCTAAAGAGAATTTTATCAATTCATTCTATTCACAATTAGCAGAATTGATAATTGTTGATGGTATTGCTATATCACCTCAAGACGATATCAGTTATCGTATGAAAGAAAAATATATGATAAAGTACATTCATAATATTATTCTTCAGAGTGTACAACAAGGAGGTAGTATAGATTTGGATAATGAAACAACCATAAACATATCACCAGTTGAGGATATGACACCGATTAAGATCTGATCGTAAAAGTTGGAACAAGTTTGATGTTACCAAACCGGAACTTTTAAAAGTGTATTATAACTAAAACATTTAGTAGTTATAATACTGCCTACTTACAATCCGATATGGAAACTTTACTTCCTAATTCATTCGAAACGATTGATGTTTCTTCTGTATCAACAGAAGAAACTCCTTTGATTGGGACCCCACCGTTGATGTATACTGATAACCCGGAACCACCGTTGAAAATAGAACTTTCACCCCCAGTTACTGAAATAAGTAAGGAATGTACAATTATTATATTTGACTGGGATGATACAATAATGTGTAGTACTTTTATGGAACAGGATAATATTACACTACATAGTGAATCTATTATGGTTCATAAACATTGGGAAGAGTTAGATAAACTTTCAAAATCAGCTATCGATATTATAACCATATCTAAAACGTTTGGTGAAGTGGTTATTATTACAAATGCAGAGGAAGGGTGGGTACAATTGTCTGCTCAGAAATTTATGCCCGAACTAATTCCCATTCTGAAAACGATACGAATATTTTCAGCGAGAACTTCATACCAGAATGCCTATCCGGAAAATCCTTATATGTGGAAATATATGACTATGAAATCTCTTCTTGATAGTAAGGTATACAACGAAGATGATAAGAAGAATATTATTTCGTTTGGAGATAGTCTTGTTGAAAGATCCAGTTTGATGAACGTGACTAAAAAAATGAAGAACACGCTTCCGAAGAGTGTAAAGTTTTCGGAGAGATCATCGATTGATTCTCTCAGACGACAGTTGGATCTACTTAAAAACAGTATGAAATATGTCACGGAATTTAATGGTCCTCTAGATCTTCATCTCAAGGTTAACATTGAATCAATGAAAAATGATATTCATTAACCAATATTTCATGTTGTGGGATTGGAAGTTGTTGAGTAGGAATCAATTCCCGAGTTTGTTGTCGCACATCCGGAGAAACCATGGAGTTGGAGATGGTTGAGTTGTAACAAATTTAAATTATGACCCATCACTTCAGAAAATGCATTTGAATAGACTCAAGAAAATTAGATCCAAAGTAAAGTCTCTGTGAATTAGAAACTGGTACCGATTGTATCTTCTAACAAAGGACATGCCTCAATGTTTCTGGAAGTGGTATAGATGACGGTAATGGAGGAGGTGTCGTAGAAAAGTGGATATTGCTAGAGCGGGTTGTATAGATTAAATATTCCTAAAATTGATATTATCAACTGCGATAATATTAATTTCATCTGGACCTTTATGTCGAATCTCGTTCCTATTATCTTTGAACGAGATTGGGATGATCTCCGAGGAAAGATGAGTCTCGGTTTGTGTTGTATCAACGAGACTCTGAGAAATCATAAACCACCTGTATTTTGTGGACGAACATGTATTCGCAAAAACTTCACTGTGGAACTTGCGCAGGAGAGAGGTCTACAGAATGTTAAGGATATCAAGACGATGATCGAATGGAACAGAGATAACGGAATCCGGTGTTTGAGAATCGGAAGTGATCTCATGCCCCACTTTACCGATAAGGAGGTGGAGAAATATGATATGGATTTCGCAATGAAAGATCTTAAACTCGCGGGCGATCTTGCGAACTCTCTGAATCATCGAATCGTGATGCATCCCGGACAGTATAACAATGTGGGAGCTAAAGACGATAACGTTCTTCAGTCAACAATTGATGATCTCTCATACCACGCAGATATTCTTGATGGTATGGGAATCGATTCGAATGGTGTCCTGATTGTTCATGGTGGTGGAACTTATGGCGACAAGGATGCTACTACCCGGAGATGGATTGAACAGTTTGACGACCTTCCTCGTAAGGTCAAGAACCGGTTAGTATTAGAGAACTGCGAACGTCAATACAATACACGAGACTGTTTAGAGATCGCAAGTGAGTGTAAGATCCCTATGATTTTCGACTTTCATCATTATGAGTGTTGGAATCTCATACACAAAGACGATGAACAGGAACCTATCAGTGAACTTGCACCAGAGATTATTGAGAGCTGGGGTAGTCGACAGATACTTATGCATGTCAGTGAGCAGGGTGATGGAAAAACTGGACATCACAGTGATTACGTTGAAAAGATTCCTGATGAGCTGTTCAACATGATAGAGGATCACGATATTCATGTCGATCTTGAGGTGGAGGCAAAGAAAAAGGAGAAGGCAGTGAATAAGCTCTACAAGGCTTATCCCGAACTGTTTTCGAATGTTAAGGTTCTGAGCAATCCATCAAAAATGAATAATTCGTCCAACAAGTAATAGTAAATATCTTCTGTCACAATGGGTCTCTCTCCGTCAAAACCGAGCCATTTTTATTTTGAGAACTTTCTCACTATTCCGTGTGAAGAGTTTCATCACGTGGAGAACTCACCGATTGATGCAGAGATGAAGGTCTTCAAGAAGGATGGTTCGATGTACACTTTCAAGTATCATCTTCCCTCTGTAGGTATACGTATAATGGAATCTCTAAACAAGCAACTGAAGACGTATGATTCGTTCAAGTAATAACGAATATGTAAATATACTTTCTCTTATGGGAAATTATATCTAAATGTAGTAATATCAATATAATCGGTATGGGTAACAAGTCTGTAGTTCTCGCCCTTCCCGAACATAAACTCGGTCTTATCGGATATTCTTATCATAATACAAGGTCTTTGTATCTTCAGAAATCACTGTTGGGTGGACAGATTTTAACTGACGAACCCCTTGAAGAGAAGGACCAGATTTCAGATAATAAGTTCAGAATTAGACAGTACACTATGCCTCCGGGATGTCTGATAAAGATTACTCATTCGTCGATACCTCACGACGGTATAGGTTTTGGATTCTTTGGACCTATAACACCAGAACTAAGAGGAACTATTGTTCGCGACGATGGAGAGTTGGCTGATGTTACAGTTGACAAAATAATTCATGTTCTCAAGAGGGTTTAATTCGACCTAGATTCGTGGAGTGTGCTCTTTACAGAGAAAGATCAAAAAATGATTTTAACCGGCTTATCGATAAGTGTTATCATCTCCTCACAGCTAACTGCAATCGATCATCTCTACTCTCACAAACATCGTCCACTCAACAACCATGTGCCATCTCTCTTTCTTCGCTTCCACTATCTCTGATGTTGCCGCTCAGCTCGATTCCCGCGCTGACGATCTTCAGAGTCTCCACGCTAAGGGTTTCCGTGACACTGATAAGGCTTCTCAGTATCTGCGTCTCGGTCGTGATCTCGGATATCTGACTACTCCTCTGGTTGCTCAACCGGATGAGAACCTCTACTGGGTTGTCTCTACTCCTCTGGTTGCTGACATGGTGACTGTTCTTCGAGCTGAGGCAGCTAAGATTCGTTCGGATCTGGCTGGTAATCTTAAGTTGACTCCTGAGGAGTTTGCCACCTATGTGAAGGGACCAGTTACTACTCAATTCTATGTATCCTTTCTTCGTGAGCAGGCTGCCGAATCTCGTCGAGTAGCTAAGGCGGCTGCTGATGAGATTCGTCGAGCTAAGGCTGCTGCTGCTCGTGTCGCCGCTCAAACGGCAGCTCTCCAGTCGCAGATGGATGCCCTTCTCGCTGAGGCTGCATCAAACCTCGAGTCAGAGTCGGTGGGATCCTCTTCATCTGCACCTCCGATGACATCCTCGTCGGCGGTTGCTGAGGCTGCTGTCTCGGAGTCGACTGAGTAAACAGAACACTACACAATGAATATCATACAGTATATCATAGACAACAATTATTAAACCGTGATGGTTTAATAATTACAGTTAAAAAATATTTATTATAGGTAAACATGAATAATGTCTATGATAAACAGACTTTCAAAGTTCCTACTTATGACGGAGACGAAACAGAAGATAATAAATCTATAGATGACCATAACAATCGAGCATTATGTTCAACCCAGACTATCAGCTCTTATCCGTTATCTATGAAGGATAAAGATGGAGGTATAAATTATGGAGTTACTATATTTGTTTACCCCTACAAAGACAGAGGTCAAGTAAAACATACAATCTATTGTTACTTATACAAAGACCTTAAAAAGTTTTTATACAATAGTCCTCCTCTTTTCTCCTACACACTAAAGGATGATCTATATAACAATCCGGGAGTAGATGAGTCGTTTCCTATTCTAAAACTTACATCAAAAGATGATATGGGTTCTTCTGGTTTGAATATAAAACTTAATTATTTTATGCTGTTGAGATATACTGCTTTCCTAGTTTATAATCCAATGGATATTCCAACTGGTAGTGTGTTTGGGGTAAGTACATTACATGGTCTGGTTCAGAAAGTATATGATGTAAGACCCATTAGCAAGAGTAACTTTTTAGAGTCTGGGATGGTTGATTTTCTTGAATTAAATAACAAACTTGTTGACTTCAAAGAAGAGGATTTTACTCCCGGAAATTTCCCTCCTTACAAGATCGAGATTATTCACGACAGACATTTTATTCGTGAACGAGAGAGAGTAATAGAGGGTTCTGCTATTGAAAATATCTACCATGAAAATGGGGATTTGACAATTGGGTTATTCGATAAACAGACAGAAAAGACAACCGAGTTCTTCAGAATTAAATTGGGGTATACTCACGATGACCAAGGATATTATGAACGAAAACGAACATTTACAGTCAGAGCTGCAAATAAGATTGTCGGAAATACAAGTGCGGAAGTTAAGGCTCCTAAAAAAAATTTATATGATATTACAATCACCAGAGGAGATAAAAAATATAAAGAACACATTTCTATATGGGAGGATAAGACGTATCAAGATAATACAGAGTATAGTTCTATTCTTGCGGAGGATGACGGTGATAAAATATTTAAAGATAGTATAGAATCTCAAGATCTAGAGAAAATAGAACAATTTCTCAAAGACGGACTAGCTGATCCTACAGCAGACAATAATTATGCTATTAGATTTTCTAGTGAAAAAGGATTTGATAAAGTTGTTGATCTTCTTCTCAAGGATGGACGAGCTGATCCTACAGCTAGGGATAATTATGCTATTAAAGTCTCTACTGGATACGGACATGATAAAGTAGTTGATCTTCTTCTCAAGGATGGACGAACTGATCCTACAGATGATAATAATTTTGCTATTAGATTAGCTAGTGAAAAAGGATTTGATAAAGTTGTTGATCTTCTTCTTAAGGATGGGAGAGCTGATCCTACAACTAAGGATAATTATGCTATTAAAGTCTCCAGTAGTAAAGGATTTGATAAAGTAGTTGATCTTCTTCTCAAGGATGGACGAGCTGATCCTACAGCTGATAATAATTATGCTATTAAAATATCTCGCGCCAATAGATACAATGAAATAGTAAGACTTTTACTTGCTGACGGAAGGGTTTCGTAGTTATATTTTGGGTTAGAACCACTTCTTTACAACATCTCTTAAATTTTTATCTATACTAGTACTGTCTCCCCAGAGAAGTCTCATCGCCCAGAAACCCGACGACGTAGGATCCTTAATCTTGTCGTTTTTATGACGAGTTCTATACCTTTCACGTCGTTCTTTATCCTTATGGATAGAGTAATCCTCGTACCCCTTTGCACCGAAAGAGATCTTTTTAATATTTCCTGTCTTCGGATTCTCTATCCAGATATCGTATTTTTTCGTTTTAAGAGTTGATTTGTAGAGCCTGTACAATTGTTTACGACTCTTGTTTACACTTCGACTCCGTCGACTACTCATCTTTTTATAAAGTAAAGATTGTTTAATCGGAATTCATTTATCCGATTAAACAATAGCTCCTGATCTCAAACGCAAAATGCCATCCCATAAAATCGCATTTCATCTGTCACATTTTTCCATCAGAGGTTCAGAGATAGCAGTGTATGATTACGCACACTATAACGAGGAGCTCCTACGCAACCAATCATTCATAGCAGTTCATGCGGGATTTAGAGATCGAAAAGACTATAGAGGGGTGTCGGTCCATAATGAGGAGATCTGGAAGAGATTCTCATCACGATTTCATATTATCGAATACACATCGAAAGAGAATCTCACAACCCTCCTGAAGGAAAAGGATATCTCTATTTTCTATAATCTCAAGTCCGGAGAGAATGATGGATTTGTAATTGACGGAGTTGAGGGTCGCCGAGTAAAAAATGTATGTCATTCTATCTTTACTTATACTCCCTCGCAAAAACATGGTGACGTGTATATTCCGATTTCACCTGCAATTGTTGATAAAAATGTTCGAGATATAACTCCTTATGTTCCGCATATAGTCTCTCCTCTCCCATCGACTTTCGATAACATTCGACAATTTCTTAAGATATCGGATGAAGCTATAGTATTCGGTCGTTATGGTGGAGAGGAGACTTTTAATATTCCTTTTGTTCATGAAGCTGTTATTGAAATTGCCGAAAAGAATCCTAACATCTACTTTGTATTTGTGAACACCCAATTATTTACGCATCCCAGAAATAATATAATCTTTATTGAAAAACTCACTAATCCTGTAGATAAAAGTATATTCATCAATACTTGTGATGCAATGTTACATGGGAGAAAGGAGGGTGAGAGTTTTGGTCTTGCAATCGCAGAGTTCTCAATGGCTAAAAAACCAATTATCACATGGAGACATAATCGAACCTTTCAAAAGCTCCGGGTTGGTGAATCCAACCTTGTTCCAACTTTTCAAGAGATACAACGGGATTTTAATATGACAATAGATGTCGAACATACACATCACATAGATGTGCTGGGAGAGAGTGGAATCTACTACAGTGACAAAGAGTCATTGATTCAGATACTTCAGACTTTTACTAAACATCAAGGAGAAGATCGATACACTGATACTTATTCACCCCAAAAAGTTATGTCTCTATTTGAAAACTATATTATCAATTCATCTTATTCTCCCTCTCTTGAAACTACGATATTCGATGGGCAGATCTACACACATTTCTCGGGAGACGATCTTGTTAAATCATTCGCCAATGATGGATGGGAACCGCATGTATACTCTACTATAAAATCTCTTCTTAAGCAGACCGATACGTTTATCGATATAGGATCTAATATAGGATACCATACTATTCGAATCGCCCCTTTAATTTCTGGAGGAAAAGTTATTTCTATAGAACCGTGTAAACCTATCTTCGATCTCTTAGTTCATAACGTTAAACTAAATAATCTCAAAAACGTTATGTGTGTATCAGCGGGTCTTTCGTCGGGAAATAAGAAGATGTATATAGAAGATTTTTCCTCTGATAAGACTAACTTTGGTGACATAAGATTGTTGAATTCCCCTTTACAAAATACAAGAGAGATTCAATGTTCCGATCTGGACTATCTATTAGATGGCCAGAAACTCTCTCTTGGGGTGATCAAGATCGATGTTTCAGGAAATGAAATAGATGTTATTAAAGGTGGAATTAAAACTATTATGAAGTATAGACCATATATCATTATTCCATTAGAATCTAAGATGTTCAAATCTAACAGTTGTAGTGGATTAACTTATTTGATGACTGTATTAGATTATTCTATGATCGAGATCGATTCCGATTATCCATGCGATCATCTCTGTTATCCAATTGAAAAGAAGACGTTGATCGAAGAGATGTTCAAGGATCGCATCGTAGAAAATAAAGTAAACAGAGTAAATGATAATAGAAGTCTAGGGATAGTGACCAAGATTATTTCCGAAAAGCTCCGGGTTGGTGAATCCAACCTTGTTCCAACTTTTGAAAAGCTCTCTCTCAACAGACCCCTAAGAGTTAAGCTCATGTGTAATTGGACAACTGGAGAGGAACTATGCAAGTGTTGGGAGAAAATGTCAAAGGGTGGAGGGGTGTGGAATAATATCACAGTGGTATCTGATGATAAGGATATCGATTACTACGTTATCATCAATAAACCTCTTCCGGGAGATAAATACATTCCATCACGAACAATGGTGTTTAGGATGGAGCCGGACACTTCAATAAACAGTCGATGGAACGATTGGTATAAGAGTAAACGTGAGTTTATGTACTTTTTCGATCTTGAAAAATATAGAAACAATTCCGAATGGCATCTCGGTCTCTCATACGAGAAGCTACAAAACGATTCGATCCCTAAATCAAAAGTTATAAGTTCTGTCATCTCATCTCTTTACACAATGGAGGGTCATCAAAAGCGAGTTGATTTTGTAAAATTCTGTCAATCGAAAGGGATGGCGATTGATGTTTACGGACGTGATAACCTTCATAATCTCAAAAATCACAAGGGGGAGTTACCCTATCATAACAAGAATGACGGGATTCTTGCATACAAGTACACATTTATTGCAGAAAACTGTAGTCTGAAAAACTACTTCACCGAAAAGATAATCGATGCTATTCTAGGGGAGTGTCTGTGCTTCTATTGGGGGTGTCCGAATATAGATTCGTTTATCGATCCAAAGGCTTATATTCTTCTTGATCTGAATGATATGGAGAAGAGTTACGATATTGTTTGTTCCGCTATTAAGAATGATGAATGGATGAAACGATTGCCTTATATAATGAAGGAGAAGGAAAAGATTATAAATCACTACTCTTTCTTCCCACGAATTGAGGGATACATACAGATATCAAATCTCGATTGTAAAGTGGTAAATCTAGATAGAAGAAATGATCGATGGACTGAATTTGTGAAGAGAGCCGAAGAGGAGGACTTTATCAGATACAATAGATTTTCAGCTGTTGATGGTAATATATTGAAAAGTTGGAACAAGGTTGGTGAATCCAACCCGGAGCTTTTAACAATAGATTCCGGTGTACAGAATCTGTTTAGAAACTTTTCTCATCGCCGCCCTAAAAGAGGCGAGATCGGATGTTGTTTGTCACATCTCAATATCTGGAAAGATGTGAGGAGAGACACTCTTGTTCTTGAGGATGATATTAGATTCTGTGAGGGATTTAATGATAGGTTGTCTTTAGTGTATCGATTACTGAAAGAGAGTCAACCGGATTTCGATATCCTGTTTATCGGTTATCATGTGAATAAGGATGTGATTAGGAAGAACATATGTGATGAGTTCATTGAATCGTTTACCGATATTATGAAAGATGGTACAAGAGAACATCCTTTCGGTGTTCATGGAGGGGGTACTTTTGGGTATATTCTTTCTCCAAGTGGAGCAAAGAAATTGATCACCGGGTTATCTCAGAATGGATTTGTATATCCTGTTGATTATCAGATGTTGCTCACAATGAAGACTCTAAATATGAAGGCGTTCTGTTGTGTGTCATCTCTGGTTGAGTCTGAGATGTACGAGAAGAACAGTGTTGATACAGATATACAAAAGAGTGATATGATTTAGGGAATTATGTTTTCGGAGATCACATCCATTTCCGAAACTAGAAAGTTTTTCGGCGGAGAGGTCGCCTCTCTCAATATTTGAGAGAGTTTGATATACTTTTTTCTAATCCAATTAGTTTTAGAAAAGGGATTTGATCTGAACTCCGAAAGTCAAAAATTTTTATCGATTGATAAAACACATTAATTTCAAATTATGACTTTCGGAGTTCGGAGTGAGCTCCTCCGAAAGTCATAATTTTCGGAAAATCATAAAACTACAATTCATAATTATAAATAATTATTCATAGTGAACTTAAATGAATACTTATGAATAATATAAGTCCATAAGTATGTTTAAGTGTCAATTCTGCGATAAAGAATTATCAACTAAACAAAATTTAAAAATCCATCAGACAAAGACAAAATACTGTCTTGATAAACAACCCTTATCCACACAATTACATCAAGATGAAGATAAGAATGAATGTAAGTATTGTGGAAAAACGCATTTTAACAACAGTCGTAAAATTAAACACGAAGCCGAATGCCCTATAAAAATTTCTAATCAAAAATATGAAGAGGAAATAAGGATTCTAAAACAGAACTACGAAACTATTATAGCGGATCTGAACGCTGTTGTCAAGAAGGAGAAAGGGGAAAAAGAGATCTATATTGACCTCTATAATAAGGATCAGCAGTTTATTCTCGACCAGAGTAAGAGACTTGCAGAGAAATCCGGTACAACTACGACAAACAACACCATCAAAGCAAAAAATATAACTATGAACTCTCTCAATCTCTCTCAAGAGCGACTGGAATCTATTAAGGATACATACACGATAAAGCACTATGAAAGAGGAGGAGTTGGTCAAGCTGATTGGGTGGTCGAAAATGTTATTAAAGATGCTGGAGGAAATCTAATCTACAGATGTACCGATAAGAATAGAAGAAATTTCATTTATAACGATGATAAAGGAAATATAATTACAGATATAGAGGCAAAGAAACTGAAGGAGGCTTTACTCCCTATTATGAATACCAAATTAAGGGAGTTCAAAAAGACTAAATTTTCTGAGTTAGCTGAAGAAGACGATGACGACAATTCCAAATTAGATAAGGTCAACGATCTCTATATTGAAAATAAGGAGTTGGGTGTAAAGTTTGATAAGAGACTAGTTGAAAAGACTTATCAGAATTAATTGTGAGTGTAAAATTGTTAATTCATGTAAAGAATTACAGTTATTATCAGTAGAAATGTCATGCAACAACATTTGAACCCAGAGCTTTTGAAAAGTTGTAACAAGGTTGGATTCACCAACCCAGAGCTTTTGAATACGCCCCGTTACAAACCACTTCCGGATTCATCATCCCAGGCTGTTCCCGCCAACAATAAACTTCACTCAAAGAGTTCAACAACAATAGGAGATTATGTATATATTCATCCAGCGATAGGAAAAGGATCATCTTCTCGTGTCTATTACGGGTATCATAGATCCACAGGTAATGTCGTTGCTGTGAAGAAGATTAGTAAAAATTCTATTCAGAAGATCTCGATGGAGAGAATAACAAACGAGATCGAATTGATGAAGAGACTGAACGATACTAACATCGTTCAGTACAAAGATATGATTGCTGATAATAACTACATCTATATTATCACAGACTACTGTAATGGAGGAAGTCTTCAAAACTTTATCGAAGAGTATAGAGGATATCCTGAAAATTTCTCGGAGGATGAGGTGAAAATCTATATGAGACAAATTCGTAATGCCCTGGAGTATCTAGTATCGAAAAACATTTATCATCGAGATATTAAACCTCACAATATCTTTGTAAACTATAAGAATAAAGTTCCAGGAAAACATAATGCGGCTGACATAGAATTAAAAATAGGGGATTTCGGATTTGCAAAGGAGATTGGAAGTGACGATATGGATAATACTCTATGCGGTACACCAATGTATATTGCGCCCGAGATTGTATACGAAAAGAAATTCCATATAAATTCCGATCTCTGGTCAATAGGTATTATTCTTTTTCAATTGCTTTATGGATTCTTCCCATTTGGAACACCAAAGAATATTTTGGAGCTTATGAAGAATATAGATTCCACTGTCTTAAAATTTCCTCTTCCCAATGAAAAGGAGGGATTGAGTAGAAGTGTTCATGATCTCTTAACTCGACTTCTTCAACGAGATCCAAAGAAGAGAATTACGTGGATCGATTTCTTTCAACATCGATGGTTTACAGAGACAGCAGATATAGGTGCTGATATGCTTGAGACAATTGAATTGGATGAAAGTCTTATTGAGGATCAGATTAGAGATCTCTACGTAAATGATCGATTAACATATAAACCGATCGTTGATGATACTAAGAAAAAATTAGCAGGTCGAATAGATATAATGGATAATTACTGTGATCGATTTGTAACAAGTATGCCCATCGCCATACCAGTCAAAAAAACATCTACTACTACATCAGCCACAGGAAGCTATAAAACTAGTACCAGTGTAGGAAGTGGAGGAAAGATTACTGATAGTATTTATAAGTATATCAGCTACTCTATCAATAACTTTAAGAAATATACTGTCGGAAAGTAACTTACAGATTCGGTGATTTACTGAATTAAGAAGATGGTCCGATCTTCTTGGTTAAGAGATTTGTTAATTTGAGATAAAAGTGATTTATCTCAAATAGAATAGAAAAGAACCATACTTTTACGATTAATTTCTCGTCTCCTTATTCTGAAGAAATGAGCAATCACGTCTCCAAAAATATGAAGGATCTTCTCCGGAAAATGATCCGTAACGGTTTCGGTGTAGAGTACACTGGAAAGTGTGTGAAGATTTCTCCTCCGAGAGGAGTTGTTGCTTCTATGTATACGGCTCACTTTGGTGAGAAGGGATTTCATCCTGTCCGACGATATGTTAAAAATGTCTGTAAGATTACCTTAAAATAACTCTAGATTGTATTCCTGAATAGAATACAATCTTCTCTTCCCGTTAGGAAAATCGTTTAGAGAATACGGCTGTAAGTGTCTCCAGAAATTACTAAGTCCTTTTTGGGAAAAAAAGTGATTTTTTCCCATTCAATGGAGTAGATTTCACCACTTCCAAACACAAGCTCTCACTACTCACTCTGCTCTCTCGTTAAGTTCGATACTATCAACTCAACAACTCACTCTCAACTCCACTTCCAACATGGATTCTCTCTCTGCTACCATCAACAAGACTGTCAGCGCTGCGGTTGTCTCTACTGTGAAGAGTTATGTCAACGAGTTCGCATCGAAGCTCTCCAAGG
>JAQTUL010000039.1 GCA_028710275.1 Candidatus Colwelliibacteriota bacterium | reverse complement strand
TAACGAGGAATCTGAAAAATATGAATTTAAAGAGGGATAGAGGAGAGAGTGAGATGGAGATGGAGTCGCTATTAATAAATGTGAAGAGACTGTGCCTAAGACCACAAAGGATACAACTGGAGAAAAAGTGTGAAATATGCGAGGAATCTATAGGGAAGGAGTGTAAGAGTTGCGATAGGAATTATTGTAAAGAGTGCAAAAGTGCGTGTAGTTGGTGCGGTGAGTGTGAGAGTTGTTGCGATGGGTGTAAATGCGCGGAATGCGGGGAGGATACTTGCGGAGCGAGGGAAGATTTAATAAGATGCGAGGGGTGCGATATAGGGGTATGCGAGGAGTGTGTATATATGGATGAGGGGTGGAGATATGGATATTGCGGGGATTGCATGGAAAGATAAAAGGTATCCTACACCCAGATAACCGAGCTTTAGGGCTTGGTTTAGGGTGGGTACGTACTGAGAAATACCGAGCTGGGAGGCTTGAAGATGGGTGGACACGAGTAAAAAGCGTTAAAAAAGTGATTTATAAAAAATATTGAAGGATAAATGACAATCGCAAAGTGTATAATTTCAGAATTAATGGATAGACTTGTTAGAGAGTATAAAATAGATGAGTTAAGAGAGAAGGAAATGTATGATAGATTGTTTAAAGAATGGGAGATAAATAATAAGTGGATGCTAGAGTAGATTGAAACCCCATAACCGAGCCTAGAGGCTTGGTGGAGGGGGAGTACGAGTGCTTTAGGGCTTGATTATAACTACGTACTGACTGCGTGGTTGGGGGCTTGATTTAGGGTGGGTACGAGTAGAATGCGAGTGAAAGGTGCCATGAGGAAGGCGCGAGTATACCTCCTACTGAGTAAAAGTACCCCGATAACCGAGCTTGGGCGTACCAGTAAAAAGCAGTGAAAACTGATTTTTAAATATTTTTTAGCGAGAAAATGGAAGGAAAACAATGTCCAGAATAAGAGAGGGTAATAAGAGAGTGGAAGAGGAGAAGGGATGGGGTATAAGAGAAGTGAGGGAGATATAAGTCTTATAGCCAGCCAAGAGGCTTGGTTTTGGGTGGGTACCTATAAAAAAGGGATAAAAAAGTGATTTTTAAAGGAAAAAGGTGGAGAAAATGACAAAACAAAGACCAAAAAAGTGTGCTTTATGCAAAGACAAGTTTGTACACAATTCGCCAGAGTTGGACGAGTACATAGAGATGAGCAAGAAGTGTGAGACGTGCGAGAGGATTGTGTGTTTTGACTGTCTTTATAGAGGTGCAATGAATACGGAGCATTCAAAAAAGGAATGGGAGGGATACGAGGATACAGACTGGGATGTTTTGTGTGATGGTTGGTTTGTACATAATGTGAATTTTAACTGTAAAGAATGTCAGAGAAAAGTGATATCAACCTAATAAGCGAGCTGAGAGGCGTTGGTTTAGGGTGGGTACCTATAAAAAGTAGTGAAAAAGTGATTTAAAAAAAATAAAGAAGGAGAAAATGTCAATAATCGCACAAATGGTATACTATGAGAGGAGTCTGAATCAAGTGACAGTAGCGAGACCAGTCTACTATACGAAAGAGGCGGAGGAAGAGGGTGAAGAAAGGAAGATAAAGTATGTGTATATATTGGGGTTTAAGAGGAGATTAAACGAGAGAGAGATGATAACATTAAGGAATACAGAGAGTGTGAGTGACGTAGAGTATGAGTTCGAGGGATTACTTTAGCTACAGACGAATTCGAGACATACACGTACACGAGAGTGGTTATAATTATGATTGGGAGAGTAAAATGAGTGAATGGTTTAAAAATAATAATACGAGAATATTATACGAGGGTTCAGATGAAGAGGAAATATTGCTAAAAAGAGTGGATAAGATGAACAGATTATTATAACTATCCAAACACCGAAATAACCGAGCCAGAGGCTTGGGTAAGGGTGGGTACGAGTAAAAAGTAGTGAAAAAGTGAATTTAAAAGAATTTTTAAGGATAAAATGAGAATACTACTAAATCATACGACTGAAACATACTATCACTACGGGATAAAAAATCTCTTATCCTTAATAAGAGAGAATAGATGGAGCGTGAATGACGATATAGAGGAGCTAGAAGTTGAGGAGGACTGGAATACGACATACGCTTGCAGCGTTCTAGACACAGATGATTTTTAAACGAACAAACACCCAAATAACCGAGCCAGAGGCTTGGTTTAGGGTGGGTACGAGTGAAAAGCGAGTAAAAAGTGATTTTAAAAGAATTTTGAAGGAGAAAATGAGTAAATTAATAGTAAAGTCAGTAGCATTAACGGAGGAAGAGATGAAGAAACAGGGGTTAGTATATGATGGATTTTATGTAGTGGTGAAGACAGGGGAGTATAGCTACTACTACAAAGAGTCGCCGAAGAAGAGGTCATGTTATTCGAATGGGAGAGCGACAAGGAATATTCGAGGGGAACCGGATGATGGGTGGGATAAGGGGTATCCGATGATGACTGAAGAACAAGAATTGGAGTATTCAAAAACACATGAATACTGATGAACAAACACCCAAATAACCGAGCCAGAGGCTTGGGTAAGGGTGGGTACGAGTAAAAAGTAGTGAAAAACTGATTAAAAAAAAATAAAGAAGGAGAAAATGTCAACAATCGCAAAACAAACAGTATTCAGCAGTGATTCAGAGAGTGAGAAGCCAATGAAGAGGGCGAGCAAGAAGGACTTAGAGAGTGAGCCAATGAAGAGGGTGAACAAGAAGAGTGAATCAGAGAGTGAGAAGCCAATGAAGAAAGAGAAGAAGCCAAAAGCGCCAGTATCGCCGACACCATCGAATGGTTCAGGAAAGAGAGGGAAAGCTATCTTGGGTCTACTAACAGAAAAGGAAACAGAAGACTTATTGAATTTGGAAGAGGATGATGATTTTAGTAAGTCAAACAAGCTCTATTTGGGATTAACAAAGGTAACAACAGAGAAATTGGAGGAGTTGTTTGGAGAGAGAGAGACTCTAGAGTGGGAAGATGAAGAGTTTAAGGACAAGAGGTATTGCTATCGAATAAGTATAGGAAAGAGGAGATTTGTATTATTCGATATGATAAACGAGGAATCGGATGATGAGGAGTGGGATTCAGATGATGAGATAGAGTGGTATGCGATGGGAGACGGAGGATTGAGGACATTGAATGGGTTGATGAATAGGAAGGGTAAGTTTGGATTAGAGGTGGAGTAAATAGGTGGGTGGAGTGGTTATAATCAGGCTTTATGGCTTGATTATAACTGCGTACAGTGGCGCCGTTTGTTTAGGATTTAGGGTTTGGTGTTTGTTTAGGATTTAGGGATTAGTTTTATTATCAGAATACACGAATGTATAGCATGCTATACATTCGT
>JAQTUL010000008.1 GCA_028710275.1 Candidatus Colwelliibacteriota bacterium | reverse complement strand
TGAGAGAGGATGGGTCTCAAGACTTTATCAAGGGTGGAGAGGCTGCCATCGATGTTCATATCTTAGACAAGGGAGGGGAGGAAAAATAAATGTTATAGATTAGTCTAAAATACACGAAAGACCATCACATTGATGGTCTTTCGTGTATTTTACGAGGTGGAGATGGCGGGAATTTGACCCGCCTTCGAAGCTAGCCCCAGATAATAATCTTTGTAAGTTATTTCGTCTTCTTTTTCTTCTTATACTCAACGATAGTCTTCTCGTAAGTCTTCACAAGCTTCTTCGCCATATTATCCGCGCGGAACATTTTTGAGGTTTTAATAGCGCTTTTAGATAGCTGATCACGGAGATCCTCGTTCGAGATGATTGTCTTAATGACCTTCTCCATCTCTTCTGCGGAATTAACGATATAGCCATTAACGCCGTTTACGATGATCTCGGGGGCAACTCCTACAGGAAAGCTGACGGGTATCAGTCCTTGAGACATGCTTTCAATCATACTAAGGCAGAAGCCTTCGTATCGGGCGGGGTTAATGAATATCTGACCGCGTTTTTCCGAAAGTCTTTCTTTTATCCTTTCCTTCGAAAGGTTTGTGAAAGTGTAGTGATTCTCAAAAACGTTTCTTATCCAATTTGCCAAGTTCTTACTATTTGTGAGTGCGATACTTGTCTTCGGTAAAGATTTAAAATGGTTCCAGATATAGATCATACGGTCTAATCCTTTTAGCTTCATCGTAAAGACATCACTTCCCAATCTGCCGAGGTAGATTAATCCTGGGGGAGCCATCTTTTCGCTCGGGTTTCCTTCGAACCAAAAATCTTCAATACTATTCCAAACGACTGAGATATTTTCAGGCGGAACATTCGCATCGACTAGATTCTGTTTTACTATTTCCGAGGTCGCGATAACTTTATCTGACTTACGGGCGACAAAGTTTTCTATTTCCGCAATATCCTGTAGGGGGCGCCTGGTTTTTATATCGAGTTCGTCTATAACACCAGCCTTCTTTAACATTGTCCAGATGCTGCGAAGCTTAGGCTCGATCAGTTTGATTTTTGGAGTGGCTTTTATGAATCCCGCGGAAGTGGATCCAAAATGGGAAACAGTCGGTATATTAAAAGGAAGTAGGGCGAGGGTGGTATAGGTGGTTCCTTGAATGAGATCGCATTTCAATATTTCGTTCTTATGCTCGAGAAGACTATGAAAGAAAAGGATATTTTGAAGTCCTTTCATCTCCACTGGTACGTCTAAAAGTCTGGAACGGGGATAAAAGTTCTTAACTTTTACTCCCTGTTCTTCTAGTTTTTTAAACATGAGATCATTGATGTAATGAGCTCCCGTTTGTATCTTCTTCTCGTTATGGATAAATGCGATTTTCATAGGAAACGATATTTTGTATTTAGACGATCGACACGTCTACAAGAAAGTGAACGAGTGGCAAAATCTATTTAATGTAATTTAGGCACTAAGAATGCCCCACCAACTATCACCAGTAATTTTTAAAACCATAACCCCTCTCTCAAGAGGGGTAATATGTGGAGATGGCGGGAATTGAACCCGCGTCCGAAGTAATTCCAGAACAATATCTACAGGCTTATCCAGACCGATATTTAGGAATTTCATCCAATGATCTGGCGACGAGATGATATTCCTTGCCTTTTTGTCTTAACCCATCGTCCGGGCGGGCGAGGGGAGCAATTCGAATGTTTTATACCTTACTCGGGCGTCGAACGCATCCCGTGTAAAGCACCTGACTTAAGCGAAAGCGAAAGCAGGGCGCCTGTTGAAAATGTTGGCGTTTGTTGTTTTTCGGAAATTTTAAAGAGATATCCGAGCTCTGCCTGCAATTATTCCTTTATTAAACCGTCGAGGCCTGTCATCCCCGTGAGTGGATTTATAGCATAATATAAGGATATTTGACAAGGGGTCAAAAAACTGGTGTTTTTTGGCCTTAAAAAGTCTATTTTATCCTTCGGCCTACTTCTCTACCAATGTCTTTTTTCTTTATAGCCTCCCGCTTGTCGTAATCATGTCTTGAACGGCCTATTCCAAGCTCCAGCTTCAATACTCGTCCTTTCGAATAGAAGCTTAAAGGGACGATTGATAGCTTATCATCGATAGCTTTGGCTAAAAGCTCGATTTCCCTCCTATTAAGAAGAAGCTTTCTAGTTCTGGCGGATTCTGTCTTTTCTACGAGGTTTTGAGGCTGATAGGCTGAAATATCGGTGTTCAATAGATAGGCTTCGCCGCCGCGTATCACGGCATATGAGCCGGTGAGACGGACTTTTCCATCTCGGACGGATTTCGTCTCGGCGCCAGTAAGGACCACTCCCGCTTCAAGAGTGTCTTTTATATCGTAATCGAAACGAGCTTTTCTGTTTGTGGCGAAAACCGGCATATTATGCGTATAATCTTAGATAATGATCGAGGTAATTGCTAATATTCTGACCCAGGCGACCCATGAGGCCGACCCTAAGGTTACGATACCTGAAGATCCTAAGCTGGGCCATTATACAACTAATCTGGCTTTTGTTTTTGCGAAGAATCGTGAAATAACACCACAGGAAGCCGCCAAGGATATAAGAGAAGACATTATTACAACTGCTCCGAAGGGCTTTTTCGACCATATCGATATCGCCGGCCCCGGGTTTTTAAATATGTATCTTTCTAAAGAGACGCTTGCGAAAGAGCTTTCCTCTATATTGAAGCTTGGACCAAAATACGGCTCCTCTAAAGAAGGTAAGGGTAAAACGGTCATCGTGGATTATTCGGCCCCAAATATCGCGAAGCCAATGTCTGTTGGGCATCTTCGCTCTACCGTCATCGGAGCGGCGGTAATGAATCTTTTGAAATTTCAGGGGTATAAGGTGATAGGAGATAATCATCTCGGTGATTGGGGTACTCAGTTTGGGTCCCTCCTTTATGCATATAAACACTGGGCTGATCAGGAAGAATTCAAAAGGAAACCGATAGACCATCTCGTATCCTTATACATAAGGTTTCATAAGGAATCTCATGATAACGAGGAACTTATGGTCGCGGCGAGAGAGGAGACAGCAAAACTCCAGAGAGGGGATAAGGAAAATACGAGGCTTTGGAAGATATTCGTAAAAGAGAGCCTTCGGGAATTCAAGAAGATATACAGGAGGCTTGGGGTCGATTTTGACGTCGAACTCGGGGAGAGTTTTTATCAGCCGATGCTCGAAGGTGTCGTGCAAGATGCCATATCAAAAGGGATAGCCAGACATGATGAGGGAGCGGTTAAGATATTCTTTGAGAACGAGAAGTTTCCGCCGACTGTTATAGAGAAATCGGATGGATCACATCTTTATGCGACGACGGACCTGGCGACCATTAAATATAGGATGGCAAAATGGAAGCCAGTGAAGATCTTATACGCGGTAGCTAATGAGCAGGCGCTCCATCTGGCTCAGGTTTTTGAAGCGGCGAGGATGCTTGATTATGCTCCTGACACGGAGCTTACCCATGTGAAATTCGGAATGATGCTCGGTGAATCAGGCAAGAAGTTTTCCACCCGCAAGGGGGAATTTATAAAATTAGACGACCTTCTCGAAAGAGCGAAAGAGGCGGCTTCGGAGATAAATCCGGATTCGGCTGAAAGGGTGGGTATTGGTTCAGTTAAATACTATGACCTCTCCCACTATAGGCTGAGCGATATCACCTTCGATTGGGACCTTATGCTTAATCTTAAGGGGAATTCTGCTCCTTATCTTCAGTATACTTATTCGAGGCTTAAGAATATCAGGAAGAAGGCTAAGGGATTGAAGCCGAAGATAGATATAGGCCTTCTAGGAGGAGAGTCGGAGATAAGGGCAGTAGACGCGCTTGTTCATTTTCCGGACGCGGCGAGATATGCGGCGGAAAAATACGAGCCGAACCACCTAGCCGATTATCTATTCAGGACGGCAAACGTTTTAAATTCTTTCTATGAGAACTCACCGATAATATCTGCGGAGAAGAATGTGGCCGAGGCGAGACTGGCTGTCGCGATGGCGGGAGTTGAGGTTATAAAGAGCGGACTTACTATATTGGGAATAGAGACCGTAGAGAGAATGTAAGATAGAAAAACCGCCGAAAGGCGGTTTTTTAGATTGTAGCCACCGACAGAACAAGTATTATCTTATCAGGATGAGCTGTTCCGGTTAGACTTAGAGAATATGAACCGAGGATTTTGGGCAGAACTTAAAGGAATGATAACAGCGTCCGCGCCGATGGCTGGAGTGACGGATGCATCTTTCAGGGAAATGCTTGCTAAATACGGCAAGCCGGATGTCATATGGACGGAAATGGTGTCTTTGGCTGGAATAAGAGTAAGGGGTGAAGAAAACTTTGAGAACGAGATGAAATTCTCTTTCAAGGAAAATCCGGTCGTCGTCCAATTTTTCGGCTCTATTCCTGATGATTTTCTGATGTGCGGAGAGATAGCGAGGAGAAGAGGGTTTAGTGGAATAGATATAAATATGGGATGTCCTGATGATGGGGTGGAAAAACAAGGAGCGGGAGCGTGTCTTATGAAATCCCCATCGCTGGCTGTTGAAATATTATCGGCTGCTATCGAGGGCTCCCAAGGATTACCGGTATCAATCAAGACTCGTCTGGGATATTCAGCGACATCAGAGATGGAGAAGTGGCTAACGATTATTGCGGGAGAGAAGCCGGCGGCGATAACAATACATGGAAGAACAAGATCGGAGAAAAGAAAGGGAGACGCTGATTGGGCGGCGATTGCGAAAGCTGGGGAAGTAATAAAGGGATTAGATAAAGATATTATCGTTTTAGGTAATGGAGATATATCCATGAAAGAAAAGGGAGAACAACAGGCTAGGGAAGCTGAGATAGATGGGTATATGGTCGGGAGAGCGCTTGTAGGGAACCCATGGTTTTTTATAGGAAAGGAGGCACTGAAGGATGAGCGGATAAGGGCGGCCGCGGAACACGCCCTTTTGTTTGAAAAGTTTTTCGGTGAGAGTGAGAGCTTTGATCTGATGAAAAATCATTTTGCTGGATATTTTTCGGGTTTTCCCGAAGCAAAAGAACTAAGGGTTAGATTCATGGGCATAAAAAACGCCGCTGACGCGGTGGCTATAGCGGAGGGAGAAGGAATAACGATTTAATCCTGGGAGATTGGCAACAACCTCTTTTTCTGTTATTTTTCAGACAAGCTAGGGGCTATAGTTCAGTGGTAGAACGACGGTCTCCAAAACCGTTAACCAGGGTTCGAATCCTTGTGGCCCCGCAAAATAAAAAACCCGCCATCGGACGGGTTTTTTATTTTCGGGATTACCACAAGGATTCGAACAAGGGGTGGGTCGGAGGGGAGACGCAGGTATCCCCTCTGTGGAGGAGGATAGACCCGAGAATATCGAGGGTCGTTAGGAACCGAAGGCTCCTAAAACGCAGTCCCGCTAATACGCGGGACAAGTAGTGAGATTGCCTTGTGGCCCTGCTAGAATAATAGAGAATCACGTTACACCTCCCCCTATGGTTCCGTAAAATCCGGAGGTGTGATTTAATTATCCCGTGAATCTTGAGAAAAAAGTACTTTATATCGCCGTGGCCGCGGCGGCTGGGCTTATTATCGTGATAGCGGCTTGTCTCTTTTTTGTTTTTAACAGGAGCAGTGATGAATATACATTTTATTATTCGTTAACCTGCCCTCATTGCATGATTGTTGAGGAGTTCATGGTCGAGGATAATACGGAGGCTAAGATAAATATGGTCAAAAAAGAGGTTTCTCAATCTAGAGATAACGCAGCCGATTTTCTGACAAAAGCATCTCAGTGCGGCTATAAGCTTGAGGAAGCGGGAGTGCCTCTTCTTTTCCATAATGGAAAATGCTTTATGGGCGATAAGGATATAATCGATTATCTTAAGGAAAATAAAAAATGAAACCGGGTAAAATAAAGATATCCATATCGCTTTCCTTATTAGGGCTTTTGCTCTCTGTTTTGCCAGCTCAGGCGATATGTCCGGTATGCACGGTAGCAGTTGGGGCTGGCCTTGGTCTTTCAAGGTGGTTTGGTATAAGCGATCTTGTAACTGGGGTATGGGCTGGATCCCTGCTTTTCTCCGTATCGATGTGGACGGTCAATTGGCTGAGAGATAAGAAAAAAATATCTAATAAGTGGGTGCTTCCACTCTCGTTTATCGGATATTACGGATTAACTTTGATACCGCTATATTTTTCAGGAGTGATAGGGCATCCTTATAATACATTCCTCGGGATAGATAAACTTATTTTTGGAGTAGTGGTCGGAAGCATTTTTTTCATGATCGGGTCTTCCGGCTATGAGGAATTGAAAAAGAGGAATGGCGGAAAGGCGTGGTTTCCTTTTCAGAAAGTCGCAATGCCGGTCGTCTCGGTGTTAATAGCGAGCCTTATTATGGCCATCATAGAAAAATAAAATGGACAATAAAGAACAAGAGATAGAACGTCTTATAGAAAAGGCGATGCAAGGGAAAAAAGGAAAGCTTGATCTTTCCTCAGACGAGGACTTATCGGTTGCCGTGATGAATCTTATCTCGATAGAGGAACATCTTTTCTTTACAGGGGCCAAAACGGGAAGGTCTGATTATTACGACCTTTTGGCCGCGACGAGGGAGATAAGGAAAGACCTTCTTAAAAAACTGATTAAAGAATATGAGGGGGAAGTGTGGTGTATATCGAAGCACTTATTAGCTGCATCGATGAGGCTTATGGAGGTAGGAACTAAACAACTAGGCCAAGGGAATAAGGCTGAGGCGGAGGACCTGTTTAAAAAAGCCTATGATTTATATTCGCTTTTCTGGGGCATTAATCTTAAGCTTATTAATGTTGAAGGCGTTAAAGAGATAGCGGATGACAGTCTTTCCGTATCGGAGATAAATAAAAAAGATCCTAAGAAAGAAAATGGGACTGAGGTCGTCGAGGAAAAGAAGGGTTTTGGAAAATTGGGAGAGATAGTGAAGAGGATAGTGGACTGTTGCATAGAATAACTAAAACAAAACCCCGCATTGCGGGGTTTTTTGTCGGAGAGCCGGGAATCGGACCCGGACCTCATGCTCCCAAAGCATGTATACTGCCATTATACTACACTCCGATACCAATAAACCTACCAGATTTCTTCTCTAAGGGACAAGTTTCAATTTCTTACCAATCGACTATATCAAGTTTTGGCCAACATGCGGCCCATCTTTCAACTCTTCTATCGTATATTTCTTTAGTGATCTGTTTCTTATTTGGCCTAACGACAAGGCTGAAGAGGTCATCTAATCCGAAGGGAGCGCATATGATAAAACCATCATCGTGGTCATACCTGACGGCGACAGCGGCCGCTATGGTCGGCCAGCTTCCGACGGCTTCTTCCATCGATTGATATGGATTAATAGGGTAGCCGAAATGCTCTTCATACCATAAGTGTACGCGCGCTTCGTTTCTTATTTCTATAATATCTCCAATATCAAAGAACAGCTCTCTGCCACGACGGATGAATTCGTCTTCTTTTTCATGAGAGATATTTTCATCAAAATAGACGAGGTCGTAATCCTTTATGCCATAAGTCGGATTAAGGCCGTATTCAATGTTCCAGAAAGTTTGCGCTATACAGCCAGCACCGAGATGCCAATTTGGCATTCCGATAGAGGGAGCTTTCTCAAATATCGTCCTGATGATCGGATTTTTAAGCAGTCTTTGTTCTAAAATAAAAGCCCTCGAACCGGTTTCGCAGAGCTTTTCTTCTTGTAAATTCATGTACTCCCGGGGGGAATCGAACCCTCATCCGCTCCTTAGAAGGGAGCTGTTCTATCCGTTGAACTACAGGAGCGTTTTTGTCCCCTTGGAAGGAATCGGACCCTCATCTCTCCCTTAGGACGGGATTGCTCTATCCATTGAGCTACAAGGGGAAAAGACCAATAAAATATAAACATATTCTCATCCGATTGCAATTTACCCGCCTTTTGGTTATATTTTTCCTTGTTAGAAGCCGTGGTAGCTCAGTGGTAGAGCAGACGCCTGAAGAGCGTCGTGTCGGGGGTTCAATTCCCTCCCGCGGCACCATAAAGAAAATAAAAGACCGGTTAGCCGGTCTTTTTTGGTATTATTCCTGTGTCTTTCAGAATCTTCTTCATCTGACTGGAGGTCCAGGTATTCTTGATATACCAGGAATGCGCATAGTCCAAACTTATCAGTATCCTGCGGGGGACAGGATCTAAACCTAGAAAACCATACTCTATAAGCTGACAGATTAAGGCTCTGCTTTGAGCGTCTAATAGATCGGGGCAGGTAACCTCTCCGCCTCCAATGTCTCTGAATCCCACCTCTCTTAATATAAAGGAATATTTTTTTGCTGAGGCTTTTTTATAGAGATACTGGAATATCCTATCGAGGTCGTTTGAGTAGAATACGTTCTTTCCATTGATTGTCATGACGGATATCATTAACCTGAAAAAATCATCAGCCGTGAACTTAGGACGATAAAAAAGAGACTGGAACTTCTTCTCTGAAATCGGTCTTGAACCCATTATCGACCACTCCTTTTAAAAGATCTCTTCAGAGAAGATAGCAGTTATCTGAGTGCTTGAAAAGAGACGGGAAATCGGTTTAAAAGGCGCGCAGGTGACCTTATTTACTCTTCTGCAGGCATGGTTTGATTTAAGCCGGATTTCGGCTACAATGAGCCTGCGCTTTCATAAATGTATGGTGTCTATGGTGTAGTGGTTAGCACTGAGGTTTGTGGAGCCTCCGGCACGGGTTCGAATCCCGTTAGACACCCATAAATAAAAACACCCCTCTTAGGAGGGGTATTTTATTTATGCAGTGGTTGGGAGGGATTCGAACAAGTCAGGGGGTCGGGGCACGCCGGGAGCGCCCCGTGGAGGAAGTAATGAAACCGAGAGGTTTCATAGAGGAGCGATGCGGAACGTAAGCGGAGACGGAGCGACGACGTGAGATTCCCGTTAGACACCTATCGTTTATAAAGGATAAATAATTTTCTAATGAAGGGGATTTTTGGGTTAAAGTCTGATAATCTTCCTATGTGGCTATTAGCGTTTTTATAGATGCGTCTAATCTATGGGAGGCACAAAAGGCAAAAGGTAAATTTCTTAATTATGAGAAGTTACTAGCCTTTATTAAGGAAAAATTTAAGGATCAAAATGTTCAAGTTTTTTACTATACTGCTTATCCGGCTGATGGTACTAGGAGTTATAATTTAGAAGGAAAACATAAGTTTTTCACTTTTTTAAAGAAGGGTCTTGGTTTTATTGTTAGAAAGAAAGAATTAAAACGCATAAGTATAAATACCGAAGAAGGTGAAATTATTGAAGAAAAGGGGAATATGGATGTTGAGTTAACAATCGATGCAATCCATTTTTCTTATGAATATGATACGGCTGTTTTCTTTTCGGGAGATGCTGATTTTTTGGCTCTAGTTACTTATCTAAAAAGGAAAGGCAAGAAAGTTTTTATCTTTTCTTCAAAAAATAACATTTCAAGAGAATTAAGAACCGGAGGAGATGGTTATTCAGATATTCTCGAGTTAGAGGATGACGTTTGGGGGAGGGATATAAAGCGTAGACCTGAATAGTATTTAAAACTGCCCTCCTTGCGGAGGGCAGCTCTTGGATGTGATACCCTTCCAGTCCATGGTTGGACCGAAAGACATTTGGAGTATTACATGGCTGGTATGATAAATCAATAGCCTTTTAATGCGGTTCTAACTTCCTCTACGACGGCACCCATAAATAAAAACACCCCATATCGGGGTGTTTTTGTATCCTAGAATATTTTTTTTGCTTCAGTCCGCTCATCGAACTCCTTCATCAATGACTGATATTTCCTACTAGATCCATTTATATCGAGGGCGATATCATTCATTCTTTTTGTGATAGCTTCTGTTTCCTTATCGAATGTTTCAGGCTGATAGCTAGCAAATTTCATTCTCATATTATTAAGAAGGTTATCAAGATCGGTATTATATTCGATTAGCTTGCTTACTAAGCCTACTTCGGTTGATACGGCCTGCATGCCTATGCTTTGAGGGCCTTCCGCCTTTATTTCTCCCAGAGCGGAAGCCATCTCCTGAAGCTCTCCCAGAAGTTCGATTGCCTTATCCTTCGCTTCGCGAGTCCTCTTTATCTCGATAATAGTAAGATCGAGTGCTTTGGTATAATCTCCCTCCCTATCGCTTTTAACTATCTCGTCTAGACTTATCCTCGCTTGGTCGGAAAAATCGTTTATAGCAGAAGCTATATCAGCTCCTCTTCCTCTGGCTTCAGTGAAGCTTTTCGGTATCTCAATAGGCCTAGTGTATAGGTATACGGAAAGCGTTGCGACCGCTATAAAAGCGGCCGATATACCCCCGAAAATCAGACATTTCCGGAACATGAGCTCTATATTATCGGTTTTCTTTACAACGTGCAAATCTTCGGCTAGATTTAATATCGTATTCTTTCAAAGGGGAGTAAAAGCGGGATTAGTATAGTGGCAGTACGCCACCTTGCCAAGGTGATGGCGCCGGTTCGATTCCGGTATCCCGCTCAGATATAAAAACACCGCCATTATAGCGGTGTTTTTTTGATACTTTGATAACTTATCGCGTTTCAGTTGTTCCGACCGTCGTCTGAGTTGTCGTAGAGGCCGGAGCGATGGTGGTAGCGGGCTTAGGAGCCGTAAGTTTAGCCTGAAGCTCTTTTATCTGAGCCTGGAGCTGTTTTATCATCTCTAAAAGAGACTGTTGCGTGCTTGCGGACGTCGTTGGCTTTATAGCTGTGCTTAATTTAATGCAGGCTGTCTTTGAAACGTTGAAATCTTCTGAAGTCTTCTTCTGAACGCTGCTCCAATTTTTTTCTGCCGCTGATCTAGTATCCTTAAAGGTCTTCTCGGCATCATTTACTGCTTTTTGTATTACATTCCTGTCATCGGAAGAGTTCCATGCGGAAATAAGGGATGTTTTCCTTATCGCGTAGGCGTTTTGTGTAGAAGAATTAAAAGCGGAGAGTCCACTTATAAAAGCATCCTCCCTTACTGATATCGCTTTACCCATACAGACGAAATAATCTTTACCATAACCGGTAATGATCTCGGTATTTTCTTTAGTCTTTTCAATTTCGGCTGACGATACGGTTGGTGCTGATATTGTTCCGGAAGCAGTGTTTGTTTCCGTAGTCACTTCAGCCAAGGCCGAAGTGAAGCCGAGGGCGGCTATTGCTATCACTATGGCTAATATTCCTATCTTTTTCATATAGGGTTAATTCTACCATTTCTATCTTTTGGATTATTGGGAAAACACAAAAGATCACTTGAAGGCGGTCTTTTATCTACCCCTCAATCTTCTTGGGTGGGGGTGCGGATGGTTATTCTTCTCCGTTGAACTTATAAAGAGCGAAATGATGAATATGGCAAATATAGGAATTGAGGCGAGACTTATCGTGGTTTCCGGACCGAATGCTTCATATAGGAATCCGGCGGCCATAGGCCCTATCATCCATCCGAAGTCCTGGAATAAGGATATGGTTCCTGAAACCGCTCCGTCGCTCGCGTGGTCCTTATCCAGCCTGGAAAGCCATGACCAGAGGGAGATGTTCGAAAGTTCGTCTCCGGAGGTGGCTATAAACCCAATCACCAGGAATATCCATCCGGTCTGGCTTCCAAGGAATGCGGCCATGATGGCGAAGATGAAAAGACCCGCGGTGACCGCGGTCCTTTTCTTGGTGTGAAGGGTAATTTTTCCAAGGATGGACCCGATGGCAACGATTGCGAGATCAAAGATACCAAGACTTATTCCGAATATCTGCTTCGATGGATCAATCATCATAAGAGGCAGAACAAACCAGATAGTCGAGTAGAAGATACTAGCGCTGAGACCGTGTCCGATAAGAAGCCAGCTTGCCGGATTTAGTCGATCGAGCGATCGGAAGAGGTTCCTGAAAGCGTGTCTTCTTATGTAGAAGTGGTGATGCGGAGTCTTTTTTTCCTCATGGACCGAAACCTTGTCTTTTGGAGAAGCAAATAAAAACAGAAGAGCGACGAGAAGGAGGGCGGCCGACGTAAAGCCTATCTTTTGAGGAGGGGCCAGAACAAGGAAGGGAATCATGATGGCGCTCAAAAAAACCCCGGTTGCATCGAAGACATCTCTTGTAGCCATGAAGTTATCAGCCCCTTCCTTCGGTGCTGATGAAAGGAGATAGGCGTTTATTCCTGGACCAAAGAAAAGCCACCCGAACGATCCTATAAAAAGAGTGGCCATAAAGCCCATGGGTCCAGGAATGATGACTAAGGCGAGGCAGGCGAGGATGAATGTAAGTACACCGATGCGGAGCATTCGGATATAACCGAATCGGTCGAGAAGCATTCCAGCCGGGACATCAAGGAATAATTGAATCATTGAAGCGAGACCTATAAGGAGACCGACCATCCAAGTATCAAACATCCTATCTCCGAGGGGGGAGAGAAGGGTGTATTGGATGTTACCTCCGAACTTGAAGAAGGATATAAAAAGCCAGAAAGGAAGAAGGATCAGAAAAGGGGACCGCAGAAGCCTCGATATCATTCTCATTTCAGGCATGATTATGGCATAAGGAAGTCTGGTTAAAAAGTAAGCGAACGAGACCGCGTTAAACCAATAACTAGCGGGCGGCGTGATTTAAACTTCGGGACCAGATATAATAAGCTTGCCAATATGGATCACAGGTTTTCTATTATTGTTCCCGCCTATAACGAGGAACACTACATAGGCCGATGTCTAGACTCCCTTAATAAGCAGGATTATAAGGGTTTTATGGAGGTAATAGTGGTCAATAATGCCTCTACTGACAAGACTCATGAAATAGCCGAAGGCTATGGGGTAAGGGTTATAGACGAGACTAAAAAGGGAATATCATACGCCCTGATAAGGGGTTGCAAAGAGGCTCGGGGAGATATTTTCGTCTTCACTGATGCCGATACTTTTCTTCCGCCAGAATGGATATCGGAGATAAACAGAAAATTCACCGATGACCCAGACCTCTCTGCTATAGGCGGACCCTATCTTTTTTACGACGTGGATGTCGCCGTTAATTTTTTTGTCAGAAAGTTTGTTTTTAGAATATATGAGAAAGTGGCCAGCCATATCCTCCCTTGCGTTAATATGGCCGTCAGAAGAGAAATATATGATCGGGCGGGCGGGTTTAATCCGGATATAAATTGGGGTCAGGATATCGATCTTTCAAAGAGGCTTAATAATCACGGCAAGGTAAAGTTTGACAGAGAGGTAACCGTCATTACGTCCTTTAGGAGATATAGCGGCGGATATGAGGCGAAGCCTATGGCGATGGCTCATGCCGTCAAAGAACTTTGCGTTCAACTTACAAGGTGTTATCTCGTGACAAAGAAAGGGAAAGTTTATTCTAAGACGCAAAAAGAGATAAGGGCCGGAGACCAGAAAATATGAAGATAAAAATAGGGGCTTTTCTTAAAAAGCTCGGTCCGGGCGTGATAACTGGAGCTTCAGACGATGATCCGTCTGGAATATTAACCTATCTGCAGGCCGGAGTGATCCTTAAGACCGCAGGGCTCTGGATAGCCTTTTTCACTTTGCCTTTGATGTATGCCGTCCAAGAGATGTGCGGAAGGATAGGTTTTAAAACAGACAAGGGAATAATAGAGATAGTAAAGAATAAATATCCTAAATGGGTCACTCTTCTTGTTGTTTCGGTGTCCGCTATCGTTATAATCATAAATATTGGGGCCGATCTTCTGGCTATAGGCACGGTTTCTGAGGGCCTCTCTGGAGTGTCTAAGGTCTTCTGGATACCCGTTCTTTCGACGATAATAGCCCTTGCTACTATCTTCTTCTCATATAAGAGGTTTGCCAGCGTTCTGAAGTGGCTTTCTCTCTCGCTCTTCTGTTATATAGCTACGGTATTTTTTATAAAGATAGACTGGGTAGCGGCACTTGTTGCGACAATAACGCCTTCAATATCTTTTTCTAAAGAATGGATAATGATTGTTTCAGCCATAATAGGGACAACGATATCACCGTATCTCTTTTTTTGGGAGGCAAAAGAAGAAGCGGAAGAAAGGGATGAATTGACTGCTAAGCATCCATTAAGAAGATTCATGGTAAGGAGAAAGGAGATGTCAGCTATAAAGGCGGATACTTTCATCGGTATGGCTTTTTCGAACATAGTAATGTGGTTTATCATCCTCGGCGCAAGCCAATTAAACTCCCTATACGGAGTAGGAGAGATAACATCCTTCGATCAGGCAGCGATGGTTCTAAGGCCTTTGCTTGGCAATAATGCATATCTCATATTTGCCATCGGCGTCATAGGAACGGGTATGCTCGCGATACCAGTACTTGCCGGCAGTGTGGGGTATATTATTGCCGAAGCCTGCCATTGGAAAGAGGGTATAAACAAGAAGTTCACTGAAGCTAAGGGATTTTATATCGCTATAGCTGCAGCTACATTTATCGGCAGTATAATAGCCTTAAGCGGCGGGGACCCGATTAAGATGCTTATCTATACGGCGATATTATATTCGATAATAACTCCACCTCTTATATTAATGATAATGAGGATAGCGAACGACAAGGGTCTTATGGGTAATAAGAAGAACGGGCCATTAGCCAATATATTCGGCGGTGCGGCACTAGTCGCGACAAGTGCCGCCGTCATAGGCTACATATCTTCACTTGCTGGATTTATTTGATTTAAAGGGTATTTTTCTTTTAGTAAGGCATATCCCGACTTGCGGGGGTGTCTATTGACCGGGGCCTTATTGCTGGTATATGCTCTTACTTACGTACGTTAACAGGGTAATACGCAGTGAACGTAAAGGGGGAGATAGATTGTTTTTAGGAAATGACCTAAGAGGTCTTGTCCCGGCGATGGAGTTCCCGATGCCCAGTATGACACGGGAAACGATAGAGCCAGAACAATTCGGAACTCCGAGCCCTCTCTTTAGGTCGAATAAGACACTATCGGCACAGGGAGATGGACCCTGTAAGCAGTTATTGGCTTAAATTCGATCGCTGGGAGGAAACAGATGATAGTATATTGTCTGGCAAAGATATTTCCGACCGAGATATACATATGCTCGGTATCAGCACCAATACCCGTTCCAATAAGCGATCGATCGCGTTCTCGTATCGCCGCCCAAGACAGGGCAGCGCGCAATGAGGGATTGCGTCGGACCCATGGGTCCAGGTAGGGAATACGGTCGTGAACCGCAAAGTGTGGCCATTATGGCACACATCCACGAAGCCTTGCAGAAATGCGAGGCTTTTTATTTTTTATATATACGCCTTCCATTAATGATATGAAAGAGGTATTTTTATCCTATAAACGATGATAGATTCGAAGCTAAAAAAATTGATAAAAACGGAGTCCGAAAGACAAGAAGGGACGATAGACCTTATACCGTCCGAAAACCTAGTCTCTCCGGAGATACTTGAAATACTCGGGTCTCCGCTGGTGAATAAATATTCAGAAGGATATCCAGGAAAGAGATATTATCCAGGAAATAAGAATTGTGATGAAATAGAGGAGATTGCCAAGGAGTATGCTCTTACTGTGTTCGGACTATCTGATAAAAAATGGAGGGCTAATGTTCAGCCTTATTCCGGCTCTCCTGCGAACTTAGCTGTTTACCTAGGACTTCTAAAACCTGGAGAAGTGATGATGGGTATGAAGCTCGCACATGGAGGACATTTGACGCACGGCCACTCTGTCTCGGCGACGGGGAAATTCTTTAAGTCCGTTCAATACGGAACTAATGAGAAAGGGTTTATTGACTACGAAGAAGTAAGAAAACTTGCTCTTGAGTACAGGCCGAAAGTGATAGTCTCGGGTACGACCGCTTATCCTCGAAAGATAGATTTTAAAAAGTTTGGAGAGATAGCTGATGAGGTCGGGGCATATCACCTGGCCGATATTTCTCATATATCGGGGCTTATAGCTGCTGGGGCCCATCTACCTCCTTTCAAATATGCTCATGTCGTAACCTCTACTACCCATAAGACTTTACGCGGACCGAGGGGGGCCGTAATATGGTCGCGCATAGAGCCATTAAAAGAAGGAGATGGCATTATAGCGGATGCTATAGATAAGGCGGTTTTTCCCGGCCTTCAGGGCGGTCCTCATAATAATCAGACAGCGGCTATAGCCCAAGCTTTCTATGAGATATCAAAACCATCTTTCAAGAAATACGGTAATCAGATAACGGCAAATGCGAGAGCTTTAGCAAAGAGTCTTATTGGGTCTGGATTTGATCTTGTTACCGGAGGAACGGACAACCACCTCATACTTATTGATCTTAAGAACATCGGCCTTCTAGGTATGGAGGCTCAGGAGATATTAGAGAGAAACGGCATCATTGCCAATAGGAATACCGTTCCCGGAGATAAGTCTCCCTTTAAGCCAACTGGTATAAGAATGGGAACTCCTTCCGTGACGACAAGAGGAATGAAAGAGAAGCAGATGGATGAGTTGGGTAGAATCATAGCTTTGGCGCTTAAAGACGGGAAAGACGTATCAAAGAGCGTTACTAAGCTTACGACTAGTTTTTCAGCAAAGAAATTTCTAACCAAGACAAAATGAGGAAGATAGACGGCAGAAAAATAGCCGACAAGATCGCGGATGAGTTGATTATTAGGGGGGCACCTGAAAAATATTTCGCGGCCATTATTGTCGGAAATGATCCAGCTTCCCTAAAATTTGTTGAAAGAAAAAGGATGTTTGCAGAGAAGATAGGGGTCGACTTCAATGTATTCAAGATGGAAGATGATAGTTCTACCGAGGATATCGCGTTAAAGATAGGTGTATTGTCTGATGACAGTGCCTGTGGAGGAGTGATGGTCCAATTGCCATTACCTATGAAAGTCGAGAAAAACATTGTGCTTGCGGCTATACCAAAAGAAAAGGATGCGGACGCCCTGATATTCAATGATGACCCGAATGATTTAGTTATACCTCCGGCCGCAGCAGTCGTCTCTAAGATATTAGAAAGCGAACATGCAGATATCTTGAATGTGAAGATGGCGGTCATAGGAATGGGCTCACTTGTAGGAAGACCGGTTGCCGATTTCTTTTCTGGAAAGTGCGCTGCTTTGTGGAAAATAGACAAAGGGGATGATGTCACACCTATCAGTGAAGCGGACGTGGTAGTCCTAGGTACTGGACAGCCCAGGCTTATTTCATCAGATATATTAAAGGATGGGGCGATAGTAATAGACTTTGGATGCGCGTTCGACGAGGAAGGGAAGATATGCGGAGATTTCGATCAGAAAGAGACACAAAAAGACATAAGATATACACCCACTCCGGGAGGAACAGGACCAATACTGATAGCCGAGCTTTTCGATAATTTTTACAGGATAAACGGAAGATAGATAAAAAACCGCCCTAGGGCGGTTTTTTATCTAATGGTTCATTTAGTCTTCAGATGAAGAAGATGATGCTTCGACGGCCGATGTCCCGGTCATTTCAGCTTCAACAGCTGTTAGAGTCAGTTTCTTTATTTCTTCTAACATCTTCTTATCTGATCGCAGTTTTTCTTTGGTAGATTCTTGTCCTACCCCCAGTTTTTCTTCGTTAAAGTAGTAGGTATTACCGGTTTTTTTAACGATGGAGTGTTTGACTGCTTGGGCTAATATATCTCCTTCGTAGGAAATACCTTCAGTAAACATGATATCAAACTCACAAGAACGGAATGGGGCGGCCACCTTGTTCTTCACCACCTTGGCCTTAACTCTGTTGCCAACAACCTCTTCGCCTTTCTTTATCTGAGCTATACGGCGAAGATCTATGCGGACGGAAGAGTAAAATTTTAGGGCGCGACCTCCAGGAGTCGTCGTTGGCTCTCCATATCCCATCATACCTATCTTCTCACGAAGCTGATTGATGAATATGAGAAGGGTTTCCGTCTTATTGGCTACGGCGGTTATTTTTCTCATGGCTTGAGAGAGCATCCTCGCTTGCAGGCCTATAAACTGAGCGCCCATTTCTCCATCTATCTCGGCTCTAGGAGTAAGGGCGGCGACAGAGTCTATGATGATTACATCGATGATTCCAGACTTAACGAGGCTTTCCATTATATTCAAAGCGTCCTCGCCGCTGTCTGGCTGTGAGATGATGAGATCATTGATGTTAACGCCGATACGCTTAGCGCGTTCCGGATCAAGAGAGTGCTCGGCATCTATGAAGGCAGCTTTGCCTCCGCGTTTCTGAGCTTCCGCTACCACCTGGAGTCCAAGAGTGCTTTTCCCGGACATTTCTGGTCCGAAAATCTCCACTATGCGGCCACGGGGAAGGCCGCCGACCCCCAGTGCAAGGTCAAGGCTGAAAGATCCCGTAGGGACAACCTTGATGTTGGTGTGTCTTATCTCACCAAGCTTCATGACTGATTCATCCCCGAACTTTTCTCTAATAGAGGCTAATAGCGTGTCGATATTATTCGACGACGACCGGCTCACTGGTTTCTCCGGTTTTGCTTTCTGCTTGCTTTTCACTTATGGGTTCTTGAATAGTATTTTCTCCGGTCTCATCGACTATATAGAAGACCTTTCTTATTATAGTCTTTTCCCGGCCTAAAAACCTCTTGACGCGTATCTCAAAAGTGTTTAATCCGCCGTCCAGCGCCATCTCTTTCGAGAAATGACCGTTACCGTCGACAGGTATGGCCTCATTATTTATAAATAATGAATCCTTAGGTAATATATCTCCTTCGGCGATGAAAATCGGATCTCTGGTTTCAATAAAACTGTTATCTGCTACCTTTTCAGGCAGGTTGATAGATATAGATGGTATGCCTAAAAGTGCGTTCAGACGAACACTCACAAAGTAGCCGACTATAAGGAGGATAATGACAGCCGCGATCCACCCTTTCTTGCTCTTAGCTATCGCAAAACGGTTCTTGGGAAGGTAGTCCTCTCGCCCGGAGGTCTTTAAATTGAGGCGGCGGTAGGATTCCTGCAGGGGCTCAGGGTCGATTCCGATTACAGAAGCTATCTTATTGAGGTAGCCCCGGACATAGGGTGCCGCCGGCATGTTTTTGATATCGTTCTCAAAGAGGGCAGTGATATATCTTTTAGGGATATTAGTAAGCTCGGAAAGCTTCTCTGCCGAGACTCCGCGAGAGCCGGTAAGTTCGGTGATCGTTTCTCCTAGATTTCTATCGCTCGTCATTTTCCGTTGATCCGTTCTCATTTCTCGAGAGGTAGACCTCGCGAGGTTTGGCTCCATCTCCAGGGCCGATTATTCCCTTGGACTCCATTATGTCGAGAAGCCTAGCAGCCCGAGCATAACCGATTTTGAGCCGTCTCTGCAAGAGCGAAGCGGAGGCTTTTCCTGCGTCTTTTATGACTTCCAGAGCCTCCGGGAACATCTCGTCGTCATCGTCATCTCCGGTAGGGGAGCTTAAAATACCCTCAAGTTCAGTAGGCTGAGTAACAGAGAGATCAGATATCTCGCCTTCATTATTATCTATGATGAATTGGACGACGGATTTTATCTCTTCATCAGTGATGTAGGATCCCTGGATACGCTTTGGCTTGGATAATTCAGCAGACACGAGGAGCATATCTCCTCCTCCAAGAAGTTTTTCAGCTCCGGATTGATCGAGGATGGTTCTTGAATCTATCTGGCTGGCCACCTGAAGGGCAATCCTTGTTGTGATATTCGCCTTAATTAGACCAGTGATTACTTCTACTGATGGCCTCTGAGTTGAGACGATAAGGTGGATGCCGACGGCGCGAGCCATCTGAGCAAGGCGGACTATTGACCCTTCAACCTCCCGACCATAGACGGACATAAGATCGGCAAGTTCATCGATGACGATGACTATGTAGGGCATCAAGTCCTCCTTATGCTTTTCGTTGTAGCTCTTTATCTCGCGGAAGCCGTCTTGAAGCAAGAGTTCATAGCGGCGGTCCATTTCAGCGATGGCCCAGCGAAGGGCTGAAACGGCTTTCTTGCCGTCTGTTATGACTGGGGCGATAAGATGGGGAATTCCTCCATATACCGAAAGCTCAACACGCTTAGGATCGACGAAAATGAATTTAAGAGTTTCAGGTGAATTCTTATACAGAAGGGAAATGATTATGGAATGTATAGAGACGCTTTTTCCGCTTCCGGTCGCTCCGGCGACGAGCAGATGAGGCATTTTAGCTATATTAGGAAAGACCGGCTCACCGGCTATATCCCTTCCTAAGCCGAAGCTTAAAAGTCCGCCAGATGCGAAGTCGGGATAATTTATTATGCTGCCGAGTCTTACGACGGCCGCTGTCTTATTAGGAACCTCGATACCTACCAGGGATTTACCCGGGATAGGCGCTTCTATACGGAGAGGGTGAGCTGCCAAAGAGAGAGCGAGGTCCTGATTAAGAGACGTGATGCGGGAAAGTTTCACTCCTTCTGCTGGTTTCAGTGTGTAGCGCGTAACCTTAGGGCCGATAGTTATCTCTCCCATCTCGACAGGTATGCCGAATCCTTCAAGGGTACGCTTAATGATGTTTGCATTGGCGCGGAGGTCGCCGACAGTCGGCTTTTCGATGGTGGACTTAAGAAGGCTTAATGGAGGAGGGACATAGTTCTTAAATGATATCTTTCTCTCTACTTTCTTTGCAGCTTGTGGCTCCTGGGAAGGCTCATTGATGAGAATATCTTTATCAGCCGGTCTAGTATCCTTTTTTACTTCCTCTTTCTTGGGGTCTTCCCGAACGCCTTCGCCGTTCACAACCATTTCAGGCTCTTTCTCTGATTTAGGAGAGACCGGACGTTTTGCGATCTTTATGTTAAGAGGAACATCAAGGGCAAAAATGATGCTTATAATAATAACGGCCGAAGCGATGATGAGACTTGCTATACGACCGAAGGGAGTTTCAATGGCTCCAAATATATTTCCCAGAAACCCTCCTTTGCCTGGGTAGAGAATATCAAGGACGCTTAAGCTGGACGCGATGAACGTTCCCACCCCAACCAGGGTGTGTCCCATAAGCTGTCTTCGCTCGGGAAGAAGGAGGGATATGCCGGCAAAAGTGAGAGCGGCGGGAAGCAAATAATAGCCTATACCCAAAAGGAAGCTAAATACGGAAAAAGATACTCTTCCGACTGGACCTGCTGCATTAAAAGCGGCGAGCCATAATATAGCGCCAATACTGAGCAGGATGACCCCCCATATGCTCTTTATCACTTCCGGACGGACATTAACCTCTACCATCCTCTTTTTCTCTTCCTGTGTAATCTTTTTCTTTCCCATAGACAATATCAATTATATGTACCGACGGCCGAAAACTCAAAAGAAATCCGATATTCTGCTATTATCAGTACTGTGATCAATCCTTCGATATACAGAGCCTACGATATAAGAGGTAAATATCCGGCGGAGATTGATGAAGATGTCGTCCGCCACATCGTGTCTTCTTTGAACGTCAGATTCTTCAAAAAAGGTCCGATAGTTATCGCTCATGATGCCCGAAACAGCTCACCGGCGCTTTATAAGGCTGTGATCGAAGCCTTAAGGGGTAGAGAGATAATGAAGGTCGGGCCTTCGACGAGTCCGATGTTCTATTTTTCCGTGGCAGCCAATAAGGCGGCTGGAGGAGTGATGGTAACGGCATCCCATAGTCCCTCCGAATGGAATGGGTTAAAAATAGTCGGTCCTAAAGCCGTTCCCTTGAACGGCTTCGATACTAAAAAGATAATCGAGGAAAATGAAGGGTAAATATATAGACGAATACGCAAGCTTCCTGAGAAGTAAAGCTCTTTTTAAAAGGTCAGTTAGGATAGTCTTCGATTGTTCTAATGGCTACGCCGGAGATGTTATCAAAGCGACTCTTAAAGGTGTTCTTAATATTAAGCCCATATATCTTAATGCAAAACCGGATGGAGATTTTCCGGGCCATGGTCCAAATCCTATGATACCGGAGGCTATGGCAACCCTTAGTGACGAAGTGATAAAGAATAACGCTGATATGGGTGTTGCTTTCGATGGCGATGCTGATAGGGCTATATTTGTAGACGATAAAGGCAGAGAAATCGATCCGGACATGATTTTTAAGTTTTATGCGGAGAAGAAAAAAATCGCGGCGATGGTGGCCGACGTCAGGACGGGGTGGGCGATAAGGGAGAGAACTAAGATTAGACTCGTGATATCAAAAGTCGGTCATTACTTCATAAAGAAGGAGATGATCGCGAATAAGATAGACTTCGGAGCCGAAAGGGCTGGCCATTATTATTTTAAAATAAAGGGCGCCTATATGGATGGCGCAATCCTAATGGCACTTTCGATGGCTTCGGCCATATCTTCAATGGGTTCCATATCGGCTTGGATAGACAGCCAAGAACAGCACCGGATACCCGAGACGAATTTTTCGGTAGGCGACAAGGATAAGGTGATATCGGATATCCGACGCAATTATTCAAGAAAGAAGCCAAAGATATCCGAACTCGACGGACTCTCAATGGAGTTTAAGGATTTTTGGTTCAATATAAGAGCTTCGTCTAATGATCCAGTCATTAGGCTTAATCTCGAGGCCAGGTCGGAAGATGTTTTGCAAAAAGAGCTCCGAGTGTTAGAATCGCTCATTCAGGGCAAAAGATAGCGATATCCGAAGCGTTTAATCGCTTCACCCGAACATATAAGTTACAACCAGGATGAACTCCAAGGACATACTTGTAATAGACATAGAGACAAAAAACACTTTTTTTGACGTAGGAGGACAGGATAATATAAAGGATCTTAATATGTCCCTGACCTGTCTCTATTCCTATAACAGGAACGAATATATGAGCTTTTGGGAAAAGGATATGGCGGAGCTCGGAAAGATGATGCAAGAAGCCGCTCTCATTATTGGCTTCAGTATAAATAGGTTCGATTTGCCGGTGCTTGATAAGTATTTTGATTTCAATACCAAAGCCCTAAAGAGAATAGACCTCCTTGAAGAGATAGAGGTTGTATATGGAAGAAGGATAGGCCTTGATCTTCTAGCCGTACAGAATCTCGGAGTAGGAAAGACTCATAATGGGCTGGAAGCGGTCAAATTCTGGAACGAAGGAAATCTAAAGGAGCTTGAGGATTATTGCCGCAATGACGTGAAAGTGACGAAGGATTTATATGATCTCGTTAAAACTCAGGGTTTTCTCATGGTTCCTCAAAGAGGAACGGATGAGGCGGTAAAGGTATCCTTTGATCTTGGTCCTAAAATAAGAGAAGCCTTAAATGAGAACACTCTATTTTGACCATGCATCGACGACGCCCGTAGATAATCGGGTAAGAAAGGCGATGGCTGATGTCCCGCAGGGGAATATGTCTTCTATCCATTCTTTAGGCAGAGATGCTGCCGCGGCGGCGGACACATCAAGGGAGATATTGGCATCTGTCATTGGAACGGACATTCGTTCCGTCATATTTACCGGATCGGCGACAGAAGCCAATAATATGGCTGTAAGGGGAGCGTTTAAGGCGTTCTATCGCTCGTTTAGATCGGAGGCGATGATTCCTCCGCGGATTATCATATCAGGCATAGAACATGATTCCTTGATACATACGGTCGCTGACCTAAGCGAGGAAGGGGCGGAAGTCATTGTCGTCCCAGCGGGACGTGATGGTCTGGTTTGCGCGGAAGATGTGATATCTAAGATAGACGACAGGACTATATTTGTTTCAGTAATGGCTGCCAATAATGAGACTGGAGCGATACAGGAGGTTGCCAGGATAGGCAATGCCGTAAGGGAAATAAGGGAGAAGAGGAATGCAGATATGAATAGGGAGTTTCCTTACCCGATATTCCATACAGATGCCGTTCAATATCTGAGATATTTTCCAACCTCACTAGATACGCTTCAGGCCGACATGCTGACTTTGTCTGCGCATAAGATAGGCGGTCCGAAAGGGATTGGTGCTCTTGTTGCCCGTAATATAGGTAAATACGATATCAGAAAGACGATATATCCTATCGTGACCGGGGGCGGCCAGGAGTATGGAATGAGAGCTGGAACGGAGAATACCGAAGCGATTGTCGGTTTCGGCCTAGCCCTTTCTATCGCGGAAAAAGGAAGGGAAAAGAATTTCAGAAAAGTAAAAGAGGTAAAAGAAATATTTTGGGATGGTTTTAAAAAAGCGTTTCCGAGAGCCTTACTGAACGGCCCGATAGGAAAGGGGGGCGAGAAGAGATTATCTCCTCATATTCTCAATATATGGATTCCGGGGAATTATTCTGCTGATATCCTTATGAAGGCGGATATGGCAGGAGTGGCGATATCATACGGATCAGCCTGCGGAGCAAAAAGTTTTAAGCCAAGCCATGTTCTTTCAGCTATGGGGTTGGCCGAAAAACGGATAAAGGAGAGTATAAGAATAAGTTTCGGCCCGGAGAACACTATTGCTGAGGCGAGGGAAGGGGTAAAAAGGCTTAAAAGAGCCCTCTCGTAAATTAGAAAAAGAGTTTCAAAGAGCTTTTTTTTGTGGTTTAATGCGGGATAAGTACCAATGCTTAAGCCAGGTGAAAAAACGGATCTTTCCAAGATAGAAGAGGATGTTTTGAAATTCTGGGCCGAGAACCAGATATTTGAGAAGACTATTGCCCAGAGAAAGAAGAGTAGGACGTTCTCCTTCTATGACGGTCCTCCGTTCGCGACCGGACTGCCTCATTATGGCCATATCCTCGCGACCACGATAAAGGACTCAGTAACCCGCTTCTGGACGATGCGGGGCTTTAAGGTGGAACGACGGGTGGGTTGGGATTGCCATGGGCTTCCAGTAGAGAATCTTATAGAGAAGGAGCTAGGACTTAGGGATAAAAAGGCTGTTCTTGAGATGGGAATGGAAAATTTCAACAATGCCTGCCGCGCGGCCGTTTTTAGGTCTGTTGGTGATTTTCAGAAAACCTTACAGAGAGTGGGTCGTTGGGCTGATTATGAAAATTCATATGCAACGCTCGATAACGATTATATGGAGTCCGTCTGGTGGGTATTCAAGCAATTGTGGGATCAAGGATTAGTTTATTCCGATTACAGGGTCGCTCCATACTGTCCGAGGTGCGGAACTCCGTTGGCTAATTTCGAGGTTAATCAGGGTTATAAAGATACCGATGATCCGGCGATATACGTCAAATTCGAGGCAGCCGAGCCAGATGATAATATTCCTACCTATTTCCTTGCCTGGACGACTACTCCTTGGACGCTGACCGCGAACGCCGCACTCGCTGTTGGTCCCGACATTAAGTACGCTAAGGTTGCCTATGACGGAGCGAACGGAAAAGAGTTTCTTATCATGGCCAAAGATAGAGTTTCTTCGGTGATGGAAGGTGTCCGTCACGATATCGTCGCCGAGTACAAAGGAAAAGATTTAAAAGGCAAGAAATATAGACCGATATTCGATTTCGCAGAGACGGATGAAAAGGCTCATTTTGTCGTCACTGCCGACTATGTTTTGGCCGAGGATGGCAGCGGTATAGTCCATACAGCTCCGGCCTTTGGAGTTGATGATATGGAGACCGGTAAGAAAAACGGTCTTCCGATGATACTCACTGTTAACGAGGAAGGGAAATTTAAGCCCGAAGTCACTCCTTGGGCTGGGATGTTTGTTAAGAAGGCGGATAAGGAGATAATAGAACACCTAAAGCTGAAAGGAATCCTTTTTAAGGAGGGAACCATAAGACATTCATATCCCTTCTGTTGGAGATGTGATACGCCGCTTCTCTATTATCCAATAGAGGGCTGGTATGTATCCGTTACGAAGATAAAAGAAGACCTGCTTAAGAACAACACCAAGACTCATTGGGTTCCTTCGCATCTGAAAAATGGCAGATTTGGAAAATGGTTGGCCGATGTAAGGGATTGGGCTATATCAAGAAACCGATTCTGGGGAGCTCCAATACCAGTATGGAAATGTGATGATTGCGGTGAGATGACGGCTGTCGGCTCGTTAAAGGAGCTTAACCGACTTTCCGCTTCTTCGGGAAATAAATATTTCATAATGCGTCATGGGGAATCCGATTCAAATGTTCTTAATATCTTTTCGTCATTACCAGAGAAAACGGAAATAAATATAACAAAGAAGGGAATAAGAGAGGCTGAAAAGGCGGCAAAAGAGCTTAAACAATCGAAAATAGACGTCATATACACCTCGCCTCTCAGAAGAACGATGGAGACCGCCCAAATATTAGCGGATAAACTGAAGGTAGAGATAATCGTCGATGAAAGGCTTGCAGAATATTCTGTCGGGGAGTGGAACGGAAAGCCCGTAGAACAATTCGAGGAATATATGGGTCCGCATATCAACAAGTTTGAGAAGACCCCAGAAGGAGGAGAGAACCTGCGTTCGGTAAGGGCTAGGATGATCTCTTTTATGACGGACATAGATTCATCGGTCAAAGATAAGAATATCCTTATCATAAGCCATGGTGATCCGCTTTGGGTTATGGAAGGGGCGATAAAGGGATATAACGAAAAGCAGATAGACGATTCGAGAAAAAATTTGATACAGCCCGGAGAGTGGAGGAAAATAAAGTTCTCGAAGCTGCCATTCTCAAGAACGGGAGAACTTGACCTTCATCGTCCCTACATAGACGAGACTGAAGTGAAGTGCCCAAAGTGCAACGGAAAGGCAAAGAGAATAAATCAGGTCTTCGACTGCTGGTTCGAATCAGGATCGATGCCTTATGCCTCTTGGCATTATCCGTTCGAGAATAAGAAAAAAGTGGAAGAAATGTTCCCGGCCGATTTCATAGCCGAAGGTCTCGATCAGACGAGGGGGTGGTTCTATACCTTACATGTTCTTGCTTCGGCTCTGACTAAAAAAGATATTGGACTCGGAAAGACTAAGCCCGCGTTTAAGAATGTGATTGTGAACGGTCTAGTCCTTGATGAGTTTGGAAGAAAACTTTCTAAGAAGCTCAGAAATTATACAGAGCCTGAGATAGTATTCGATAAATACGGCGCCGATGCTGTTAGATTTTTCCTTCTGTCATCTACTTCGATAGGAGAGGATTATAGATTCGCCGACAAAGGGGTACTTGAGACAAAGAATAAGATTGTCGACAGATTTCTTAACTCATACAATTTTCTCCGGATGTACGCCAACGGGGATCTTGAAAAGAAATTCGCTGCCCCGGTAAAGAAGGAATCGATAGCCGACAGGTGGATAAAAGCGAGGCTAGACGAGACGATTATTGCCATAACTAAGGAGATGGAGCTCTATGAGCTTACTGATGCCACGAGGCCGATAATCAATTTCCTGGATGATTTTTCTAATTGGTATATAAGGCGGTCAAGAACTAGACTACAGAGACCGGATGACCGAGATGATTCTTATGCTGCCGGGAAGACGATGTATGACGTACTTATCACCGTTTCGAAGCTGCTTGCGCCCTTTTCGCCGTTCATCTCTGAGGCTGTATATCTTTCTCTTACGGGAAAGAGCGGTAAGAAGTCAGTTCATTTAGAAGATTGGCCTAAAGCAATGAATCTTTCTCAAAAGGACAAGACACTTATAAGGGATATGGCAGAACTTAGGGTTTTGACGACTGAGGCGTTGGCGAGGAGGTCGGAAACAGGCATTAAGGTGAAGCAGCCTCTTATGACCTACAAGTTCTCCGTTAAATCCCTAAAGGGGAAGAAGGAGCTTTTGGGTCTTTTAGCCGATGAAGTGAACGTGAAGAAGGTAATCTATGATGAGGCTGTTCCATTAGGCGGGTGGATAGATAATGAGATAACAACAGAACTAAAGGCAGAAGGCTTGTTCAGAGAAGCGGTCCGTTCTGTACAAGACCTCAGACAGAAGGCCGGACTTAATCCCGGAGAACAGGCGATACTTTCTATTTCTGGAGATGAAGGAATCATCCGCTCGATTATGTCATTTGAGAAAGAGGCGATGTCTATATTATCTCTTCAGAAGATAGAGGAGAGAGTGTCGGATGATGACCGCGCAAGTCTTGAGACAAAAATAGACGGTAGGGATATCCGACTCGGAGTAAGAAAAGCGTGAGCAGACCGGAAAATAATCATTAATTAAAAACCCGCTTCATAAAATTATGGAAGCGGGTTTTTAATTAGAAAGATTATATTAATCCCATTTTTTCCTTTACTTCTTTAAGGGTCTTCGCCGCTATAATCCTTGCTTTCTCGGCGCCAATATTCACTACATCGCGCACCTTCTTTGGGTGAGCGGCGATATCGGCCCTTTTCTCCCTAAACTCGATAAGTGAAGATGAAACGGCTACGGCCATCGCATCTTTGAATTTGGCATATCCAGAATCCTTATGCTCAGCCACAATATCATTTGCGGTTCTGCCGGTCATCTCGGAATAGATGAGAATAAGGTTTGCCAGAGCAGGCTTATTTACTGGATCATAGACAACCTCGGTTCCGGAGTCGGTGACGGCAGAACGAACCTTCTTTTTCATTGCTTCGGCTGAGTCGGTTAGATAGAGGCATCCTTTAGGGAGAGACTTTGACATCTTCTTCTCCGGAATATCGAGGCTTTTTATCCTTAATCCTTCGACGAATATACCTTTAGGCTCAAGGAACGTTTCTCCGAACCTCTTATTAAAGGTTCTTGCGACATCGCGGGTAAGTTCTAAGTGTTGTCTTTGGTCTTCTCCTACTGGGACGAAAGCGGCTTTATAGGCCAAAATGTCCGCAGCCATCAGTACGGGATAGTTTAAGAGGCCGACACTTGCGGGTTGGCCTTCCTGAACCTTTTCTTTGAATTCGATCATTCCCTGGAGTTGTCCGGCGGTAGTGATGCAATCAAAGAGCCAAGCGAGGTTGGCGTGTTCTAAGATATCGGACTGCATAAAAAATACAGACCTCTCCGGATCTATTCCCAGAGCGAGGAGATCGACCGCGAGTTCGAATATATCGGCAGCTTTCTCTTCGGGCTTATATTTCTGGGTAAGGGCGTGATAATCGGCTATGAAGTAGTGACAATCATATTTCCCGGACGATTGAAGCTCTATAGATTTTTTCACCATACCTAGATAATTACCCAGGTGCAATTTACCGCTAGGCTTTATGCCGCTTACAATTATCGGTTTCATGGAACTAATAATAGCGAGGAAAAAGAGGACAGGCAAAGAACTGAGATATCGGGGAGTCGGTGACGGAAAGAAGAAACGCCCCGCAGGCTTGCGGGGCGTTTCTTCTTTTAGACTTCTATGATGACTGGCAGGACCATCGGGCGACGGTATGTTTTGCTATAAACGAACTGGCCGACCTGATCCCGGAAAAGGGTTTTCAGATAATCGGCGTCTACCGATCGATCGTGAGGAAGTCTCGTGACTATACCTTTTATCTTGGTGCGGATATCCTCTAATATCTTCTGATTTTCTTTAAGATAGATGAACCCTCTCGAGATGATATCTGGGTTTTTGACGAGCTTACCGTCCTTTCTGGAAATAGTCGCTATTATGACGATCATTCCTTCTTGGGCAAGTAATCTCCGGTCGCGAAGAACAACTTCCCCAACATCACCGACACCGAGGCCATCGACCATTATGTAGTTTGAGGGTATCTCCACGTCGGTAATCTTCATCGCATCTTTTTTTATGGCGACGATTTGACCGTTATCTGGAAGAAAGATATTTTCCTTTTTAATACCTGACTCTACGCCGTTCCTAGCGTTAACCGTCCTCATAAAGAGATATCCATGGACGGGAATAAAGAACTTCGGTTTAACGATTGAGAGTATCGCTTTTATCTCTTCCTGAGAGGCGTGTCCTGAAGAGTGGATGTCTATAACCTTAGTGTGATAGACCATGGCTCCCTGACGGACGAGATTGTCTTTAAGGGATTGGACGCTTCTTTCATTGCCGGGGATGACTGATGAGGAGAAGACAATGGAATCGCCGGGCTTGATACGGAGAGATTTGTGTTCTCCGGTTACTATCTTCATGAGAGAAGCGTTAGATTCTCCTTGAGCGCCGGTCGAAAGAATAAGGACCTTATTATCATCATACTTCGACACCTCTTCAGGAGAGATAATCGTGCCGCTCTTTATTTTGATATAACCTAGGCGTCTGGCTATCTCGGCATTTTCCTTTATGGAGCGTCCGGAAAAAGCGACCTTACGGTTCTGTTTTTCAGCTATCTTTATTATTTCGGCTATTCTTGATAAAAGGCTTGAGAAAATGCCTACAATAATGCGACCTTCTATCTTTGCAAAGAGATCCTCCAGGTTTTTTTCAACAACTCTTTCGGAGAGAGACCAGCCGGCCGTTTCTGCGTTAGTGCTGTCAATAAAGAGAGTGTGAATATTCTTATCTGCTATCTTCTTTAGTTCTTCGATGTTTATCGGTTTTCCATCCGAATCTGCCTCTACCTTGAAGTCGGCAAAGCTAGCCATATTACCGACGGGGGTCTTAAGGATGAAGCCAGTCGTATCGGGAATACTATGAGAGACGCCGAAGAATTCAGCTTCGAAGTTTTCTGAGAGTCTGACTTTGTCCCCATCCTTTATGACGCGGACATCAAGCTTTGGAGCGTTAACAAATTCGCTCTGACGCTTCACAATCATCTCTCTAGCAAGGGCGGTTGTGTATATCGGGGGGTTACCAAGCTTTCCTATGATGTAGGGGATAGCTCCGACGTGGTCGAAGTGACCGTGGGTTATTATAAGGGCCTTAATGTTGCCCTTTTTAGGTTCAAGATAGGAGACATTAGGGATAATGTAATCTATGCCCGGAGTCTCCTCTTCTGGAAATTGTATTCCGGCATCAATGACTACTATCTCATTTTCATATTCGAAGAAGGACATATTTCTTCCTATCTCCTCAAGGCCGCCGAGGGCTGCAAAATGAAGGATGGGTTCTCCATCTTCAGGGGCGACTTCCTTGTGTCTCGTTGGACGCACTATCCGATTGGCGGTATGGAGGGGGCGTTTTTCTCCGCCTCTTTGGGCAGAGCGGGGCCTTCTCTCTGGTTTTTTTTCTTGATTCATTTTATTTTTTTATTTATTTGTTTTTATTTTTAATACGTCAGATAATGGCCGATTGATTCCTTTACATCTAATCGCAGGAGACTCCTGTTACAGATCTAGCGGAATGAAATATCGGAACCTGTCACTCGGGATGTGTTCCTGAGCTCGTGCAGGAAATGACGTTCTAAACGTATTTGTGCCGAGAGGGAGACTCGAACTCCCAAGCCTTGCGGCGCTAGCACCTGAAGCTAGTGCGTATACCAATTTCGCCATCTCGGCCAAGCGATAGGTGAAGATCTTATTGATCCTCACATCATCTTGGATTTTAAACGTTTTAAATCGATGTGTAAATAAGCTCTGGCTGAGCTTTTCTATTATTTTACTTTCCTTTCGGTGACGAGATACCACTTTGAAATGTCGGCTAGACGATCTACTGGGGTTATAACTTCGGTAGTTTCAAAGCCTTTCAATCTAGGAGAAACGATGTAGATATAGTCCGGAGAGGCGAGGAAAACGGCGCTTGTTGAGTCAGCTATAAGAGAAGTTAATTTAGAGGCTAACTCAGCCCGAACAGCCGGGTATACTTCGGTCCTTATCTCTTCCATGAGGGAGTCTCCAGTGCGGTCGTTCCACATTGATAAGTTTAAACCAGGATAGAATCTCTTTGATGAATGCCAGAATGAGTAGAGGTCCTGAGGCTCATTGAGGATGTTTCCAAAAATGAGCACCTCATAACTTCTGTCCTTGATTACCTGTTGAATATCGGCAGGACGGAGAGCTTTAACTGTTATCATTGCTCCCTGGGATTCCCAGTCGGACTTAAGAATATCGGCAGTCTTTACCAGAGGCTCAAGGTCAGGAACGGTAATCGTGAAAGAAAGTCCATCAAGTCTTGCGCTTGGACCGGAAACACCGCTACCGGATACGGGGCCAAGGAGGGGAACGGCGAAGCCGCCGAAAACCTCATTTACTATCCTATCTCTCGAAACGTCGTTGGAGAGAGACCTTCTCACAGAGGCGTCCTTAAAAGCGGAGACGATGCTTGGATTCAAAAAGGCTGCATAATACCTGGTGGCGTGAAGGGTTTTTATTTCTCTTCTTATGGTAATACCAGAAACTAGACCAGGGTCGGAAGCTAGAAACCCGTCTATCTCGCCGTTCATGTAAGCTTCAGCTAGGCTGTTCTTGTCGGAATAGTATTTAAAGATGATTTCCTTTATAAACGGTTTATCTCCAAAATAATCCTTATTAACTGTCAAACGGTATTCACTGACAAAGCCATTCTTTTCTTTCTCGTATGAGGCAAATTTATAAGGACCAGAACCAATTGGTTCCCGGATAAATGAAGATAGGCTGAAATTTGCTGGGGGTATATTACCGAAGATGTGCTTCGGTATAATACGCATATTGCGAAGGGTGTTTCCAAAGAAGACGTAAGAAGACGGAAGACTGAACTTGAATTCAAGCTCACTGACCCTGCTTACACTCGCTCCATCGAAGTTGCCAGCGATAGGGGACCGGGATTCTGGGTTAACTATCGTATCAAATGTGAATATTACGTCGTCTGAAGTGATCTTTTCACCATCATGCCACCTGATGCCCTCTTTAAGCCTGACTGTCCATTCTCTTCCGGTCTCGTCGGAGCGTATATCGTCCGACATATCAGCAAGGCTTGCGAACACAAGTCTTGAAATATCCTGATCGGCGTCATTGCCTGAGATGACGGGGTTAATGAATACAGGTTGTCCTATAGATCCCTCTCTCCAGGTTCCGCCGGTGACAGGGACATCTTCGGTCCTTTCGGTCATCGTGAAAACAACAAACAGCGTTCCCGTAACGACAAGAACGGCAGCGCTTATCCAGAGGACCATGAGTTCTCTCTTCTCGAGAGACCTTATTAATTGGAAGAGTTTATAGAACAAGCTTAAGGATCGAAACTGTTACGAAAAGAAGAACGGAGATAATCGTCAAGACGAAGATTATTTTCTCCATACCTCTTCTCTTTTGATAGAAAGAGCCGCTATTACCACCGCCAAAAAGACTACCACCGCCGGAAGACCGGTCCTGTAGGAGTATAAGGACGATGACAACGACCGATATTACGATTTGTGCAACAGTAAGCGCTGACATATGGCGTTAACTATAGTGATGATGAGGGTTCCCACGATTAGGGGAACCGCTCCGCTAATAATAACCTTTTCGGAGAGTTTATCAAGGATAAAGAGCATAAGAGCGTTCAATAAAAGCCCTGCCAAACCGAGGGTTATCCAGATAACGGGGGCTAGAACGAGCCTTAAAATAGGCTTAATAACGGAGTTTAAGAGGGTAAAAAGAAGGGCTGGAGCAGCAAGTTCCGCTATCGTTAGGGGGACAATAAAGCCTGGGACCGATTTACCGGCTATATATAGGGAGAGTCCATTTATTAAGAAAAGGATGGAAAGGCGCCAGATGAGGGTCATTTAAGAAATGGTATAAGGCTTTGGCCGGTCATTTCGACTGGTTTCTCTATTCCCATCAATTCTAGAACGGTAGGAGCTATATCGCAAAGGGTTCCAGAGTTAAGAACTTCGGATTCAGCTATTTCCGCATCAGTCCTTAGTCGTTGCATATCCCTATCTATAAGGAAGAACGGGACGGGGTTGGGATTATGACGAGTATCCTTCTCGCCAGTCCTTGTGTCAATAAGTTTTTCGGCGTTTCCGTGATCGGCGGTTATTATAAGGGCTGCTCCTGTCCGGACAGTCGCTTCAGCAATCATTCCTATCTGTGTATCAAGACAGCGGACAGCTTCTATCGTGGCATCGAAATTTCCAGTATGAGCCACTATATCAGCGTTCGCATAATTGGCGATGATAAAATCATATAGCCCCTCTTCGACGGCTGTCACTATACGCGTTGTTATCTCCGGAGCCATCATTTCCGGAAATTTATCATGACTAGCGGTGTTTCTTGATGGGATGATTACCCTAAACTCCCTCGGAAATGTTTCCTCACTCTCTGCATTAAAAAAGTAGGTCACATGGGCCTGCTTCTCGCTTTCAGCGATATGAAGCTGAGAAAGACCGGCATCGGCTATTACCGCAGGAAGAGGTTTTTTTATTTCTTCGAAGGAAAAAGCGTAGGGAAGATCTGATCTTTCGTCATATCTTGTGAAGCCCACAGTTCGGACATCCGGCATCCTTTCCGAGAACATTCTTGATATCTGTCTTACTCTGTCACCTCTGAAATTGAAGAATATAAGGGAATCTCCAGGGGATACAGCAAGGGACCCGTCACCAAAGGCAGCTGGCCGAATGAACTCATCGGTAACTCCGGAGGCATAGCTTGATGATATATATTCGGAAGGACTAACGCTCTCTGACCGAGAGCGTCCAGTCATACAATTAAAAGCTCTTTCTGTACGATCTATATGACCATCACGGTCCATCCCTGAAAAGCGGCCCCCGATACTGCCTATCCTATTCTCTGGAAGTTTGCGAACAAGGTCTAGACAGGCTTTTACCGAGCTATCTCGGCCGTCGGTGAAGAGATGAAGCTTATAGGGGATTCCGGCTTCCCCGACCATTTTAGTAAGGGCAATAAGGTGTTTAAAAGACGAGTGGGTGATGCCGGTTCCGAGGAGTCCCGCAATATTGACGGCTTTTCCCGCTTTCTTAGCTTCATCGATAGCCCAAACAAGGACAGGGTTTTTAAAAAAGGACCCGTCTTCGATGGCTAAGCTTATCCTTGCGGCACTCTGATAGACTGTGCGTCCGGCCCCTATCGTAAGGTGTCCTATCTCGCTATTACCTTCTTCGGCCCAAGGGAGGCCTACGGCAATACCGGAAGCCTGAAGGGATGTTGTCGGAAAATTCTTTTTGATATAGGCGATATTTGGGAGTTCAGCAGTATAAATGGGGTTTGAACTATCATGGGGACCTATGCCCCACCCATCGAGAATAACAAGAACAACCTTTTTCCTATTTGTGTTCGCCATAGTCCGTATATTACTATTAAAGCAGTGAAGGTCATGATAACCAACACCCAAATTCTATCTTATGTTCTACGGAATTGCACTGGCGGCAGGCCTACTTGCGGGCGCTGTCGTTGGCTATTGGATGAGACAGCAGGCGGGAATAAGGTCAGCGAACTCTATCGAGCAAAAAATAAAGCAAAGGCTTGATGAGTCCGAGGCCCAAGCAAGGGAAATATTAAAGAAGGCGGATGATAAGGCGGGAGCCGTCTTAGAGGACGTCCGTAAGGAGGAGAAGGAGAGGAAGGGGACAATCGAAAGGACGGAGGACAGACTGCTTAAAAAAGAGGAGCTTCTTGAGAGGGAAATGACCGATATAAGAAGTCGGTCAGAAGACCTAAAAAATGCCGTCGAAAGAAACGAAAAGGAAAAGGCCGAGACGCAGGCCTTGAAGGCCTCCGTCTCAGATGAGCTCGCTAGAATAGGGAAGCTGACCCCCGCTGAGGCTAAGCAAAGGCTTATCGATGAAGTTAAGGACCAGAATAAGATCGAGATAGTCGACCTTATGCAGAAGCTTGAGAGGGAAAAGAGAGATGAAGTCGAGAAAAAGAGCCTTGAAATAATAACGACCGCAATACAGAGATATTCGAGATCCCATATATCCGATATAACCACGACTTCTCTAACTCTTCCTTCTGAGGACCTTAAGGGTAAGATAATCGGCAGGGAAGGCAGAAATATCAGAACTCTTGAAAGGTTAACCGGTGCCGAGTTCATCATCGATGAAACCCCAGATACAATATTGATTTCATCCTTCGATCCGGTGCGTCGGGAGGTAGCGCGGTTAACCCTTGAGAAGCTCATTAAGGACGGCAGAATACAACCGGCCAAGATAGAGGAGAAAGTTATAGAGTCACAGGAGGAGATAGATAAGCGTACTCAGCAGATAGGAGAGGAGGCTGTATATGAGGTGGGGGTACTTAATCTGCCAAGAGAGATAGTCCATCTTCTCGGAAGGTTGTATTTTCGAACAAGCTATGGCCAGAGTGTGCTCACTCATTCGATAGAGGTTTCCCACATTGCCGGTATGATTGCCGAGGAATTAGGGATAAACGTCGAAGTGGCTAAGAAGGGAGCTCTCCTGCATGACATAGGGAAGGCCATAGACCACGAGGTTTCTGGCAATCACGTTGAATTGGGAATGAAGATATTGAAAAAGTATGGAGTGGATGACAAGGTTATCCAGGCCATGCAATCCCATCATGAGGATTATCCATTTGCTTCTCCAGAAGCCTTTGTCGTGGCTACAGCTGATATTATATCGGCTGCCAGACCGGGAGCCAGAAGGGGAACTATGGAGCAATATGTGAAGAGGCTTCAGGACCTCGAGAAAGTTGCTTCAGCTTTTTCAGGCGTAAAGATGTCATATGCCGTTTCTGCTGGCAGAGAATTAAGAATCTTCGTTGTCCCGGAAAAGATAGATGATTTCGGCGCTCTCCAGTTAGCCAAAGATATAGCAGGAAAGATTGAAGCTGAGATGAAATATCCAGGAGATATAAAAGTGACGGTAATAAGGGAGGTTCGGGCGGTGGAGTATGCCAGATAGCCCGTCTTTTTCAGGGTTAGTGACTTTGTTCTCGTAAAGGAAAAGATTGCCCGACAAAAGGAGGGTGAAGTTAGCAAAAGAAGGCCTACAGGCCTTCTTTTGCTCTGGTGCGTATCTGATGTGAAGATATTTTCCTAATAGAGAGAAAGACAAATAGTAATTAAATATCCTTTATGCCTATCCTGGCTATCGGTTAAATACCCTGGTCTAGGAGTGATTGGCTGAAAGGTTGTTGCAAAACCCTGAATTTGCTATGATTTTCGTAAGCTCAAAGGTCGAGCGTAAAGAAAAAGCACCATAAATGAAGAAACAAGATCTTGTTGAAGCCGTAATGACGGCGGCAGAAATGGATACGAAGAAGCAGGCTGAAAAGGCCGTTGAGGGTCTTTTCGACGCTATCGTCAAGGCGATGAGCCGTGGCGAGGACGTTGCTATAACCGGCTTCGGGACCTTTAGGGTTGCGAAGAGAGCCGCGAGAGTCGGCATCAACCCTAAGACACAGGAGAAGATAAATATTCCGGCTTCGGTTAAGCCTAAATTCAGAGCCGGAAAGCTTCTTAAAGAGGCTGTCCTTTAGGACAATAGATGCTTTGAGTTTAAAAATACCCCCGCAAATTTGCGGGGGTATTTTTGATTTGTCTTTAAAGAAGACTTATAGCTTTAATGCCTTTTTGATTGCGGAACTGATATCAATGAATATACCGTAACTAGATTTCAGATTGACGAGAGCGGCCTCGCATAGCTCTCTGGGTGAAACTATCTTTTCATCCTTAGGGGCGTCGTAGATATTATCGATGTTCTTATCCTTATTGCGATCTAAGACGATATCCTTAGATTCTTCAACCATGCTTCCCGCTCCAGAGATAAGCTTATCTGCTTCTCCCATTTGTTTATCAAAGGCACCGTCCTTTATGAGATTAGCCTTTTCTAATTTAGAAATGTCCGATCCTATCTTGGTGTATCTTATATCCGCGCTTTTAACGAGTTTATCCGTCTGGAAAGTAAGGATAAGATTTAAAGCCTTTAACATGACGGGAGAATAGGCATCGTCCCTATACTCTTTTGTTGATCTTGCTACATCTTTTATCTTTTCGACATCATTCTCCTCGTCGAGGGAGGATCTTACATCGCGATAGTGGGCCTCGAATTCCCCAAGGTCGCCTAGAATTTGTTTGCTTACTATACCTTCAGGGCTCTTATCATCTAGCTTAAGAGTGCCAATCTTATTCCTGATGTCTTCTATCTCTTTAAGAGAGAGAGTGAGGGCATCGCTGACAACCTTCTTTCTGAAGGCGAGATCTTCTTCGGGAGATAAGTGATCGATTGAAGCATCATCTTTAGCTGAGACAAATTGATTAAGGCTCGTATTTAGGTTTTTTACAGCTGAATCTATGGTTGAAGCCGATGCCTGAGGGAGCGACATCATCGATCCGGCGATAATCAACGAGACTATGAGGAGTGTGTTTTTTTTCATGTGTTTTTTAAAATATCGCCTGATCAAGAAGTACATCCACGTTAGTACTTGGCTGTGCTTCGATGTTTAAATTATTTATTTCTTCACTTAGAACAGACGCATTTATATGAGCAGGAGAGTTGCTTGAAACTTCATTAAGAGCGACTGCCATCCTGCCATTTGCCTCGTCGAACGAGCGTATGTCGCCGAGGGTTATATCTATATCATTATTAGCTGTCGTAGCTTCGTTTTCTATATCGTTCAAGCTGGCTACTGTAATCATAGTGCCGGGAGTGCCCGTATCCCTGACAAGAACCGCTATCATGACAGCGACCGCCATAACTCCAAAGCTCAGCCCGAATTCGAATATAAACGGCCTACGAGTGTTCTTTGTGGCTTCAATTCTGGGAGAAGATAGGATAACAGATCGGGAAAGCGAAGAAAAAGCAGCATCGGGGACGATGCCTTTAATCTTTTTTATTTCTTCGACGATGTTATCCATTTGATGCCAATATTTTTTTTATCTTCTCCAGGGCTCGATGTTGGGCAACTTTTACTGCTCCTTCCGTCTTTCCTAGCGCTTCAGCTACTTCCTTTACGCTCAAATCCTCGACGAAGCGCATTATAATGATGTTTCTGTCTGTTTCTCCTAGCTTCTTAATCGCTTCAAGAGCTTCTTTGGCCCCTTTTTCTATATCCATCCTGCTTATAATGTCAGGGTGAGATATTAACTCCTCGCGGGTATCATTCTCTTCTATCTCAATTGTTGGCCTAGATCGCCGATAGTGGTCTATGACCGTATTTCTAGCGATCCGATAGAGCCAGCTAGAGAAAGGGAGTCCTTCGTCTGAATATTTAGAACCTATGTTTTGCCAGGCTTTCAAAAAAACCTGGTGGGTAAGATCTTCGGCTTCCTCACGCTGACCGACTTTAAGAAGGATAAAGCGATAGATCATCGGCAAATAATGGTCATAAAGTCGGCCAAAAGCCTCGGTCTCCCCACCTATAGCCTGAGTTATTAAATTTCGCTCATCCTCTAACATAGGAAACGTTTAAAAGCGCTTTATGGTTACATAGAGCCCGAAAGGGCGTCTATTTCATCCTCGATACCGTAAAATCCGTCAAGTTCAGGCCCTTCCAGCTTGTCTTGGGTGGCCTTTTCCGTTATCTGAGGAAAGGATCTGCCTACAGAGGCTGATCCATCGACATTTTTAGGTTCTCCGGGTTCCTTTATGTACATAAGAGCTAAAACAGCCCCTAGTGAGGTTAAAAGGACGATTAATATCTTACTCCAGAGCTTCATTAGGTGTAATTATACCATACGGAGGGTCCTTCAGTCCGATTTTTATCGTCTGGCATCAAGTGCGCGCCATCATGATATAATCATATTCGTGGAAAGAAAAAAGAGAGCATTATTATACGTTGTTATCGCGGTTATCTTCTTTATTATTGGGAGCATATTCAGCTATATTTTCTTCTTAAAGCCGGAACAGGGAAGCGGGAGTCCTAGATTCAATAATCCTACGACGGTACCCCATATAAACGGACCGAGCGGTCCTCCTCCGCAGTTATGACGTTTCTTTACAATAAGCGAACAGTTTATTAGATTTAACCAGGTATCGATACTCCCTATGGGTGTGCCGATGCGGGAGTAGCACAGTGGCTAGTGCGACTGCCTTCCAAGCAGTATACGCGGGTTCGATTCCCGTCTCCCGCTCATATAATAAAAGGCCGTCCCGAAGGGGCGGTCTTTTATTATATCGGATGGGTTTAGATGGGAGTCGAACGCCGGACCGAAGATTTTTCAGTAGAAAAATAGAGGGAGGCGAGCCAGAGACAAATCTTGAGCGACGGCGAGAGATTTAGTCGAAGGAGATTCTCGTCTCCCGCTCATATAATAAAAAACCGCTTTTTAGAGCGGTTTTTTTAAAATGTTATTTATATCCTATTCAGTTGTCTTCCCATCGAAGTGTTCCTCGTTCGCCATAGCCTCAGCCTTAGTCGAGCGGATAACACCATCCATATGTTCAGGGGGAGCATACAGAGTATAAAGCTTCATTGGCTTATCGGCCGAAGTATTTATGATATTGTGCTTCACTCCGGCCGGAACGATTATGGCCGAACCATCCTCCAATGAATGTTCTATATCATTAAGCACAGCCTTACCCGTTCCAGACTCAATACGAAGGAACTGATCGAGCGTGTGCACTTCTTCTCCTATATCATCTCCGGGGATAAGATTCATTACGACTAGCTGGCAATGACTAGAGGTGTAGAGGACCTTTCGAAAATTATCATTCTCGAGTGTAAGCTTCTCTATATTCTCGACATATCCTTTCATGGATTTTTATTTTTTTTATTTGTCTTAGCTTATATTGTCCTATAAAAAAGAGTGAGGAGCAATTCCATATATGGATTTTTAATAGCCCCCCGACCTCTTTTTTTATGTCCCTTGAGATTACGGGGCGGGATAATTACCGCCTTAATTTTTCTTGATACATAAATACCCGCCAATTAGGCGGGTATTTATATGTTGTGCCCTCGAGAGGATTCGAACCTCTATTACGAGATCCGCAATCTCGCGTCCTATCCATTGAACGACAAGGGCTTTTGTCAAAAATCAGTGTATCTCAAACAGACTGGAATAATCAATAAACATTATTGCTGGGCAGGCAGATTATAATAAAAGCCCCGCAAGTTCTGCGAGGCCTGGACCAATGGTCCCTTTTTACTTTTCTGACGATATTCTCATCGCTCTCATGAGCCTCCCTGTAAGCATTTCCTCCTCGAGGTCGAGGGCCATCGTGGCGAGTTCGGATACGAACTGCCTCATTAGTCCCGTGTTGTTACTTGTGAGATCGACGGCTATGCCCCATCCGAAGGGTTCTCCTATCCAATGGTAACGAGAACTGATACGTGGGACAAAGCGGGCTTTTTTAAGGAATTTTCCGATCTTTTCCCTATCGCCTATGACAGCTGTCTCATACGGGGCTATCCCTCCAGGGAAAGATTTAGAAATATCCTTTTTAGCCTTTTCGACCAGATTCTTATCGGTCAGAGAAAGTCTTGGCCAGAATATAAAACCTATGACGGTATTTTTTCCGGACATTCTTTCAATGATAGAGGCAAAGCGGACGTCCTTAACCTTTCCAGCGAAAGTATCCTGAAGTCCGAGATTAACTCTCCTTGTCTGGTATCCTTTCCAGGTCGACAGGAGATCATCATAGAGCTTCTCGTCCGTTACGATGAATATCTTTGTGTATCTCTTTGAATTTTCCAAAGAACTCACTCCTTTCTTGGAATCCCGGCAGGATATCAATTTAACATAGATGTGTCAATCTTATTTTGGATAACATATGTATAATTGATATATGTATATACCTATCATATTAGGTACAGGGAGAGAGGGGAGAGCTTCCGAGAAGGTGGCAAAGTTCGTAAGTGATCAACTGTCATTATCGGGAAATATAACCGAGATAATCGATGTAAGAGATCATGGTGCCAGAGCGACATGGGAACCTTCACCGATGACTGTCGAATATAAAAGAAAAATAAAGGAGGCAGACGGGGTTATCGTCGTTTCTCCGGAATATAACCATGGCTATCCAGGAGAGCTTAAGATGCTGCTTGATTCCGCATATGATGAATATTTTGGGAAGCCAATGGGAATATGCGGCGTATCGATAGGCATATTAGGAGGAGCAAGGATGATAGAACAATTGAGATTGGTTTCCATCGAGCTGCATATGATACCGATGAGGGAGGCCGTGATGTTTAGTAATGTCGGCAAACTCTTTGATGATAAGGGAGCTATCATAGACCCTTCTTATGGGGACAGGCTGAAAAAGCTGATTGATGAGATTATGTCTAGAGCCCCAAAGAAACAGGCTGTGTAAAAAAATAATACCCATAGCTCAGCTATGGGTATTTTATCGGGAGTTTCCTATTTTCTGTCCTTGATGTTCATCAAGCCTTTCATCAGCATGAGACCTCCTATACCGAAGGCCAGCTTGGCAAGGGTATGGCCACCACTCACGGTCGCCGGAGAGACAACAAGATAGAAGTCTTTCGCTAAGCCGATCATTTCCGTGAAGAGCTTATCTCCAGCTACGGATACGACCATGACGAGCGCTCCATTCATCGGCAGTCCGATATAGGACTTAGATAACGAGCTGAACCACATGATCGTGTAGTCGTCCTTCTCCTTCGGCAGAAGCGGTCTTGAGGTGATGCCATCTCTCGTGAGCATGCTTTTCCTAGGCGGAAATTCCATGTTCGACATACAAACACTCCCTTCACATACATATATTTTTGAAATGTACTCTGATATTACACAACAAATTTTATAAAAAGTCAATACTGTGAATTTGGGGGTATTGATAAGGGAGGATGTATGGGGGATAATCAATCCAGAAGGGCAAGATTGTCGGAAGGAACGGTGTGAGGCTGTTCTAGATGGTGATCACGCCAACACGAGAGACCCGAAAGGGTCTTTTGTGTTATATGGAGAAGTATTCAGTATATTGTAATAAAAGGTAGTGTGTGATATATGTTAACCGATGGAAACGACAGGAATGGAGAATGCGAGGGCTCAGATGAGAAAAGGGGTTCTCGATTTCGCCGTGATGCTCGTAGTATCAAGAGGGGCCATCTATGCCCCGGATATAATAGAGGAGCTCAAGGGGGCTGATATGAAAGTGGTTGAAGGCACGATATATCCACTTCTAAACCGCCTGAAGGAGGCCGGTTTTTTGGAATATGAATGGAGAGAGTCCAAAAGTGGTCCGCCACGAAAATACTATCGGATGACCAATATGGGCAGAAAAGTTATTTCTGAATTCACTGAAAATTGGAACGATATCAGTGGTTCGATAATAAAACTCATTAAAAAAGAAGAAAGACCAAAAAGATAAAAACGGCAATCGTGGGTATAGTTGGAATGGCTCTTAATATAGATGAGGATGCTTATAACTGGCTTAACAAATATCTAATACTGGCACCGGAGGTTTTTTTAAAATATGACAGATAGCGGCTTAATAAAGACCAGTCCGGCAATGATGACGGAGGCTAGTACCGATAAAAGCACTGCTCCGGCCAACATATCCTTAACTAACCCTATTGTATCGTCTCTCTCTGGAGATATTCTATCGATATAACGTTCAAAGGCGGAGTTTATCGTTTCGAGAGAGAGAACCATACATATCGTCACGATAAGAGCGAACATTCGGAACCAATCGAGGCTTATGATCATCCCGGCAGCTATGATTATGGAGCCTATCAGGAGTTGGATACGGAAATTCTGCTCTTTCTGCCAGGTCTGCTTCAAACCGGAGAAAGCGTAGTAAAAACTTTTTCTGAGGCGTTTCATATCGAAAAGCAAGATGGGTTAATTATAACACTGATGAGTAAATGATTTACCCGGAAAAGGAGCCATCCTTTATGGAGTGAGTTTATCAGTGTGGAGAGGCAGGGGAGTCTCACTACTCGTCCGCGTATTCGCGGGACTGCGTTTTAGGAACCTTGGTCCTTAATTCAAACCATTTTTTTCCCATATACAGTTAGGTACTCACTCGGGTTGTACCAATAAAGAATTGTCTTGGCGGAGAGGCAGGGTAATCGAACGTCGCTCATATTCATTCGCTCCCTAAAACCCATCGGTTTTAGTATTTCCGCTACGGGAAAAACTGCCGAGCGGTTTTTCCCGACCCCTTTTCAGTTCGAATCCCTGCGAACCTTTTCAAATACTATAACAACCGACATAAGTCGGTTGTTATAGTATGCGGTGTATGTGAGTTAAGTACTCACCGTATGTAAGCATTATAAGGCCTCTTTGAGGCCTCTAAACAGGATCAAATTTAAGGTATGTGGGTCGTTATCCCAATTCCAAAATGCGACAAATAAGACAGTACTCAGGACTTTCTAAATTTTCACTTTACTACCACTTTTATACCAATCCATCGTAATTATTTCCCCAGCTCTTTCTGAAACCCCAACAACCAAATACAAGCCAATCTTATAACCATAACCGCCGAGATTATGAGTCAATCCTTCGATTTTCCAAATATCGTTACCTTCTGGGTGATTATTTGTTTCTAGTTCTATCGCGACCAGATTGTTTGTATCTACATTTCTTTCGTGAACGGCTACATCTAGCTCTATTATTTTACCATTAAGATATTTAGCTGCCCCTAAATGTTTATTATAGAAGGGATCGCCATAAATGTTATGCTCGCTTATCTCATCCTGTATTGCTCTTGCGAGATGAGATGTAAAACTTCTTTCTACCCTACCATTTTTTAGAATCTCAAAATCTGTTTTAATCGAAGACCGCACCGCACGTTCAACTTTTTCTATAAGTGACGTCTCTTCTGAGGAAAAGCTTGTCTGATTTGTGGACATAGTTATTTTTGGTTAAAAGCTGTTAAATACGGCCAGATTTTATAGCTCCCTAGCACCTTCTTGGGATCATATATTTCGTACCACGGGGTCATGCTGAAAGCGCCCTCTTTGCCCTCTACAGGTACAGAGACATATTTCAGTATTTCCTTAGGAGGTAGGACATCGGTATTCTCTTTCAACAAAATGACCTCAAAGCCGCTTTTTGGGACAATACGAGCCTTTAGGACGCCTTGTCGGATAAGCTTCCTGGCGGCCGCCGCCTTTAGTTTGAAACAGCTATCTAGCTCCCATACAGCGTACCAATCTTTGTTGTTATAACAGATCTTCCCGGGAATAATCTTCTTGTTTACTGCATCCTGGCACGCAAGGCACTTTTTACCCCATTTGTCATACCAAAGTTCTTCGTCTCTGATCTGAGTATGGCAAATACCGCAGTTATAGATCTCGTCATCCATTAAAGAAAACCCCTTTGGGTGATCTTTCAGCTTCTCCTTCAACCTTAATTCGGCAACATGGCTATCAAACAGAACTTCAAACAAGCCTACTAAACGCTCGCCAGCATCGCGTGCTTCTTCAGGAGAAATATCTTTGCCGTATTTCTTCTTATAAATCTCCTGAAACTCTTTGATGGCTTTATCGGATAAAGACATATGTTCTAAATTATTTCAAAATGTTGTATACTTGCTATGTAAGCACTTTGCCATATTAGTTAGTTTTTTTGAAACGTTCTCGCAGCGACTCTTAACTCTGGAGAACGCAGCTCAGCTGACGGAAGAGTCCATACACCATTCTCTTAGAAGAATAAAATTGCGAACAGCCGAGTATCAAAAATATTACCCTTAGGGGTGTGTTTTTGAACTCGGTCGATAGAAACACCACCCAACAGGGTGGTGTTTGTGTTTACTCAAAATAATTCACCTAGAAAACTATGAATAAACAAAATCTTTCTATCGTTGAAGTTCCGATTAACGAACTTCGGGCATCGGAGTATAACCCTCGAAGACACTCCAAGGAACAAAGCGACCAGCTTAGAGAATCCATCAAACGATTCGGTATGGTTGATCCGGTGATATGCAATAGCGCGCCGGAGCGAAAGAACATAATCATTGGCGGTCACTTCAGAGCTGAGGTAGCTAAAGAGATGGGTATGGCAGCGGTGCCAGTAGTCTATGTACAAATTGCCGACTTATCTAAAGAGAAAGAGTTAAACCTCCGGCTCAACAAAAATACTGGAGAGTTTGACCTTGAACTGTTAGCTCAATTCGACGAGTCATTTCTCGCCGATATTGGCTTCAACAGCGAAGACTTAGATGACATCTTCCCCGTTGATCCAAATGTTGAGCAGTTTGATCTCAATAAAGAGTTAGAGAAGCTAAGCATTGAAACAATCAGCGTAGAAAAGGGCGATATCTATGAACTGGATGGATCGCGCCTCATGTGCGGTGATTCAACCGTGGAGGCAGATATGCTCAAACTTATGGACAACAATAAGGCGGATATGTGCCTTACCGATCCGCCATACATCCTCGATTACCTAAAAGGCAAAACAAAGCAGAAAGATGGCGTGACGACAGGCTTCGGGGCCAAGAAAAACAGGCGCTACCTTGAAACCGATGTCTTGCCGGATAACTTCACTGAACTCTGGATGAGTAACATCAGTAAGGTGGCTAAAGAAGACTTCGCCATTATCGTCTATGAGAATTGGAAGAATATTAGGACTATCTGGAACGAGATGGAAAAACACTGGAAGGTCAAAAACATGATCGTCTGGCACTTACCTAATAGAGTGCAGGGATTCTCAGCCAAATACCGATTCTTTAATAAACACGATATTGCCATGGTCGGCACAACCGAAGGTGTGGAGCTTATAAACCAAGATGAAGGAGAGTTTCTCGAAAACGAATACGAAACCGCCTTGTATGCCATAAACGGTAAACCGCATTGGGAGACATACGAGAAAGGCAAGAAAATATGTCCGACTGACTTTATCGAGCACATTGCGGCTGACGAGAAATCATCAGGACAAGGCATTATCTTCGGGACTAAGCCTGTTGAGATCCTTATTCCATACATCAAGGTATTAACCAGACGTGGCGACCTGATTGTTGAGCCGTTTGGCGGAAGCGGGTCGACACTCATCGCGGCAAACAAAATGAGCCGTCGGTGTTATCTTATGGAAAAATCTCCAGTCTATACCGAAGTGATATTGCGTCGCTGGGGAAAAGAAACAGGTAAGAAACCAGTAAAAGTGAATTAATATGATCGACGACAAGACAAAACAGAAACTTCTTAAAGAACTCGAGAAAAGCGGGAATGTATTTTTGTCTTGCCTGAAAACCGGAATCGACAAATCGACGTATTATCGTTGGCGCAACTCGGATAAAGAGTTCCGGAAACTTGCGGGTCAGGCCATACAGCGTGGCAGAGAAAATAATTGCGACATAGCCGAACATGCTCTCATGCTCAAGGTAAAGGACAAGGACATGACGGCGATCAAATATGTACTAGGCCATAATGATCAAAGATATAAGTCTAAACAAACGAGTAATGTGGTTATCTTCCATAAGAAAGAGTTGCCACCAGTTGTCGAGCAGATAACGGCTGAAGATGTAATAGACAGCTTCGAAGAAAATTTACGTCAAAAAACGCTAAGGTTAAAAGAAGAACTGACAATGTTTGGTGGAGAAATACCTAATAAGCCGGATGGTAGTCCTATAGAGGACTACGAGTTATCGGGTTATGAGGGATATATTAGAGATTGGCAGAAACATAAAAAGATCAAGGAAATTTAAGATCCGTAGTTTAGTTAATAAGGGTCGCGAAGTCGGAGCTATCTATAGGCTAATCGCCTAATTTTTTGAGGTTCTTAATCCTCCGCTTAAATTCCTTATCAATATCGAAGGAATTAATTGGCTTCCTGAAGAAAAAGCACTGTGGCCTATTCTTCTCTGGCACAACATAATCTATTAAGCTTTTTCCATCAGGAGTGCCGCAGTGTACTTGATGCACAAATTCTTTGCCGTATTTTTGTGGATCGTTAAAATCGCAATAGTACAGAAATTCATCAGTGTTAAGTTGAAATGTGTGTGAATCGCCGTGGCCCATAAAATACACCTCCTTTATACTCTTATTACTCATAATACTTTCCACATCGGCAAGAGTAGCATCAGGATAGAAAGAAAAGTCTCGATTCTTTGCCTCTAAATATGAGACAAGAGACTTAACCTCGCTCTTCAGAAAATTTTGCCTGAGCCAAGCGTCAAACTTAAACCAATTATAACGTCCCAAAATAACTACTGATTTAGCCGGTGTGTTTTGTTTGAATTTTTTGAGATATTTTCGAAGCTTATAGTTCTCAATTGGCAACCAAACAGCGATAATAGGTGAAAAGAAAAATATGAGAAAATTTTCTCTGAAATAGTAGACTCCGTACAACACTACAAAAATCAGATGAATAATCAGAACAGAAGACCATCCATATCCTTTTAAGAGTAAGTAGGCCAGTGTTCCTATGTAAAAGAAAAACTGTATTAATCCGGTCTCAACTTTTTTTATTGGATTAGGTAATCTTTTAATCATCCTAATAGAATGCTAAACCACTCTTTTTTAAGTCATTCCGGATAGTAGCGTAGTCAGGCATCAATTTAGAAACTAATGTCCAGAATTTTCTAGAGTGATTAAACTCTTTGAGATGACAGAGTTCGTGAGCAACGATATAGTCTTGTACTCGATCCGGTAGAAAGATAATTTTGTAGTTGAAATTCAAGTTTCCTTTTCTTGAACAGCTGCCCCAGCGAGTCTTCTGATTTTTGATATTGATTTTATTGAATTTAAAACCATGAGCTTTGTTGAAATACTCAATTCGTTTTTTAGTTAAAGCCAACGCCTGATCTTTATATTTCAGATAGTCTTCTTGGCTATATCGGGCAACTGGACGACCTTGAAATTGCTTAAAGAAATCAATTTTTGAGAATAACCATTCAGACTTTTCCCTAATAAACTTCTCTGCGACTGTTTCTTTAAAATTGTGCGGAGTAGTGATCACTATTGTTCCGTCACAATAGACCGCAAGTCTCATTCTTTTAGCACGCTTACTCTTACGAAGAGTGTAGGTAATAGTTTGATTTTGTAATTCTATTTTACTCATATCAGAATTTTTTCGTGATTATGTCGACCAATCTATTTAAAAACTTTGGGAAATCTGTAACTTTAAATTGTTCTCTGTAATCTTTCAGAATAAGCTCCTGTAGAGTTTGCTTAATATCCTTAACAAAAGCGTCCCGCTTTGACGATTCTTGCCATCCTACATCGAGGTCATCTTCAATACGAATCCGCAATTCCTTTACGAATTTCTTAATAACATCGTCTTTACCATCCTCAATGAATTCCTGCGATATGACATAGAGTGCATATTCTTTGAGATCAAGACCTAAATCTTTGGCTTCTTCTCCTTTTGACTTAATATCACTCATTAATTCCTCATATCGGCGGATACGCTCAGCCAGGTCAATTTGGTTCTGCTCAAATTCGCGACGAATAGCCGTTAATCGTTCGCTAAATTTTTGATACGCAGGATTTTCGTCAAGATTGATCGAGATTTCTTGCTTGAGCATTTTCTCGAGATTGAGCGCTTTTTCTTCGTCGTCCATTCCTTTTAGGCGCTCAAGTGTATATAGATCGTTTACACGAAGCTCTCGGAAGTTCTTAGTAATCCCTTCGTAGTCAATAATGTTACTTTCTTGTATGAGTTCTTTAACTTTCTCGCCATATTCTCCGAGCAGATATCTGTCATCTTCATTTCGGAATTCTTTTAAAAATGCCAAATAGAAGCTTGTCACCCATTCAAAAGAACGGACATATTCTTTTAGGAATGGGTCGGGCGATAGAAATTCAAACAAGCTTTTTAGTTTTGTATATTTTTCAAGAAAATATTTTTGCTTATCTTGATTATCGATGAAAATCTTCAAGCATCGGCGGAGATTATCCATTGATGGATCCTCAATATTAATTCCGATAAACATCTTCATTATGTCGCTCAAGATGTCGGTAAATCTTTCTTTGACCCGCTCGATATCAATCATTGCTGAATCGATGATATCTTCGTCAAAATCAAGAGCGTCGTAGAGATTGCGCGTTATTCCGTAGTAATCAATAATTTTCCCGTAGTCTTTATTTGTGTAGACGCGGTTTGTACGAGCAATTGCTTGCAAGAGGTTGTGATCACGGAGCGGCTTATCGAGATACATGACTTGCTCAATAGGCGCATCAAAACCAGTTAGTAACATATCACATACCAGAAGGAGTCTTAGTGAAGATTTTGGATCTTTAAAGCGTTCGATGATTTGTTCTCGCTCACGTTTACTCGTGTTATATATCTTTAAGTCATCAGCATCACTGTTTGGATCTCCAGGCGAATAAACCACAGCTGACCATTCAGCGGGGATGAGTTTGTCGAATAGCTTTTTATAATTCGCCACTGCTTCACGGTCGTATGCAACAACCTGTGCCTTAAAACCGTTTGGTTCGACATATAGCTTATAATGCTCAACAATATCTCTGGCTACGGCTTCCATTCGTTTTGGTAACTTAACAAGCGCAGCCTTCTTACCATATTTCTTTATAAGTTCGGTTTTTTGCTTATCAGGTAAATCTCCGGTTATCTCTTCAAATTTCTGATCAAGTTTTTCTTCATCTATAGAGAACTTAGAGAGACGTGCCTCATATGTCACCGGAATTGTCGCCCCGTCATCAATTGATTGCTGGATGGAGTAATAATCCAAGTAGCGTTTTCCTTCGCCCTCATAGTTCCGGAAAGTATTTGTGTGTGTTTTATCAACTGGCGTTCCAGTAAATCCAAAGAAGAACGCTTTTTTAAAGGCATTACGCATATTGATACCAGAAATACCCTCATTACCTCGGTGAGCTTCATCGGCAAGAATAATCACATTTTCATCGAGATTTTCTACTTGGCTTCCGAGTTCTGAGAACTTCTGAATTGTTGTGATAAATATTCCGCTTATCGGTGATTGAATCTTTTCTTCTAAATCTTTCCGAGAAACAACTCTTTCCACGTTCTTTCCTCCAGCATTGGTAAAGGTCTCAAATATCTGGTCATCTAAATCCACGCGATCAACCAAAATAAACACCTTCGGGTTGGCAAGGACTTTATTGAATCGCAGTTTCCACGCAGTGAAAAACATTGTAAGTGTTTTCCCGGATCCTTGTGTGTGCCAAATTAAGCCTTGTCTTTTTTCTTTGGAAAGAACGCGCTCGACAATCTTATTAGTTGCTCGCATTTGCTGATAGCGAGCCATTTTCTTTACCATCTTCTCTTTCTCTTTTTCAAAGAGAATAAAGTTTTGAATAATATCTAGAAAGTTTTCTTTGGAGAGAAGTGAGAAGAGCGTCATTTCTAACTCGCCACCAAACTCTTTTTCTATATCCTCATCCCTCCACTGGAGGAAAAGCTGTTTCGGCGAACCAGTCGCTCCATAAACTGTTTTAAGACCATCGCTCGCAATATTAAAGCAGTTTGGAATAAACAACCTGCGGGCGACTTTTTCATATCTCTTAATTTGCTCAATCCCATTCTCAAAGTTAACCCCTTCTGAGGCGGTTGGACTCTTTGCTTCAATGTCCACGAGCGGAAGTCCGTTCACAAAAATCAATATATCCGGACGAATATTTTCTGTATCTCCCTCAAAATAGAATTGGTTGGTAACAACAAACTGATTATTTTCCGGATTATTAAAATCAACGATTTTATAATCACGAAATAGCCCGGTTTCTGGATCTTTCAGATTTATACCATTGCGAATAGAATCTAAAAAGTCCTTATTTGAATCTATTTTAGTTACTTCTCGCAAAACACTTTTTGCCACAGCATCACCAACCTCGTTTATTCTTTTCACCGCATCAAGTAACTGCGATTTGATAATGTATTCACTCTCAAGATCACGGAGTCTTGAAAATTCCTCCGATTTTATGTAATCGAAGCCAAGTTTATTTTCAATAAACTTGATAATGTAGCTTTCTACTGTGACCTGTTCGTTAAATTTCATGTTACTTTCTTTTCTTCTTTTTCTTTTTGGGGACCCTCGGTTTGATGAAGTGACTCAAAAGCAATTTTGCTTTTTCCAGTAGTTCGTCGAAACAGATGATTTCTATGTTCCTCAGGTTCGAGCGGAACATGTCAAAATTCTTTACCCGTTCCCTTGGGATGTCTTTGGTGTTTCCGACCACGATGACGCAGCGAGGGTCAAAGATCTCAAAATCACCTTGAGCTACAGTTGAATAATTCTTAAGAAGAGTGTTCTTCTGATCGAGCACCTGATTTATTGCTCCAGTGATGTCTGACGAGATCGGATATACCTTCCCAGCAGAACGATAGGCAGTGTTGTGTAGTATTTTCGTCCTGTGAGTTTTAATCTCAATTATTGTTGCACTGTCGGTCAGTTTATTTTTATAAATAAAATCAGCATATCGCGCTTCTTTGCCCGTGCCTTTTTGCCCACCAACATAATACTCGTCCTGAAAAAGGAAGTGTGGTGCAGCAAACAAGTACGAAAAGATCCAAGAGTTATCTTTAAAGAAGTTGTGCCAACTCTGTTCCATCTTCTTTGCACCGACACCCTTTTTAAGAGCAAGTAATTTCTCGAACCTAGCTATGACTTTCTCAAAATAAACCTTGTCTATTTTTTCCTTCGTATGGATTAGAGCGGCAGCATCAATGTCATAGTTTTCAATTTTGTTCTGTGCAAAATCAAGAAGTGCGGCGGAATCGGCGTCTGACAGCTTTCCTCCCGATGAAGAAACCTCTCTCAAGATTCCCTTAATTGATCCAGCGATATAAGGAATTTTCTTAGCCTTGAGGCCTAATCCGCCTGCCTGTGCCAAAATATTATAGATTGTAACCTTTTGGTCTTTAGAATGTTTCTGGTTTTTTGGCCTGATCGTAGAGTAAATAGTCTTATAGTCATTAATGTTCAACACGAGCTCACTTTTTCGCTGGTTGATTGATGTTGCCTTAGTGGAAATGATAATTTTTGTCACGCCATGGAAAGCTTCATTCAGAGTGGATACGATGGGAGAAGTATCCTGCGTAAAGCCATAACCGCGAGATATGCCTCGCATACCTTTGAGGTCTAGACGACTAACCCCATCGAAATGGATCTCAGATATCAGAGAATATTTCTGCTTACCTTGACGGTTAAACGGAAAGACAATTTCGTAAAGACTTCCCTTAGTTACTTCACGTGATTTAACATCGAAAATAGGATCGGTATTAACTGCGTGGTATATCTCTTTCGTCTTCGTTTTATTTTTTAGCGTTTCGGTAGTCATATTATTCTCTTTTTCCCACTCAACAAATCCTGCATCAGGCCTCTTTTGAGGAGCGTAAGTTTTTCTTTCAATTTTTTATTGACCGAAATCTTTTCATCAATTACAGATAAAACTTCTACGATTCGCTTCTGTTGATCAATAGAAGGCACAGGAACAACTTTTTTCAACAGAATATCGTTATACAATCTTTTTATTGTGCTTCCTTCGGTCTGCCACTTTATTGTGTCGTATAAATAAAAAAGGAAATCATTTAAAATTTTACTTCCATCGTGTTCTAACCAAATAATATTTGAATCTTGAAAATACGCCGGTTTGCCATCATATTTAACTTTTCGACCTATAGTTCCAGAAGCTGATAAAAGTATGTCGCCAATTTTAGGAAAAGAAAACTTTCTTCGGTAACTATCGAATAATTTTTGGGATATAAAAGCATCTGGCTCTTTCCCGAAAGTACCAATTTTATAAAACGGTATCTCACCCGTGTTTGATGTTTCTTCTTTAAAAACCCTCTTACACATGGACACCTTGCCAATATTCCCCAGAGCAAGATATTTAACATCTTTTTTATTTTTAAAGCTGAATATATCCTGCATCAATCCACGCTTGAGTTTTTCTGTCGCTTCAATCACTTCCTGTGTTTTCGCAATATCCTCATCCACCGTCCCTAAAACCTCTGCAATTTTTTGCTGCTCTCTGATGTTTTTAGGGAGAATGACTTCTAAAGCTTTGATATTACTTCCATACAAGTGAACAATAGTCGTCCCTTGGCCGAGTTTTCCAATTTCGTCTTTCTTATAGTGCGTTAAGTAATAGGCCAGAAAGTTAGCGTCGTAGAAGCTGTCTTTTCTTCTTAATATATTTATATCTCCACCCAGAAGCACACCATCTTCGTTTAAAGCTGACGCAATTGCGAGGTCTCGTGCGACCGTTGTTGTCGATCCGGGGATCAGCACATCACCGCTGACCGATGGAGTGCCTACAGTTGAGTCAGTTCTGCTTTTTACGTCTTTAATAACCTCGTCGTAAGTTGTAAATAACTCGCCATACAATATGCATTTATTTTTACCAGAAGGATCTATGTCTTTTTTTGAAAGACCCTGTCCTTTCATAACGTAGCAAATATCATCGACGGAGGTGCTTTGCCAACCGCTCGGAATATTCTGTTGTACTAGATTATTTTTCATCTTCTCTTTCAGCGGCAATTTCCTGCTGAATTTGTTGTAATTGCTTTTTAACCACTGCGTCTTTCTCACGCTTTCTATCTTCCTCGATCTTCTGATCAAGGATCAACTCAATAGAAAGTTTGATCGGTGAAAAATATCGGAGACACTCTTCCTCCGTTAATTCGTGGACTCCTTTACCTAAAATCGAGTAAACGCCCTTCATTTCTACAAGCTGACTCGGGAGGAACGCTTTTAACGTTTCAACTTTATCCATCATTCGCTGTATTTTGAAATCACTTTCGTTTATCTTGAGAGAACTAGCGTTATTGGTATATGTCTCAAGAATTAATTTCTCAAAAATTCTCCTGAGATAAACGAACGAGCCCGCCCCAGCTCCGTGAGATACGAGCCCAATCGCCTTTTTGAGATTTTTTAGATCTTCAGAAGGTAAAACCTTGTTATACTTTTTACCAATTTCCGCGAACTGCAAATCTGCGAGAGAGGGGTATTGACCAATTTTTAGGACAATTTCTCTGTCCTTGTAAACAGTAAATCTTAATACATCATTCTGCTTTCTCTTACAGGTTAAAGTAATCAGATAGAAACCAATGGTTGTACTATCTTTTAGCCAAGTATCAATTTCTTGGGTATAAATGCTGTAGGTAGTTTCTGACTCGTTCTGTGCGCTATAGGCATCAACATCGTATCTGAAAGCATCTTTCTCTAGTTCGCTAATTGAGACTGCTTCATACAAGGGGGTTTCAAAATAGAAATCGTGCTTGCTCATTGTTTTAACTTCTTCTGTTTGTAGTTCTTCTGACATAAATTTAGTATTTTAATCCCTTTAGATATCCCTCGACCTTCTTATCAATCACATCGCGATCATTTTCAATTTCTTTCACATAGCCCCAGACGGTCTTTACATCCACCACTTCCTCGTCCTCGCCATTTTCAACGTAGCGACGCACATTGAGATTGAATTCGTTTTCCTCAAGCTCCTTAATACCTATGACGCGGGCATATTTCTCAATGTCTCTGTAGCTCTCAAATGCCGAAACTATCTTCTGAATATCCACTTTCCGCAGGCGATTCTGATTTTTGCCTTCTTCATAGTCCTGCTCCGCATCGACGATAAGGATCTTATTTTTATGGCCATCAGGCTTATTTTTGTTAAATATTACTATTGCCGCCGGGATACCTGTGCCATAGAACAGCTTTGAGGGAAGGGCAATGATGGCTTCAATTAAATCATTTTTAATAAGCTGCTCACGGATATGACCCTCTGCGCCGCCACGGAAAAGAACACCGTGCGGAAGCACGATGCCTGCACGACCGTTCTCATTCATCGACTTCACCATGTGAAGAACAAAGGCATAGTCCGCTTTCTTAGCCGGAGGCATTTCATAACCAGCTGCTCGTCCGTGTTTGTCAGATTTAAATATTTCCGATTCCCACTCACTTATTGAATAGGGTGGGTTTGCTACGCAGATGTCGAAGGTCTTCAGTGAGCCGTCGGGATTTAGAAATTTCGGATCGGCTAGCGTATCTCCACGTTGTATGTCGGCACTATCAAGCCCATGAAGGAACATGTTAATTTTCGCAATCGCATATGTCCCGATATTTATTTCTTGCCCGTAAAGGTAGAGTGAGCGAGCTTTCTTCTCACTAGCCTCGTTTTTAAGATAGTGGTACGCCTCTAAAAGGAATCCTCCGGAGCCTACGGTCATATCGTAGATGTGGTCTTTTTCGTGAGGCTTTAAGATATTGACAATTACGCGCTCAACTTCGCGTGGCGTGTAGAACTCTCCGCCTTTTTTGCCCGCATCCGCTGCGAATTGCTCAATGAGATACTCGTATGCGTCTCCAAGGAGATCGGAATTAATATAATTATCTCCAAAATTATGCTGTGAAAAGTGATTTATAAGACGTTGTAGTGTTTCATTCGGAAACTTATCCTTATTAGCAAAATCAAGGTCGTCGAAAATCTTGTCGAGTTTAGGACTGTTTGCGTTGGTTAGCTTATCAAAAATTTCATTGAGTTTGTGACCGATTCCTTCAGCTTGTTTTTGAATTACTTCCCATCGGCAATCTTTAGGAACTTGAAATCGGTGATTATGATCTTCGCGAGCTAAATCCTCATTGTGATACTCCTCAAGAACCTTTTTATACTCTTCATCCCACATATCGCTGATGCGCTTATAGAATAGGAGTCCAAAAATGTATTTCTTGTAATCCGAGCTGTCGATCTTTCCCCGCAAAATATCGGCACTTCTCCAAAGGAATTGCTTGAGCTGAGTTAGGTTCATCTTTCCCTGATCATCCGTTAAGGGGACACCAAGATCTTTAACAATGCTTTTGTCATTAGCAATTCGCTCAATATCTTCCGGTCTGTATTTGCGATCTTTACGAGGACCTATCCTAAGTGGAGTAATGAGTCCCTTTTTCTCCCAATTGCGGAGGGTATCTCTGTTTATGCCAAAAATCTTGGCAACTTCGCCGATAGAGAGTAGGTCCTTATCGTTTGATGTTTCTGTCATTTTTCCTATGTTAGCATAAGTTCCATTTGCTCGTCAAGTATTTACGTTAATTCGCAACTCTTCATAGGTCTGGCCATTGTTTAGTTATCTACTTGGGACGCTCTGGACTCCTTCGGCGGTCGGCGTCATTCATGAGGTATATGAAAATAACAGCTCCGAAAGGCTATGAGATGGCCCAAATACAATCTCAAACGGTAAAGGCCAGGTATTGCCTGTATGCCCGTAAATCGACAGAATCCGAGGAAAGACAGGTGCTTTCCATAGATTCCCAAATAAAAGAGATGCTTCAACTCGCTGAGCGAGAGAATCTGGAAGTGGTTTGTATGAAGCGAGAAAGTCATTCAGCTAAGGAAACTGGGCAACGACCAATCTTTAATGAGATTATCGAAGAGATAAGAGATGGAAAGTTTAACGGCATTTTGACATGGGCGCCGGATCGTATTAGTAGGAATGCTGGGGATCTTGGGAAAATAGTGGATTTAATGGACTCTGGCGCTCTTTTAGAGATACGAACATTTGGGCAGAAATTCAGTAATAACCCGAATGAGAAGTTCTTACTGATGATTCTTGGGAGTCAGGCAAAACTTGAAAATGATAATAGGGGCGTAAATGTAAAGCGTGGATTAAGAACAAGATGCGAGATGGGGCTATGGGCAGGGCCAGCTCCGCTTGGATATTTAAATCAAAATAGAATGGATAAGAAATGCCAAGTGATAATTGATCCGCTTAGAGCTCCGGCGATTAAGAAGATGTTTGAAAAAGTGGCATATGAACGATACTCGGGAAGAAAGTTATATAACTGGCTCAAATTTGAACTGAATTTCTATACGAGAGGTAATAAACCCTTAACACTTAGTGGTATATATCGAATACTTGATAATCAGTTTTACTATGGAGTATTTGAACGCCCAAAAGGTAGTGGCAATTGGTATAAAGGACAACACGAGCCAATTATTACCCAAGAGTTATTTGAAAAGGCTCAAGCGCAATTAAAACGCGACAATATACAGCGAGAGAATAAGGAATTCGCATTCACTAAACTATTTACTTGTGGATATTGCGGTAGTGGAATATCAGCAGAAGAAAAATGGAAGTTACTTAAAGACGGGACGCACGCGAAATACATATATTATTCATGTAGTAGGGCGAGAGATAGAAATTGCAAGAATATGTATATCAGAGAGGAAGACCTTATAACGGAGCTTCTAAAGATATTGGATAAGGTAGATATCAACGAGCTTGGCATGAGACAGAAGCTTGAGGATGAGATCGCGAGATTTAATATATTCCAAAGATCAGTGTTAGGTAGTACGGATAAGGTAAAAAATAGAGAAGATACGGATATACGAAACTATGCCAAGTACATACTTAAGGAAGGCATAGTGACTGAAAAGAGAGAGTTATTAGCAAATCTACGATCGAGAATAATATATAAAGATAAAAAGTTAATGCTCAATGATTAATGAAGATTAGGGCTAACTTTTCTCATAATTTTCCAATCAATTTCTTCAACCACACCGTTTACATCTACAAAAAATATAAACAAGTTTAATTTGTCCATCACATCAAAAGGTATTTTTTTAATTACCATGGACCTAAATGAGTATGGGAAAGCGATGCCATACTTGTAGCCATATTTATAGGCTCTTTTCCCATTGCGGTGCATTCTGGTAATGATTTGCCCTAAAGCAGAGTTTAAAGAACTGCTCCTACTACCACCAGGACTTTTTACAGACTTAGATGGATCTCCCTTGGCTTCAATTAGCCAATATCTAGAAAATTTATTATTTCTAACTTTTATATCAACCCCATGCTCCCAAAGTTCCGCGCTTTTTAATGATTTGCTCCAACCCTGGTTTTCTAGGTGATTGATTACACATTTTTGAACAAAGCCTTCACTAATAATTTTATGCTGATTCTTCATACATAATTTATATATGAAAGTGTATTTTAAAACTATTTATATACTCGGATCATATCACTTACTTAGGTAAATGGGTCATCTCCGATAATAAATTGTCTTGGCGGAGAGGCAGGGATTCGAACCCTGGAGACCCTTTCGAGTCTAACACGTTAGCACCGTGTCCTATTCGACCGCTCTAGCACCTCTCCAATCGAAAATACCGGTCGGAACAAGATAAAATTTACACT